>JBBRUR010000038.1:0-42029 GCA_038247635.1 Chitinophagales bacterium
CTTTACAGCAGTTTTTATTAGTCGTTGCCCGCCGGCTAACGCCCCGCCATAATAATTACGTTGGGCTTGCAGGCGATTGGCCGTTGCACTCTTGCCGTTGGTAATTTTATTCAGCCTTTTTTATAATGATTTTATATGTAGCATTGCGTATACCAAATAAAGGATAGTCAATAAAATTTAGTAATTCCCCCAAACGCCCTACACGACTTATTCGTAATGTTTATTTTGTCTTTTTTGTTTTGCATGGCCCAACCTTCGTTTTTATTTTTTGCGGCTTTCAAGGTAGTAGTGCCAAAGTAGGTAAGTGGCTATAGTGCGGTATGGCCTCCATTGGTCCGCTATCTGCATTATTGTGCCATGGCTTGCATTGTCGGGTAGTTTTTTTACTATTTTAAGACTTTTGATAAGGGCCAGGTCGCCCAGCGGAAAATGGTCGCAACGGTGGAGAGACATCATTAAAAATACATCTACCGTCCAGTTACCAATGCCGTTCACTTTTGTTAAAATGATTCTAACCTCATCGGCGGGCGCATTGGCCAGTTTGCTTATCACAATTTGTTTGTTTAAAAATGCATTGGCCAGCGACCTGGTATATTTTATTTTCTGGCGGCTGAAATAGCATGCCTTTAATTCTTCGTCGGTTAGGGCAAGTATATTTTTAGGCGAAATAAGCGGAAGCTTTTGCTGAAGTTTTTGCAAAGCGGCCATGGCCGAAGCAAGCGATACCTGCTGTTCCAATATAAAATGAATCAGTCCTTCAAACGACGGTTTACGGTGCCAATAAGGGGGGTAACCATATTGGTCTATTATTTTTTTTAAGTCTTCATCGGCCGCGGCCAACGTATTACAAATATTGTAAAAGGTGCGTTTATTAAACCGGTCTTTTTGTGCCATTTAAAAAAAGTAGGGTTAAAATCAGGCCTTGTCTTTAAAATTTTCAATAAATGTTTTGCTTTCTTTACTTAAAATCAGGCGTCCGCTTATGGCTGCCCGCTCCTTTAAAAGCTCATCCCAATGTTCCGTTCCTTTCCAAAATATCTTTTTTAGTTCGGCCATAGCCTCGGGATTGCTGCCTGCAAGGTGATTGCTTAACCGGGTTATTGAGTCGTCCATACTGTCAACATTGGGGTGCAATTCGGCAAACAGTCCTTTTTTTCGGGCCCAGTCGCCATTTCGCCAAAGGTGTGCATCAATAGTTAACTGGCTAAATGCCGATAAGCCTATTTTTCGTTCAATGGCTGGTCCAACCACAAATGGCCCTATACCCAAAGCCAGTTCGCTAAGTTTTATATCACTTCCCTCAAGTGCAATAGTGTAATCGCCTGCTGCGGCAATGCCCACGCCGCCTCCAACGCATTTACCCTGCACCCTCACAATTACAAATTTTGGCACTTTTCGCATGGCGTTTATTACATTACTGAAACCGGTAAAAAACGCCGCTCCATCTTTTTGGCTGGTAATGGCAGCCAGCTCATTAAACGATGCGCCCGAACAAAACGCCTTATCGCCTGCCGATTTAATTATTATTACGTGGGTTTGCTGGTTTAGCCCCTCGGCATGTATGGTTTGCACCAGGGCATTAAGCATGGCACCAGGGAGTGAGTTGCTTTGCGGATGAAAAAACTCGATGGTTACAATACTATGGTCCCGTTCGGTTTTTACATATCCACCTTGTATTTCAATAAGCATAATGTTTCCCTTTTATTGTTATTGTTTTTTTATCATGGTTAAAATCGTGGCTACCCCGGTTATTTCGCTGTCGCCGTCAAGTATTTCAACATACCATTTCACAATACCTTTTTCAATTTCATCGCCGCGTTTTATGTCTTCAGGCTTTTCGGCAATGCGTTTGTCCTGTTCCAGTTTTTCTTTGCATGTAAATCTTATATAAATCTCGTTTCCGGCATATACGGGTTTGGTAAAACGCAATTCATCAATACCATAATTAAGAAGTACGGGGTTTTTATCGTAGCTATCAACAAACAACCCCGCCGCAATGCTCATAATAAAGTACCCATGGGCTACCTGTTGCTCAAACATGGTTCCGGTAAAATCGGTATTGGCCAGGTGGGCATAAAAATGATCGCCACTAAGGTCAGCAAAACGATTAATATCATCGGTAGTTACCAGCCTTTTTTCGGTCACTATCTGGTCGCCTATATCCAGTTCTTCAAAATATTTTTTAAAGGGATGTTGGCCCGGGTTTTTACCCGTTGCGCCCGGCTGGTAAACATTAGTAATGGCTGTTATCATATTTGGCGAGCCCTGAATGGCAACCCGCTGCATATAATGTTTTACACCGCGAACGCCGCCCATTTCCTCCCCACCACCGGCCCGGCCCGGTCCTCCATGCACCAGCATAGGCAATGGGCTTCCATGGCCGGTACTCTCTTTGGCGCACTCGCGGTTTAAAACCAGTATGCGCCCATGATGAGTGGCTGCACCAAGTACAAACTGCCGGGCAATAATGCTGTTGTTGGTAACCACACTGCACACCAGCGATCCCTTGCCCCGCCTTGCCAATTGTATTGCATCACTTTCGGTATTGTACGGCATTAAGGTGCTTACAGGTCCAAAAGCTTCGGTGGTATGTACCGTGTCGTTTTTAAACGGACGATCATTCAACAATAGTAATGGCGATAAAAATGCACCCTTGTTTTTATCAGCATCTACCAGGGTAAAGTCGTTCATGTTACCATAGACAATACTGCTGCTTTCCATTAATTTGTTTACCTGCTGCATTACTTCTTCCACCTGCGTTTTAGCGGCAAGGGCGCCCATTTTTACTTTTTCGTTGCGCGGGTTGCCAATGATGGTTTGGGATAACATTTTACCAAGGTCAATCTGTACATCTTCCAATTTATTATCGGGTACAAAAATGCGCCGAATAGCTGTGCATTTTTGGCCTGCTTTCACAGTCATTTCTTTTCTTACTTCTTTTAAAAACAACCCCCACTCGGGCATACCGGGCTCCACATCGTTACCAAGTACAATACAGTTAAGGCTGTCGGCCTCCATGTTAAAGGGCACGTTTTCGGCTTGTATTTTTTGCTGCATTTTTATCTTTAAACCGGTTTCGGCCGATCCCGTAAACGTGATCACATCCTGCGAGGTTACATATTGTAATAAGTTTCCGGCGCTTCCACAAATCAATTGCAATGCACCCATGGGCAAAATACCCGATGCATCAATTTCTTTAACTACCGCTTCGGTTAAAAAGCTGGTAACTGTAGCAGGTTTTACTACGGCGGGTACACCCGCCAACAGGTTTACCGCAATTTTTTCAAGCATGCCCCATACCGGAAAATTGTAGGAATTAATGTGTATGGCCACCCCTTGTTTCGGTACAAGAATATGTTGGCCCATAAAAGTGCCGTTTTTGCTTAGGTTGTGGTTTTCGCCATCAAGGCAAAAGGTTTCGTTGGGAAATTTGCGGCGCAGCGATGCGTTGGCAAACAAGTTGCCTATTCCCCCTTCAATATCTATCCAGCTATCTACCCTGGTAGCACCGGTGCAGTAGCTTAGCTCGTAAAATTTTTCTTTTTTATCCAACAAGTAAAGCGCAAGGGCTTTAAGCATTAAGCCCCGTTGGTGAAACGTTATTTTACCAAGCGCTTCGCCACCGGTTAAGCGTGCAAATGCAAGGATAGCTTCAAAATCGAGTCCCTGGCTGGTAGCGGCTGCAATAACGCCCCCGGTTACCGCATCTGTTAGTATTTGCCCATCGCCATCGCCTGTTATCCATTTGCCGGTAACATAATTTTCCAATTTTTCCATCTACACAATTGTTTTTTCAAAACTAACAATTGTTAGTGGTTTTATATTTAACCATTTGGTACGTGCCGCAGTGTCAAAACACCTTACCTGTGGCAAATTAAACCTCAACCAATTATTTTTTTTGCCGGTCATTTTAGCCTTATTAATTCGGCCGTTGCCCAACCCACTGCCTGCAACACTAATGTTAGCCGGGCGGGGCGTTAACCGGGCGGGGCGCCGCTGCAATGCATCGGAGTACTGTAGTGTTTCTGGTAGCTTTTTCATTTTAAATGACTATCCGCAATCTGGTACTAATATTTTGGAACCGGGCTTTATAGCTTTTTTTATCTGTCGTTGCGTCCTTTAGATTGTTGGTAATTTTATTCAGCCTTTTTTATCCTTTTTTTTTATTTAGCATTGAGTGTACCAAATAACGGATAATCATTTCATTTTGCAGGTTTGAATGCATTTCAGTCTATCGGTCAATGACTTCTAACTATAAAAACAAAGTGTATAATACTAAAATAGGGTAATGAAGAAGGATTTCGATTAGGTGCAAAATCGAATTTACCAGTATTACGTAACAGGAAGTTTATAAATGACAAGGCTTTTGTATAGTTAATCACAACGGGATGCGGTTACCGCCCTTTTGATTTAGAAAAGGTCGATAGCTTCCGTCGCTTAAATAAAAATGTCAACGTATACAACAATACCTCAGTTACACGGGCAGCGGTCTAAAAACCTTTGGAAGCGTCTTATAATTTAGTGGTTCATTCGTTTGGAGATCTCGCCCGTGAGGCCTTCTAAAATTTCGTTTACCGAACCCTCACCGGGTACGGCTATTACTTTTTCAAATTTTTTGTAGTGGTCGGCAACGGCAGATGTGTATCTGTGGTATTCCACTATCCTCGCCCTTATCACTTCCTCGTTATTATCGTCCGTTCTTCCGCTGGTTAAACCGCGATTAAGTAATCTTTTAACTAATTCTTCTTCGCTTACCTGTAGCGATAACACAATGCCTATTTCAGTATTTTTTAATTTTAATAGTTTGTCAAGTGCCCGTGATTGGGCCTCTGTTCGGGGAAAACCGTCAAACAAAAAACCCTTGGCAAGTGGGTTGTTATCCAGGGCTGTGCTAATCATTCCTATTACCACTTCGTCGGGTACCAACTGGCCTTTATCCATAAAATTTTTCGCCTCCAAACCAAGTGGAGTTTGGCTGGCAATTTCGGTGCGCAACAAGTCGCCGGTCGATAGGTGCTTCAACTTGTATTTCGCTATCAGCTTTTCACTTTGTGTACCTTTACCACTACCGGGAGGGCCAAATAAAATTATATTAAACATACTTGATTACAAACCTTAAATGAGCAACAAATATAGGGTTTGGCAATAAGATTTCATTTAACACTTGTTAGTATTAATTGTAGGAAATTCAAATAATAACCGTAATTATTATACAGCTATAACCGCAGCCAACCTATTGGTTGCGTCAATTGTTAATAGTAGGGAGTCAATCAACCATAGTCATAACCGGCATAGTTCTTTTATATAAAACTGATAAATAAATCAAAAAATGGAAAATGCAAAACATAACCCCCATTACTCAATAACCAATAGCGAAAAAGTTGAAGTAAGTGATGAGGAATGGAAGAAAATATTATCGCCTGATGTATATAAGATAGCCAGGCAAAAAGGTACAGAAAGACCCGGAACCAGTGAGTTTGAACATTCAAAAGAAGTTGGCACTTATTATTGTGGTGCTTGTGGCAACGCGTTATTTAAAAGCGATACCAAGTTTGAAAGTGGATGCGGATGGCCAAGTTTTTATGAAGCCATAAGCAAAGAGTCAATAATTTATACCCCCGACAATAGCCATGGCATGCGACGTACCGAGGTTCAGTGTGGCCGTTGCAAGGCTCACCTTGGTCATTTGTTTGAAGACGGTCCTAAACCTACCGGGTTGCGGTACTGCATTAACGGGGTGGTGTTGGATTTTGCCAAAGCACAGGAAGCACAAAAAAATTACAACCAGCAATAGTGGCTGGTAATAAAGACGGAATTGACAATCATTTTTTCGCAAAAAGTGGTGAGGTGCATGTTAATACCAGCTATGAAAAGTCAATAGTTTGTCAGGGTTTGATAGCTCAGTATGCGCGGCAATTGGGGTAGTACCATGGCTTTCATTACTTAAAGAACGAATTACAAAACCCACTTATAAAGTATGAGGCACCCAATAATTTATTGTTGTTGACTACCATTAACAGCATGCCTTATGGTGGTATAGCTTACCAAAACTGACCTATGATGTTTGTGAAATGGAGCTGCTGTTTCTGTTGTCCATTCCCGGCAGCCTGACCTTGCCCCTTTATTGGTTAACCGTTTGTGAAAGTTTGCTAAACAACATTAACCTAAAATAATGGTGTTAGACACGCTTATAAGGCAAATACCCGCCACAAAGTTGTATGCCAAACCTGGGTTTTTAGTTACCGAACCCTATTACCATATCCCATTAGAGGGGGTGGTTTTTATGCAAAAATCGTTACTATGATTGATCAGCAAGTTGCTCACTAAATTTTTTTAGAATGATGTTTTCAATAACAACCGGGTAATGTTTATACTCCAATGCGTGTACTTTTTCGGCTAGCTGTGCTGCGTTATCTCCCTTTAAAACCGGACAGGTTGCCTGGAATATTACCTTGCCATGGTCATACGCTTCATCAACAAAATGAATGGTGATGCCGCTTTCGGGCTCACCAGCTATTATTACTGACTCATGCACTTTTGCTCCATACATGCCTTTGCCGCCAAATTTTGGCAAAAGGGCCGGGTGAATATTTATGATGTTACCAATATAGGCTTGCACCAGGTTATCGGGTACCTTCCATAAAAAACCTGCTAAAACAATAAAGTCAATCTGTGCCTCGCGTAAAGTGTTTATGAAACTTTCGCCTTCGTAAAATTGATGACGGTCAATGGTCATTGTGTTTATACCATGGTCCATCGCAAGCTTCAGTGCACCGGCGTTTGGTTTATTACTTACTAATAGCCTGGTGTTAACCTTGGGATGATTTTTAAAATATGCAATGATCTTGTTTGCATTGCTTCCTGCACCTGATGCAAATATGGCTATGTTGGTTTTTTTCAACTTTTTGATCTGTAAAAATGGTTTTAACAATAAGCAGGCATAAAGGTGTAACAGGTAGCAAAAGGGAAGTAATTTTTTTTAACATAATTCATGAAATGCTACGACTGAAGCAAAAAGATAGAAAATGGAAATTATGAAAAAGTATATATATATCAAAAAGGTTGTTGACTATTATTAAAGCATAATTGTTAAACAGTATCAAATGCCATTTAAATTGAGTTGAACCTTCCTGAGCGTTTTACTCCTTTTTTCTTATACACGCAAGCCTCAAATAAATATAACCCGCATAAAAGGTTTAGTGGCACTTTTTTTTCAAATTGCTACTTAGGCAAAATCAGCGGTAATAATTTCGATTTTTGAGCTTACAAATTAATGACAAAAGGATTGGTTTAAATGTAAAAATCGCATCAAATTCAATCAGGAAGGGGTAAAATTTTTTTAAACATGTTGATATTATGTCAACAACGTACCATAAATTTGCACTCATTCCAGGAGATTTTTCCACATCAAAGCACAACTTTTTGTGTATATGATTAAGCAGAGCAGTATATCGAATTTGTTGTTTTTAGTTTTTACGGTTGGGATTTTATTGGTAGGTAGTAGGGGTGTAATGGCGCAGGATGGTAAAGCGTTATTTAGTCAAAACTGCGCATCGTGTCATAACGTTCATAAAGATCTTACTGGTCCGGCATTGGCTGGTGTGGAAGAAAGATGGCCTGAAAAAGACAAATTATATGCCTGGATCAGGAACAACCAGGCATTAATTAAAACTGGCTATCCCTACGCTGTTACGCTTTATAACAAGTGGAATAAAAGTGCCATGAATCTGTTTCCCAATTTAACTGACGGGGAAATAGATGCCATGTTGGCTTACATTAAAACAGTTCCTGATCCGGCAACACAAGTGCCTACTACTGTAGATGGTACCCCTGCCCCGGAAGGTGACAACACCTTATTGTTTGGTATTTTAACGCTGATACTTGCTGTAGTTGCTCTTATTTTATTACAGGTAAATAGTAACCTTAAAAAATTATCTGACGATAAAGAGGGTACACCTGCTTTTGAGCCGGTGCCTTTTTATCGTAACAAAGCATACATTGCTATTTTAACCATGATATTGTTTATGATTGGTGGATATGCTACCGTTACAGGTGCAATGAACCTTGGGCGATCGCAGAAATATGAGCCGGAGCAACCAATTTATTATTCACACAAAATACACGCAGGTGTTAACCAAATAAACTGTTTGTACTGTCATGGCGGTGCGCAGGAGGGTAAACATAGCAACATTCCCTCGGTAAACGTTTGTATGAACTGCCACGTTACTATTAATGAATACAATGGTAAAGAAAAAATTTACCACCCCGATGGTACTGAAGTTAACGGTACTGCCGAAATAAAAAAGCTTTATAAATATGCTGGTTATAATCCTGACGTTTCAAAAACCTGGGATCCTGCTAAAGCAAAACCCATAGAATGGGTGCGAATTCACAACTTGCCCGACCACGTTTATTTTAACCACGCCCAGCACGTTAATGCCGGTAAAGTAGATTGTCAAACCTGCCATGGCGAAATTCAGAAAATGGATGAAGTATATCAATACTCCGACCTAAGTATGGGCTGGTGTATTAACTGCCACCGCGAAACCAAAGTTCAATTTAAAGAAAATGGTTTTTACTCTATTTACGAAAAATTCAGTGATGATCTGAAAAACGGGAAATTAGATTCGGCGCATGGAATTACAGTGGAAAAAATTGGCGGTACTGAGTGTCAAAAATGCCACTACTAATTACGTCTTTAAAAACGCATGTAGCCTTAACTTGTATAGCTGCAATGGGTAATATTACAAAACAGAAAAGAGCATCTTTGGATGTTTAAAACTATCAATACTATCATATGGAGCAAAAAAAGTACTGGCAAAGTTTTGGAGAAAGAAACCATACAAGCACTTTCCAGGCTTCTTCACAGGACGAGTTCAATGAGGACCTTCCTCTTGAAGCAGACGATAAGGGTTTATTTGATGCCAAAACTCCCCGCCGCGACTTTTTAAAATACATGGGTTTTAGCACTGCGGCTGCTGCTTTGGCAGCTAGTTGCGAAATGCCTATTAAAAAATCAATTCCTTTTGCCAACAAACCGGAAAACATTATACCTGGTGTTCCTAATTTTTATGCTACCACCTACATGCAGGATGGTGATGCCATTAGCGTATTGGCAAAGGTGCGTGATGGAAGGCCTATAAAAATTGAGGGTAATGACATGTCGCCCATCACCCTTGGTGGAACGTCAGCCAGTGTTCAGGCATCGGTACTAGACCTTTACGATACAGCGAGGCTTCGTTTTCCTATGGCCGATGGAAAGGAAGTAAGTACGTTTGAAGCTTTTGATAAAGTGATGGCTGGTGCCATGTCCACTATCGGAAGTGCACCTGTGGTTATTTTAACTGGTTCTATTTGTTCGCCTACCAGCAACGAAGTTATTCAGCAGTTCCTATCCAAATATCCAGGAAGCCGTCATGTTACATACGATCCTATAAGTTATAGCGGAATGCTATTGGCTAATGAGGCTACCTATGGCAAACGCGCTATTCCATCGTACAATTTTGCTACTGCAAAAATTATTGTAAGTGTAGGAGCTGATTTTTTGGGAACCTGGGTTAGCCCGGTCGAATTTGCCAAACAATATGCCCGTGGGCGGAAAGTGACGGTAAATAACCTTGAAATGAACCGCCATATTCAATTTGAGAGTATGATGAGTATGACAGGAGGTAATGCCGATTATAGATATCAGCACCGCCCGTCAGAAACGGGTGCTGTATTGTTGGCAATATATGCCGCCCTGGGCGGCCCTGTTGCTGTTCCTGCACTTGGCGAGGCGCTTAAAAAAGGGGTAGCGGCAACCGTTAAAGATCTGAATGCGAATAAAGGACAGGCGCTGGTAGTTTGTGGAAGCAACGACCAAAATGCGCAGATGGTAGTAAATGCCATTAACGAGCTAATCGGCGCCAATGGATCTACCATTGATTGGTCAATTACCTACAATACCCGAAAGGGAATAGATTCTGATATGGCTGCCCTGGTAAACGATATGAGCGCCAGCAGGGTAGGCGCTTTGTTAATTAACGAAGCAAACCCTGTGTATGATTATTTTGATGGAAAGCGTTTTGAAGACGGGTTAAAGAAAGTAAGAGTGGCAGTTTCTTTTAATCAAAAAATGGACGAAACAACCAAACTGTGTAAGTATGTGATACCCGACCACCACTATCTTGAAAGTTGGGGCGATGCGGAGATAAAAACAGGTCAGATATCGTTAATTCAGCCTACCATTTACCCATTGTTTAAAACACGCCAGTGGCAGGATAGCCTGTTAAAATGGAGTGGCGGTGCGGGCAGTTATATAAATTATGTAAAAAATTATTGGATCAATAAATTGGGAAGCGAATCCAATTGGGATAAAGCCCTTCAGGATGGAGTTATACTTTCTACGGGATTGACAGGCAACCCGTCTACAACTGACTCAACAGGCCTTGCTGGTATTTTACCTGTTAAAAAAGGCGTTGCAGGCTCCTTTAACGGATCGCAGGTAGCTGGTTCAGTAAGTGCTTTATTAGTCAAGCCTGCGTCAGGCGAAACGGAGTTGGTTCTTTATCAAAAAATAGCCATCGGATCGGGTAAACAAGCTAATAACCCATGGTTGCAGGAAATGCCTGACCCTATTACTAAAGCCACGTGGGATAACTACATTATGGTTAGTCCTGCTATGGCCAAGGCACTGTTTGATATTGATATTACTAAGAACAAAGATGCAGATGCCTACGAAGTGCATCCTGAAAAGCCGGCAGGTAAGGTTACGGTAAATGGAAAAACACTTGAATTACCAGTGTTAATTGTACCTGGAACTCAACCTAACACCATTGCAATTGCCCTGGGTTATGGCCGTAGCATTGAAATAGGTAAAGCCGCAGCAGGAGTAGGTAAAAACGCTTTTCCTTTGGTAGCCTTTGCAGGTGGCAACAGGCAATACTTGATAGGTAACGTAACTATCGAAAAATCAACTCAAAATTTTACGGTTGCGCAAAACCAAACGCATCAAACATCTGAAGGTCGTATTGATGTGGTAATGGAAACTTCGTTGGCAACATTGAAAGCCCAGCCGGCTATGTTTACATCCTTGCGCGAAAAACGAGTAGAAGAATATGCTCCTAAAACTGAAAACTACGCTAAAGAGGCTACTTTATACCCCCAGTTTCCACGTCCTGGTATTAAGTGGGGAATGAGTATAGACCTTAACAGTTGTACTGGTTGCGGTGCCTGCGTGGTGGCTTGCAATGCAGAAAACAATGTAGCTGTTGTAGGTAAAACTGAGGTAGCACGTGCACACGATATGCATTGGATGAGGATTGATCGTTACTTCAGCGGCGACCTGGAGAACCCTAATGTAGTATTTCAGCCAATGCTTTGTCAGCATTGCGATAACGCCCCCTGCGAAAACGTTTGCCCGGTAAGTGCTACCAACCACAGCAGTGAAGGCATTAACCAAATGATCTATAATCGTTGTATCGGCACACGATATTGTGCCAACAACTGCCCTTATAAAGTACGTAGGTTTAATTGGGCCGATTACATGGGGGCCGATAGCTTTCCTGATAACCAGGAAGGGATTATTTCGGACGCAACAATGCAAATGAATGATGAATTGACCAGGATGGTATTGAACCCCGATGTAACGGTTAGAAGCAGGGGTGTAATGGAGAAATGTAATTTTTGTGCCCAGCGACTACAGGATGGCAAATTGCAGGCAAAAAAGGCAAGTCGACCACTATTTACGGGCGAAGAAGGAAAGTGGGATACCAAGGTAGCATGTCAGCAGGCATGTCCCAGCGATGCTATCGTTTTTGGTAACGCCAATTCAAAGGAAAGTGCCATTTCTGTTCATAGAACCGAGAATGATGGCCGCTTATTTTACTCGCTTGAAATGATACACGTGCTGCCAAATGTAAGTTACCTGGCAAAGGTTAGAAATACCGACGATATAATAAATTCCAAAGAAGAGGCTTGAGAAGTAAAAGTTAAAAAGCTGTCCTAACAATACCTAAATAATTTAGAGGAAGTTGGTGAGAAAAAGAAGCGCTTTAAGAGCAACATATTTAGTTCAAGTACATGATTGTTAATAGTACACAGGTATAATAAAAGTTTTTTTTGATCAGTTTTCCTGATTTTAAATTAAAGCAAATGAGTTTAAAGTACGAATCGCAGCTTAGAGAGCCATTAGTGGATGGTAACAAAAATTATCACCAGGTAACTGAAGATATTATTTCACCTATTGAAGCCAGGCCGGGCAAGCTTTGGTATATCGGTTTCTATATTTCTGTCGCTCTTTTGTTGTTTGGAGTATATAGCGTTTATCGGGAAGTAACCTACGGTATAGGGCAATGGAACCTACAAAAAACGGTAGGTTGGGGTTGGGATATTACCAATTTTGTTTGGTGGGTTGGTATTGGTCATGCCGGTACGCTTATTTCGGCAATATTGTTGTTATTCAGGCAGGGTTGGAGAACGGGTGTAAACAGGGCGGCAGAGGCAATGACCATCTTTGCTGTTATGTGTGCCGGGCAGTTTCCCATTTTTCACATGGGTCGCGTTTGGCTAGCGTTTTTTATAATGCCTTACCCAAATACCCGCGGGCCTTTATGGGTTAATTTCTCCTCTCCGTTGCTGTGGGATGTATTTGCGATATCTACCTACTTTACCGTATCGTTGTTGTTTTGGTATTCAGGTTTATTACCCGATTTTGCATCAGTACGGGACAGGGCCAAAACCAAGTTTAGAAAAATGATGTACGGTATTGCATCGTTTGGTTGGACTGGTAGTACCAAGCACTGGCAGCGTCACGAAAGTTTAAGTTTGGTATTGGCGGGTTTGGCCACTCCATTGGTACTTTCGGTGCACACCATTGTTTCGTTCGACTTTGCAACCTCTGTTATTCCAGGTTGGCATACCACCATTTTTCCTCCGTATTTTGTAGCCGGGGCCATATTTTCGGGCTTTGCAATGGTACAATCACTACTTATTATTGTACGGAAAGTATTGAATTTAAAAGAATATATAACTGTTGGCCATATAGAGGCTATGAATAAAGTAATAGTGTTAACCGGTTCTATTGTGGGTATTGCTTACCTGACGGAGTTGTTCATTGCATGGTATAGTATTAACCAATACGAGCAATATGCCTTCTTTTATAGCAGGGCCAACCTGTTTAGTCCTTACGGATGGTCGTACTACGGCATGATGTTTTGTAACGTTGTTTCGCCACAGTTATTCTGGTCAAGAAAGCTTAGACGAAACATTATTTTTACTTTTTTTATGAGTGTGATCGTAAACATTGGTATGTGGTTCGAGCGTTTTGTGATTATTGTTACTTCTATTTCCCGGGATTATTTACCAAGTAGCTGGAGTTATTATTATAGTCCAAGCATTTGGGAAATCGGATTTTACATGGGCACTTTTGGATTGTTTTTTACCTGTTTTTTTCTCTTTGCAAAATACTTCCCGGTTATTGCCTTATCAGAGATTAAATATGTGTTGAAAACTTCGGGCGAAAACTATAAAGCAAAAATGGATACGGTTGAAGCGCAGAAGGTTGACGAATTTGTACATGACTATGTACATTAAGCCATTTGGCGCAAATGCATTTGAATGTTGTTTTTGACAATTGAATAATAATATTATGGCATTAAAAAGATTTGTTGTTGGTTGTTTTGAAGACGAGAATGTACTTTTTCCGGCGGTGAAAAAAGTAAGGACTGCCGGCTATAAAGTACACGATGTATACACTCCATACCCGGTGCATGGTTTAGATAAGGCACTAGGCATGCGAGAAACTAGCCTGCACACAGCTGGTTTTATATACGGCATTACGGGTACCGCTACTGCTTTAACCTGTATGGGTTGGATTTTTACGCAGGACTGGCCATTGAACATTGGCGGTAAGCCCAACTTTCCGTTACCAGCTTTTATACCTATTACTTTTGAATTAACAGTATTGTTTGCGGCCGTAGGTATGGTGATGACATTTTGCTATTTATGCCAGTTGGCGCCATTTGTAAGGCACCATCACTTTCACAAGCGAGCGACCGACGATTTATTTGTAATGGCTTTAGAGTGTACCCCCAAAACCAATATAGATGATTTAAAAGGCTTTTTACAAAGGGCCGGCGCAATAGAGATAAGTTTTCAGGTTGCAGAAACCGGGTGGTGGTTAGGTAGGTACGATAAAGAACAAAAATTATATGCCGATGAACACCCCGTTATTGCTTAAATTTTCAAGTTTATTATGATGAAGAATTTTATTTATTTATCTATAGCAGTTGTTTCAATTGTTTTCCTTGTGGCCTGTGAAGACAGTGTAAGACGGGAGCCTGGTAAAGTATACATGCCAGATATGGCGTACAGCCGGGCTTATGAAACCTATGACGATCATAGCAACCTTGCCAATGATGGCATCAATTTTACCAACATGCCGGTAAAGGGTACAATATCAAGGGGGGAAGAAATGCCATATCATATTGCTAACGATACTACGGGATATACCCAAAGCAATACCATTGAAAATCCTATTAAAAGTCTTACGCCTGCCGAGTTTACTGAAACTGAGCGCCAATATCTTATAAACTGCGCCATTTGCCATGGGGCTAATTTAAATGGCAATGGCCCGTTGTATAAAGATGGTAACGGACCCTATGCTGCTAAGCCGGCAACATTGGTAGGCGATCCGGTAATTGAGGCAAAGGGCGAAGGCGATTATTTTCATGTGCAAACTTATGGTAAAGGGCAAATGGGTAGTTATTCTGCGCAGTTGAACCGCACGCAGCGTTGGATGCTGGCTAAATATATTAAACTAAAGCAACAGGAAAAAAATGGAGGTGGTTCGGCTACCCCAGCAAAAGATAGTGCTGCCGCGCCAACCAAGCCTACAACTTCCGTGGCAAAAAATTAATTTTAAGCATATTTACTACCAAACAATAACACAATGGCATCTATAAGAGAGGAGTTTGAAGTAACGGGCAAAATGCAGACCTGGTCAATTGGTCTTATTGCAATTGGGCTACTCGCATTTATTATTGGCTTTGTTACCAAAGGTTTAAGTGCCGACCCCCACGAGCAGGCACTATTTTGGGGAACAGTGATGTACAACAGTATATTTTTTTTATTGGTATGCAATGCCAGCATGTTTTTTATTTGTGTTACTACGCTGGCAAAAGGCGGTTGGCAAACGGTGTTTAGAAGAGTGCCTGAAGCAATTTCTGCGATTGTCCCTATTTTTGGTTTGATTGCCGTTTTTGTTTTGTTATTTGTTGTGTTTGGTTTAGGCCACGGTGAGCAACACCCAATATACCATTGGGTTACACCCGGCCAGGATGAAATTCTTTTAAAGAAAACAGGATTTTTAAATCCAACTTTTTTTGCTATCTGGACCCTACTGTCTGTAGGGTTATGGAGTTGGCTTGGTATGAAGATGCGGCAGTTGAGCAGGGAGGCAGATGAAAAGAAAATGACGTTTGAGGAAGGAAACAGTTGGTACCACCGCAATCTTATTTACGGGTCAATGTTTACAGTATGGTTTGGTTTAACCGTTGGGTCTGTTACCCCATGGATTTGGATAATGAGTATTGATGCTCATTGGTATAGTACCATGTTCAGTTGGTACACTTTTGCCAGTTCTTTTGTATCGGGTATAGCGTTAATCGTTCTTTGGGTAATTTATCTTAAAAATCGTGGTCTTCTTCATTATACCAACGAGGAACATCTGCACGATCTTGGTAAGTTTATGTTTGCTTTTTCTGTATTTTGGACGTACCTGTGGTTTAGCCAATATATGCTTATATGGTACTCAAACATACCCGAGGAAACCGTGTACTTTAAACACCGGGTACAGGGCGCATGGAGTGGAATTTTTATTTTAAACCTGGTTATTAATTTTGTTTGCCCATTGTTGATCTTAATGAAGCGAGCAAGCAAAAGAAATTATACATTATTAACTTTCATGGCTGTGTTGATTATCTTTGGCCATTGGATTGATTTTAACCAAATGATCATGGGCAGTTTATCTAAAGATCATGTTACATTAGGATGGTTGGATTTTGGTGTTTTGGCGTTATATGCTGGTATGATCATTTTGTTTGTTGGTGGAGCTTTGGCTAAGGTTCCGCTGGTATCCCGGAGCAACCCTTTTCTCAAGGAAAGTATTATACATCACACATAAAATATTGCAAATAATTTTTTTTAAAAAAACTTTTAGTCAATAACAAGCGTTTTACTAATTGAATAAATATTACTGATAATTATGTCAATGTATCTTACAATTGCGGTAGTAGTACTGATTTTTGTGGTGATTTTTCAAATTGCCAAAGCCAGTGAGTATGTGGCAATATTAAAGGGTGAGCAAAATACCGGCAGGCAAGCAAATAAGATCAACGGTTTTTTAATGATCGCCTTTCTTATACTTGGTTTAATTGGTGTTTATTACTGTCATATGATTTTGAAGGACAGGATAATTCCAAGTGCATCTGTAGAAGGTGAGAAGGTTGACCAGATGCTGGTAATTACCATAGCCATTACTGGAATTGTTTTTTTAATAACACATATTCTATTATTTTGGTTTTCTTACAAATACCAGGAAAGCGACAACAGGAAAGCCTATTTCTTTCCGCATAATAATAAGTTAGAAGTGTTGTGGACAGTGGTTCCGGCCATCGTTCTATCTATTTTAGTAGTGATCGGTTTAAGGAACTGGTTCATTTTTACAGGCGATGCACCCAAAAACGCGCTTGTAGTTGAAGTTACCGGAAAACAATTTGGTTGGATTTACAGGTACCCCGGGAAAGACAATACTTTTGGAAAAAAATATTTTCGCAATATTGATCCTGCCGTTAACACCCTTGGTTTAGTATGGGCCGATAATAAGGAATTAAACCAAACTGCCGATCCTGCCGCTTATGATGACGTGGTAATGGAGCAAACTGTGTTTATTGTAAAAGACAGGCCTGTTAAAATGGTTATTGGTTCAAGGGATGTTATACATGATGTTGGGCTCTCGCACTTTCGGATGAAAATGGATGCTGTGCCTGGAATCCCAACTACGTTGTGGTTTACCCCAAAGTATACCACCAGGGAAATGCAGGAAAGGTTGAACAACCCAAATTTTGAATATGAAATTTCGTGCGATCAAATATGCGGTAACGGTCACTACTCCATGAAGGGTATAATTAAGGTTGTAACGCAGCAAGAGTACGATGCATGGGCGGTAACCCAAAAACCTTATTATTATTCAGCATTTCCCGAAAAGGATCCAAATGCACCGCAGCCGGTAGCTGTAGATAATAAGAGTGTAGATAACAAGACTGTAGATAACAAGACTGTAAATAAAAAAGCAGCAGCAGCTCAGCAATCAGCCGACAATTCGGCGGGTGTAGCTGTTTTAAAATAGAACGTGGTTTTCTTCAAAAATTACATTATACAATTAAAGTTATGAGCAACGAAGAGATGTTAGAAATGCAAAAGGCCGCTGCAGCTCGAGGGACCGGGGCTGCACATGCAGAGCATCACGATGAACACCATCATCATGAAACTTTCATAACCAAATACGTTTTTAGTCAGGATCATAAAATGATTGCTAAACAGTTTTTGATTACGGGAATGGTGTGGGCTGTTTTAGGTGGCCTAATGTCCGTGTTGTTTAGATTGCAGCTAGCTTATCCTGATCAATCGTTTCCGTTTTTAGAAACTATTTTGGGTAAATGGGCAAAAGGTGGACATATTTCGCCCGACGCATATTACGCACTGGTAACAACACACGGAACGGTTCTTGTGTTTTTTGTATTAACTGCAGGCCTTAGTGGCACTTTTGCCAATTTTTTAATTCCCCTTCAGGTGGGTGCGCGGGATATGGCTAGTCCATTTCTTAACATGTTAAGTTATTGGTTTTTTTTTATTGCCGGTATTGTTATGTTGTCATCTTTATTTGTTGAAACTGGTCCTTTTTCGGGTGGATGGACCGCATATCCTCCGCTCAGTGCATTGGGTTCTGCTTCTATCGGGTCTAAAACTGGTATGGATTTGTGGCTTATTAGCATGGCCTTGTTTGTTGTGAGTAGCCTTTTGGGTGGCCTTAATTATATTGCTACAATCCTTAATATGCGTACAAAGGGAATGAGCATGACAAGGCTTCCGCTTACCATGTGGGCGTTGTTCTTTACTGCCGTTTTGGGTGTGTTGTCGTTCCCGGTGCTTTTGTCGGGTTTTATTCTGCTTATTTTTGACAGAAATTTTGGAACTAGTTTTTTCCTTAGCGATATATATGTAAATGGTGTAGGTGCGTTGCCTAACGAGGGTGGAAGCGCAATACTTTATCAACACTTGTTTTGGTTCCTGGGTCACCCTGAGGTATACATAATCATTCTTCCGGCAATGGGTATTGTATCGGAGGTAATGAGTACCAATGCACGCAAACCTATATTTGGTTATATGGCAATGGTGGGTTCGATGTTTGCCATAGCTGTGTTAGCATTTTTGGTGTGGGCACATCATATGTTTGTGTCAGGGTTAAATCCATTTCTCGGTTCGTTTTTTGTTTTGCTAACCTTACTTATTGCTGTACCCTCAGCTATTAAGGTGTTTAACTGGCTTACAACATTATGGCGCGGAAATATTAGGTTTACTGGTGGCATGTTGTTTAGTATTGGTTTTGTAAGCATGTTTATTTCGGGTGGTTTAACAGGTATTTTTCTTGGTAATTCTGCACTTGATATACATTTGCACGACACATACTTTATTGTTGCTCACTTTCATATTGTAATGGGTGTGGCGGGTATGTTTGGTATGTTTGCGGGTATCTACCACTGGTTTCCTAAAATGTTTGGACGTTATTTAAATAATACGCTCGGGTACATACATTTTTGGGTGTCTTTTGCGGGTGCTTATCTAATTTTTTGGCCTATGCATTACGAGGGTTTAGCTGGTATGCCTCGTAGATACTATGATTTTTCAAACTGGGAAAGTTTTAAAATGTTTGGAGGTTTAAATGTGTTTATCAGCATTGTGGCAATGGTAGTTTTTGCGGTTCAGATTTTGTTTTTAATCAACTTTTTTTACTCAATATTCAAGGGTCGAAAAGTTACTACCCAAAATCCATGGGGTTCCAATACATTGGAGTGGACTACACCAATAAAACCTGGACATGGTAACTGGGTAGGAGAAATTCCGGAAGTACATAGGTGGGCATACGACTATGGAAAAGATGGTAAAGAGTTTATTTCTCAAACCACCCCAGTAGGTGCAGATGAGGGCAAACACTAAATTGACTATCATTTATATTTTTCTATTTCGCAAGCATTGCCCTGATTTTCAGGGCATTGCTTTTTTATAAGGATAGGTATTACACACATGAACACTACTAACGAATTATCGGGGAGTTTTAGATTTGCCGCGAAAATAAAAGACTATTTTCTTCTTATAAAGTTTACACTAAGCTTTACGGTTGTTTTTTCGTGCGTAGTTTGTTATTTATTGGCGCCTGGCATTGCATACAACCTTAAAATGGTAGTGGCGCTGTTTTTGGCTGGTATGTTGGTAACGGGTAGTGCCAATGCTATTAATCAATCGGTTGAAAAGGATACTGATGCCATGATGAAGCGCACTGGTAAAAGGCCCATTGCTGCGGGGCGTATGAGCCAGGCCGAAGGGTATACTTTTGCCGCTTTATCAGGTATAATTGGGGTGTGGATGATGTGGTACTACTTCAATTTACCGTCGGCTGCTTTGTCGGCATTTAGTTTATTTCTTTACGCGTTTATTTATACGCCACTTAAAAAAGTAAATTCAATTGCAGTGTTGGTTGGAGCGTTTCCGGGTGCGTTGCCCTGCCTTATAGGCTGGGTGGCCGGAACAGGGGAATTTAGTGGTGGTGGTTGGATTTTGTTTGGAGTACAGTTCCTTTGGCAGTTTCCCCACTTTTGGGCTATTGCGTGGGTAGCGCATAAAGATTATTCAACGGCGGGCTTTAAATTGCTGCCTGCCGACAAGGGACCTACAAAATTTACGGCACTTCAGTCCATTATGTACTCGTTATTAATGATACCTTTTGGAATGTTACCATTTTACTACGGAATGACGGGAGTTATTAGCTTGTGGGTAGTGGTAGGGTGTAACCTGTTTATGGTTTTACAGTGTATAAGGCTTTATATTGAAATGGATGTTGCTGCTGCAAGGCGGGTTATGTTTAGTAGCTATATATACCTGCCTATTGTTTATCTGTCGTTGTTGGCTGATAAAATGTAGCACTGTTGTATGTAAATACTTTAACGCATACGGTAAAGAATTACTAATAAATTGGTTATCGGTGTAATTTTACAACCCTGAACAACAATTTTTGTTGTTATAATGGAGTTTTGTTTAGAGTGGTACATGCTGTTAAATGAATAATGTTTGTATTTAATTAGCTGAATATAATTGCTGCCGTACAAGGGTGTGACACAAGAGAAGCTGCATGGTAGTACCAAAGCCTGCTACAAAAAAATATTATGTGTTTAAAAATCCGGATTTACAAATAGTCAATAAAATAAAAGTAATATGATGGCTGCAGTTACTGAACAGCAACGCAAAAGGCTTCATCCGCATAAGTTTATGATGTGGGTGGCTATGGCAAGTATTGTGATGATGTTTGCAGGATTTACGAGTGCATATATTGTTAAGAGGAATCAAAGCAATTGGTTGGAGTTTGGGTTGCCAAGTTACTTTTGGATATCGACCGGGGTAATATTATTAAGCAGTGTTACTATACAACTGGCATTGGTTGCGTTTAAAGCACGCAATATGCCCCGCTACCGCAGGCTGATTACCATAACCGCTATTTTAGGGGTATTATTTGCGAGCCTGCAGTGGTTGGGATTTATGAACCTTGAAAGTAGCGGAGTCAAGTTAATAGGTGTTAACAGTAATCCATCGGGATCGTTTTTAGGGGTTATAACAGGTGTACACATGCTACACGTTTTGGGGGGAGTTGTTGCACTGCTTATTATGTTTTTTAGGGCGTTTAGCAGCAGGCAAAAAAATTATAGTCCTGTTTCAATTGAAATTGCGGCTACTTATTGGCATTTTGTAGATGCTATTTGGATTTATTTGCTCTTGTTTTTTAATTGGGTAAGTGTATAACTTGATGATGTAAAGTGGTAAAAAAGAATTCGCTTTGCGATCACGGCAAATTGTTTAAATAAATGTGGGAAATAATCAAAAAATTGAAAGGTTTTTATGTTCGTTTGCTCCACGAGAAATAAATTTGCACATCAATTTAATAACAGCATATGTCGACAACAGCAGCTACTGAGCAAAAATGGTGGAGTGGAGGAAGAAGCCCTTTTAACGTAGAGTACGGAAAATTGATGATGTGGTATTTTTTAATGAGTGATGCTTTCACTTTTGGCGCTTTTTTAATTAGTTATGGTTCTATTAGATTTGCAAGTAATGGTTGGCCCGATGCCAACGTTGTTTTTCAGTCGTTTCCGGGTTTAGGTAATGGGTTGCCGCTGATGTTTGTTAGTTTAATGACCTTTATACTAATAATCAGTTCAGTTACAATGGTACTAGCGGTAAAGGCTGGTCACGAGCGCAAAAAGCAGGATGTTGTCAAATACCTTGTAATGACCATAGTTGGTGGTATAGCATTTTTAAGTTGCCAGGCATGGGAGTGGACTCACCTGCATCATGAAGGTGCCTGGTGGGGTAGTAATCCTTTTCCTAATGCTGATGGTTCATTATCGACTTCCAGCAACTTTACCAACTTTTTTTTTACCATTACCGGCTTTCATGGTTTTCACGTTTTTTCGGGCGTGGTGATAAATATTATTATGCTTATTATGACCCTTACCAATACATTTGAGCGGAAGGGTCATTATTTAATGATTGAAAAAGCAGGATTATATTGGCACTTTGTTGACCTTGTTTGGGTATTTGTTTTTACCTGTTTTTACCTTCTTTAAAAAATTTAATCAACTTATATTTTAATAGCCTTTATATGGATCAAACGCTTAGCCCCGCTAAGGAGCAATTTGAAGAAAAGAACGAAGTAATGAAAGTGACCATTATTTTATCGGTACTTACTATTATAGAACTGGCCCTCGGTTTTTTGATGTTTAGAAGTTTTCCTGAAGCTGGTTTCGCCCGCAATTTTATTAAGGGTACTATCATTATTTTAATGCTTGCAAAGGCCTATTATATTGTGGCGTATTTTATGCATCTGGGTCATGAGTTAAAAAACCTTATTATGACCATAGTGGTGCCGTTGGCGCTATTTGTTTGGTTTATTATTGCTTTTTTGTACGATGGGCACTCATTTAATGTTAATAGGAATACCTACGACAGGTACAAGCAGCAGCGCGGAATGCCCAACCAAATGGACCCGAACCATGTTGAGCCTGAAAAGGTAAAAAAGCCGGGAACGTTGGAATAGTGTGCAAAAGTCATATTTATTTTTTCAAACGTAAACCATCGTTCTGGCGATGGTTTTTTTATAAAATTTATTGAGGAGAACGAACGATGAACAAGAAAGCAATATTTGCACTGATCATGGCCATTTTATTACCCGTGGTTTGTTATTACGCCGTTAAGTGGAGCAGTGAGGAAGCAACTGTAATGCCACGAAGGTTTTACATGGACTCGGTAATTACTACTACTGTTGACGGCAAAACAACTACCGACACAGTTTGGCATAAAACCGGAAACATAACACTGGTAAACCAACTGGGCGATACGGTTAGTTTGTACGATATAAATAATAAAGTGGTGGTAGCCGACTTCTTTTTTACGCGCTGCCCGTCTATTTGCCCAACACTTACACGTAATATGTTGAAACTTCAACAATCGTTTTCGCGGTATAACGAGGGACGGAGGGTGATAGACTCATCAATTGTGCAATTTTTGTCGTTTACTGTTGACCCTGAAAGGGATTCAGTAAAAGCTCTAAAGGCTTATGCTGACAGATATGGTATTGACCACGACAATTGGTGGATGCTGACAGGGTCAAAAAAAACAATTTATGATTTTGCCCTTGATGAAGTGAAATTGGGGTTGGTAGATGGTGAAGGCGTGGATACTTCATTTGTACACTCGCAAAAAATGGTACTGATAGATAAGAACCATGTAATAAGGGGCTACTATAACGGTCTTGATACGCTTGAACTTAGCCAAATGGCAAGGGATATTGCTTTATTAATGCTAGAGAAAGATAAAAAAGTGAAGCGTAACCTTTTTAGAAAATAAAATGTTATACCACAAAAAAAAGCATTTATGTTAGAAGCTAGTTTAGTTAAGAATGACAGGAAGGCTTATTGGCTGATAGGAATTTTTTCAGTAGTTGTTTTTGTTGTAGTGGTGGTGTTGGGCAGGGTTCATTTACAAATAAATACAGGTTTTGACGTACATGTGTTTGCAAAAATTAATGCGGGTATAAACTCGGTAGTGGCTGTTTTATTAGTGGCAGCACTATTGGCGGTTAAAAGTAAAAAGTTTTTACTGCATAAAAAACTAATGATCGCCGCTTTAATTCTTTCCATTTTCTTTTTGGTGTTTTATATAGCTCACCACCTGCTTGCCGGTGATACAATTTTTGGAGGTACGGGCGCCATAAAATATGTTTACTATACCATTTTGGCTACCCACATTTTACTGGCAGCCGTTATTTTACCATTTATTTTATTTACGGCTTACAGGGCCCTGACGGCCGAGTTTGCTATTCATAAAAAGCTGGCAAAATATACCTGGCCATTGTGGTTGTACGTAGCAGTTACCGGACCAGTAGTCTATTTTTTTATAAGCCCTTACTACACCTGATAAATATGTTATTGGTTTAAAAGGCTGTACCCTCATTACTTTACCAATAAAAATTGTACGCCCGATGGATATTGACTATTGTGGTACACTTTAATTTCAGCAGGCGAAAAATCACTTTCGATAGCGTTGGGTATTTTCATAAATTTTTGCGGATTGCGGTCAACCAGCGGAAACCAGCTACTTTGAATTTGAACCATGATTTTATGTCCATTTAAAAAGCAATGTGCAATATCGTTTAACTGAAATTTTACGTGAGTTATCTGCCCTGGCGTAAACGGCGAAGGATTGTTATAGCTATCTCTAAATTTCCCCCGTAGTACCTCGGCCCTTATTAACCGCTGTATTCCTCCTATATTATTGCCGTTGTTGTCGGTTGCGTCGGCAGGTAATACATCAATCACCTTTACTATAAGGTCAACATCGGTTGAAGTAGTGCTTATGTACATATCGGCAGTTACAGGCCCGGCGAACGTTATGTTGGCTGGTAAAATTTCGGTTTCAAAAGATATTACATCGTTGCGTTTGGAGGCAAACGACTGATCGGCCACCATATACTCGTTGTTACGATCGCTTTTGTTGGTTTGCATATAGGGCACTGGGTTGGCAGGATCGCTGATGTAGCTGGTAAACCCTTTATTTCCGCTTTGCTTTTTTGGCAATAGTTTGTTGGCCAAACCGAGATAAAAGGGATAGCTGATTGCTTGTTTTGGGGGCCATTGTGTGTAGGTTTTCCATTGGTTGGTACCAGTTTCAAATATGGTAGCCTTTGCCTGTTCAAATGTTCCTTTTTGTTTTAAATGGTAATTAAAAAAGTTAAGTTCTATTTTTTGAAAATATTCACTTGTGTTGCTTCCAAAATTTATTGTTCCATATTTGCTCCAGTCCCGTCGTGTCCAACTGCCATGTGTCCATGGCCCCATAACTATTTTACTATTTTTGCCCTTGGAGTTTTGCGCAATAGCTTCGTAGGTTTTTAATGCGCCAAAAAGGTCTTCGGCATCGTACCAGCCACCTACTACCAATATGGCTGGCTGTATGTTTTTTAACGAAGTACGAATATTGCGTTGTTGCCAATAGTCATCTTTGGTGTCGTGAGCCAGGTATTCGTTCCAAATTTTGCTTTGGTTGTTAAAGTAAATTTTGTTGGCATTGCTAAGTGGCCCCAGTGTAAGGTAGAAGTCGTAAGCGTTTTTGTTGTTTTGTTTAAATATGTTTGGATAACGTGTCCACGGTGCAGACCTTGGACTATCAAAATTGTTCATAAAGCTAAAATTGTCCATTAAAAAGAAGGCACCGCGGTGGTAGGCATCATCACCTTCAAACTCGTCGGTTACGGGTGCCTGCGGCGATGCTGCTTTTAATGCAGGGTGCGCATTTGGAAGCGCTGCCGTGGCGTAAAATCCGGGATAAGATATTCCGTATATTCCTACATTGCCGTTATTGTTATCAATATTTTTTATCAGCCATTCAATAGTGTCAAAACAGTCACTGCTTTCGTCGGTCGCTTTTTTTGACAAGGCTGCAGACGGGGTCACTTCTTCAAAAGACCCTTCGCTCATATAGCGCCCTCTAACATCCTGGTACACGTAAATATAATTTTCGTTGGCAAACATGTTGCCCGGCCCTAATAAAGAGGGGTAGTTATTTTCGCCATAGGGATTGCACGAGTAAGGTGTTCGCTCCATTAAAAAGGCATATTTTTCGGCACTGGCGCGGGGTATATAAATGGCAGTATATAGTTTTACCCCGTCCCGCATGGATATCATTTTTTCCACTTTTATAAACCGATCTTTTATAGTGGGCTTTGCCTGTGCATTGCTGGCTATGGCAAACAATGTAAAGGTAACAAGCAGGCAAATGTGTTTGACCTTTGCAGGTAAGGCAATATATTTCATGCAGCTAATTTAAAGCAGTTCAGTAGATGGGTCCCAAAAATACAGTTGGAAGTCTTTTATTTGGTCATCAACAATGGTCAGACCTTCTTTTTCTAACAATGACTGCATTTTTTCGGGAGGTGAAAAGTGCATTTTGCCCGATAACATTCCGTTACGGTTTACCACCCTATGTGCGGGTACTTTAGGGCTAACAACAAAACTATGGTTCATGGCCCAGCCTACCATGCGTGCCGATAAGCCGGTGCCCAAATAGTTGGCAATGGTTCCATAAGTAGTAACTTTTCCACTTGGTATTTGCCGTACAACATCCCATACATTTTGAAAGAATGTGTAATTTTTTGATTGATCGTTTACCGGGAATTTTTGATTGGTTGGCATGCGTTAGCAAATTTTATATAGCAAATAAATATATCAACAAACTCGTTGCTGGCAATAATTTGCAGCCATTACCTCGCAAATTATTGATTGGTTTTTTTACGAATGATTGATGATATAGCTATGGTACACTTCTACCTGAATAAAATTTGTACACTTAAAAAGATGGGTTGCTAAAAATACCTTTAGGAGTTACTTTAATAATGCAAACGTACAAGCAGTTGGGTTGCCAATATACAATGATTATTTGCTTTTTTTTATTTTCGGGTTTGGGGGTAATAATTCACTTCGCCTTGGCTCGGGAACATTTTCGTATTTATAAGGGCAGTGACGGCAACCGTAGCCGCAACAATATCCACGCTTTAAATGAAATTTTTCGGTCAATACTACATATCCGTTCTCGTCATGATAATAATCCTGCTTTTCAACCAATTGCTTCTTCACTAATTATTTTTTTTAATTGTTCGTCTTTCTCCTCAGGTAAAGCCCCTTGCAGTTGAAACTGTAAATAGAAAATTTTATTGCTTTTCGCAATGTCTAATTTTTCGTAGTGAGTTTTTAAACCAAGCTCATAGGGAAGTGCAACAAGGGCATAAACATCGTTAACGTCGTTTAACAGCAGTAAACCAAAAAGGTTAATAACTGTTTTAGTGAAATTATACAGGTCGGGACTATCGGTTTTAAGGTGAACAGATCCGTTGTTTCGCAATATTTTTTGATACAGGCGCAAAAACCTGGGATGCGTTAATCGCTTTTTAGCCCGTGATAGGCTTAGCTGCGGATCGGGGAAGGTGATCCAGATATCGGCAATTTCGCCCGGTAAAAAATAATCATCAATTTTTTCTATCTGGCTGCGCAAAAAAGCCACGTTGCTAAGGTTTTGTTGTAAAGCCTGTTTTGCACCAACCCACATGCGGTTGCCTTTTAAATCAACACCAATAAAGTTTTGATCGGTAAAATGTTTGGCAAGCCCTACTGCATACTCTCCTTTTCCGCAAGCCAACTCAAGTGTAATGGTATGATGATTACCAAAATAGCTGTGCCACTTGCCTTGCATATTTGCCGGGTACTCCATTGCATTAGGCATTGCTTTAAGTTCGGCAAAACGTTGTAGTTTTTTTTGAGCCATAGGCGGCAAATCTAATTTTTTGGCGGCTAATTCAGCCATCTTTTCAATTCAACTAATAATAATGTGGACAATCCGTTGCTACGGCTGCAACGGTAATTTGGTTGTGCTGCTTAGTGGGCTGCAAAACCGGCCATTTATCCCTTTTTTTTTCCACTCATAAAACGGAGCCATAGTAAAAAATCAGTTCTGGTATCTTTAAGGTAGTTGATTTTGTAAATGCATTTTAGTCCTTAAAATATTCTCATGTGCATTGGTTTTAAAATAATGCGCAACGGCGGGTATGTCTATATCCGCCTCATTTTTATTTACCCCTTTTACTTAAGATTAGTTATTGTTGGCCAGGTTTTCTTTTAAAAGAAAAACTTTTAAACGGTAACGCAAAATGATGCGACCATTTAATACGAGGTTTACATATTGAATGTTAAGAGTGCCGATCCTAAAGGCATAATAAATATTTACGTTATTAAATTGTGTTGGAGAAATATTGACCCAGTTAAGCGAAGAAACATTTTGCAAAAGCGTGTCGGTATCCTGAGTGGTTGCATTACTACTGTCATCGCAATTTTCTTTCATCCCTGACGGATTTAATTGCACAACAAAATAAATACTGTCGCCAATTATTGCCGATACAGTACCTTTTTCGGGAAAATGAGAGGCTATTTTGTTAGTTATATAAGCCTGTGTTTTGTAGGGCGCAAGTCTAAACTCGGCAAGGGTTGGCGGTGTGTTTAATAATGTCCATCGCAGGTCTTCGGGATAGTGGTCGTTTGCAAACAAATAAGGCGGCGTTAAATAGTAGTAGTCGTTATACCGGGGTATAAACTCGTTGCCGGCGTACGTGGTAAACCCACTTGCCCATGTTACATCAAGCAAGTGCCAGCTATTGTCAATATAAACAGCGTTCCAATTGTGGTTCGATTTAAATTTTGCACCCCTTGCATCCATGCCACTGGTGGCCGAATAGCCGGTAATTATCTCCGACGGAATATTATTGTAATCACACATTGTTTTAAAAAGCCTTGCATATCCATCGCAGTAAGCTTCCCTGCGCCTTATAACCAAATCAGCTATACGCTCATTTAAAGGTTTTAAATTGGTGGCAGTATCGCTTGGGTCAATTACTTCATAGCGGTTGGTGGCCTTATTATTTCTATTGTACCACGGTTTTACCTGGTACGAGATATTTTGGGCTATCCAATCAAAAATGGCTTTTACTTTTTGCCGGTCGGTTTGCATACCCTCCGTAATCATTTTTGCCATCGGCGCAGCAAAACCGTCATCGGCATTATTGGCATGGCGGCCTTGTTGGCCGTTGGCGGTCAACCAAATAGTACAGGCGAAAACAATTAAAAATATTTTCATTTATTACCTGGTGTGGCCACACAAACCACACCAATAAATAAGGTACAAAAATGGGTTGGTGTAAACGTCGTACCAATCAAGCTATGGCTGTTAAATTGTAGTTGTTACGTTTAAGTGGGGCAACAGGTATTATTTTAGTTGCGAATGTTTACTTTTTAATGGCATTGATGCCAAAACAGCAAATTGCTTTACAAAGTAGTTTACAAAAAGCAACCAGTTTAAAAGCAACTCAAAATGTTATTTGGCAAATACGGCTAGTTTTTCATATGCACAAAACGTCAATTACCAAGCTGCCTATTACCGCCCTATAGTTTTATTTTCTTTTCTTTTTTGCGTATGTCAAGCGCCTGTACCCTTATAAAACCATTGAGTGAGGCGGGCTTTTCGTTAGATCCTGCTTTTTCAATTACCTGAACGTAGGCCCAGCCTTTGCTTATGTATTGAGGAAATACAATGCTTCCTTTGCGTAAAAATGTAATGATAGGTTCATCCAGATTGGGACCTGCCAGTAAATATGCGTTGGTTTGCAGCGGCTGTTTAGTCAGCGTTTTTGATAGGGGTTTTTGTCGGTTGGTTTGGGCTGCAAGGGTCATTAGTTTTTCCTGCTCGGTGGTGTCTACCGTAATATGAGTATTTCCACTGCCTGTAGCCACCATTCCCTTAAAACACATTTTTTTGTCTGTAAAAAGTTTTGACCGCCGTTTCTTTAAATCGCCAAGGTCTTTAAAATAGAATACGAGCGTCACCACATCGTCTGCTGTACCTTCCTGAAGTTTAACGGTAACCGGGCTACCTTCTTCTTTTTTATTGATTTCAAAATTATTTACCCTCCCACAAAAGGTAATCACTTGCCCGTTAAAGTTGTTTAGGTTGGCCAGGGGCACGCTGGCATTTTCTTCCACCCTTGTATTTTTTACATAAATACTATCAAGTGAAACAGAATCAATTCCAAGTTCCACCATCGATTGAGACCAGCCTTGTATAATAGTGAGGCATACAATAAATAAAATAATTAACTTTTTTTGCATAGGTTTTAATGATTTGAAGGCTGTTAAAAATACATCCAAAACAGTATCTGAAAATAATTTTATAATAAAACAATCAGGTTTGCTTTAGCAACAACCGGTTAAAAATTATGGTGCAGCACTAGTGCTATTTGTAAAGCAGATGTAATAACTATCCGTTATTCAAAAGTCAGATTGTTTTAATCGCTTAGCGCCTTTTGCACTTTGCTGAACAATGGACAAAACGTAAAAGCCCGCATAGCTGACGCCAGTCGGACGGGATTTAGCGTTCGTTGGGCTGGCCATGTGTACGGGCAACGGAAGCTTCCTTAAAGTAAAAGTGCCTGGCTAATAATAATTTTCAAATAAAACATAGTCATTACAAAAGTTATATACTTTACAGGCTGCTTTTATGTATTTGTGGCTTTTGTTTTTGCCGCCACACCGATACTTTACCGCCCTGGCAAAAAAACTCAGCTTCACCGTTTTCGCTTATTTCTACTTCCTTATCAATATAAGCCAGCGCGTCAATAAATATTTTGCCGGCATGTTGCTTGCCAACATACATATTTTTATTGCCTTTGTTGCCATTACTTATTACTACTGCGCAGCCGCTTGCTTCCACATCATCCTCACCTTCCCGCGTCCATGCAATGCAATTGGGATGGTCAAAATAGTCGTGTTGATTGCCATAGGCCACTTCTTTACGCAACATCATCAGCTCCTTTATTTTTTCTACACCGGGCATATATATTTCATGTTCCTGCCCATCGTTATCGGTATCAGTATACCGGGTGCTATATAAGTCGGGAAAGAAGACGCAGGGGTACCCTTTTTCGCGTAGTAAAATTAAAGCGTACGCAATGGGTTTAAACCATGGGTCAAGAGGGGCTTCCAGTGACTGAAGAGGTTGTGTATCGTGGTTTTCGGCAACAGTTACAGCCAGTTGCGGGTTAACGTTTACAAGGCTGTTATCAAAAATGCTACATAGGTTAAAGTCTTTACCTTTTTTTGATGCGTGGTGCAGGTTGTGATGTAATGCGGCATCAAACAAACTTACCCGGCCATCGGTAGCATGTATATAAGTTTCAAGCAGGGTAAGGTTGCCGGGCGACCAATACTCCGCTACTGCAAATAATTCTTTGCCGGTTTCCTTCCTCACAAAATCTAACCAGTCATTGTAAAACTCAGGTGAAATATGTTTTACTGCATCCAGCCTAAAACCATCAAGTTTAGCTGTTTCAACATACCATTTACCCCACTGTTTTAGCTCGTTGCGTACGGCTGGGTTTCTAAATTCTATATCGCAATACATAAGGTAGTCGTAGTTGCCTTTTTCGTCCGAAACCATTTCTTCCCAATCATTTCCATGTTTGTTTAGTATATTAAAAATAGCAGTTTCGCGGGTACGGTGGTCGTAGTCCACCCCAGTAAAACATAGGTGGTTCCACTTAAATTTGGAGTATTTGCCATTACGGCCGGGAAATTTAAATTTGGTGTATGCTTCTATGTCGTAGGGGGCGCTGATAGCTTCCAGCCTGTTTTCGGGATCCATTTTTATGGCTTTCACTACTTCTATTTCGTCGCCACCGCCCATGTGGTTTAAAACAATGTCAGCATATACCTGTATGTTATATTGGTGAAGTTCATCAATTGCTGCCCCGTATTCATCGCGGGTTCCGTACTTAGTTCGTACCGATCCTTTTTGGTCAAATTCGCCCAGGTCGTACAAATCGTATACATCGTACCCGGCAGAATTTTTTGCTTCGCTGGCTTTGTACGCAGGCGGTAACCAAACGGCATTAACGCCCAGGTTGGCAAGGCTTTTAGCCTCGCTCCTAACTTTTTTCCAAAGGCTGCCATCGTTAGGGTAATACCAATGGAAGTACTGCATCATAGTACCATTTTGCATAGTAGAGGTTTTAATGGGGAAAATTGAATAAAAGGCAATTATAAAAATCGTGCTAGCCTGTTTACCCCTACATGGGCTACCATACTTTTCTAAAAGCTATTTTTAAAAATAAGAATGCAAAACAGTATTTACAATATTGAAGGATCCTCCTTTGCATACGCTATGTAAGGTTTAGTTTTTATTTAAAATAATAAGTGGCAACAATACACTTATGTTTCATAATCCTGTATTATCTTCCCGTTGCACTTATTTTAAAAGTATTGCTATATGAAAAAATTATTTATTGTAATAGGATTAGTTGTTGCACTTGCTTTTTTTAACTACTGTAACACACCCGGTGGTAAAAAATTGACCGAAGCCGAAAAGGACAGTAGTTATAACAAATTGACCGACGAGGAAAAACGGCTTCCCGAAAACGCACTTTTAGGAATTGAAATGGCCAGCGGATTGGAGGCAAGCCTGTTTGCCAGTGAGCCAATGATTGGTAACCCAACCAATATTGATGTTGATGCTAAAGGCAGGGTGTGGATGTGCGAAGCATTTAATTACCGTCCTGATCTTAACCCCGACCACCCCGTTAAGGCAAAGGGCGACCGTATACTAATACTGGAAGATACCGATGGCGATGGAAAGGCAGATACTTCCAAGGTTTTTTACCAGGGTACTGATGTAAACGCTGCTTTAGGTATTGCCGTTTTGGGCAATAAAGTAATTGTATCGTGCAGCCCCAATGTATTTGTTTTTACCGACGAAAATGGCGATGATATTCCTGAAAAGAAAGAGGTTTTGTTTACACATGTTGGCGGCGAACAGCATGACCACGCAGTGCATGCCTTTACTTTTGGTGCCGATGGGAAGTTATATTTTAATTTTGGCAACGCCGGTGAGCAGCTTATGGATAAGGATGGCAACCTTGTTAAGGATAAGGAAGGAATAGCGGTAACCAATAAGGGGCTGCCTTACCGCCAGGGTATGGTATTTAGGATGAACACCGATGGAACTGGCCTTGAAGTGCTGGGCCACAACTTTAGAAATAATTACGAGGTAGCTACCGATGCCTTTGGAACCATGTGGCAGTCCGATAACGACGATGACGGTAATAAAAGCACCCGCGTAAATTATGTTATGGAATATGGTAATTATGGTTATACCGATGAAATAACCGGAGCTGGCTGGCAAGCCCGCCGCACTAATATGGAGGCCGAAATACCTGGCCGCCATTGGCACCAAAACGACCCTGGAACAATACCCAACCTGCTGGTTACCGGTGCCGGTAGCCCTGCAGGCATGTGTGTATACGAAGGCCACCAATTACCAAAAATTTTCAATAACCAAATGATACATGCCGAAGCAGGCAACAATGTTGTACGGGCTTACCCGGTAGCAAATGCAGGGGCAGGCTACACGGCTAAAATAGAGCCGCTAATGACCGGTAAACGTGACCAATGGTTTAGACCTGTAGATGTATGTACAGCCCCCGATGGTTCGCTAATGGTGGCCGACTGGTACGACCCCGGTGTGGGTGGCCACCAAATGGCCGACATGAACCGTGGACGTATTTTTAGAGTTGCTGCCACAGGTAAAACAAAATACAAGGTGCAACCTGCAGATGTATCCACCCCCGAAGCAGCAGTGAAAGCATTAAATAGCCCTAACGGAGCCACCCGTTATCTTGCCTTTACAAAACTACAAAGCTGGGGTGAAAAGGCCGGGCCTGCCTTGCTAACGCTTTATAATGGAAGCGATGTAAGGGCAAAAGCACGCTCCCTATGGTTGTTGGCCAGGATGGCAGGTAAACAAGACGAATACCTGCGCAAAGCCCTTGCCGACAAGGAGCCAGAAATTAGGATAACCGCCATTAGGGCAGCCAGGCAAATTGCCAACGATGTAATACCCTATTTGCAGGTTGTTGCCAACGATAACAATTACCAGGTGCTTCGCGAAGTGGCTATTGCGCTACACCACAATACCTCGCCACAGGCACCGGCCCTGTGGGCCAAACTTGCCCAAAAATACGATGGTAACGACCGTTGGTACCTGGAAGCACTCGGTATTGGTGCCGATAAACAATGGAATACCTTTATGGCAGCCTGGCAAAACGCCGATAACCAACATGCTAACCCCGCTGTAATACGCGATATTGTTTGGCGGTCCCGTTGGCCTAAAGCGCTTACTATGTTGGCGGGTTATATTCAAAACAGCCAAACCAGCCAAACCGACCGTTTAAGATTTTTTAGAGCCTTTGATTTTATTGAGGGACCAGAAAAGAATAATGTGCTTTTGGCAATGTTAAACTACGCTGGCCCCGAAAGGCAGCAAATTATATTGCCCACATTACTAACGCTTGATAGTGATAAGTTAACCAGCACCGACAATGTACAAAATGCCCTGAGCGAAGCATTAGCAACCAGTATAGGTACCCGCGAATTTGTTGAACTGGTTCGCAAATACAAGCTTACTAACAAAAACGAGGAGCTTTTGTCGCTTGCATTGCAGTATAGCGACAGCAGCCTTGGCTACCAGGCAGCAAGTTCGCTGGTAGCCTCGGGTGGCAGTGCCCTATTAAAAAGTGCCATCCGAGCCAGCGATACCGCCCGAGCGTTTGCCGCTTTAAAAACATTGTCAAAAGGCGGCACAAAAGAGTCGCTGGAAATGATGAAGGCCATTATTACCGACGCCTCTGTACAAATGCCATTGCGCGAAAGGGCTATAAAAATGCTTGCCCGCGGCTGGAATGAATCCGAGCAATTACTTAATATGATAAAGGCTAACAAAATTTCAAAGGAGCTGTCGGCCGTGGCCACTAATGCACTCGCTACCTCGTATAGAAAAGAAATACGAAATGAGGCCTTAAAGTATGGCAATATTGGTGGCGCCGGCGGCCAAGTATTGCCGGGTATTAATGTGCTTGCAAGCCTTAGTGGCGATGCGGCCAGTGGCCAGAAGGTGTTTGTGCAAACCTGCAGCAGTTGCCATAAGGTGGGGAACCAGGGCGTGTCGTTTGGCCCTGCGCTCAGCGTTATTGGTAGCAAACTAACCAAAGATGCCCTGTATATATCCATCATTCACCCCGATGCGGGCATTAGCTTTGGTTACGAAGGCAACTTGTTTACTTTAAAAGACGGCAATATGGTAGCAGGTATCATTACCAGCGAAACCGGCGATGCCGTAGAAGTAAATACGCCTGGTGGTGCAATGCAAAAAATCCTAAAAACGCAGATCGCCTCCCGCAAACAAATGGATAACTCAATGATGCCTTCTACCTTGCACCAAACCATGACAAAGCAGCAATTAGTAAACCTTGTGGAATATCTTACCTCATTAAAAGATAAGGCTACAGCAGCAAATTAGCCAACTGGCTAAATAATATTGCCGGGCAAATCATTAATGCTAAACAAACAAGTTTAGCTAATGCTTTGCCCGGTTTTTTTTGTGGGCTTTAGTTTGGTTATTAACCTCCGGTTGCCGGTCTGACTTCCCTTGCTACCGGCGCCAACCGGGCGGGGGCTTTGGCCGGGCAAGTGGCACTTACTTCTAGGTTAAGCAATTTTATTCGTCAATCAAACTGCTGCCATGTGTGCCTCAAACGTTAATTTCGCGGCATGAGATTAAGCAACCTGGCCGAGAGCCTGATTGGCAGCGAAATAGTGAAGCTTGGCAATGAAATTAACGACCGCATACGCAACTGCGAAACCATTTATAACTTTACCATTGGTGATTTTGATTCCTCCATTTTTCCCATACCCAAAGCGTTGGAAGATGGCATTGTGAACGCCTATCGCAGCGGCTACACCACTTACCCCGCAGCCGAAGGTATACTTGAATTAAGGCAATCCGTTTCGGCTTTTTTAAAACAAAGGCAGGGTATCGATTACGCTACCAACGAAATACAAATAGCTTCGGGCGGCAGGCCGCTCATCTATACCATTTTTAAAGCGATTGTTGACAAAGGCGATAAGGTGATTTACGCGACACCCTCATGGAATAATAATCATTATGTGCACATAAATGAGGGCGAGCATTGCCTTATAGAGGCAACACCCAAAAACAATTTTATGCCCACTGCCGAACAGATTGCCCCTCATATACCCGGTGCTACATTGCTGGCCCTTTGTTCGCCACAAAACCCAACTGGTACCACCTTTGCCAAACTTGAGCTTCAAAAAATTTGCGACCTGGTACTGGCAGAAAACAATCGGCGCGGCCCCAACCAAAAAAAGCTATACGTAATGTTTGACCAAATGTATTGGACACTTACTTTTGGCGATATTGAACATTTTAACCCGGTGATTCTCAGACCCGCCATAAAAGAGTTTACCATTTTTGTAGATGGTGTGTCTAAGGTGTTTTGCGCAACGGGTGTGCGTGTAGGCTGGGCTTTTGGACCGTCTGCTATCATAGCAAAGCTAAAAGCCTTATTGAGCCATATAGGTGCATGGGCGCCCATGGCAGAGCAAAAAGCAACCGCGGCTTTTTTACAACAGAAAGAAGATATTGACACTTTTTTGATGGCTTTTAAAGATAGTTTAGCCGAACGTTTATTTGGTATATACGGCGGCATTATGTTATTAAAACAAAAAGGCTATAGGGTAAACGCAGTGTACCCACAGGCTGCCATGTACCTGGCCATACAAATTGACCTCGTAGGCAAAACCACTATTGATGGAATGTTACTTCAAAAGCAAGCCGACGTAACCTCGTACTTGCTGGCTGAGGCAAAACTGGCCATTGTACCCTTTTCGGCGTTTGGTGGCCCTGTGTCATCGGCTTGGTACAGGCTTTCGGTAGGCACCTGTAAAAAAGACGATATAAAGGATATGCTCGGTAAGTTAGAGACTGCGTTAGGCAAGTTGGTATAAGTAACAGCGGCAACTGGCGCCTGAATAATAATCATCCATCCGTTAATAGTAATATCGGGTCAAACAAAGAAAGAGAGCCGCAGCAGCAACCCTCTTTTTTTGTTATAAAGTACAAAAATCTTTAATTTTTATTGAAAAAAAACTGGAAAGGCTTTAGGCTTTTTTCCCTTATTACCTGTTCTATAATATGTTTCTTCTGTATAATTTTATACCTGTTAATATCAATAATTTCCGTGGCATGGCAAAAGTTGGCAAGCGACTCTACTTTATATAACAATTCGTGCAGCAGTTCAACTTCATGCTCTAATTCCCCCGGATCGGTGGAAACTTTTTTGGAAAGCACTAATAAGTCTCTGTTAGATGATTTCATAACACAATAATTAAATAAAGGTAAAAAAAGAAGCTATCCTACCGGTCTTTTATTTACGCTTGGGCATCCACAACCTTTGTTTCCTCCCGACTTGCCTAAAACATTACAGCCAGATAAACTCAAACCAAAAACTAACAACAATAAAACAGATATTTGGTTTATTGATTTCTTTTTAAGCCTACCGAAAATAGCCATTTTCATTTACAATTTATAAAATAAAATTTAAGTGTCCACTAAACACCAATCGTCTATTTTGATTTCGCCGCTCGATTGGGGGCTGGGACATGCTACAAGATGCATACCCATTATTAAACATCTTTTACACAATGACCAAATAGTGTATGTTGCTTCGGATGGTGCATCCCTTCGGCTGCTGCAAATACACTTCCCCACCGTTCGGTTTTTTATTCTAAAAGGCTATAATATTCAATATACCCAATCAAAACGCTGGTTGCTGTTGAGGTTGTTACTACAGGTACCTAAAATATTGTTAACTATTTATACGGAGCACCAGTGGCTTAAAAAAATTGTACAACAACATTCAATTGATATAGTTATTGCCGACAACAGGTTTGGATTATGGAACCGGAACGCAAAAAGTATTTTTATTACCCATCAGCTTAATGTTAAAGGTCCCCATAAATGGATAGAAACTTTATTCAGGAAGGTAAATTATCACCACATTAACAAGTTCAGCCAGTGCTGGGTACCCGATTTTGAAGGTTCCCAAAACCTTGCCGGGCAATTGTCGCATCCAAATAAGTTGCCTGCCATACCAGTGCGGTATATAGGTGCACTTTCGCGTTTTGAGGGCGTAAACGCCTCATTGCCATTTTACCAGCTTTGCATTGTAATAAGCGGCCCCGAGCCCCAGCGAAGCTTGTTTGAAGCAATTTTACTAACTGCCTTAAAAACCTACCAGCACAAAGTGGTGTTTGTAAGAGGCCTGCCGCTGGCAACAATTAACCTGCCACAATTTAATAAAGTAACTATTTTTAATCATTTACCGGCACACCAGTTGCAACAGGTAATGGCCGATAGCGAACTAATTATTTCAAGGTCAGGATATACTACCGTAATGGATGTGGTGAAACTTAAAAAGCGTTCGGTAATGGTGCCAACCCCGGGCCAAACCGAGCAGGAATATATTGCGGACAACCTGCAGCAACATTCAATCGCCATTACCTTTCCGCAAATGGGTTTTGATTTGGCCTTTGCTATAAAAAAAGCAAATGATTTTAAATATCAGTTTCCATCTTTTGATATGGAACTATACAAAAAAGAAATTAATTGTTTAACAGGTAAATGGTAATACATATAAACCAGTGGCCTTGTTTAGCTATTACCCGCCATCTTTTCTAATTGATTAATTGCCTCTAAAACGTTTTGCCGTTGTTCTATAGCATCTTCAATGGACGACAGGGGGGTGTACATACCAATATTACAGGCTTGCAAAACTGCCGAAATTTTTTGCAGGTTCATGGCAAGTTGTGGTATTCCGTCACTTACCTCATCAATTTGCCGGGGGGTAATGTTAAATTTTGCCTGAAGCCATAACACAATGTTTTTGTTCATTAGTTTATAAAATGCAGCGCCCTGGTACAAAGGATCTAATTGCTGCAGGTTGTAAACGAATTGGGCCGTATCGGTGGGGATGGGCTCAGTCGGTTTTGTAACAACCGCCACTGCGGCCGGTGCCGAAACAGTAGGTGTGGGTTTACGGTTAAAATAAAAAAGGCCTAATAAAACTGTTATTAATGCACCTCCCAGTAAAATGTACAATCGATTATAAAAATCAGCAGTTGAATTTGCCGGTTGTTTGGTTGCCACCACCGTGGTAACCTTGTCTATCCTAATAGTTAAGCCATTAGAGGTTACGGTGGTATACTTGTTATCGTTGGTATTAAAATAGGTAAAACTTACGGGAGGCAATGCATAATTACCGGCTTTGGCAGCCACAAAAGGATAGGCAAAGGTTTTGATAACCGGCGATGGAAAAAGGGTTTTATCTAATGCTTCTTTTTCGGTAGGGTCAAACCCCTCCAAGCCTTTTGGCCAGGCAACAAATGGCATTTTGATAGCCTGCAAATTTCCCCTGCCCTTTATGTTTACTAATACCTGGTTATTATTGTTTGTGATGCCTCCTTTACTATTATTGACCATAGTAATGGAAAAATTGCCTACTGCCCCGCTAAAATCGGCTGGCATGAGCTGTGGCAACGGCTTTATTTGCATGGTTACGGGTTTACTTGAAAAAGTAACCGTTTCCACCTCGGCTTTTGCATTAGGGTTACCATAAAAAAGATCGCGGTAGCTAAAGCTTCCTTCGCGGTAAAAAGTAACTTTATTTTCTACACTGGTTTCTGGCAACTCAATCAAACCCGACTGCAGAGGTATTAGCTGCACCTGCCGCACTACATATACATTGTACCATTTGTTGCCAATCTTTTCTTTTTGTGGAAGTGTTTCGTCGTTGGTCATTTCAACTACTGTACAGCCGCTGAACGCCGGCTGTTTTACCACCCGCGATTGCGACCGTATACGGGTGCAGAGTTTATAGGTTGCCAGCACAGGTTCGCCCACGTACGGGTTTGTTTTACTTACATCAAGCTTTACCAGCAGGTTGTTGTTTATTTTTTGGCGGGCATCTTCACCTCCTTTTAATACCTGGTTATCATTTATTTCTTCTTCGTCGGGAAACAATTTATCAACAATGTTATTGGCGGACGGGGCATTATTGGCTTGTTGGTTGCCTTGTACGTGCGCAACATTTTTAACCAGTACCGATATGGTGTTGCTAAGCCGTGTTTTACCATCTACAATAGCTTTTGCACCAGGTACGGCCAGTTTGCCGGTAGCCTGTGGTTGAAGTAAAATGGTGTAGAGGGTTTGCTGCTTAACAATGTTGCCGGTTTGTAGGCGGTTGCTGCTAAAGTTGGGGCCCGAAATAATTTTCCAGCCCGAAAACACGGGTAGCACCAGGTCCTGCAATTCAAGGTTTTCCACTATATATTCTACTTGCAGTACATCGCCTTTACCAATGGTAGTGGCCGATACGCGGGTTGAAAAATTTTGAGCAGTGGCTGCATAGCCAACGTTTAGTACAATAAAAAAAAGGGCGAAGTAAAGTTGTTTCATACACTGTCAACAAAAATAATAGATACCAATCCGCTAAATAGTATTTTCCGGTTAACTGGCAGTTAAAATAGCTTTTACAGTTTTTAATTTTGCATATTTAGCCATTTCTTTTTTTTAGGTAAGGCTTGTTACGACAGTAAAACCAAGGTTAGTTGGCCGATAATTAAAATAAACAGTGGCCAGTTTGGGGTAAAAGTTTTTATTTTGTTTCAACTTGATTGCAACAGTGGGCGTTTGTGGCGGCCATGTGCTCCGGCCTCCGTTAGTTCATATCAAGGTTATGGTATTTATTTCATTTTAAACATCTTTTACATAACAATAAAAAGCAATAAACAATATGAAACGAAAACTACGGTTTGGTATGGTGGGGGGCGGCAAAGACGCCTTTATTGGCTCTATACACCGCATAGCGGCTAATATGGATGGCAAAATTGAACTGGTTTGCGGTATGTTTAGCATTAACCCCGAGGTATCGAAAGAGTCGGGGAAGGAACTTTTTATACAAGATGAGCGGGTGTACACTACTGTAGATGAGATGATGGAAAAGGAAAGTTCGCTACCGGCAGATAAACGAATAGATTTTGTAACGATCGTTACGCCCAATTTTGCCCACTTTGCCCCTGCAATGATGGCGCTTGATAATGGGTTTAATGTATTGGTTGAAAAGCCAATGACCCTTACGCTGGATGAGGCTAAGCAATTGCAGGATAAATTGAAAGAAACCGGGTTAAGCCTTTGCCTGGCACATGCCTACACTGGCTACCCCATGGTAAAGCAGGCAAAGTCGATGGTAAAGAATGGCGATTTTGGAAAAATAAGAAAGATATACGTAGAATACCCGCAGGGATGGTTAAGTAAACTATCGGAGCGGGAAGGCAATGTACAGGCTGCCTGGCGTACCGACCCTAAAAAAGGAGGTAAAAGCGGTTGTATTGGTGATATTGGTACGCATGCAGCCAACCTGGCCGAATATATAACTGGTGGCAAAATAACCCAACTTTGTGCTGACCTGCACATAATGGTTGACGGCCGTGCGTTGGACGATGACGGTGATATTTTATTACGGTTCGATAACGGAAGCAAAGGTGTACTTAGTGCCTCGCAGGTGGCTGCCGGCGAAGAGAATGCGTTGAAAATAAGGGTGTATGGCGAAAATGGTGGAATTGAATGGGCTCAACAGGAACCGAATACTTTGCTGGTAAAATGGCTGGATAAACCCACACAGATTTATCGTACCGGTGGCAACCATGCCTATTTGTCGCCCGAGGCGTTGCACAATACACGTACACCCGGTGGCCACCCCGAAGCTTTTTTGGAGTCGTTCGCCAACCTGTACCGCAACTTTGCCCTTACCGTATCGGCCAAAATGGAAGGCGAAACACCCAAGCCGGAATGGACTGATTTTCCCGGTATCGAAGAGGGTGTGAGAGGAATGGCCTTTATTGAAAATGCTGTGGCCAGCTCGGAAATGGATACGAAGTGGAAGGATTTTGTTATTTAAAGTAAAAAGTAAAAAGTAAAAAAGAAAAAGGATGCCGGGGGCTGATTTTAAACAAATTATTGGTTAACTACCGGGGGCTAATGGGATTTTTGTGAGATTTTTTTTATAAATTTTTAATAGAAACGGGGGCGCTGTTAGCGACCCCGTTTGCATTTGTAGTATGTAGTGTTTGGTATTTGTTATTGAAAAGGCAATTAAGATTTTGCCTTTTTTCATTTTACACTTTTTGGCAAATTTTTTTTTGCCAATGGGCTTTTATTTTGTTTGGTTTGGTGAGGATGCAAAGACGTTTTTTTTTGAATTAAGACATGTTTTAGAGGCAATAAAATAGTAAGCGTTGCGTTTTAGGTGATTCCCATGGTTGTACCTTTTTGGGCTATTTATTTTAAATTATACGAGTGTCGGTAAAATGCACGTATCAATTTGAGTGATAATATTAAAGAGAGAGCTGCATGGGTGATTATGGCTCATTTACTAATTACACTATGAAAAAAATCTACTTTTTACTCCTATTTGCCTTTGCGACAAATTGCATTCAGGCGCAAACTACCCGTACGGTTGCAAATTCAGAACTCCTGACCCCACCCGTCAAAATCAATGATTTGCGCTTCGTTGTTCGCAAAGAAAAAATGACGAAATTTCCGGTTCAGTCAATGCTTTGCGATGCAACTAAAACTTCCCATCTTCCCTTCAGATACTAAAC
>JBBRUR010000039.1:0-41964 GCA_038247635.1 Chitinophagales bacterium
AACCTCTCACCTCTCACAACCCCTCACCTCTCACAACCTCTCACCTCTCACAACCTCTCACCTCTCACAACCTCTCACCTCTCACAACCTCTCACCTCTCACAACCTCTCACCTCTCACAACCTCTCACCTCTCACCTCTCACTACTCTCTAATCACACTCCCAACTTACCACTCACTATTCACCATTTGTATCTACATCTTTCATTTATCAAGGTAACCTAATAAATGTACATACGTTCCAAACACCATTCAAATACCGCATAGTAAAGCCTACAAAAATGAGTCGGAAATATGATCGATCGTACTTGTAGATCAAGTAAATTTTACCCCATACGGCATAGAAAGTTTAGGTCAGATAAATATCGGCAGTAGGTAAACCATTTCATGTGCAATTGTATAAAAGTCTGGAAGCAACAGCCGGTACCAGTCATGACCAATGGCAGCCTTTCCAAAAACCAGCGCCAATTATACAAGGTCAAAATTGTTGGCTACACCACCAGATAAAGCAAGGCAGGCGACATTTGTGTCACATTGTATTTTTCTTAATAAAATATTCTTTTAAATCACTTACAGCTATGGTAACTTTCTTGCCTAATCATTTAGCCAAAAAAACCTTTATGCCCGCCACCCCTTTATTGTTTAAACGGTTGCTACAGCCTGTTACCTTACTGCTGCTGCTTTGCCTTTGCCAATGCAGTAAAAAAAGTAAAGTGGTCTCCATCGACCCCGGCTTTAGCAAGTATATTGAAGCCTACACCACAGGGGTAGTTTCAAAAAAATCGACCATACGCATACAACTGGCAGCCGAAACCAATACTACGCACACCCTTAACGAAGCGATTAAAACCGACCTGTTTAGCATAAGCCCTGCTACTGACGGCAAGGCCTATTGGGTTGATGCCCGAACTATTGAATTTAAGCCTGATAACAACCTGAAAAAAGGCACCATGTACACCATCTCGTTTAAATTGGGGAAGGTTATGAAGGTGCCAACCAAATTTGAAACCTTCACTTTTAACCTGCAGGTAGCAAAACCCTCGCTACAGGTACAAGCGTTTGGGCTGGTAGCACAAGGCAATAGTAAAGACCTTATGCGTTTACAGGGAGTTATCAACACGGCCGATGTGGAAGAAACTGCGCAGGTAGAAAAGGTGTTGACCGCCAATGTAAACGGCACACCCCAAACCATAGTTTGGCAACCCAACGAGGTAAATAAAACCTACCAGTTTACCATCGAAAATATTAAACGAACCAGCAGCGAACAACCCTTAACCCTTAGCTGGAATGGCGACCCCATTGATGCAGAACAAAACGATCGCAAAGTGTTGACTATACCGGCGGTGGGCGATTTTAAAGTGCTTTCAATTCGTGCGGTGCAGGACAATGAAACGTATGCTTTAGTACAATTTAGCGACCCTATTGCTACTAACCAGGACCTTACCGGGCTGTTAACCATAAGCAACCAAAGCGAAGTAAGTTTTACCATAGATGGCAGCCAGGTAAAAGTGTATGCCCCAGGTACCCTCGATGGCAATTTTACTGTAGCCGTAAACAACGGTATTGAAAACAGTTTTGGAAAGAAGTTGGAAAAATCGTTCAGCGGCAACATCTTTTTCGAAAACAGGCTGCCCTCGGTAAGCATACACGGCCGCGGCAATATTTTACCGGGCAACGGCGGCAAAATGGTACTGCCTTTTGATGCTACCAACCTACGTGCTGTGGACGTAAGCATCATTAAAATTTACGAAAACAACATTGTACAATTTTTACAGGACAATGACCTTAATGGCGAAAACGACCTTAGGCGGGTGGCCAAACCGCTGGTACAGGCTACCATTGCACTTGACGCCGACAAGAGCCTGGACTTACATAAAAAAACCCGCTTTTCGCTGGATATTGACAAGTACCTGAAAACTGAACCCGGCGCCATCTATCGCCTTACCATTGGCTTTAGGCCCGAATACTCCCTATACAATTGCACTGCCGCCGACAGCAGTGCTAACAACGAAGATGAAGAAGAAGATGAATATTACAGCGATTTCTCCAACGAAGGAAACGACAATGCCCTGGACGAAGACAATGCCTTTTGGCAACGCTACAACAACTATTATCCTTACGGTTATAACTGGGAGCAGCGGGACAACCCCTGCAGCAAATCGTACTATAACAAACAGCGCTTTGCCGCCCGCAACATTATTGCCAGCAATATTGGGTTAACGGCTAAGCGAGGCAACAATAACCAACTGGTGGTGGTTGCCACCAACCTAATTTCCACTGAGCCTTTGGGCAACGTTGACCTTGAAGTGCTGGACTACCAACAGCAGTTGATTATAAAAGGCAGCACTAATAGCGAAGGAGTAGCCACCATCGACCTAAATATAAAGCCCTTTTTACTGGTGGCAAAAAAAGGCAACGAAAAGGGATACTTAAAATTAGATGATGGTAGCACCCTGCCGCTAAGCCGTTTTGAGGTAGAAGGCGCCGAAGTGAAAAATGGAATAAAAGCATTTGTGTTTGGCGAACGCGGCGTTTGGCGGCCCGGCGATAGCTTATTTATTAGTTGCATTATTGAAGACAAAACCAACAAACTGCCCGGGCAGCACCCGCTGGAAATGGAGTTGTACTCGCCGCAGGGCCAATTATACAAAAAGCTGGTTCAGGTAAACAGCACCAATGGATTTAATGTGTTTAGAACCGCTACCGACAATGCTGCGCCAACCGGCAATTGGTTGTGTAAAGTAAAAGTAGGCGGCGCCGTATTTGAAAAAAAGCTGAAGATTGAAACCGTAATGCCCAACAGGCTTAAAATTGACGTAAACTTTAACGGTGCAACGGCCCTCACCAACAATGGCAAAACACCCATTGCCTTATCGGCCCAATGGCTGTTTGGCGCCAAAGCGCAAAACCTAAAGGCCAGGATAGATGCATCGCTGTATAAATCTACCACGGCCTTTACTAAATTTAGCGGCTACAGTTTTACCAACCCAACCGCTTCGTTTTCGCCCAAAAGCAGTGTTATTTTTGATGGCAACCTTAGTGCAGATGGCACCGCCAGCATTACCCCCAACTTTGGCCAGTTAGCTGATGCCCCCGGCGTACTTACGGCCAACCTGTTAACCAAAGTGTTTGAACCCGGTGGTAATTTCAGCATCGACAATGTGTCGATACCTTATCACCCATTTAATAGTTATGTAGGCATAAAAATACCCGAAGGGCAAAAGCCATGGGGCTATTTGGCCACCGGTAAAAGCCACGCGGCCAGCCTGGTAAATGTTAACACCCAGGGCAGTCCGTTGGGCGGCAGCACCACCGCCACGGTTGAGCTGTATAAAATTCAATGGCGCTGGTGGTGGGACGATAGCTACGACGACCTCAGCAATTTTACACAGGACACCTACAACAAACTGCTTAAAAAAGAGGCAATCACCTTTAACAATGGCAAAGCCACCTACAACATCAATATTGCCGAAAGCGATTATGGAAGGTACCTGGTGTTGGTTCGCGATAGCAAAAGTGGCCACGTTACCGGGCAGGTTTTTTATGCCGATGACCCCTACTGGCAAACCCGTGACAACAACAACGACCCCAGTGCCGCCGCCATGCTAAGCTTTACCAGCAACCGCGACAAATACAATGTGGGCGACCAGGTTACGCTAAGCATACCCGGCAGCCAGGGTGGCCGGGCTATGATAAGTATTGAAAATGGCAGTGGTGTTTTAAAAACTATTTGGGCCAAAACAAAGCAGGGACAAACCACTGTAAACTTTAAAGCAGAGGCCGGTATGGCACCTAATGTATATGCCAATGTTAGCCTGTTTCAGCCGTATGCCCAAACCATTAACGACCTGCCCATACGCATGTATGGCGTGTTGCCCATTATGGTTGAAGACAAGGCTACGCTGCTGCAACCCGTAATAAAAGCGGCCGATGTAATACGGCCCGAACAGGCCAATACCATTACCGTATCGGAGGCCAGCGGCAAGGGCATGAGTTATGTAATTGCGATTGTTGACGAAGGCTTGCTGGACATTACCCGTTTTAAAACCCCCGACCCGCACAAATCGTTTTACGCCAAAGAAGCTTTGGGCGTTAAAAGCTGGGACCTGTACGATTATGTTATTGGCGCATGGGGTGGCGATCTTGAACGTATTTTAACCATCGGCGGCGACAGCGAAGCCGATGTAATTTCTAAAAATAAAAAGGCCAACAGGTTTACACCCATTGTACAGTTTATGGGGCCATTTACCAGTAGCGGCAGTAGTAAAAGCCACACCTTTACCCTGCCTGCTTACATGGGTAGCGTAAGGGCAATGGTAATTGCAGCTAAGGATGGTGCTTACGGTTTTGCCGAAAAGGCCATCGCCGTTAAAAAGCCATTGATGCTGTTGGCTACCATGCCAAGGGTTTTGGCACCGGCCGAAGAAATACGCATACCAGTAACGGTTTTTGCCACCGACAGCCGTATAAAAAATGTGCGTTTATCCATACAATCAAACCCTTTTATACAGGCCGTTGGCAATACTTCGCAAACAGTTAATTTTAGCAGTACCGGCGAGCAGTTGGTTTATTTTGATGCTACGGTAAAACCCAACACGGGCATAGGCAAAGTAAAACTGACAGCCACCAGCGGCAACGAAACCGCCAACTACGAGGTGGAGATAGACATACGAAACCCCAACCCTGCCATTACCAGCATTAGCGAAAAAACACTAAGCGCAGGCCAGCAGTTTACCCAAAACATTGCGGCCATTGGTACCAATGGAACCAACCACGCGGTGTTGGAAGTGTCTAGCATTCCGGCCATGAATTTGGAAAAGCGTTTGCAGTACCTTATTCAATATCCGTATGGTTGTCTTGAACAGGTTACCTCTGCCGCGTTTCCACAATTGGTATTAAGCCAGTTAACCACATTAAATCCCTCCAAAAAATTAGCAGTAGAAGTGAACGTTAAAAAGGCCATTGAGAAAATGAAAAACTTTCAACTGCCCAGCGGCGGATTTAGTTATTGGCCCAACAACGGCCCGGCCGATGAATGGGCCACCAGTTATGCGGGGCACTTTTTGTTGGAAGCACAGGGCAAAGGTTTTATAGTATCTGCCAACCTGTTGCAAACATGGCGCACCTACCAGCGCGGCAAGGCCAATGCATGGAACCAAACGGAACCCACCTATTATGGTGGCGATCTTACACAGGCCTATCGCTTATACCTGCTGGCACTTGCCAACGCCCCCGAAACGGGCGCCATGAACCGTTTAAAAGAGTACCGCTTTATAACCCCCGAAGCCAAATGGCGGCTGGCTGCGGCGTACCAACTGATAGGTCAGCGGGCTATTGCGCTGCAACTGATAAGCGGGCTGCCCACCAGTTTTGAGGAGCGGCCATCGCCGGGCAGCACCTTTGGCAGCAACCTTCGCGACGAGGCAATGGTGCTGGAAACACTTACCATTATGGGCCGCCGTGCCGAGGCGTTGGCATTGGTAAAAGCGGTTGCCAACAAACTATCGCAGCAAAGCTGGTATAGTACGCAAACTACCGCCTACGCACTGGTGGCCATTGCAAGGTTTAGTGGCGATAATAAAAATGGAGATAAGATAGATGCGGTGGCCACCATCAACGGAAAACAATATACTCTTAACAGCACCATTACCCTACTGCAAAACGACATTGAATTTACCAATGGCAAAAGCAATGTGCAATTGGTTAACAAGGGCACCAACGTTTTATATGTACGGGTCATTAACCAGGGGCAGCCGGTTTCGGGCGATAGCATGGCGGTAGAAAACCACCCTGAAACATTATTGGTTGAAGTAAACTTTATGACAGCCAGGGGCAATACTATCAACATAAACGAGGTACCACAAGGCACCGATTTTATGGCCCGGGTAACAGTAAAAAATACCGGCCAGCGAGGCACCTATACTAACATGGCGTTGTCGCAAATTTTTCCCGGTGGATGGGAAATTTTAAACACCCGCCTGTACAATAGCGAAGGAGCTTTTCAATCGTCGCCTTCCACCTATATGGACATACGCGACGACCGCGTGTACCAGTATTTTGACATACGACAAAACGAAACACTTACGTATTATGTGCAGTTGAACGCCGCCTATCCCGGCAGGTTTTACTGGCCGGGCATATACTGCCAGGCCATGTACGACAACAGCATCAGCGGCGCAGTAAACGGGCGATGGGTAGAAGTAAAACAGTAGGGATTTTTTTATGGACCGGGCAGAGGTGCTTTGTGGGTCTTCAGTGGCGTCGCACTCTTGTACAAAGGTAATTTTTTCAGCGGAAATAAATAACCACAGTCTGCCATCGCAACGGCGGCTACCTATTTTCAGGGCTGGCTCAAACGGCTTCAAATCGACGAGAAGAAGTATGAGCAACTTTAAAATCTTAAACCGATTTGGAATTTGAAGACCGTCCTAAAATTGAATGAACTGAATATATGAAGTAGAATATTCTATCCTGTAAACCAACATTGTTCTACGTAAAATATTTGTGTAATGATGATTTTTAAACCGATGCGATCTTCTGCCCAGGGTTGGAAAAAATTCAATCAAATTAATCTTGTCCTGGACAGCACTAACAAACCTGGCCACCTCCTTATCTGTAAAATAAGTTTGAAGATATTGAACAATACTTTCAAAGGTTTCATCCGACCATGTTATCTGCAAATCCACCGGGTATATTTTTTCATTACTTCATTGTGCGGGGTTAGTCTTCCTAAATCAGCATCTTTGATTCCCCGTAACAAAAAAGCCTCCTGCTCAGGCGACAAATTCAATAAAAGGTCTTCAACATCGCTCTCTGCTAAAACATTCTCCTCGTCTTTAATCAGGGACAGCATTTTTTGCAAAGGCTTTTTATTCATTCTATCAAGGGACTCCTTTATCAATTCCCGAAGCTTACTTACATCTTCCATAAAAAATAATTAGAATTACATTGATAAGTTGAAAAATTAATATTGGCAAGATCCATTCTCCGACAACAGTTCCTGCATAAGGGACATCTTCCGGTTGGGTGCCAAGCGAATGCGAAGGCATTCGAAAACATGCGAAGCAGTTTTTGAAACAAGCGGGAGGAGTCCTGTTGCAAGAACGAAGCCATGCGGCTTGAGCTTTGAAATTTGCATTATGAAGCTTTTACGATAAAAATATGTAAAGCTGTAAATATTTAAACCAAATTTAAAACGACAGGTTTATTCTTACAACTATAAAAAACATGGATCAATCCATACTATTTTGAAAGCCATTTTTTATACTCATTTTTTACAGACGCATGAGGAATCACCTCACCTTTAGCTGCTTGCTTTAATGATTGGTTAAGCTTATCCATATCCTCGCTATTTATGTTATCCAGGGGGTTGGGTTCATACGCTTCAATTATTCGGTGGATGACTTCCAGTGTTGCGTTATCGACCATATCAATAGATGCTTTAATCTTGTTTCGCAGACTTAATGTATTTTTCATTGCTAACCTTTTCTCAAATTTACTTTTTTTTACAACTGGTATTTGAAAACTAACAACAACCATATCGCCCCCTTACTCATAAAAGCAAAAAAATACCAGCTCCTTAAATGGACGTTGTTCTTAGTAATCCTTACCGGTTTTTGGTTTTGCCTGCCCAACCCGTTGTTCAGGTCGCCCACCAGCTTTGTTATAATTGACGAGCAGCAAAACCTGCTGGGCGCTACTATTGCAACCGACGGTCAGTGGCGCTTTCCATACGGTGAAGCCGTACCCGGTAAGTTTGCCCAATGCATTATTGCTTTTGAAGACAAACGTTTTTATCATCACCCCGGTGTTGACCCCATTGCATTGGGCAGGGCCATTTACCAAAACATACGTGGCAAAAAAGTAATCAGCGGCGGCAGCACGCTAACCATGCAGGTACTACGCTTGAGCCGCCAAAAGCGCCGCAACATTTTTCAAAAAATGGCCGAGGCCGTACAGGCCGTGCGGCTGGAATGTGGTTACAACAAAAAAGAGATTTTGGCCCTGTATGCCGCCAACGCACCATTTGGCAGCAACGTGGTTGGTTTACAGGCTGCCGCGTGGCGCTACTTTGGCCGCAATGCCCAACAATTAAGCTGGGCCGAAACTGCTATGCTGGCTGTATTGCCTAATGCACCCTCGCTGGTACATCCCGGTAAAAACAGGCAACTGTTGCTGGCCAAGCGCAATGGCTTGCTGCAAAAATTATCTCAACAAAAAATTATTGACCAATCCACGGCCACCCTTGCCCAATTGGAGCCCTTGCCTTTGCAGCCGATACCATTACCTATGTGGGCGCCCCACCTGCTCAACAGGTTTAAACGCGATTATGCGGCAGCGAATATTGATGTTCAGCCTACCATTACAACCACTACTATTCAACTACCATTGCAACAAAGTGTTACCCGGTTATTAGATCGCTACCATCAAAGTTTTAAAGGCAACGGCATTAACAACGCCGCCGCAATGGTTATGGAGGTTGAAACGGGCAACGTACTTGCTTATGTGGGCAATGTATACCACCCTGCCGACCCCGAACTACAAAGCCATGTAGATATTTTATCGTCGCCCCGCAGCCCCGGTAGCACCCTTAAACCATTATTGTTTGCCGCCATGCAAACCGATGGGCAACTACTACCGCGGCAACTGGTGGCCGATGTACCCACCCGCATTGGTGGCTACCAGCCGCAAAACTTTGCCCTGAGTTACGACGGTGCTGTACCCGCCAATAATGCCTTAAGCCGCAGCCTGAATGTGCCCGCAGTAAAAATGTTGCAGCAATACAAATACCCACGTTTCTACAACGTATTAAAACAGTGCGGCTTTACTACCCTTACCCAACCCGCCGACCACTATGGCCTCAGCCTTATTTTGGGCGGCTGCGAAGTAACCCCGTGGGAGCTGTCAGGCGTGTATGCCAGCCTTGCACGAAGCTATCTGCATCAAACAAAAAACAAGGGGAAAATGAATGGTGGGGATTGGTTTATGCCGGGATACGTGAAACGTGAGGTAGTGAGTAGTGAGTTGTCAGTGGTGAGTGGGGACGTGAAACGTGAAAGGTCAAAGGTGAATGGAGAAGAGGTGAGTGGTGAAGAGGTGAGTAATGAGTTGTCAGTAATGAGTAGGGAGGTAGTGAACGGTGAATTGTCAATGTTGAATGGGGAAAGGGTGGGCGTGAAACGTGAAAGGTCAAAGGTGAATGGAGAAGAGGTGAGTGGTGAAGAGGTGAGTAATGAGTTGTCAGTAATGAGTAGGGAGGTAGTGAACGGTGAATTGTCAATGGTGAATGGGGAAAGGGTGGGCGTGAAACGTGAAAGGTCAAAGGTGAATGGAGAAGAGGTGAGTGGTGAAGAGGTGAGTAATGAGTTGTCAGTAGTGAGTGAGGAAAGGTTTAGGGTGATTAGTGAATGGGCTACGGGCAATGGGGTTGCTAAAATTGGTGAACCGAAGCGGTCAGCATTAAAGGGTGAGCGATTTAGAAATACAACGCCTCCCATTGGCTTTGATTTTACCAGTTTGTGGCAAACTTTTAATGCCATGCAGGAGGTAATGCGGCCTGGAGAAGAAGGGTTATGGAACCTGTTTTCGTCGGCCCAAAAAATTGCCTGGAAAACGGGAACCAGCATGGGCTTTAGAGATGGATGGGCCATTGGCTTGACCCCAAAATATTGTGTGGTGGTATGGGTAGGTAATGCCGATGGCGAAGGCCGCCCCGAACTTACCGGCATAAATACCGCAGCACCTATCCTGTTCGATATTTTTAGAACGCTTCCCACATCGCCATGGTTTCAGCCACCGGCATACGATTATACCTACCTGCCCGTTTGCCACCAAAGTGGATTTAAAGCATCGTCCAATTGTACCTCCGTCGATACCCTGCTTGTATCCATTAATGGCAAAGCGGCCCCACCATGCCCCTATCATAAGCTGGTACATTTGGATGCAGCGGGCCAATACCAGGCAACCGCCAATTGTGTATCGCCATCGGTTATGCAACACCAAAACTGGTTTGTGTTGCCGCCCGCTATGGAGTATTATTACAAACCCAGCCATCCCGACTATAAAAGCCTGCCGCCATTTTTACCCGGCTGTGCCACGAGCGAGGGACGACAGATGGATTTTATTTACCCCGATGACCGTGCAAAAATTTTTATCCCGGTGGAGCTTAGTGGCCAACCCGGCCAAACCATCTTTACCGCAGTGCATCACAATGCCAATGCGCAATTATTCTGGCATTTGAACGATCAATACATTGGTACCACAACCCGCTTTCACCAAATAGCGTTAAGACCACCGCCGGGTACGCATACTATAACCATTGTTGACGATGGCGGCGAAACCATTACCCGAAGGTTTACCATTACCACCAAACAATAATGGTCGTTTTCAACTATTTCTCGTTTAGTAAGGCTTTGGCTATTTGTTCCCACTCCTGCTGAAGGGTTAAGGCTGGCATGGTGCGGCCACTGCGCCGGTACCAGTAGCCTGCATTAAATTGATCGCCTTCTTTACGGTGCAGGTATGCATGGATCCATGCGGCGTTATCGTCCGGCAAATCCTGTATGGTTTTGTGGGCCTGTTCCCAATCGCCCCTGGCATCGTACCACAATGCTTTAAGATATTGCGAAAGGTCAACCAAAGGCTGCCCGCTTTCAATACTGTTTTTAAATTCATCAATATCCATAGCTCACGTATGCTTTAATGCTTTCATACAAAGTAAATATTTTGGATTAAAGGCCATTTAATAGTTCAAAAAAACATGGATTAAGCCCTGCCCAACATAGCAAATAAACTAAAATGGACAAAAACCAAGTAAGAATTTTAGACAGAAAACAGGTTGTTTACGTCCCAATAGTTGTGTACGTTTATAAAATGAGCTTAAAAAGAGACTACCCACCCCTAATTTTTAGAACAAAATGGGAGCTTTCAAACCGCTGTTTAATTATGCCCGGTCAATGCACTACTTACATAAAAGCAATCAATAATACCCCCAATCATGCCTCAATATTATGACCAATTAATACTACCGGCGTTAAGAAAGGGTGCTAAGGCTACCACAGCAATTGAAGGCAATACATTATCGGAAGAAGAAATTGCCAAACTACAAGAAGGGCAAAAACTGCCTCCCAGTAAGGAGTATCAGGAAATTGAAGTTAAAAATATTCCGGATGCTTTTAATGAGCTGCTAATTGAAACGAATTACGATAATAAAGAACAATTAATAACAACTTTTGCTGTTACTTAGATTTCATAAATTGGTTGACCAAAATTTGGGCGAACATTTTAATGCAGTTCCCTGAAAATTTAGAAATAATGATGTTGTAGTTGGCAATTACCGATGTCCTGATTACAGGGATGTTGTTGCCCTAATTGACAAATACTGCGAATGGCTACGCCGGGAATTTAAATATGAAAGTGAAAAACAACTATTTAGTGATGTTATCATTCAATAAATTGTTGCTCACGTTTATTTAGAATGGATACACCCAATTGGTGATGGTAACGGCAGAACCGGTAGATTGATAGAATTTTATATATTGTCAAAAGGTGACGATCCAGATATTACGCTGCATATTTTGTGAAACCACTACAACAATACACGTCCGGAATATTACAGGCAATTAGCAAAAGCATCAAAAACAAAAAGCCTTACTGAGTTTATTAAATATGCCCTTACCGGATTTAGGAATGGCTTAGAAGCAATGCTGGAAAAAATTGAGGCAAGTCAATTATTGAATACCTGACAAAAGTATGTGTTTGATAAATTTGGCGATATTCAAATTGGTCAAAAAGAAGTATTTAAAAGACGGAGAACTTTAGGTCTGGAAATACCAAACGACAAAAAATATACTTTTAAAGAAATTACTGAGTTAAATATTGGATTAGCCCGTATTTATTCTGGCAAAAGTGACCAAACATTAGAACGAGATCTGGAAGAACTTATAAAAAATGAAATTATAATATATCATAAGAATAAATATTTCGCGAATATCTCCATCTTAAATAAAATGATTGCAAAACGAAAAGGACTTTTGGTCAATGACCCTTTAAATGGCTAGCTACTAAATTTTTATATCACAAATGTTCAAATTATAATAACAATGTTGACACCGGAAGTTGTGGAAGAACAAATTATTTAGATTCAAATGAAGATTTTCTACAGTCTAAAAAACTGTAGAAATCAAAAGCCCTGTCGCTTCGTTTTGGCAAGGTTTCAACCAGGGGATATATAAGGTCTCCTTTCTTCAAAATGAAAATTATAGTTTAAATTCTATCAACTTCTATGTATAGTTATTCGTACCTCATGCGGTTAAGCACATAGCTCAAATAAAAGTAAACCCCTGTGACATTCTTACTTAAAGTAAACTATCTCTTAGCTACTAATTAACATTTACAACGCATTTCAAGTTAAACTACACTAATCATTCATGGTCTATCCTACAACAAAAATAGAAAATATGAAAAAATTATTTATCGGCATATTGGCTTTTACTTTAACTACCGCCTTACATGCTCAAAATGAAACGGCAACCACCAATGCCCCTAAAAAAGAGTGGAAACACAACCGTGGCGGTGACCAGGCCATGGAAAAATTAAACCTTACCGATGCGCAAAAGGCACAGGTAAAAACTATGAATGATGATTTACGCAGCCAGTTGCGAGCCGTAAAAAACGACGCATCTCTAAGCCAGGAAGTACAAAAAGAAAAACGTACACAATTAATGAAAGACCATCGCAAAAAGATGGAGAATATACTTACCCGCGACCAAAAAAATGATTGGAAAGAAGCACGTAAAACAGCAAAGGGCAATAAGCAACAAAAGGACGATAGAAACGATAATGATGAAAGAGATGATAATAAGTCCGATAAAATGGCAAACCAAAAAGGCCACAAAGGTCCTAAAGGAAAGCACGGAATGAACTACGATAAAATGGTCGGCGACCTGCAACTTACGCCCGACCAAACAACTAAAATGAAACAAATTCAGCAGGATTTTAGCATAAGTCAAAAAGCCATTAACGAAAACACTTCGCTAACAGATGCACAGCGGAAAGAACAAATGAAAGGCATCCATCAAACAAAAAAGAATGCTACGAAAAAAATGCTAACTGCCGGGCAAAAAGCAAAAATGAAAACCAATATGCAGCAAATGCACAAAGGCAATCATAAAGACAGGGACAATGCGGTCACAAAATAATCTTACGAAAGCAATTGATTACACCAACTACGGCCGACACCAACCTGTCGGCTGTTGTTATTTAGTTATGTGTTAGCGTCTATGTTTATTTAGCCGGGTAGAAGAAACTTTTCGTTCTCTCTCACTTTAGCAAATTTTTCTAACCTATATCGTAAAATCATCGAGGAACATACAGCAAGTGGCCATTGCTCATTTCAACTACTTTTTTATTGGTTCGGGAAAGAATATTATTGCTGATTTCAGAATTTAGAACCCACATTCCCTTTGCCCGTGTCGTTTACAGTTATTGCTACTTTTAATCCTTCTTTGTTTTAAAGAATATGATTCAATAGCGTAGTTTACCATGCCACTCAAAAAACTACCGGGGTCAGTAACTGGTAATCTCTTCGATTAATATTTTTTTATTATTTTAAAAACACTTGTTATGATACCCATTAACAAATAATCAATCGCAGCATTTGCAAATGCCTTCAATTACAAAATAGCATTGATTTGATTTTATGTTGTCTGGTAATATAAATTGTTGAAAAACTGATTCGTCAAGTATACTCATTTGGTCACAACTGGTACATACAAAATAGGCAACCTTTGTTTTGTCAGAAGCATAATTTTCAGGGTCTTTCTGTTTAAACATATATCTTAGTTCACCTTCAGAATTCGGTATTCTTAATAATATTCCTTTATGTATAAATAGCTTTAAAGCCCTGTAAACAGAAGTTCTGTCCAATGTGCCAGAAAAATATTTGTTGATATAGGATGTGGGTAATGCTTTTTTGTGCAGCTTAAACATTGTAAATACGGCTATCCGGCACCTGGTAATGTTTATACCAAGGCTTTTTAGTGTCGCAATTATAGTAGGTTCTTCTTTCGTATACATTAAAAAAAGGGAAGGCAGGTTTGTATGCCTTCCCTCTGCATTTGGCGGTTATTGAATTTTTATTGTAAATCCACCGATGTCAACAGTGCTAATATCGGTACCTGACTTAGTACTGGTAACCAAATCAGCTACCGCTTTGTTAGGGGGTACAGCAGGATAATGTCTTAAAGTAATTTGCATTTTTCCTGTAGATATTGTGCCGGTTGCCCATGTGCTTGTTAAGCCAACCGGTACTCCGTTTGCATCTGCATCAAGATTTGATACTGTAACGTTTGCACCTGCCTGTACTTCATAATAAAAACGATGTGAGTCTTTTTCTTTTGCCACTTCGTTAGATATAGTATCAACAGGGCTAACTGTTTTATTTAAAAGAATGACTTCCGCACGGTATGATCTGGAAGGTGCTAAAACAATTTCCTGTATTATGGCTGCTGTGCCACCAGGCCCATCAGGGTCGTCAAAACTATACTGCAATACCGCACCGCCGCCTACTGGTGTAAGTTTTACAATCATCGTTGTAATTACCTCTTCTTCATTCGGTTCTTTCATTTTGTCTTTTTTACATGATGTTATAAGAACACCTGCCATTAGCACACTCAGTGCTATTTTTTTCATTTTCATTTTTTCTGATTTTTAAGTAAAAAATATTTATTGGTTATTGATACACATGGTTAAAGGGGATCTTAACCCTTACGCTTATATTTCTACCCATTTCATCTGCAAAATATCGCATACTGTTTAAATAATCCCTGTACACTGTATTCAATACATTCCGTATGGCGATGCCAATGGTAATTTTTGTTTTTCCAAACGATAAGGCAGATGAAGCATTGAGATTTATTAAGTTGTATGCACCGGGGGGCGCCTTGTAATCCTGCTTTCCGTTAGTTTCACCGGGAATATTTTTTTGCTGCATTACATTCAATAATTCAACTGCTATATAACTGTTAGAATTTGTTTTCCCATTTTTGAAAGAAAAACTTACTTCGTTACTCAGCCTGTTGGCAGGCATCAGGATAAGCCAATCGTTTAACGATGTATTCCTTGCATTTAATACCGATAATTTTGATTGCCATTCCATATTTGAGAGCAGTTTAACGGAAGACGACAGGTCAAAACCACTTAACAAAGCATTTGTTTGCCGGTATTCAATAAGTGGAAAAGCCCCGGCAATAGTTAATACCGGGTTAAGCGGCCGTGGCTGCTGGTATATAAAATCGCTAATTGAATTTACATAAAGCAATAAGTCTATTTGAAAAGTTTTTTGCTTGTTTTGAAAATTAACGCCTCCCGAAATATTTGTAGATTTTTCCGGCTTTAAGGTAATGTCACCTTTTTCGTAAGTAGCCGTTCCATGATGAATGCCGTCACTTAATAATTCATTTACATAAGGGGCGCGGTTTGCAAGGCTGATATTTAGATTTAATTTCAATAATTCTGTAGCCTTATAAATAGTATTAAAAGAAGATGCTACTGTGGAAAAATTAAAATCATAATTTATTATGCTACTGTTAAACCGTAACCTTGTTGTATTGATTGTTTTATTATCATACCTGATGCCCGCCTGCAGTTCCCATTTATGCATACTCCATTTTTCAATAAAATATCCCCCAAAAGAGTAGGCAAAATAATTAGGGATAAAATACCGGCCACCATAGGTATTACCCTGCTGCATCATAGATATGCCGGCAACACCATTAAAGTTTTTTCTTTTGGGATGTTCCCAATTAATATCTTCTGAAAAAGTATAAATTGAAAGGTCTAACTGTGGCCTTGTATTGCTACTGCTTCTTACCACATCATATTCTTTTCTGTTATTAAACTGCCCACCAAGCAGTACATTAAGTTTATGCTCACCTTTTATTATGGTAGATTTTAATTTGAGTAGCTGGTGTGAAACATCCTGGTAAGGTCTGCGGATTTTATAGGTGTTTTCTCCCAGAAAAACATCATCGGGTTTTTCAGCGGCAATGGCATTTTGCAAATCGGTAAGGTTGCCAATATGTGAGCCATTAAAAATACCAACTTTCACATCGAAATAACTGTAAAATAATTCAGTATTGAATTTTTCCTTCTTCCATCCCAACGTGATTGAAAAATTTTTTTCCTCATTTCCTGTATTATTTAACCTGTAATTTGGGGTGCTGGCATTTGCCCCTTTCTTAAATGTGCCTTGTATGCGGTAACGTAATGCAGGCAACCTGTTTAATTGCTGATCCCAAACGCCAGAAACAACGTACTGCCTGTTATTGGTAAAATAAGCCGAATTAAATTCAGCAGCATAACCGGGAGTGTTTCGCAAAGGTTTTGGTTCTACCAATATCACTCCGGCAATGGCATCAGAGCCGTATTTTAATTCATCCACTCCTTTTATAACAATTAATTTATCGGCAATAAAGGGGTCAATTTCGGGTGCATGTTCATTACCCCATTGCTGGCCTTCCTGCCTAACGCCGTTGTTAATAATAAGAATGCGGCTGCTATGTAACCCATGAATTACCGGTTTAGAAATGGTGGAACCGGTTTGCAACATCGTTACACCGTTTATTTTGCTCAACGCTTCTGCCAGTGTAAGCCCTTTTGTTTCTTCCAGGGCTTTGCCTGATAGTTCTTTTTTAAAACCGGTGTTTTGTATGCCACGCAAACCCGTTACGGTAACCGTTCCTAATGTATTTAAACTATGAGGCAAACTAAAGTCAAGGTGCAATCTCTTGCTCAATGTAATTTTACGTACCACCGTATCACAGCTTATATGTGTTATTACAATAGTGTAATTACCTGCACAAACATTATCAAAAGCAAAATCACCATTCTCATTGGTAATAATTATTCTGTCAGGCTCCAGTAGCGTCACGGTAGCGTTCACCAGTTTTTCGCCGGTATCACTATCTACCACATGACCCGATAGATTTAGGGAACAAACCTGCGAAAAAGACGACCCATTAAGCAACAGCAACAATGTGGCGCATAACATAAAATATTTCACGGGAAAAACTAATTAAATGATAGGAACATTGCGGCTCTCAAAACAGCAGGTAGTCGTTAAAATGGTTCGTAACTTTTTTGAGCCAAACCGGAGTTACACATTTGAATCAGCCATTGCAGCCTGCTTTCTGACCATAGAGGTCGCACTCTTCATCATTGTGTTTTGCTGCTCAGCATTTAAAAAAATCCACTAAAGGATTGAAAAGGCAGGAGGACCTCTTAATGTAAGAGAAAGGTGAGTAGCAGAAAAAACAGGAGAAATTGCTTTTTGAGTGTAAATAATAAAGAAAGCTAAAAAAACTAATTCCGGTTTTTGATTACTGCCTGTAAATGGAGATGTTGCAACAAGGTTATCACACTGGCAATAAAAACCGTCTTTTCCTATTTCAGTTTTTCCGGCAGTGAGGTTGTTGTAAGTATCCTGATGATTTACCAAAAGGTTATGTAAAAACCTTTTAGGTGTTATTGCGAACGCAAAAACAACCATCAATAAGACGGATACAAAACGCGGTATAAAAAATTTCTTCTTCAATAATTTGACACTATGTTGCAAAATTAGCGATTCTTACTGTTCGATAGTTATAATCTTTACTGATTTTATTTATTTAAATCCGAGCGTATCTAATTTGAATAAGCGCCGGAGCAAACGACGGTAAAGAATATGGCGCAATTAAATCCCTGACAGGATTGTAAAAACGGAAGCACCGTATTCACAAATTCCACCTTTTAATGTTGTTAAAAATGGTTGTCTTTATTCCGGGCAGTTACCAACTTCGCTATTAACCTTTTGCCTATTTAGTGCATGAGGGCCGAGGTTAGACTGTTTTGTGGAAAAAGGATTGCATCAAAACATTTAAACTTGCACAACCGCTGCTCAATTTATTTGCTCTTTTTTAAGCATTTCAAACACGACTGTTTTTGATTGCCTGGTTTTTAGTTTCGCAATCCATTCTTCATCAGTACACAGGCAGGCATTCAGCGCTGCGGTAATATCTTCGCGGTTCATGTCCTGCCCAATAATGACTATTTCGTTAAGCCGGTCACCATACAAGACGTGCCAATTTTTTTCAATCAAATTTTTGTTGTCAATAAAAACCTGGTATTTAATCCGTTCGCCGTACGGCATACTGCCCCACCACACGCCGGCTTTTTGAGTAGTAAATGAGCCCCCGGCCTGGCTCCAGTTATGGGCCTCATCGGGTTTTTGCGCAAACCACATCATGCCCTTGCTGCGCAAAATGTTGTTTGGAAAAGTGGAGTTGATAAACAAAAAAAGCCGCATTTCATCAAAGGGCCGCCGGCTTCGGTACACAAACGACGCGATGCCGTATTGTTCTGTTTCGGGCGTGTGGTGGCCTTTCTCAAGTTCAGCTATCCAACCAGCGCTGTTGCTGGTTTTTTCAAAATCAAAGTAGCCGGTATTAAGAATTAATTTCAGTGGCTCTACGCCATGTTGGGCACTAATGATAAGCGCATCGTTATTGATCTTGCGTATCAACGCTTCCAGCGTACGCAATTGTTCAGGTTTAACCAGGTCGGTTTTATTAATAATGATAACATTGGCAAATTCTATCTGCTCCACCAGCAAATTTGCAAGGGCACGATCATCGTTTGTGGTACCATTTAATTGCCTGTCTTTCAGTGTTTGCGTACCGCAATAATCATTGCTGAAATTGAAAGCGTCCACTACGGTTACCAGGTTGTCTAACCGGCTAATGCGGCTCAGGTCAATGCCGGCGGCTTCATCCTGGCAGGTAAACGTTTGCGCAACCGGTAAGGGTTCCGAAATGCCGGAACTTTCAATGAGCAGGTAATCGAAACGATCTTCGTTGGCAAGGCGCTCTACTTCACGCAACAAGTCTTCGCGAAGCGTACAGCAGATGCAGCCGTTGCTCATCTCCACTAATTTCTCTTCTGTTTTGCTAAGCGTATTGCCCTGGCGCACCAGTGCCGCATCTACGTTTACCTGGCTCATGTCGTTTACAATTACAGCCACACGCAATCCCTCTTTATTGTGCAGCACGTGGTTGAGCAGGGTTGTTTTTCCGGCACCCAGAAAGCCGCTTAATACAGTAACTGGTAATTTTTTCATGATTGATTTTTATAAATTACTTGTTTACATTTTGTGTTCTTTCATCATTTTTTTGTCTTCATCTATTATGCGCTGGTCGTCTTTTACCAATTGCTCATGCTCTTTTAACAGCCGTTCGTGTTCGGCCTTCATGGCGGCATGTTCTGTTTGCATGGTTGCATCATCTACCATACGTGCCGTATGGTTCTCTTCAAGTTCTTTGTGTTTTATTATCAGCTCCGCATGTTGCTGCAAAATTTGCAAATGCTGCTGCAACAATGTTTCATGGCGTGCTTCCATTGCCATGTGGGCTGTATCAGATTTCATGATTGTGTTGGCGGTTAAAAAAGCATCATGCTCTTTTGCCAAATCGCTGTGGGCTGTTTCTAAAGCTTTGTGTTGCGTTTCCAGTTCCTGGTGTTTTGCTTCCATTGTATTATGGTCTTGCACCAGCGTTTCATGGGCGGCACTATTGGACTTGTTGTTGTCGCAGCCATTTAATAGTAAGGCGGCGGCGAGAGAGAAGCAGGTGATTAAACGTTTCATAATTGATTGTTTTAAGAATGATTAAAAATTTTAAGTAAAGGGTGTTGAAAGTCATTTGAAAAAAATTTTATATCTCTTGCTAATAACATTCATTATGCATGTAAGCAACAAAACCTATCGCAGCGTACTGCTCACCACATTACTTGGTGTATTATTTACACCGCTATAAATAGTTTTATTGGTTTGTATATCTGTATAGGCGTTTTCTAATGGTGATATTCCGTAAACAATTATATTAATGTTGTCGCCGGCTTTTAACGGAGAAAAATTTGCGGTGCGTAATTTTATTGACCAATCGCCAGTACTGCCGGAAGCAGGTGCGGGTACCAAAATCTGATTAAAGGTTGCATCATAATTTAAATAGGTAACAGCGGTAGGTGCTTTTGCAAAAAACATTCTAAACCTGCGTTGAAATGTAGTGCTGGAACCCGCTGGCTGTACGGGTGAACTCTTGCCACTAATAATAACCGTATCGCCAATACCTGCAACGGCTGTAACATTAGTGATAAGGGTTTGTGCCGTTTGCCACAGATTATTATTACCGGTGCTTGTTGGTAAATCGCCTCCGGCATGCGTTACACTTAAGCGCTTAAAAAAGCCGAATCCGGTTTTGGTGTAAAGTAGATTGTATGTTCCTGCTTTTGCTTTTGGCAATACGAATTTTCCGGTGGCATCAGTTATGGCTTCAATTGCGGGAGTACTGTTTTCAATTGTGATTTTCATTCCCGCATGGTCGCTAAGACGTGTTCCAAATTCATCAAACAGGGTTACAAATCCTACAATGTCATTTTCTTTAGGGGACAATACATTTGTTTCGTTGGTTATGTACTCTTTTTTGCAGGCGACAAACATTACTATTGCCATTACTGCTACTGCTACTACTTTTTTCATTTTTGCTTTTTATGGTTATTGATTATATTGTTTCTAAATAAAGTTTCTGTAATTCAATCGCAGTTATGTTACTGTTGTTGAGTGTATGCACCAGTGCGGCCTGCCGCATAATACCCATTCGTGTTCCCACATTTACGGCATTAAAAATATCATGGGTAGCCATGAAAATGGTTTTACCATCAGTGGCTAATTCCTTACATATTTTGCTAAACTCGGCGGTGGCTTTTGGGTCGAGACCGCTGGTAGGTTCATCCATTAAAATAACATCGGCATTTTTTGCAAGTGCAATGGCAATGCCTACTTTTTGGCGCATACCTTTACTATAAGTGCTTAATCTTTTTTGATGTGCTTCGCTTTGTAAACCAGCTTTGGCTAAAAAGCCCGTAAGTTTTTCTCTACTGTATTTAAAACCTGCCAGGCGGCTAAAAAAATCAAGGTTTTTAATGCCATCTAAATTGCCGTAAAGCTGCCCCACTTCTGGTGTGTAAGCCACAAAATTTTTGGTAGCTAAATCATTTGGTTGAACCTTTACATTTTTTATTTTGACTTCGTCTGATGTGGCATTGGTGAAGCCAAGGAATAGATTAATGGTGGTGGCTTTACCAGCGCCGTTTTGACCTGGCAGGCAAAATATCTCCCCTTTATCAACGGATAAATTAAGGTTGCTTGGCGCAGCCGTACCATTGTGCTGCTTACCAAGCTGCAATGCTTGTAATACAGGCATACAGTATGTTTTGTAACAAGAAATGGAAAATAAGACTCTATAACATGTAGGTATAAAATCAATAGCAAATAGTTATGCTATAGCAGGAGGGCCTTTGTTAGACTTACTATAACCGGGGTTGGTTATAGTATTTAAAATAAAAAAACTATTAAATAAAGTAAAAAAACTTAAGGTAGAAAAGTGAAGAGTGATAGCATCGTTATTAGCAACCGAATAATGGTGTGAACATATTTTACAATTTGCATCTATAGCAGAAGTGGATTTTTCTACCATCTTCGATTGTTGTGCTGCCGGGTACTTATCGCTAAAAGTTTTGTGTTGATGCCAATAAGAAACCGGCATTGCCACAAACGCATACAAAGCGAGCAGGCAAGCAGTTATAATAGTTGTATAATTTCTTTTTAATTGCACTATGGTTGCAAATATATGATTTCTTGTTCGATGAATTAACATTCCTTTTAAAATACCCGTTGTGGTTAGGGTTAATAAAGTGGTTCTTGTTAAAATCGTTGCTATGGTTGATGACATTTTACTCTGAACGTGGTAGTTGGGTTGGCCGTAATGACCCCAACCAATTTCGGCTGACTGAAATTAGCCCGGCGGGCAAATGCAAACGGCCGGCCGCCAGGGCCAACAATACAACAGTTAAATAAAACGGCTGGCTATAGTTAAATTTAAGATGATAAACCTCCTTATTTATTGGCACGCCAGAAGGTATGGTAGGCTGTATAAAAACGCCTTGCATATCAAAACGCTCAATAACCGTCAATAATTTTAGTCCTGTTTTTACTTAATTCCCCAACTGCGACACGAGGTGTTCCAGGGCCGATTTGCTGCTGAGTGAAATTACCTTTGTTAATTCGTTCATCGGGGCGCCGAAATGCCTACCTGCCCGTCTGGCGCGCAAATTAGGCGTTCCACCATACTGCTAAACCGTCCACAGGAGGCCTGTGGCGTCTTATCGCATTTTATGCTTCAAAAAAATGTAGGAGAATTTAAAATCAATAGCTGGATAGATTGTCCCAAAATTTTTGTCAATGTCCTGCGCATATCCAATTCCAAAGGAAGAATTAATACTACACTTATTCCCTATAGCCCTTTGAATACCACAATGTATGTTTGTCAAAATACTGTTTCTTGTCAAATCTGTTCGCCGGTCGTTTGGTGTTACAAACTTCAATCGTAACCCAAAATAGTTGCCTGAATTTAGCAATGTATTTTTTCCCTCATTACTTCTTTTATTTCTATTATAAAAATATTTTGGTGTTAGTGAAAAATAAAATGCCGGATTTAATAATTCTAATGTATAATTTAAGTAAGCCTCGCCAATATTGTATCCACCACCTGCACCTGCCGACAAATCAATTGTAACCTTATCAGAAAGTCTCGGTTCGTACGTAAAGCCAATTCCTTGAAATCCAAAGTCAGCTTTTGTTAACCTTGACAGCTTACTTGCGGCTGTACTTTGTGCAAATGACAGGTGGGTAAACCCTAAAACGTAAGTGTATAAAATTATTTTATACATAACTATATTTTTTGGTTGCATGTTCATATTGCACACAACAATGAGGTAATTATGCAGGCAGGGAATATAAAGCGGTGTGCTACCCCAACCGCTGTCAAATTAAGCTATAAAAGCAAAAGATGACAAATAAAATCCTAAAAAAACTTGACCTGCCGAAACCGGAGTTGACAGGTAGCTGCAGTTGAAGACAACAACGTTCTGCCCCGATTAAAGCAATACATTTATTGCCTGCCATTTTTCTGTCCTACTGGTTTGGGTTAATTGATGTTGTCAAATATTTGTTTTTTATAAAGTCAATGTTAATTCATATAAAAACAAATGCGAGGCCACTAATTGGGTAGCTAACGATTGCTCCAAATATTAATGGTCAGTCACTTCTAAAGTTAAACGCAATACCCTAATAAATATAAAAGCCTAACGAATTAACTAATAAGTACAACAAGAACATTATTGCAATGATCTGTCCCATTGCCATTTGTCCCTCATTAGCAGCTTTTTTTCTAATCCATAATAAAGAAACTAAAAGTGTCAACGCAAATAAAATGGTTAATAAAAGTATAGCAAGGTTACCAACGTTGCTGTAAAGGGGCATTGTTTACTAAATTTTCAGAAATTATCTCAAACAATACTCCAGCCACAACAGAAATAATTAGTATCCCTAAAGTCGCCGTCAATAGTAATGAAACTCCTGTAGTTATTGCTCCAATAATAAGTCCACTCTTCCTTCCTGTAATTTTCATATTATTTTTTACGGAATTTTTATACTGGTGTGGTTGTTCTATAAACTGGTACACAATTAATTAATTAACGCAAATAGCAGCAAGTAAAAAAAATGGGTTTTATTGATTACCAAACTTTTACCGGGGTACAACTATAAATTATTATTACGGCAATCCATTTTACTAATGTACCTGTTTATGCCGCAATTATAGGTTTGGAGCGTCACAATAAACTTTTGGCACAAAAGCTCAACTTTCATTAATAATTAAGCCTGCGTGTATCATTGCCTAAATAACTGACTCACAATAACTATCCTCACCCCAAAACAAACTCACCTTTTTTACACCGGGGTAGGGCTGTTGTTTATGCATATATATTACCTTGACCCGTGTTTTTTACCTGAAGCATTTATCCAATACATTTCAAATTAAAAAATTCGTAAACGCATAAAGTTTTACGTACACACTAATTTTTTTCGTGCACAGGGCCACGTTTCATAGGCTTGAATACAAGGTGAGAAGCTGAATAGTTTGGTTTGGTTTATTTATTTTAAAGGTGGTTGATGTAAAATTATTAATAGATGAATATCCGTTGGCCTGAGGCTGGTGGAACGGCGACTACCCTACAGCCGTTGAAGGAAAAATCACGGCTGATTTAGTAAATAACATGTAGACGATCCTAAAGCATTCAGTCAGAAATTTGTTAGTTTATCCTCCCTCCGGGCCAACGCGGGTTGAACGGGCAAAATGTTTTTTCATGCAATAAAGTACCGCCCGGCACACGCCAGTGAAAGGCGTAACGATTTCGCTTTCGTAAATATGAAAAACGCCCGCTGGTATTGTAAAAAATATTTTTATATACCGACCAAAACACCCTGGCTTATTCCCGCAACGTCATATCAGTTAAACTCCGTTGGGGTCATGTATGTGTTTGCTTACCAAAACATGCGCTAACGCTAAAACAGCCAGGCATAGTAAGGTTACATTTTGGCAGCTTACCCCCCCTCATAATATTACCATTTTGCCATTGCTTACCAGCTCGCTTAAATAATATTTGGCTGTTGTCAATGGTCATTTTAAAATGATAGAATAATGTTTCACCAATTTGCCCGGTTTTAAATTTAATACCATCGCCTCAATCAGTAACCGTGCCGTTTCGCCGGGCATTTTTAAACTGTAGCTCAAAACTTAAAGCAGTTTTGCTAAAACGAAAAGTATAGCCAACACCTGTCATTAACGACGTGCCTACAGCCTATTAATGTTGGTAGGCTTTAATATTATCGTTTAACCGTTTTGTAGTTAATTGCCCAAAACCAACACTTCCATTTACATGAAGCCCCTTGTTAAACTCGTGGCTTACTATAAAATATTTTGCAGCTAAGGCAAGGTTATAATAATTAAAAACATACCTGTCGCCAAAGTCGCCAATTACCGGCAAACCGAATGTGCCCTGTATGCGGGCACCTATCCCCAGGCCTTTCCAGTTTTGTGGCGCAATGTAAAAAGCCATTAGTAAGTTGTTGCCAATACCGGGCTCAAATCCACCACCTAACGACTTTTTTATTACCTGTTTGGTGGCACTGTTTATTGTAGCCTGACCGCCACCCAAACCAATTTCCCCATAAATACACATTTTATTAGCCTGGGCAAAACCGTTATAAGTAATCGTGAAAATAAATACTGTAACCATGATTATTGTTTTCATGTTAGGTTGATTTAATGATTAATTGCTATTTGGTACACTCAATGCCAGATATAAAATCATGGTAAAAAAGGCTGACTAAACTACCTATGGTATACGAGTGCAACGCCCGTTTGACTGCCAGCCCCGACAAACTCACTCTGGCGGGGCGTTGGCCGGGCATGCAACGACTTACTAAAACAGCTATTAAGCTGGGTTCAAAAATATCAGCACCAGGTTGAGGATAATCTTTGTTTTTAAAAAAAAATGAAACCAACATTTAAACTTACATGTTGATTAATGTATTTGACTGGATCGGCAAAACCACTTATATAAGCATTCTTGCTTGAATACTTATAATCAAAATCGATGTTGAAGGCAGATTTACTGTTTTTGATGGGCATTGCATAAGCAAAGCCACCCAATATTGTTAAGAATAAGTTTTTTGCAAACGGGGCATACGCATGATCAATGAGCAATTAACCGCAACCTTACTGCATGTGCAATTGATGGAATTTTATGGCACATTTATTTATTGGTCTTTATTTTATTTATGTGCGAGGCTACAGCTGGGGGTTGGTAAGGCATTGATTACCTACCTGTACAAAACTTTGTTTGTTAGCGGTTTTGAGGCCAAACGCCCTACACCTGCAATCAGGGTAAAGTAAAACCCTTTTCATATACCCCGGGGGAAGTAAGAAAAGGGTTTTACTTAATGACCAATAAAGTATAAATGGTTAAAGTGTGCGACAAAAGCGCGGCTGGCGCCGCCCGGGTAATGCCATTAGCGCGAGCATTTGTACGTTCAACAAAAGCCTGATGTTTTTTCTGCACCCTTGCTAAAAAAGTGTTATTAAATCTTTAACAATAAGCCCATTAAAAATCGGGTGTAAGTGCGGCCCCGTTTACTACATTACTTATTTGCACTACACTGGTGGTGCTTCCTGTTTTGCCGGCATTGTCGGTAACCCTTGCTTTAATGGTTACAAATGTTTTACCGGCAGGCATTTGCATAGTACCGCCAACCGTCCAGCCAAAAGTGGTGCGCACATAACCCGAAGGGTCAATTTCGCTACCTGCAATATTAAACACCGGGGTAAGGTTTCCACCGGCAACAATAATGTTTCCGTTAGGTTGCAACAAAGGCACATCAAATGTAACAATCAATCCGGGCACAAACCGGTTTGGTCCTTTTGACGATTGGGTTCTGTCTTCAATAGTTCCCCGTGTTGCCTCTTCGCGGCCCTCGCCATTTTCATTTACTCCAATACCTGCTTTACTTCTATCAAGTGCCGATACCTGTATAAAAAATAATGAACCACTTGTTGGCGGCCTTGGCGATGTAGCAGGACCCGTGGAAACACTGGTGGGAAGTTCCGGTGCAATCATTGTTACCACAGGACCGTTCGGGTTATCGGCGCCGGTAGTGTTTAATCCCTCCACGGGTGATGGTGTTAATGCCTGCCCGCTGGTGCCTTTATCTTTGTCGGTTTCCACGTTCAATTTAATTTTATCAGTACCTGTTTTACCTGCTTTGTCGGTAACGGAAACCTTAATAGTAAACTGTTTTATACCATCCGGTATTGATTCTAAAACGTGCCATGCTGTCCAAATGGTAATACCGGGTCCCGGCGTATCGTCGGTACCGGCAATGTTAAACAATGCTGCAAGGTTGGTGTTTTTTGCAATGATGCCTCCATCGGGTTTTATAAGGTCGCAATCAAAAGTAACGTTAAGGCTGGGCATGTTAGCATTAGCGCTTCCCAACAGCGTTGTGTTTCTAATGTCCAACCCTTCTTTTGTTATTACATTAACGCTGTCAAGGGTTATTACCTGCACATCAATCATAAAGCCACTACCATTAAAGCTACCGATACCCACTTTGCCATCGCCTTTGGCTACTTTAGCGCCTGCCACCGGCGAAACAATTTTAACGATAGGCGCAGTATCTTTTACCTTGTCTTTGTCTTTATCTTTTTTACACGCCGTTGCGCTTAAAAGCAAAACACCCAATAACAGATTTTTAATAGATAACATGTTGATTAATTTTAATTTTTGAAAAATGTTTTTAATTGTAATACCTATGCCAACTATCGGCGATTGACGCAATCGGGTTGCCCAACTAAAAAATATATTTCAGAAATTTTTTTTTGAGTTGGCCTATGAGGTTGCTGCCGACAGTAACTTTTAAACGTGGTTTGGCTGTTGTATTTTTTTTCGGATACCAGCATTTGTTTTTTATTGCATCATCCTTGCTTTCGATTAACCGGAGGGGTTCGCAGGCATATTTTAATAGCAGCGTGACTTTTTACCTTAGGCCTGTCAAAAAATCGTAATCCCCGTGCAACTTGGGTGAGCCGGGCATAACTTTATCATCAAATTATTGGGTAGTGTAAGTTCTAACTACGTTTATTTAATACAAATTCGCTTCAATTTTAAAGTATTGTTTGGTTTTGTTATTACCTGTCATGCAGTAATTCAAAGTTTTCTTTTAAAAAATATTTTTTTTTGGCAACCATTGGTGTAATAATTCCGATTAGTAATAAATAAAAAGTTTAGGTTGTGCTTAACAAAGAGGAACTGATAGCTTGCATAGAAGGGTGCAGGAGAAACAACAGGGAAAGTCAAAAAAAGATGTATACTTCTTTTTATGGCTTTGCCATGTCTATTTGTTTTAAGTACACCAACAAAAAAGAAGATGCGGTTGAAATTATAAATGATGGCTTTCTAAAAATATTTAAAACCATATGTCAATACGAGGCATCGTTTGCTGACCGGTCTTCATCGTTTACAGGGTGGCTTAAAAAAATAATGATCAATACCGCCATTGACCGTTTTAGAAGAGATAAAAACCTGCAATTCATACACGACCTTAACGCCGAAGGCGACGAAGCCAGATACGATGGAGAAGATGTGATAGGAAAATTATCGCACGACGAAATTATGAAAGCCGTACAAAATTTGACAGCAGGCTACCGGGTTGTTTTTAACTTATATGTGCTGGATGGCATGACCCATAAAGAGATTGGCGATTTTTTAAATATAGCTGAAGGCACCTCAAAATCAAACCTTGCCAAAGCAAGAAAAATTTTACAGAAAAATTTAGCGCAATCCTATTCAACCTGCAAATGAATTTATGGAACCAGAAGATGTAGATATGAAAGCAAGAAGTGCAAACGAATATAGCATTCCACCTTTTGAAAATGAGGCATGGGATAAAATGGAGTTGTTATTAAACCAGCATTTGCCAAAGAAAAAAGAGAAACAACGGATTTTTATTTGGTGGTTTGCTGCCGTTATTGCCATTGGAAGTATGGGATATTACCTTACAAATTATTCATCAATACTGTCAAACACTGGTACGCAAAATAGTATACTGACCAATAAAAAAAATACCACTCCATCATTAGCAAAACCAACACCAACCACCAGTCAAAATATAAATAAAAATAACCTCCATAAAGCGTCGCTCTCTACATTAACTCCTAAAAAATTAAAAGTTGAAGTAGTGGCTGAAACTGTAGATAATCCAATGCAAAAGTTAACACATGCTACTGGTTTTTTATTAAAGAATACAAATGATGTACGCTTCAAAAAAAATAAAATAACAAAACAGTTAAGGGTTAGTTCCGAACCACTTTTACAAACATCTTTATTAAGTACTGTTGACAACCTTCCACCTTTCTATACCAACAAAACTTTGAGAATTAAGGTGAATGGAAAACCTGGAAACGATAATGAAATAGTTAAAGCCGGGGGTAAATTACCGTCTACAAATAACGGCGTCTTACCTGCAGAGGATACTATAGCAACCAAAAAAATTAAAGAGATATACGAAAAGAGCACAGCGGTTGGTGTAAATAAAACTGCTGTTAAAAGCAACCAAAGCAATAATCATTTTTACCTAACCCTTGCGGCTGGTGTGGAGGCCAACGGAACAAGCTTTTTAACTGGCGGAGCTGCTGCACCTATATTTGGTGCAGGTGTACAATATACACGGGGCAAATTCTTTTTTAGAACAGGCGTGATGGTTACAAAAAAATTATATGTTGCAAACGATAAAGATTACAATCGCAGACCAGGTAGCTGGATGAGCAATGTAACATTTAATAATATAGAAGCCAATTGTAAAATGATAGAAGTTCCAGTAAGTGTTGGATACACCGTTGTAAGAAAGAAGAGAACAAGCGCCTATGTGATGGCGGGCACTTCTGCCTTCTTTATTAAAAAAGAAGACTATCAATTTTATTTTAAAAATCAATCTGGCAACGACATTACCCGTAGCGTAACGTTTACCAATAACAGCAATCACTATTTTTCCTCATTAAACCTATCTGCAGGTATAGAACAAAAAATATCGAACAGGTTGTCAATCATGGCAGAACCAACCATAAAAATTCCGCTTGGTGGTATTGGTTTTGGAAAAGTAAAGGTTTACAGCGCGGGGCTTTTAATTACTACAAAAATAAAACTGAAGTAAGGTTTTGACTTTTCTTGAAATATAAAATAATATACAAATGCCAATTATTGTTTATCCGGGCTAGTCAAAGCTACTTGACACATAGCCATGGTGTTTTTTTGGTTGGAGGTTTATTTTAGTCAACGTATTTACCTAGTCGATTAAAAATAGTTGCATATCAGGTATTTGTGTGCATACGCATTAATTTATGCTGAGGGTGATAGGGATGGCAGTAAGTAATTCCTTTTATTGCCTTAGAGAACTAATATCGAGATTCCTTTTGTGCGCTCTACTGCAGTACTTTATAAATTACCTGGAGGTGCCGTTGCAATCATGTAAATAGGTAGGGCTATATTTGAAAGTGACGATTCTTATCAATGGGAGTAAAGGTTTCTTATATAAGCTTAGGCTTTTTAAACGGTGTGGCGGCAGACTTTCCCTGGGGGAGGTGAAAGTATTGCAGAAATTACATCTAGGGGCGATTTTTTAATTATCAACTGCTAGTTAAACAGGTACTTCGTCATCAAGGCCAATTAACTCCTTGCCGGGCATCCCCCGCTGGCAAACACGGCATGTAAGAGAGACAACCGGCGATCAAAAAAACCATCGCAAAACTTTCAAAAGCAACTATCTACATTTTCAAATTTGACATTTAAGGTTGGAAAGCAGTAAACGCCGGCTCGTTATAAATGATATTGTTCTTTAATAAACGCTTCAACTTCCTTGCCTTTGTTATGCAAAGAAATTAACCGCTGGCGCAATCCAACAAGATTGATCCTCCAGAAAAATCTGTTTGAGTAAGCCTGATTCAATAGTTTTTTTCCGCCCTCGGTAAGTGGTACCGGCTGATCCTTTTGTTTATTGAGCGCAATAAAATCAAACAACTGGCTATATAACAGGGTATTTGACGTGATGGAGTTCATATTGGTTTGTGTAACTGCCAACAGGCGCACTGCCTGGTCGTACTCCATTATTTTATTTGAAACCGCAGTTTTACGAATAAGTCTTAAAGCGCCACTACTTTTTAACTGTTGAATGGTTCTGTCGTTTTGGACAAAGTCAGGAAACCCAAGTGTCTTTAACCACAGGTCATAAGCTCTATTAGAATTTTGTTGAATATCGTTAGAAGACAATACTGACAACATGCTGTCTGACAAACTTACTCTAATGGTTAGGTCGGCAACAAGTTTGGTTGTTTGCTCCACATCTGCGTGTATATCCTCTACAATTGAATGCATATAAGCTTCCTCGCGGTGATTTTCAATCATTTGCTCCAATCGCCATTCGGCAAGGAACCCGCAAAACACGGCGAAAAACAACATTAAAAACTCCCAGATGTACGATCGCCAGGTTTTTTTGCCTTCATGATGCGGGTGATGATGAACCTCCATGTTGCTTACGGTATTAGTGGTTGTAAAAGTGTTTGCAATTACCTTAAAAAATTTGGAAAACAGGGATTAAAGTTGCGGGAGGGGTTGGTTGTGGGGGAGGGAGGTGATGACGATTAGATTCATGTTTCATAAAACTTATTGCCAGCGTTGAGCATTAATGAAAGAAACAAACAGGCGATGACTAAGCCCAGATAGGAACGGCGGTAAACTACTAACAAACAAACAGGGATATTATGCCCTAACAGGAGTTGTCTTAGTCTTGTCCGTAAGCTGTCGAACTCCGAAATCTATGCTGGTAACTATTTAAAGCCAAAGTTTTATTAGGCACACATAACAGATCAAACAAAATGTACCACGATGTTTATCGGTAATAGTTTACTCTTTCTTTATCGTCGATCCAAACATTGATTGTGTAACTACTTGCAACATTCGCTAATCATAGAAATATTTGCTGCATTATTTCTTTTGAAACGGTTGTTCCCTCTCTCTCATATACTTCAAGTAACCCTTTAAAGATTACCATACCTTCCTCAACAGTTTTTTCCTCCACCATTGAAAGTTTCCCTCAAAATAGCCGGTTGAAATCCTTTTTTGCCTTTTTATAATCCTCCGAACTTATCTCCTCGGTTGCCAAAATTGCTGCTGCTTCTGTGGCTTCAGCATGGTAGTCAAATTGCTTTTCATAGAAGTATTTTCAAAACTCTTTTGGTGTTTGTTCTATGCGATAAAGTTCACGCGGCTTCTTATCCTCATACCAAATGAACGTGATTACGATTTTCCGGCAATTGCCGACGATAAAACGGGGTTAACAGATTTTGGCCCAAATGCTCAATAACAGTAATTACCGGGAGTTTTCCAAATCAAAAATCCATATGGCAAATAGGATGATATATACCGTCAACGGTTATAAATCATGTCAAAAACCAGTACGGAAACGATAACTCTTAAAAATGGCATCTTTAAATTCTTTAGGATGATCTTCCTATCTCTCTTTATTTGTTTGTAATTATCTGATATAAAGTAAACAAACAAAATAGATACGATTATTAGTGATAAGTATTTCATAAGCAAAACAATTTATTTAATCTACAATTTAAACCTTACCAGCCAAAGTACAGTCACCAATAAACCCACCCCACTTACTTCCCACCAATCTTCCCATACCGCATTAACGCCTCAATAAAATAATAATCGGCGTAGTTTATGGGAGTGTCAATTTCGCTGTTGTTGGGTAGGTGGCCCGTTGAGTGCATCAATATAAAATTATTATTGGAACCGGTTTTTGCCAGGTATTGATCGGTAGACAGACTTTCCAGTAGTTGACCTGCAAACGTGGTGTATACCTTTTTATCGGCGCCGGGGTAGTTCTTTAACTCAAGCAATGCCGAGGCGGTAATGGCCGCTGCCGAGGCATCGCGGGGTATATTGGGCAACCTTGGATCGTCGTAATCCCAGTAAGGTATTTTATCGGCCGCCAGCTTGGGGTGGTTAATAATAAAACGCGCAATTTTATTGGCCTGGTCAACAAAGCGCTTGTCTTTTGTTTCGCGATAGGCCACCGTATACCCATACAAGCCCCACGCCTGCCCCCTTGCCCATGCTGATCCATCGGCGTAGCCCTGGTGCGTAAGCTTGTTGCGTACTTGGCCGGTAAGGGTATCGTAATCAATTACGTGAAAGCTGCTATTGTTGGCCCTGAAATGATTTTTAATGGTAGTTAACGCATGGGTATTTGCTACGTTTTTATATACAGGGTCGCCGGTGGTTTTGCTGGCCCAGTACAACAACTCAAGGTTCATCATATTGTCAATTATTACCGGGTACTGCCATTTATCAGTATTATGATCCCACGACTTTATTACCCCCGCCTTTTTATTAAACCGGGTAATAAGCGATTTTGCCCCTTGTATTAAAATAGCTTTGTAGGCAGCATCGCTGGTAAGGCGGTAACCATTGCCAAAACTGCAAAACAACATAAAACCAAGGTCGTGGGTGCCTTTGTTAAATTGCTCTTTTTCAAGGCTTGCCGTCCATTTACGGGCCATTTGCTCCCACTCCTTATTACTGGTTTGGTCGTACATCAGCCACATCGATCCAGGTATAAATCCGCTGGTCCAGTCGCGGCTGTTTACTGTAAACAGCGAGCCATCTTTTTTGGTGGATCGTGGGTACATAGTAACATCGCTGTTGGCCTTATCCATAGCCTCCAAATGTTGCGCTGCCACGCCCATTGTTTGCTTAACGGCCACGCTGCCATGCATGGTAAAAGCAAACAACACCATAGCCAACATACACATCCTACAAGTTGAAAGTATCGTCATAACGGCAAGAATTTTAAAATTTAAGTTCCCTAAAAATAAAAGTATTGAACCCTTGAACTATGGCTTCATTTGTGCAAACGTTGGCGGAAAAACTTACCTTCCCAAACCTGTTTACACGGGCGGTAGATTTAATTTGTAACAGTATTTCAATGTCAAATAAGGTGTTAGCCTTCGTATTGCCAAACTACCATCTTCCATACTAAAAGCCATATGATTAACAAGTTTGCACTTCAGTTGCTAATTATTTTATTTGTCTGCACCGCAAATGTATTTACGCAGCCCGATAGTATCACTTCATTTACAACGGTGCCGGGCCACCCCCGCATATTGTTGCTACAGGGCGAAGAAGCCGCCATACGCCAAACCATTGGCGCCGACAAAACCTGGGCGGGCATTCACCAGGCCATGATTGACGAAGCCAACAATATCAATACCCTTGCACCTGTTGAGCGTATAAAAACCGGCCGTAGGTTGCTAGCCAAATCGCGGGAAGCACTTCGCCGCATTTTTATTTTATCGTACGCCTACCGCATGAGTGGTAACAAGCAACACGCCAACAGGGCCGAAAAAGAAATGCTGGCCATCGCTGCATTTAACGACTGGAACCCCTCGCATTTTTTAGACGTGGGCGAAATGACCATGGCCATGGCCATTGGCTACGATTGGTTGTACAATCAACTGCCCGCAACATCGCGTACCATCATAAAAAACGCCATTATTACCAAAGGCATTGAGCCCTCGCAAAACCCTACATCAAATAGCTGGCTGCGGGCCGAGCATAACTGGAACCAGGTATGCAATGCAGGTATTGCGTACGGTGCGCTGGCCATTTACGATGAAGAACCTGCCCTTGCACGCAGCATCATTAACCGGGCCCTAAGCACCATTGTAATTGCCATGAAAGATTATGGCCCTGACGGTATCTATCCCGAAGGATATGGCTACTGGGGGTACGGCACCAGCTTTAATGTAATGTTTAACAGTGCCATGGAAAAAGCCTTCGGAACCGATTTTGGATTGAACAAAAAACCCGGCTTTTTAAACACCGCTCATTTTTTGGAAAACATGACCGGCCCCGGCGGAAGCCCCTACAACTTTTCTGACTCTGGCCCCAATGGCGAATTACAACCCGCTATGTTTTGGTTTGCCGATAAATTAAACGACCCATCGGTTTTATGGGTCGAAAAAAGCAGGCTGATAAATACAAAGCCATCTGCCTTTGTTAAAAACAGACTGCTGCCTGCACTACTTATTTGGAATGGCAACCAACAACTTTCGGCCATTACCCCACCTAAGTACAACGTATGGGCGGGGCAAGGTAGAAACCCGATAGCTATGTTGCGTACCTCGTGGACCGATACCAACGCCATTTATGTGGCGGCCAAAGGCGGCTCGGTATCCATCAATCATGCGCACATGGATGTGGGCTCTTTTATTATGGAAGCCAACGGCGTTCGCTGGGCAATGGACTTTGGCTCGCAGGAGTACGAGTCGCTTGAGTCAAAGGGCATGTCTATTTTTGGCCGCACACAGGATGCGCAACGGTGGACCGTTTTCAGGTACATAAACCAGGTACACAACACCTTAACTTTTAACGATCAACACCAGCGGGTGGCAGGTCAGGCCCCACTGTTGAGCTATTCAAACAAACCGGCTTTTTTAAATGCCACCTTTGATATATCCGAAGTATACAAAGGTGTTGCTGGCAAAGCGGTACGTGGGGTGGGCATAGTAAATAAAAAATATGTGGTAATAATGGATGAGGTAGAAACGCTGGCTGAACCCACTACCATCCGCTGGACGATGTTAACACCAGCCGATGTAAAAATTACCGGTAACAGCACCGCCGAACTAACCAAAGACGGCAAAAAATTGATATTGGAAGTAAAAGAACCTGCAGTAATAATAATGAAAACCTGGTCGACCGACCCGCCACACGATTACGATGCGCCTAACACAGGCACCACCCTGGTTGGGTTTGAAGTACAACAGCCCGCCAGCAGCAAAACAGCATTGGTTGTAACCCTTACACCGGTAGGCACCATTATAAAAACCGCTTTAAAAAAACAACCTTTGAAAACCTGGGGAACAGCGGTAAAGAAAAAGTAAAATAAATGCAGCTAAAATGTGCATTTAAATAGCCAGGTAAGTATAACCGGTAATTACAAACCGGTAAAATAATTATTACCTCATTGCTAGCCAATGGGCATGAAATATTATTGAATGAACAGCGTGTATAACCGTTTGATATGGATGTGGGCCTTGATGCCTTTATTTGCTTTGGTTCCAAGGCAGGTGAGTGGGCAGCCGGTGGTTACAGATGGTTACAAAGCCATTTGGTTTTCGTTAAACCAGTTAACACAGTACGGCGATAAGTATTCAGGAGGATTGGCCACCTACACCAGCAGCCACGTACCCATGGCCATTTATAGTAAAAAAGCGAATAAAACTTTTTTTGTGTACGGTGGCACCACCTCCGGCACCCAAAAGCATTTGCTTATTATGCTTTCCTATTACGACCACAAAAAAAAGCAGGTACCAAAACCCGTAGTGGTTTACGACAAAAAAGGGGTAGATGATCCGCACGATAACGCGTCGCTTTCTATTGATGGCGATGGCTACTTATGGGTATTTATCAGCGGCCGCAATACAACACGACCGGGTTTTATTATTAAGAGTCAGTCGCCATACAATATTGACAACTTTACACAGGTAACCACAGGCAATATGACTTATCCACAGCCGTGGTACCTGGGCAACCAGGGTTTTGTATATCTTTTTACTAAATACACCAACGGCCGCGAACTGTATGTTACCACCAGCAGCACTGGCGCCAACTGGCTACCCGACCGTAAACTGGCAGGCTTTGGCGGTCACTACCAGGTATCTAACAAACACAACGGCAAAATATATTCAATGTTTAATTACCACCCCGGTGGCAATGTTGACAAACGCACAAACCTATACCTGGTACAATCAGGCGATGGCGGAAAAACCTGGCAAAATGTAAAGGGTGATCCGTTAAAGCTTCCTTTAGATAATAAACAAAACAACGCCCTGGTAATAGACTATGAGGCAGAAGGAAAACTGGTATACCTGAACGACCTGAATTTTGATAAGCAGGGAAACCCGGTGATTTTAGCAGTCATCAGCCGCCACCATGCACCGGGGCCACAGGGCGATCCAAGGCAATGGACCATTCTACATTGTAAAAACGGTCGTTGGCACGAAAAGAGGGCCATGACCTCCACTAATAATTACGACATGGGTAGCCTTTACATATATAAACACGAGTGGCTGATTATAGGACCTACTGAGGCCGGCCCGCAACGCTGGGGCACTGGCGGCGAAATGGTACTTTGGAAAAGTAATGACGAAGGAATGCATTGGCAAAAAGTAAAAGACCTTACAACCGGCAGCCAACGCAACCATTCGTATGCACGCAGACCGCTTAATGCTCATAAGGATTTCTATGCTTTTTGGGCAGATGGAAATGCAGATTCATTATCGATATCGCACCTTTATTTCTGCAACAAAAAAGGACAGGTATACCAGTTGCCGTATACCATGCAAAACAATTTTGAAAAGCCAACCCCATTTGTTCAATAAAGAATCTGAAACAAAAAAACATCTTTTAAAAACCTGATTGATGAAAGAAGAAATTGCCACAGTGACCTTTTGCTAACGCAGCCAATGGCATTCGTTTGCAGGTGCCGGTGGTTAACAATGCAAGTATTCAATTTTAAATAGCTATATGAAAAAAGTCATTTTTGTGGCGCTGGTACTGGTTGCCACAACGGCTGTTGCCCAAACCAATTTATTAAGTGGAAAATTCACTAATAATGAACTGAAGGAAGTGCTGGTGCCCGCCGCCGGTTGGACTCCCTTTCCCCGGTTGAACGATCGTGACGGATGGTCAAAAGCAGACCCCGCCATGATGCAATCGTATGTGGCAGATGCCGAAAAATACATCGGCTATCAGTGGCCGTCTATACCAGCCACCACATCGTTACTAATTGAACGTACCGGCGACCGCGACGAATATCAAAAAGTGAGCTTCGAAAAAAGAATGGTACTGGGCACTTTATTGCTGGCAGAGATAGCCGAAAATAAAGGTCGTTTTATTGACCCCATCGTTAATGGGGTTTGGAATATTTGCGAAGAAAGCTGGTGGGGAGTGCCGGCCCACCTGCCACAGACCGCCGCTTACAAAGGCTTAATGGATCCATCTAATCCCTTTGTAGATTTATTTGCCGCAGAAACGGCTACCTACCTGGCTTGGGTGGACTATTTTTTAGGCGAAAAGCTGGATGCCGTATCGCCGCAGATCCGCAAACGTATTTACAACGAAACCAACAACCGCATATTTCAGCCATTAATGAATAAGCAGCATGGCTGGATGAGCAAAAACGCGAATGGAAGGCCGCCCAACAATTGGAACCCCTGGATTTGCAGCAACTGGTTAAATGCCGTTTTGCTGCTTGAAAAAGATGATACCAAACGTACTGCTGCTGTTTCAAAAATAGTATGGGTACTGGATGAATTTATGAACCCTTATCCGCAGGATGGCGGTTGCGATGAAGGCCCCGGCTACTGGGGTGCCGCAGCAGCCTCGTTGTACGACAATATTGCCATGTTAAACCTGGCTACCAATAATCGGTTTAGCTATGTATACAACAATGAAAAGTTTAAAAACATGGGCAGGTTTATTTACCGGGCGCAGATAGGTGAAAAGTATTTTCTAAACTTTGCCGATGCTGATCCACAACCGGGCATGGCAGCCAATATGATCTATCGTTACGGAAAAGATATACAAGATGTTGATATGATGCGGTTTGGTGCTTTCTACCGCAAACCCGAAGAAGCCAAAGTAGGCCGGTTCCATTTTTTTAGAAATTTCTTCTCTTTATTTATGCAGGATGAGTACCGGCAGGCCTCGCAGGGTTTACCGCTGCCTGTAAGCGTATGGCTGCCCGATTTGCAGGTAATGGTGGTGCGTGACAACGAGGGAAGCACCAATGGCTTTTTTGTGGCTGCCAAAGGCGGACATAACGATGAAAGCCACAACCACAACGACATAGGTAACTACGTAGTGTACTACGATGGTCAGCCATTGCTGATAGATGTGGGCCGCGGCACTTATACCCGCAAAACCTTTAGCAACAGCCGGTACGATATCTGGTACAATTGTTCCGACTATCATAATGTGCCAACCATTAATGGGGTTACTCAACTGCCGGGTATGCAATACAAAGCCAGCCAGGTTAGTTTTAAAGATGATGTAAAAACGGCCACCATGTTAATGGATATTACAAAAGCCTATCCCGAAAATGCAGGGGTAAATAGCTGGCAAAGAAGCATTGTTCTGAACCGTAACAAAAACGTAGAAATAAAAGATGTTGTTACCCTCGCCAAAACCGACAAATTAACCCAGCACCTAATGACCAACCATCAGGCTACACTAATCCGCCCCGGTGAGGTAACCATTCATTACACAACCAAAGATGGTAAAGCAAAAGACTTTGTCATAAAGTACGATGCCAATAAGTTTGGAGCAACCATTGAGCAAGTACCCCTGACCGCTATGGAAGACAAAGGCATTCTTGAAAAATGGGGCGACACCATTTATCGCATTAACTTTAATGCAACGGCGCTTAAAAGTAAAAATACCCTGACGTTTACCGTGGCCGTAAAATAATATAACGAACAAAATAAACCAGTCATATTTTGTAAAGATGCATAGTAAAACAGGTGTTTGGCTGACGCAATTAACAACGGTTATATTTACTACAACGAATGACAATCAGCAAGCTCGTGCTGATATTTTGGAACCGGGTTTTATAGCAGTTTTCATTAGTCGTCAGCCTGCCTCTATGATCATAGAGGCCGCACTCTTATACTGTTGGTAATTTTATTCAGCCTTTTTTATCATGATTTTATATTTAGCATCGAGTGTACCAAATAGCGGCAATCATTCAACAACAACACTATCATACAAATGAAAACATTTATTTCTTTAAAATTATATTGGGCATTTGCTTCTTACTTATTTATGTGTGTAGCATTCATGCAACAAAACATATTTGCTCAGCCAAAAAATAATGGGCAGCAACAAATAAAGTCTGCATCCGACCTCGAAATTATTCGCCAACGCGTAACCGACGACTTGTTGGAACCAGCAGTGGACGCAACCCGTATTCAAAAACTAGTGGCTACCATTAAGCCCGATGGTAGCTGGCCCGGCATCAACTATATTGATACCAGCCGCACCGGCTTTCAACATAAAGACCATCTTGAAAATATGCTTGACCTGGCGCGGGCTTATACAAAACCAGTAAGTCCGCTTAGGGGTAATGCCGGGGTACTAATTACGGTTTCAAAAGCCCTTGACTTTTGGATAAGCCGCGACTTTATTTGCGCCAACTGGTGGTGGAACGAAATGGGTACACCCAACCTAATCATTAACACCTTATTACTGCTGAACGACGCTTTGACAACTAACCAACGTATCGAAGGTTTGCGCATAGCCTCGCGGGCCAGCCTTACCGGCTTTGGTGCAAGGGCAGGCGGCGATTTTGTACCCATTGCAGGCATGGTATGTAAACAGGCACTATTTAAACGCAACGAAGCCATGTTGACCAACGCACTAAAAGTTATGAGCGACCAGGTGGTGATTACCACCGACCGCGGCATTAGTGCCGATATGGGTTTTAACCACCGCACCGATCATGTAACGTCCATACACACCTATGGCACCAGCTATGTTAGCGCCTTTACGTATTGGACGGTAAAAACGGCCGCCACACAGTTCAGCCTGTCGCAGCAAAGCGTGCAATTATTGGCCGATTATTATTTAGATGGTATCAGCAAAGCCATGGCCTTTAGAAAATACACCGACCCCGGGGCCCGCAACCGCGACCTTAGCCGCCAAAGGGTTTCACTTGCAGCAGGTACCGACATCCCTAAAAATTTTGTGCAGTCAACCGACTACCGCAAAAGCGAAATGGAAGAGGTGATAGCCATCAGGGAAAGTGAAAAACCCAATACCCTTACATGGGATAAATACTTTTGGCGTATGAGCTACCAAACGCACCAATCAAAAAATTTTTTCACTTCGGTGCGCATGCATTCGTCGCGGCAAAACAATGTAGAAGAACCTTACAACGATGAAGGGCTGCTGATGCACCACCTGGCCGATGGCGCTAATTTTTTAATGGTAAGCGGCAAAGAGTTCGACGAGATTTTTCCGGTGTGGAACTGGCAAAAAATACCGGGCACAACAGTAGTACAAAAGCCCATGTTGCCATCGTTTAACCAAATATCGAAAAAAGGGAAAAGCGATTTTGTTGGTGCCGTTACCAATGGAATATACAGTGCTGCTGCCTTTAACTTTAGCAGTGTACACGATCCGCTAACGGCTCAAAAAGCATGGTTCTTTTTTAAAGATGAATATGTTTGTCTTGGTGCCGGCATTCAATCCACCGCCGAATACCCGGTAGCTACCACCCTTACCCAATGCCTGCTAAACGGCAATGTATTAGCCGGAACCACGGCAGGTAAGCAAACAATTGCCAAAGGCAACCGGCAATTAAACAACGTACAATGGATAAACCATAACAACGTGGGCTATATTTTTCAGCAACCATTATCGGTACACGTAAGCAACCAAACCGAAACCGGCAATTACCGCCAAATAAATCACCAGGAGTGGGCCACCGAAGCCCCGGTAAATAAAGACCTTTTTACGCTGTGGATGGACCACGGTACCCGCCCACAAAACGAGCGCTATGTGTACACAGTATTGCCCGCTGCTACCCCTGCACAAACAGAAGCTTACTGCAAAAAAGCATCAGCCGTAGTGCTATCCAACACAGCCGCGCTGCAGGCCGTACAACACAAAAGGTTACAAATAACACAGGCAGTATTTTACCAGCCGGGCACTATTAAAATAAATGACAAAATTAGCCTGTCAACCGAATCGCCTTGCATATTAATGGTAAAAATGAATAACAACCAGTTAGTACAATTGTCCCTTACCGATCCCACCCAAAAATTGAGTTCGGTTTCAGTAAAAATAAACACACCCGTCACTGCTGCCTCCGGTCCGTTTTTAATAACAAAAGTGGATAATGACCAATGGAGTGTAGTAAAAGTATCCTTGCCCACAAAAGAAATGGCAGGCCAAACGGTGGTGATAAATAATGCGCCTTAGGGTAGGGAAAGGCCGAAACCCATTAGCACCAAAAGGCCTGAAAGGCCGAAATCCCACAGCCCTGGGTAGAGCTTAGGTAGTAAACACCATACCAACGATTATATGCACCTATCGACAAACAAAAGGCCTGAAAGGCCGAAATACCACAGCCTAAGGTAGAGCCGAGGGAGTAAACAACATAGCTATGATTATCGGCAAACAAAAGGCCTGAAAGGCCGAAATACCACAGCCTAAGGTAGAGCCCAGGGAGTAAACAACATAGCTAAGATTATCGGCAACTAAAGGCCTGAAAGGCTGAAATCCCACAGCCTAAGGTAGAGCCCAGGGAGTAAACAACATAGCTAAGATTATCGGCAATTAAAGGC
>JBBRUR010000040.1:0-41493 GCA_038247635.1 Chitinophagales bacterium
ATTTTATCTTCTTCGGGCAAAAAGACTACATCAATATTAGCCATATCCAGGTTAACCGGTACATGGTAATCGCCTAAAGAACGGGGGATAAAATTGCCGAAGTTTGGCTACACTTTTGTTTGCTCGGCCAGTGCCATTCCAGCGCCCATGGTTAAACCGCCTATAATTGACCGTAAGCCGTTTTGGGATTTAGAATTTTTCCGGCAGCCCCCACATTCACCATCTTTTTAATTCGGTACTATCACATGGAATAGAAGAGCTATCAGGCAGTTCGAAGAGGCTATTGCTTATATCGAAGGTAATTCTGAAGCTAATACTAAAAAACCAGGTGCATTTATTCTTTTAACCTTTGTCGAAACCATTCAGGGTCTCTGCGCTGGTGAATTACGGCAATAATGCGCACCTGTCTTGTTGCTTCATCTAATCTATAAATAACTTCATAAGGAAATCGCTTAAGGGTAGCACTTATTGCATCTGCATGTATGAAGGAAGCATGGTAAGCATTATGGTATACTTTATTGATTGCATTTTGAAATTCGTGCAGGAAATTAAAACCAAGTCCTGCTTTTTGTTCTTCATACTAAACAAATGTTTCATGAAGGTCAATCTGAGCTTCTCTTCGCAGTACGATTTCAAAACTCATTGCCCGTAATATTTCTTTCTTACCTCTTGCCATGAGGTTACATCTGCAGGATTTTTTAGATCATTTTGAATTCTTTCTTCTATTAGTCTTTTCTTCCATTCAGGAATAGGCTGATTAACGAATTCTTCATCAATGCTATCTAGTAACTCAAAAGCAAGTATCCGCTTTTCATCCGGGCTTAATTGCAAAATCTCATTTTTATTGAAAGACATAAGTCTGTTTTTTTAAGTTATAAAATTAGCATGAACTGTTCAATATTAGTATCGGTACAAGAGTGCCCTTCGACAGGCTCAGGGTACCACCTTCGACAGGCTTCCCGGAAAGCCGGGACAGGCAGGTAAATTGCCATGTTGCTATGAAAAACTAAAACCACAAAGTTGAAGTCAATGCGGTTTTCAAGATAATTGTAGAGTAATCCCAAACAAACATTAAACCGAAGACGAACCTCCAACCCTGTAATCACTAAACAATACCAACAAGGCCAATCCCTACGCCTACACCCCCGCCTCCATCCCCTGCCTCAATCAACTTCTCCGGCGTAATAGGCAAATCACGCATTCGTTTTCCGGTAGCATTAAATATGGCGTTGGCAATGGAAGCAGCTACGCTGGTAATACCTAATTCACCAATGCCTTTTACGCCCATTTTATTGGCAATTTTATCATCTTCGGGCAAAAAGACTACCTCAATATTAGCCATATCCAGGTTAACGGGTACGTGGTAATCGGCGAAAGAACGGGTAATAAAATTGCCGAAATTGGGCAACCGTAAAAAGGTGGTAAACATGCCTTAATAACAACATTGGAACGTTACAAAACGCCACAAGTGCCGCTACCCAAACAGGTGGCGTAAAAAACCCGTGATACGTACAGCGTACATCAAAAGTTATTTTGGCAGCTTTTGTTTTATTAGTATAATCAGTAGTAGTGTTTCAAATAAACATGGTGGCGTTTGCCTTTCTACCCCAGCTATTGGCGGTGGCTTGTAAAAGGTATTTACGTGCCTGCCCGGCATATTAGGTTAGCGTGTAAAGGCCACACTTTTACTGTTGGTAATTGGGTTGTAGGTTTGGCCCTTGGCGGCGTACCCAACCGCCATGCCGTGGCAGTGTGTAATTCCCTATTTTTTTAAAATAAATGTGGCGTAAGGTTGGTTTGGCATAAAAGCAAAGGCGAACGGCTAACCCAAATGTGGTTATTAATAATACCAAAAGGCGCAACTGAACGCTTTGTAACATGCAGTTATAATAAGTTACCCAATTAAGAGGGTATTGACCTACATCCAAACACAACAAACACTAAATTTTCAATAACTATCCGCAATCTGGTGCTGATATTTTGGAACCGGGCTTTATACCTATTTTTATTAGTTGTTGCAGCCTGCTTTATTGACCATAGAGGTAGCACTCATTTACTTTCGGTTTTTTTATTCAGCCTTTTTTATCATGATTTTATATTTAACATTGAGTATACCAAATAGCGGCAATCATTAAATTTTTTATAACAGGCACTGAGGCATAATGGGTAGGCATTGCCGGGTTTTACAGCTGTAATGGTTAAACCCTTATTACAATGCACTGTTTTGCACTTTGCATTTTAAAACCATGGTAGGCAGGTAATACATGTATGCGTTAATAGTTAGCCAACCCGGTACACCTAAAAAGTAAACCCGGTAAACAATTAAGGCATTGCCCCGGTTACATTTTAAGCGAAAAACGGGTAGTTATTGGTTATATTGGACGGGTGGAAAAGAATTGGTCGCCTTCAGCAGGGTGTTGCTGGCAACTACCCGCCGCAACCTGGTTTTTATTGATGGTTTAATGTATGGAAATGGGAAGAGTTGGGTATTTTGGAGCATTTTGCTTTAGGGTTTGGCAACAGCAAACTGAAACAGGTTATCATACCCGGTTAACAAAGCCGCTTAACAATCAAACAAATTAAATTGACATTTACATTTGTAAACCAGCCAACAAATGATTAAGCTTTCACAAAACAATATTGAAACAGGTGAAGCTACATTCCGCAACCTGTTATTGCAGGCACCTATAGCTATGTCGGTAGTCATGGGCCGTGATTTTAACATTGAAATAGCAAACAAAAAGCAGCTGGAACTTTGGCAGAAAGAAGAAGCTGAGATTTTATACAAACCATTATTTGATGTACTTCCCGAAGTAAAATCGAAGGAATTTGAACGGCTGCTTACCCAGGTTTATGTTACAGGTATTCCTTTTACAGGTAAGGAAATAGCTGCGCAACTATTGCGCAATGGAACTTTACAAACTGCCTACTTCGATTTTACTTACGAGCCCTTGCGCAATGAACGTGGCGAGGTAGAAGGCATTATTTTAACATCGTACGAGGTAACAGAAAATGTAAATGCCCGCAAACAATCTGAAGAAATTAATCAACAACTTGCTTTTGCTATTGAAGCGGTAGAATTAGGCACGTGGGATTATAATTTAAATACAAATAAATTTATTGGCAACAACCGCCTCAAGGACTGGTTTGGCCTGCCGCACGATGCGGAAATTGACCTTTCCATTGCAATAAATGTGATGGCTGAAAAAGATAGAAGTCGGGTTGCTGAAACTATACAAAAAGCATTGCAAAATGACCCTTTTGGGCTTTACGATATTGAATACAGTATCATTAACCCCATATCCAAACAGGAACGTAATGTAAGGGCCAAAGGAAAAGCATGGTTTGGACACGATAAAAAGCCTATCCGTATTAATGGAACGCTGCAGGATATTACTAAAAACAAAAAATTGCAAGAACAAATTAGCCAAAGTGGAGAAATGTTTACCTCTATTTTTGACAATAGTATTACGGCAATAGTTGTTACCGATGATCAGGGCAATTATATATCGGCTAACAATGCAGCAAATAAACTTTTGGGTTATGGGGTTGATGAATTGATGCAAATGAATGTGCGGGATATAAAAACAACTGCAAAAGATGGAGCAGCTAAGCGTTTTAGAGAGTATATCAGCAAAGGAGAAGAAACTGGGAAATTTAATTTTATTACAAAAGAAGGTGCTCAAAAGTTTGTACAATACCAGGCAATTCGTACAAAGGTTAATTTTAATGTAAGCATCATGATGGATGTTACTGACCAGAAGGTAGCAGAAACAAAATTAAAAGCAAACGAAGAGCGTTTACAATTTGAGCGCAAGTCACTCTACGATTTTTTTACAAAGGCGCCTGCAGTGCTTGCCATTTTAAAAGGACCTGAACATGTATTTGAATTTGCCAATCCCGCTTACCTTGAGCTTATTGGCAAACGTACTATTATAAATAAAAGGGTACTGGAAGCAATACCCGAAGTAGCAGGACAAGGCTTTATAGAGCTACTTGATAATGTATATAGTACAGGCGAAACTTTTACCGGAAAAGAAATGCGCCTTGTGTTAAATAAAGGCAATGGAAAACCGGAAACGATTTTTATGAATTTCACTTACCAGGCTTTTGCAAATGACAAAGGAAAAACAGAAGGTATTTTAGTTTTTGCCTATAATGTGAGCGAACAGGTTATTGCCCGCAAACAAATTGAAGAAAGCGAAACTGCCATGCGCAAAATGGCATCGCACTTAAAACTTGCTACCGATTCTGCCAATGTAGGCACATGGTCATTAGAATTACAAACAGAAAAATTGGAATGGAGTGCCTTGCATAAAAAAATGTGGGGATATGATGAACATCGTACCGACCTTACCTACGAAGATTGGTATACCCTACTTTTACCGGCGGATAAACAAAAGACTTTTAAAAAGATAGAGGAAGCAAAAATCGGTCATGCACCGTATCAGGCAGATTATTATATAAAAAGGGCTAGTGATGGCGCACTCCGCTGCATACGATCTTATGGAAAATATCATTACAACAACAAGGGCGAGGCCGAAACACTTACCGGAATTAGTGCTGACATAACTGACCAAAAAGAAGCAGAATTAAAATTAAAAACAAGCGAAGAAAAATACCGTGGCCTGTTTGAAACAATGGAACAGGGCTTTTGCATTATTGAAATGATTTTTGATAACGCCAACAAGCCGGTTGATTATCTTTTTATTGAAGCCAATCCCATGTTTGAAAAGCAATCGGGAACAGCAAATCCGGTAGGTAAAACCATAAGGGAACTGGTTCCAAACATGGAGGAACGTTGGTTTGAAAACTTTGGTGAAGTTGCTTTAAAGGGCCAGGCAAAACATTTTACTGACCATAGTAAAGAATTAAACCGCTGGTTTGACGTGTACGCTTTTAGGCTGGAAAACCATGGAAGTAATAAAGTAGCTGTTCTTTTTACAAATATTAGCCAACGTAAACAGGCCGAAGAAAAAATAAAGGAAAATGAAGCCCAGTTTCGCGTTTTTGCCGACAGCATTCAAAACCTTGCCTGGATTGCCGATGGCGAGGGGTCGATTTATTGGTATAATCAGCGATGGCTTAACTATACAGGCCTCACACTTGAAGAGATGCAGGGTTGGGGATGGCAAAAAGTGCATCACCCCGACCATGTAAAAAATATAATAGAACTTTCAAAAGAGTTGTGGAAAAAAAACGAACCATTTGAATTAACCTTTCCGCTGCGCAGGCACGATGGTCAATATCGTTGGTTTCTTACCCGTGCGTATCCTGTATTAGATGCCAACCGAAATATTGAGCGATGGATAGGAACCAATAATGATATTACCGAACAAAAAAATTTTACAGAGCAATTAGAAGCAAAAGTAAAAGAACGCACTGAAGAGCTGCAAATACAAAATAAAACCTTTGCATTGGCGGAACAAATTGCAAAATTTGGCAGTTACAAATGGAACATGGCAACGGATTCATTGCAATATTCTGATAATTTGTTCCTGCTGTTGGATTGTGAGCCAAAAGAATTTGAACCCTCATTTAAAAAATTTTTATCGTTTATTCATCCTGACGATTTGCAGCAAGTAATAAAAAACGGGGAGGAAACAATGCGAACAGGCATTTTAGTAGAAACACCCTACCGCATAGTGAGCAAAAAAGGCAAAATAAAACACCTCCGTTCAAGCGGAAGTTTTACCGGGGCCAACGATAACCGCATTCTTATAGGCACCGTGCAGGATATAAGTAATGACATAGAAGCTGCTGAAGAATTAAGAACAAAAAATATTGAACTGGAACTTATTAACGACGAACTAAAATCTTTTAGTTATGTAGCCAGCCATGATTTAAGGGAACCACTGCGAAAAATTAATGTGTTCAGCAAGCGTATTATTGAAACGGAAGAATTTTCAGATAAGGCGCAGGACTATTTCAATCGTATAATTAAATCGGCCGAGCGAATGGAAAATCTTATTGACTCGCTTCTTGATTTTTCGCGTGTAAATACAACTGAGCTATTATTTAAGCCATGCGATTTAAACAACCTGGTAGCAGAATCAATAAATGATTTTAAAATAAGCATTCTTGAAAAACAAGCCATAATAGAATACAATAATCTTCCTATCATAAACGGTATGTATATTCAACTTTCGCAACTGTTTACAAACCTTATTGATAATTCAATAAAATACAGCAGATCCGAAATTAAACCACACATAAAAATAACTTCTTCCATTATTGATGGAAATGAAATAGAACACCCTGCCGTAAATAAAAAAAAGGAATATCACGCCATTGAAATTGCAGATAATGGCATAGGGTTTGAAAAAGAATATTCACTAAAAATTTTTGAACTCTTTCAGCGGCTTCATAATAAGAATGAATATTCGGGAACAGGTATTGGTTTAGGCATTGTCAAAAAAATTGTAACTAATCATAATGGGTTTATTATTGCAACCGGGCAACCAAATGTTGGTGCTACATTTACTATATACCTGCCAACCACATGAATAAAATATTAATAATTGATGATGACGAAGACGACCATTTTATGTTTAAAGAAGCTATTGCAGCTTTAAAATTAACAATACATTGCGATACAGCAACTAATGGTAAACTGGCGCTTGAAAAATTAAAAGCAAACACCACTATACCCGATATCATCTTTCTTGACCTCAACATGCCGATTATGAATGGTTACGATTTCCTAATTCAAATCAAAAAAGACAATACGTTAAGCAATATTCCGGTTTGCATTTTTTCAACATCAAACCTTGACCGCGACAAACAATTGACAAAGGAACATGGAGCAATATTTTTTTTAACCAAACCAAACTACTTTCAAAAGCTTTGTAAACAACTGCAACAAATTCTATCTGCCGATTTTTCAACCGGTAAATATCTATCAGTTATGTAATTACACAAGCTTACACTATTAAATATTTTCACTGCCTAAGTAACCATTGCGCCAGGCAAAACTATTACCAATTGGCGAAGCGTTTGCTTGAGCAGCCTTAAAAAGGATGTGGCATTTTTACGTCGCCTTTACAGTTTACGCAACACTATCGCACCAATTGAGGTGGTGTATTAACTGGTTAATTAAGCAATACAACAACGGCTTAAAATTTGGGCATAGTAAAAGCACTACTTTTTTTATTGGTCGGTTAATAAAACCCATGCTGCCTTTAAACCAACATACGATTTAGTAGTGCCTTCTTTTAAAAAAGCTTCATATCGAATGCTTATATCATGTTGTTTACATAGCAGTAAAAGTCCCAATGCTTCAGCATACGTAAAAGCACCCGCTGTTTTGTAAGCCCTACCGGCAATTATTGTATAGCCAGCTTGCGGTTTCACATATAAAGGTGTCGTAATGCTGTAACGGAAGCCTGCTTTCAGCGGAATTGAAGCAACAGGAGGCTATTTTGTGTTTGACCCATAAACGCTTGCATTGCTAATGGTAAAGTAACCATTTTACCAGCAAAATAAATATAGCCGCCAGCAATGGTAACAGTACCAGCTGTAGTAACGGGGAATGCCCTTTTAAAACTTCCTCCAACACCTACACCCCAACCTTCGTTAAATTTTCCTGTAGGTAAAGCCATTTCTAATCCTGCACTTATTGTAGCAGCATCCAGGTTACCTTACTGCGCAAAACTTTTTGTCTCTACCAATAATAGTGGTAAGGCAATACAAACTGTAATCTTTTTAAACATGCTGTAAACGGTATTTGTAAAAAACGTAAAGGTTCTGAACCTATTTTGGTCAATAAAAAGTTTTGCCCTTGTTGGGTGTGTGCCAAAGGAAAAGAGCCGTATAAAGGGAGCCTTTGAAGCACAGTTTTGTTAAAAACCTAGCCTAAAATGTTCATGTGTCGTCTACCTATTCAAAAAAAATCAACATTATTAATGCTGTAATACTTCAGCATGGTACTTAATTAACCTAGCCTGGCTTTAGCTTTACTTTTTAGTCCGTATCAAAAAGTGATGCAACTGTACCCTGGGTCAAATACCAACTACCCAACCATTTCCAAAATCCAAATACCATTGTGTAATTTTAAATAATAATCTTAAAAATGATAAAGACATACATAACACTGGCCATTTTACTAGCCTGCTCTACAACTTTTTGCCAGCAAAATTTTTACTATAAAATTTCTGTTAAACCAACACAGGCCAGGAGGCTTTTTATTGCTTATGAAATAGCAGGTATAATATTTATTGACAGTGTGAATATTGTAGAAAAGCAGTACAATATTTATAAAAAACTATCGCAACCGGTAGCAGCAACGCTTTTTACCAACGATAAAAAAGTAAATCCGATACCCGTATTTTTGGCCAACAATAGTTTACAGGTAGCTATCAATAAAACGGTCATTAGTGTAAATAATACAAAGCAACAATCCGATTTTCTTATGTTAACGGCAAACGACAGAATAAGGCCAAACTACTTTCCGCTGTATGGCGAATTAAATGCCACGAACGATACAGCAGGACTACAACAATTAAGTGTTGTATTTGACAGCTTAAAAAAAGATGATATTAAAAAAGCGTACAATTATTTCACAGCAAATACTACTTCTAAATTAAGCCTGTTTTCGTTTTCAAGGTATGCGGCCTTCTTTGCCGACTATTCTACTGTTGAAAGGGACTTTGCATTACTTCCCCGGTGGGCAAAAAACAGCCCCGACGGAAAAAACATTGTATCCAAAATGGAAGGGGCAAAATCAGTGCAGGTAAATACCAAAGCCAGGAACTTTAGCCAAACATCAACTACCGGACAAACCATACACTTAGAAAGTTTTAAAGGAAAATATGTGCTGCTTGATTTTTGGGCCAGTTGGTGTGCACCCTGCAGAAAAGAGCATCCGGATTTTATAATTGCTTACAACCAATATAAAACAAAAAATTTTGAAATAATTTCCATTTCTTTAGACGATAATAAAACCTCGTGGCTAACAGCCATTGAAAAGGACAAAATTTATTGGACAAACCTTTCAGATTTAAAAGGACAACAAAATGATATTGCGCTTAAATATGGTGTTCAAGCCATTCCGGCAAGTTTTCTTATTGACCCAAACGGTATAATTATTGACAAAAATTTAGATGGTGAAGCGTTGCTTACAAAACTAAAAACCCTGTTGGACAAATAGAGGAAACACAAATTTCCGGGGTGATTGAGCAAGTAAGGTTTATGATAGAGTGTAGCGAATTACAAATTGCTTTTTAGTATGGTTTTCGGCTAAAAAATTAAATGCTGACGATAGCTATGCGGATTTAATCTTCCAACGTATCGCTATTAAATAGCAAGGCAAAGGTGTTGGCCAATTAATTTTCGTAATAACTACACTTGCCATCAACCAATATGCGTTTTCCGTAAAAAATTACATCCATTTTTAAAACGAAAGTTTCCTAACCACCACCTGCATTGCATACGCATACGTATCCAAATCAATAAATTGAAACTGTTTGCGTGGTACAAAGTCAAGATAACTGTACAACTTTTCCGTAGTAAACCGCTGACTCCAAAAGCCTTCTTTGGTAGCAGTAAAACTATCGTCGGGGCTGGTAATTACGTGCATGCCCATTTTAGCGTACGACTCTTCCTGCTTTAAGCAGGTAGCTTTATTGTCCTTATAGCAGGCGCCCAGTACCAGGCAACCACCAGGTAACAGCAAATCGTAGGCCTGTTTCATAATATTTGTAAAGGCGGGGTTGTGGCTAAGGTCTAACCTTTGAGCCAACAACTTGTAACCTTCAAAATCAAATCCTTCGGCGTAAAAATTACCGGGGGTAAACCATGTGCAGATCACCATATCAAATTGCATACCTATGCTATGTAATTCAGTAGCCGCCAGCAGCCTTACACTGGTTTTATCATCAATACCATATTTTTCAATATTGATGTTCGAAATATCTATGCAAGCCTGCGCATTATCTGTACCAACGTACCGCGTTACCTGTTCCCAAATTTCTTTTACACCGCACAGGTGCATGGGTATACGGGCATTGCCCACACCTATATCAAGTATGCTTATCGGCCGCTGTAGTTGTGTAGCTAATTGATGAATGCGTTTTTTCAGCTCAATAAATTCCGCCCATTGAGCCTGTTTCAAATGCTCCGAAATATAATTGAGGTCAAACGATTTTACAACTGTATTATCGTTGTCGTACATGGCCATAGCTTCTAATTAAAAAGTAAAAAGGTGGTAGCGAATGGTTAATGGTGCCTGGTTGTGTAGTGAAAAGTGAAACAAAAACGTGAAAGGTCAATGGTAAATAGTGAAACGTGAAAGGTCAATAATGAATGGCGAATATCAATCTGTCAACTATCATCTGTCAACTATCAACTATCTTATCACAACTCACTGTTATCAAAAAACACCCGCATAAAATTTCCGCCCAGTATTTTTCGTACGTCTTTTTTACTAAAGCCGCTTTGTAACAGTGCTTTGGTTAACAGTGGGTAGGTGGTAACATCATATAACTGTTGTGGGGTGCTGTTAATACCGTCAAAATCGCTACCAATACCAACATGATCTATACCCGCTACCCGAGCAATGTGCACAATATGATTAACCAACAGGCTTAATGGTGCTTTCAAATTATTTACTTCCGCAGCATATTTTTCAAATAGAAACAGATCGGCAAAATACAGCTCAGGATTGGCTTGTAGTAATGAGTCCCGCTCTGCTTTATGGCTGGCAGTAAAGGCTGCCTCGTTGCGGTTGTAGTTACTATCTAAAAATCCCGAATAAAAATTTACCTGCACCACACCACCATTTTTACCTATTGCCTGTAGTTGATCATCTTTTAAATTTCTAAACACCGGGCAAAGGGCATACGCGCTGCTGTGGGAGGCGATCACCGGTTTGGTGGTTGTGTTCATTACATCCCAAAAGGTGGCTTCGCCCACATGCGATATATCTACTAACATGCCTATATCGTTCATGTGCTCCACCAGTTTTTTACCAAAGGCGCTCAATCCTTTTGGTTGATGAAGCAGGCTGTCCTTTGTTTCTTCCATGGCCGATGTAGCCCATGGGTTGCTATTGTTCCAGGTAAGCGTCATATATCGTGCGCCTCGTTTAAATAACGAATCCAATTTGCGCATATCGTTTTCAATCATGTGGCCACCCTCAACGCCAATCATAGCGCCAAATTTTTTTTGGGCGATGGCGGCCTTTATGTCCGCCGTCGTTTTTACCAACATCATGTTGGTTGGGTTACGGTTTACCCATGCATACAACGTATCAATTTGCCTGTTGGCATAGGCAAATGGTTGTTGCTGCAGCCCATTGCACCACACCGAAAAAATTTGTATGTCTACGCCGCCTTCTTTCATTCGTTGCAGGTCGCTGTGGGTTTTGCCGGTAAGGTCCTGGTCAAAACTTACGTGCTTTTCAAAGGCGTTCGTTAGGATGTCGTTGTGGGTATCTATCAATATACTTTGTTGGTGCAACCGCTGGTATTGCTGACCAAACGAAAGTTGACCGATAAATAAACAAGATAGTAAAACAATTATGGATCGCATGTTCAAAAAATATTTCTTAGAAAGATAAGCTGTTTCGGGCGGAAAAAAGTAAACTACAGCCAACCGGTTTACTGATGGTGGATGTAAAACGGTAAAAAATATTTTACCGAAAATAACCATCGGGTCAATTTGTTTACAGGCTAACGGATGAAATAAAAATTACGCTATTGCTTATTACTTCTGCCGTTTTAAAACAGTATTTTTTAATCACTATCCGCAATTTAGTTCTAATATTTTGGAACCGGGTTTTATAGCTTTTTTCAGCAGTCGTTGCAGCCTGCCTTTATGACCATAGAGGTCGCACACCATTGGTAATTTTATTCGGCCTTTTTTATCATAATTTTATATTTAGCATTGAGTACTCCAAATAGCGAATAATCGTTAAATGATTTGCTACAAAAAGTCCTTATTTTTTTAAGGAACTATATTTGCAATTGGTACAAAATTTTGCAACTGTAACCCTACCATTTATACGCATATTTTATATAATTAAATGCCGCGAGGTAGTTTCCTGAAAAAGACAATTGACACATTTTCCCACCTCGATCCGGTGCCATATTTGTCTTTCATTTGAGCCAATATCCAGGCCGGTTAACAATATATCACCCCTAAACCTCCACCGGCAATTACCTGTTTGGTAAGGTGCGTAACAAATCGTACTGACCTGGTTTGGTGTACGGAAACCCCGCTTACTGCGCTTGCCCGCTCATGATGTTTTTATCATTGTTGGCAACATCGGTTGTTTATGGGTAGGCTGTTTCCAGCACCATTATTTTTCTATTCAACTTCTTTTTAAAGGCAGCAATGTTTGTAAAAAGCTGGTTGAACGGGTTGAGGGTGTACCATTCAGGGTAATACAAAGATCCAATAATATTAAACCCAGTTACCTTACCTGTATTAATATAGCCACTAAACCGGCCGCCCGAATTGTTTGGCTCAGCTATGTGCAGGGCATTCAATATTTTTATGGCAGATAAAGCCGCAGCATCTGTAACAGCCGATATAGCGCTGTTGACCACTTTGCCAAAGTTTTGCCAGTTGCCATTGCAAACATTCAACCAAGGCAAGCTTACGAGCGCATCGGTATGCATCATCCCACAGCTGGTGTAATTGCCTCACTGTACCAGCTTGGGCATTAACCCTTTCAATTGCAGTTACAATAATGTTTTAAAAGTATAATTGTACACAGAGTCGTTTAGCAGCTGTAGGCTACGAATATTTTGCAAGGCTCCACGACTGTGTTGCTTAGCGGGGTCGGCCCACGATTGGGAAAAATGAAATAGGGCAGCACCAGCACGCCATGTTGCCGCGATAGCCTTATGGACTTTTCTATATTGTACAAATAATTATACAAATGTGTACCTGCATTTTCATACACTGTTTTTGATCACACAGGGTTGTGCCACAGTCAAAGGCGAACTGGATTTTTTCTTTGCTCACAAAAATTCTAAATGGGTTGGTAGGTGTGCCTTCCTTTTTATATACACTAACTTAATCAGCTATTTGGTTTACATAACTAATGCCGGTACAAAAATAAAAGCAGGCTTTTTTATTTGATGGGATGGTGTCAGCAGGTATTACAGGCACCATCGCAATTATAGCGGGGCCAGCACCCGTTTTTTTATGCATTAGCCACACAAAAAAGCAGCAGGCAAGAGCCGCAAACAAAAGGTGCTTATTTTTTTTTAATTTTCATATTAGCTCCAAAAGATTGGTTTTTATTGGATATGGTTATTAACCAGCCAAACCAATTTACTACAATAAAAACACCGGCCAAACTATTGGCCGGTGCTTGTGAAATAAAATATATTAAAAGGCTTGAAGATATAGCCTCGAAGTCGTTAAACTATATTTTAGTTACCGTGTATTTACCGGTAATAAAATTTACCACCATCTTATACGATCCTGAAGTAGCAGGTGACAGTAGGTCTGAGCCACTAAATTTAATACCGTCTCCATTTACCTGGTTAGCATTATTACCGCCAACGCCGCCATATTTAAAATCCCAGCTACCAAAAACAGGTAAAAACAAAAACGATTGACCACCAACCAATGATAGCGTATTTTCAAAAACTCCATTGGTTTTTTGAGTAAACCTTTGAGCTGCCGGAGGTGAGTTGGTCCAGCTTGACTGTGTTGCAGCACCAGTAATATACAACTCAGCAGGTAGGGAATTAACTTGTTTCTCGGCTTTAAAAGTTCCTGTCTGAAAATCGAACGTGAGTTTATACCAACCGGCACCATCTTTTACATCAGCGGGAAAATCGTCGTTCAATTTAAAACCAAAATTACCACCATTAGCAAGGCCGGTCAGGTTTTTGTTGGCCACGGCAAATTTATCGTTCCAGTTACCGGCTTCCTGCAAAATAAGGTAGTTGCCGTTACCACTTAGTTCAAAAATACCCACCCAGGTTGTTTCATCCATCCTGGTAAATTCGCGAACTGCCGGCATTGGGCTGGGGTTTGTCCAGTCAAACGTAGTAGCATTACCTGTTATAAACAACCGGCTGGTAGAGGGCAACGCAACTTTAGGTGGAATTTTATACGGAGTAGCGTTCAACTTTAAAGTGTTGGCTACAATACGTTCGTTATTGTTGGTATACGATGTGGTTAAACGTACATCTACGCCATAGGTTGTGCCAAACGTAAATCCAAAGCCCAGTAACATAGTATTAAATTCTTTAGCTGTAAAAGTGGCGCTTGAAACCCCTATGTAGCTGCGGGTAACCGCTTTTGTAAAATTTCGACCTGCTGAATCAATTTCCAACACATACTTAAACCGTGTTGTATCGGTTGCATAGTTTGGGCTTGTCCACGAAAAAGTGATAGCTGGTTTGGCAGAGTCGGCCACGGCCGGTGCAAAAGTGGCTGACGAGCTTGACAAAACCGCCGTAGTACCGTTTTTATAAGCGGGAAGGTCGGCCACCTTATCGCAGGCAGTAATGGCAACTGCCATTAATGCCATCATCATTATTTTATTTATCAGTTTCATACTATGTTATTTTACGTTTATAGCAATACCATCCTGTATTTGCCGGTTTGAAAATCAACGGTTATTTTATAAGTACCCGAAGCTGCAGGAGCTAGCAGGTCATTGCCGCCGCGTAAAAATTCGTCGCCATTTACCTGGTTGGCATTACCGGCGGCCGCTCCGCCGTATTTGTCGTCCCAACTTCCATTAACCGGTAAAAACAAAAACGAACCGCCACCTTGAATTTGCACTGTAATCTCAAATTTTGTGTCTTCTATCCTTTTCATTTCCTGCAAAGGCTCTGGTACCGGGTTACCCCAGCCACCGGGGGTAGCGCTTCCAACAATATATAATTTGGTAGAGGCCGGTAATTCCACTTTTGGTGGAATAGCATACGGAGTTGCCCTAAGTTTTATCACGTTACTGTACAATATACCTGCGTCTTTATTTATACCAAGTGCCGATTTTACCCTTATTTCAATGTTATGTGCTATTGCTGCCTTTAACTCCAGGGTATTAAGCAGGTAGTCGTTCAGTTCGGCCTGTATAAAGGTGTAACTAAGTTCGCTGGCAATGCTTATTGATTTCTTTTTAGGATTGGTAAAGTTTGCACCGGTAGTATCAATCTGAATTTCGTACGAAACATCCTGCGAACTTACGCCTGTAGTAAAAGAATACGCAGGATTACTCCAGGTAATTTTAGTTGCCACGTTTTCTTTTGTTGCAAAACTTAAAGGAACAGTTGTTGCAGCCGTTGATGCAAGTACCGGAGCGGTCCCTCCTTCAAAAAAAATCTTATTCTCATCCTTCTCGCACGATGAGAATGCGCCGGTCACTAATAATGACAGGAGCATGTATGATGTTATTTTTTTCATATGCTCTATTTTTTAAATTAAAATTAATAGCCTGCGTTTTGGGTTAACTTAGGGTTAGCTGTAAGGTTGGCGGCAGGTATAGGAAACAAGTTATACCTGGCATCTACAGCAGTACCCGATGCTACGCCTCCCTTCCACGGCCATAGGTAAGTATTGGTGGTAAGCTGCCCGTACCTTATAAGGTCCGTACGGCGGTGGCCTTCCCAATACAACTCCCTTGCCCGCTCATCTAACACCGCTTGTAGTGTAAAGTCGGCAGCCTGTGTTTGGTAAGCATTGCCCGAAGGATTTCCAAAGGCCCTGAATCTTACTCTGTTTACGTATTCCAATGCGGTAGCCAGGCTTCCACCAGTACCATTTCTTAATACTGCCTCAGCATATACCAGGTACATTTCGGACAATCTAAAAGCCGGATAATCAATATCGGCAAAGTCGCGGTTCACATCGCTGGTGCCGCCGCCATCGCTGCGTATGTTGCGGTACTTATTTACGTGCAAACCATTGTCAAAAACCGATACATCGCCAATTTGAATTTGCTCAGTACTTACCCCATATTTACTTGTAATAAACATAGCCCTTTTATCGGTGGCACCGGTTAAGTCTGCAAATTTATCGGCCAGGCCCTTTGTGGCGCGGTAACCATTCCAGCCACCATTCACACCAAAATCGTTATGGTCGTCGCCGGCGGCAGCATGTACAAAAAAGGTAGTATTACCATACGACTTTGTCCGTAGCCCATCGCAGGTTATGGCAAATATTATTTCATTCTTCTGTTTATCGTTATCGGCCATAAAAAGCAAACGGTAATTGGGGGTTAAGGTATATCCCGCATCAATTACTTTTTTGGCATAAGTAATGGCACCCGTGTTCATGTCCTTATTGGCATACACCTTTGCATTTAGGTACAAACGAGCCAATAACGACCATGCTGCAGCCTGGTCAACGCGACCGTACTCCGCAGATTTGGCTGGCGCCATCTCGCTTTCAATTGCTTTCAGTTCACGCTCAATATAATCGAACAAAGCAGCCCGCTGAATTTCGCCGGGCACTTCGGTTCCTACTTTATTCTCTTCAGTAATAAAGGTCGATTTTCCAAAAAGATCCATCATTACCCAATAATTGTAGGCACGTATAAACCTTACCTCACCACGTGTACGGGCTATTTCGGCAGCATCGGCACCGGTTATACCGCGGCCCGATACTTTATCGGCAGTCGACTCACGCAAATATTCGTTGGCTACCGTTATGTTGTAAATAGGCCTTGCATACATACCCAACAAAAATGGGTCGGAGCTTGTCCAGCTAAGATTATGAAAATCTTTAATGGTCTGGTCGTTCCAGGCAACCACCGCTTCGTCTGTAGGTAGTTCCTGGCAGTTAAAAAATCCACGGATGAAGGGCGATTGGGAGCCCTCATCTAACCCCTGTATGTCCGAAGCGCCTGCCGGCCCCACGTTACCGGTAGTAGCCAGGCCTCCGTAAATTTTTGACAATACGCCTTTGTACCCGGCAGCCGTTGCATAGGCATTGGCCGAGGTAAGATCGTTTGGTGGAAAAAGATCGAGCTTTTTTGCGCAGGAGGTTGCCAGTGAAACTACCAGGCAAGCCACCAGTATTTTATTTATTGTTGTTGCTTTCATAATTGCAATAATTAAAAATTAAAAATCAAGATTTACCCCTGCCGAAAATACACGTGGACGTGGGTAAATATTACCATCAACGCCAGAGTCGCTTGCTACCTCGGGGTCAAGACCACGATACTTTGTTATTAAAAAAACGTTCTGAACGTTTGCGGTAAGCCGCATATTCGCTGTGTTTTTAAAAACACGTCCAACATTATAGCCAAAGTTAATATTGTCTAACCTAAAAAATGAACCATTTTCAATGTAGTAGTCCGATAAAAGCTGGTTATTTTGAAACCCGGTATTTAATAAATCAGTGCTTGCGTTGCCAACAAAATTTATCGGGTTTTTAATAGATCTTAAAACACCTGCACCAGAGAAATAGTTGTTGTACAAGTAATTTCCAAGAGCGCCATGGCCCGTTAAGCCAATGGTTAGTTGCTTGTACGATAATTGGGTGGAAAATCCTAACAACACATCGGGAGCAGGTTTTTTGTAAAAGTAGCGGTCGTTGTTGTCAACTTTACCATCGCGGTTAACATCTTCATATAAACCTTCAATAGGCTTGCCGGTTGCTTTGTCGTACGCCTGCTTGTATACATTAAATACATAGGGAGCGTATCCAACCGCAAACTTTCCAATATTATTACCTGTTCCTCCACCAATTCCACCAACATCAATACCCTTAAAGTTGGGGTCGTTCTGCTTTAAAAGGTTGGTTATTTTGGTTTCGTTGTAGGTATAGTTAAAACCCAGTTCCCACGTTACTACTGAATTACGGATTGGTACGGTATTAACCGATAATTCAATACCCTTATTTTCCAGGTTACCTACGTTGGTAGTAATCTGGTTAACAAAGTTGGCACCTGGTGCTACTGGCACAGTACTCAACAGATCCTTTGTTTTCTTTTGGTACACATCAACACTACCGGTTACCCTGTTATTAAAAAAGGCAAAATCAAGACCCAGGTTAATAGTTGTGGTAGTTTCCCACTTAATCGTGGGGTCGTAACCCTCAGGACGCAGGTAAGTAAAAAACGAATTACCAAACTGGCTGCTGGCCGAAAGGTTACTAACCGAATATCGCGGTAAATAAGAATAAAAGCCTATTCCATCCTGCTGGCCGGTAATACCATATCCAAACCTGGCTTTAAAATCGGTAAGCACATTGCTACCTCTAAAAAACTGGTCTTTAATTTTCCAGGCTGCTGCAAATGACGGAAAATAACCCACCCGTGTATCAGCCGAAAACTTAGAACTGGCATCGCGACGAAGCGATCCGGTCAATAGATAGAAATCGGCTATAGTAAGGTTTACCCGTGCAAAATATGACTCCAGCCTGTACTGCGGCTTATCAGTTAAAAAGGTTGGCTCCGAACCCTGAATGGTATCTCGTTTTTGAGGATTTGCCGGATCAGTAATTGCCCGGTAGCTTTTAGCAGGATAATTTTTTACGTTGGTAATAAAATCCTGGTAGCTATGGCCTACCAATACATCAACCTTACTGCGCAGGGCTGGCAGGTCTTTAGTATAAAACAACGATACATCGGCCAGGTAGTTACTTTTACCCTGCTCATAAAAGGTTCTGCGTCCGCCGGTTCTATGGTTGGTTGCTGAGGCAGAGTCAATATTATCGTTACCCATACCGTTTGAATGATCGACACCAAGGTTTACCAACACATGCAGGTCGGGGAAAAAGCGGAGCTTGTAATCTAACTGAACATTACCTATAAAACGATTGACCGTTGACCTGTTATCGCGAAGCCTTAAAAGAGCCAGGGGGTTGCGGTTAGCAAGGTCAATAGGGTTTCCATCGGCCTGCAGCCATTCGTAATATCCGCCCCATTTATTACCCCTGAAAATAGGCTGGGTAGGGTCAAACGACGCAGCCGAACCAACAGCGCCACCATCGGCAAACTGGTTTTTGGTCTGCACTGCTTTCAAGGCAACATTTACCGAAAGGTCGTTGTTAAAAAATTTGGGGGTAAGGTTTAACGATGACGAATAACGCTCAAACTGGTCGGTTTTTAATATTCCCTGCTGGCTTAAAAAACCCACCGAAGCCCTAAAGGGAATTTTGCCTATGGATCCGCTGGCGCTAAGGTTGTTATCAGTAGTAACCGGCTGGCGGTAAATTTGTGCCTGCCAATCAGTATTGGCGGTACCCAAAATATTTTTGTAGATATTATTTCCGGTAGCGGCAGCATCGGCATTTACAATGTTCCTTACCTGGTCGCCGGTTAATACTTCAATTTGTTTGGCAATAACACTTAACGACTGCTGGGTATTAAAGTTGTATTTTACTTTGCCCGAAGAGCCTTTTTTGGTAGTTATAATTATTACCCCGTTGGAAGCCCTCGATCCATACAATGCTGTGGCCGAAGCATCTTTCAATACGCTCATAGACTCTATATCGTTGGGGTTAATGGTGTTTAGCAGGTTGGCCGATCCGGCAATACCATTGCCCTCTATGGGTATCCCATCAATTACTATCAATGGGTCGTTACTTGCATTAAGCGAGGCACCTCCACGAATACGTATGCGGCTTCCGCCACCGGCACTGCCACCACCACTGGTAATTTGCAAACCAGCAACTTTACCTTGCAGCAATTGCTCAGACGATGCAATATTTCCCTTTTGAAAATCTTTGGCTGATATAGAGGTAACCGCACCGGTCAGGTCGCTTTTTTTTCGCGTACCATAGGCTACTACAACCACATCGGTCAATGCAGCATCGGCTGATACTAATTGCACCTCTACTGCACTCTTATTAAATTCAACCTGCTGGGTACCAAACCCAACCGAAGAAACAACAAGGTATTTCGCATCTGCGGAAACATTTAATTTAAACGATCCATCGTTTAGGGTTTGTGTACCCGAACCGCCACCTCTTATTACTACCGATGCGTTAACTACGGGCAGGCCCGTTTTAGAGTCCATTACCTTACCGGTAATTACCCTGTTTTGAGCGGCTACCTGCAAACACACCAGCAACGGAAGTATGAATGCAAACAGCAATCGTTTAAAAATCATAATAAAAAATTTAAAGTTTAAAGCCAATTGTTAGGTTGATTAGAAGGCCGATAACGGTGGCATTACACTTTATAGGGTAATGCCACCATAGGTAATTTTTAAATTGAAGTGTTTATTACTGCACTATAAATTGTTGAACGGATACAGTTGAGCCATCATATACCTTTAGGATATAGGCACCGGCCGCCAACTTTGCTACATTAACCGGTATATTGTTTGTGCTATTATTGCCGTTAACAACATAACTACTAAATAAGCGGCCCGCGAGGTCCTCTATTTTTATAGTGATGGGCGACGTTGTTGCACGGTTAAGGCGTACAAATAAGGTAGAGCCCTTTACCGGGTTAGGGTAAACATTTAACGAAGATGACTTAATCAGCGGATTTACAGGCGCGATAGCTGAATAACTGATAGTGCCATCAATATCTATTATTTTAAGACGATAGAATATTTTGGCAGATGCATTTAAGGCTACCGGTGCCTTATCGTTATACCTGTAGGTTACCGATTGGCTTGCCTGGCTGTTAGTGGCATTTACTACCGCAACATCAGTAAAGTTTACACCGTTGCCTGAACGCTGCAATTGAAAATGCTTTACGCCAATCTCGTTAGCTGTTACCCAGTCAAGCTCAATTTGCTGGCTGGCTCTTTTACCAGTAAAACTAATAAGCTTTAATGGCAAGGCGTTTACATTGGCAGTAACATCGCGGTTTAGATATACATAATATTCGCCTGGTTGAAGCGTAATGTTTTCAGATCCACCCGTTGCATTACGGGTTCCACCCTGTAGGTAATTGTACCAGGTACCCGAGTTTTGGAAAGTAACAGAACCCGTGCTGCTGTTTACTCCAAAATTACCTATCACACATATGGACAATTCGTTGGTCGTTACCTGCAACCATTTAAAATCGCCACCCAAATTAAAACCTATGCGGTCGGTAACAAAGGTGGGCAAATATTGCGGAACCTTACGCAACGTTAATAGTTTAGAATACACATCGTGTAGGGCCTTCCTATTAGCGTTTTGCAGATAATCCCAACGGATGGGTTTTGGATCGGTACGGCAATTGGTGTTCACTGTTCCATTTCCGCATGCATTAATTGAAAAGTCGTACCCTAATTCGCCAAACTGCCACATCATTTTTGGTGCAGGGGTCATTGCCCAAAAGGCGGCTGCCATTTCGTTACGTTTTAGTGCTGTAACCAAAGCCCGAACACTAAATTGTCCGTTATTGATGTTTTTGTACATCAGTCTTTCTTCGTCGTGGCTTTCCTGGTAGGTAATAAGCGTTGGGTTTGTCCAGCCCCTGTTGGTAAAAATACCGTACTGAAAGTTAGAGGGATAACCCATGGTAGCCTCATTATATTCGTGGTTTGAATTGCCCCACAACATCATTCCTTCATCACTTAATACTTTTTCTTCATCGTTATTAGCAAAATGCTCTAACACACAGTAGGAGTTGGGCGATACTTCCTGCATTTTAGCATTGATACGCTTCCATATGTTTACCCTGCTTTGGTCGTAGGCACCCCAGGCGCCCACATTGTTAGGGTTATTGGTTTGGGTAAAACCTTTGCTTAGGTCCCACCTAAAGCCATCAATTTTATAATTGGTCAACCAGTGTTCCACTACCCTGTCTACCAGTTCTTTGGTGGCAGGTGCTTCGTGGTTAAAGTCAAACCCTACGTTAAACGGGTGTGTTGCGGCCTGGTTATGCCACGGGCTGTTGGCAGCAGGCCTGTTATTGGCAGCATCCCAGTACATTTGTGCCGTTGGTGATAAACCAAATGCATGGTTTAAAGCAATATCCATAATAACCGCAATACCGTTTTTGTGGCATTCGTCAATAAACTCTTTTAGGTCGGTTTCGGTACCATAAGCCTTATCAGCTGCAAAATAAAAGTCGGGATTATAGCCCCAGCTGTTATTTCCTTCAAACTCGTTAAACGGCATTACTTCAATGGCAGTAATACCCAACTTTCTTAGGTATGGTAGTGAGTCTTTTACAGTAGTAAAACGCTGTGTGGCTACAAAATCTCTAACCAGCAATTCATAAATTACCAGGTTGCGTTTGTCGGGCCGTGTAAAATTAGGTACCTGCCAGTTATACACCGGTTTGGCGGTTTGCAAAACGCTTACAATTCCACTTGTTTTACCGGTTGGGTATGGTTTAAGGTTAGGGTAAGTAATGGCCGAAATGAACGGGTCGTTAAAGGGGTCCAGCACCTTTTCGGTCATATAATCGGCTACCCTCAGGTTACCATCTATAATATATTGGTAGGCATATTCAGTACCTGGTGTTAGTCCGTCAATAATAACCCAATAACGCAAACCATCCGGGGTGCGTTTCATTTGCTGGTCAATTGTTTCGGTCCAGTTATTAAAATCGCCTACTACCGACGCCCGTGTTTTACTGGGCGCATACAAAACAAGTGTAACAGAGGTATTGCCTGCACTATAATTAATACCATCACGTACACCACCCGGTAAGGCTTGCACGGTTACCGTTGGATAAACAAAAAAGTTGATGGTATCGTTCCTGGTTTCGGCACCTGATTTTGCCTCGGCAATAATGCGTTGCTGACCGGCAGCAGCAATAACCGGCGAGGCTGATATACTGGTACCACCCAAAACGGTTGTACCTGCCTGTACCCCATTTAGGTATAGTGTAAGGTCGGCATTGGTGCTGGACTTAGCTGTAATGCTAATGGCCTCTCCTACTGCTTTCGTAATGTTTTCGGGTACAGGTACAAATTTGGGGTCGCTTGGCGGCGCAGTAAGCCTTATGTTCAGTCCATTATCGTATACCGTAATGTACATATCACTACCATCAGTATTACGTTGCACCCTACTGCCCGATCCGCTACGAAACAGCAACGCGATCTTAATTATTTTTTCGGAGGGATTAGTAATGCCAAAAAAGGTTCGTAAACCACCTGTAATAGAAAAGTTCCAGATATTGGTACCCGATATACCGGCCCTTGCAGCAGCTGGTGTGGTGGCCCATGTAAATTTTGAATATTTCCAGTCGCTACTATTGGCACTGGCGCTGGTAATTACACCCATATGCAAATACACATCGTCGGGTCTGTAATCTTTTAGGCCCTGGTTACCCTTGTTTCCATCCATTGTTATGGTAATGGTTGAAGCGTTATCTCTAATAAAATCGGGTGTCCATGAAAGTAACTGGCCATTTGCAACAGATGTTACGGCTACCAGCAGCAGGAGGATAAAATTTCTCATATAAAGCAGCATTTCGTTTAGGTTGACCCTAAAAATTAAACAATGTGTAAATTTTACACAAAATAGGAAATATTTTAAATTCCAAACGTTTGGTAAAAATATTTTAAAGAAAAATTTTTGAATTTATGATAACTTTTTACTTAACCAGTTAAAAATCAATGCCAAACCATTTGCGCTTATTTTTTTCGTATTTAGCAAAATCAAATTTATAAAGTTTACCAGGCCTGTGGGGCACATCCTTTTCGTATTCGTTCATATCAACAAGAAAATCCATTGCAAAAAATTTCTTTCTAAAATTGCGTCGGTCAAGGGTCAGGCCAAGGATAGCTTCGTATAAATTTTGTAGTTCGCGAAGTGAGAATTTTTCGGGTAGCAGGTTAAACCCAAGCGGGTGTTCCTGAATGCGGCGTTGTAGCCAGCGGTAGCAGGCGTCTACAATGGTTTGGTGGTCAAAGGCCATGTCGGCAAGGTTTTCAATATTATGCCAATGCAGTTCATTGTCAAGTATTTTTAATTGATGGTGCTGAATATTTAACAATGAACAATAGGCCACAGTAATTACCCGGCCGCCGGGGTGCCGGGAGGGGCTTCCGAAAGTGCGTACCTGTTCCAAAAATATATTATCCATACCTGTGCGTTGGCTCAACACACGGTAAGCCGCATCATTTAAATCTTCGTTGTCGTATACAATATCGCCCAGCAGCGACCACTTATCTTTAAATGCTTCAAGGTCGCTTCTAATAAGTAAAACTTTTAGCTGGTTTTCTTCAAAGCCAAAAATTACGCAATCGGCAGTAACCGGCATTGACGGGTAGGTTTCTACCAGTTTAGACGGGTCTTTTATTAACGAATGGTTTCGGGGCCGGGTAAGGGGTGCAGTTTCAATTTGTTCCATATAGCAGATCGTTGTTATGTAATGCCGGTAATCAAAAACGAAAATTAAGTAAAAAGTTACATTGTGTACAAATTACATTTTAACAAAATAGCATGAAATTTCAATAACCTTTTGTTTTTGAGGAACGAATGGAGTTTTCAATTTTAATTTGCGTGACTGTGCTTTGTATAAGGCAATTTAACTTTACCGTCGAAATTTTTTATAAAATGTATACTAACCAACAGATAAAACAATTTCAGCAATCCACCGGCGAATTTAAAACCGACACCCGGTTGTTTACTACCGAACGTATTGAAGCTTTAAGAGATGTTTTGCGTTTTCACGAACACCGATATTATGTTTTGGATGAGCCGTTGATTGCCGATGTTGAGTACGACCAACTATACAAAATGCTTGAAAAGGCAGAGAGGGAGCATCCCGGATCGGTTACACCCACATCGCCAACCCAGCGGGTTGGCAACAGCCTGAATGCCGGTTTTAATACTGTAGCACACCTGGTGCCAATGCTGAGCTTAGATAATAGCTACAACGCTAACGACCTGTTAGACTGGGACCGCAAAGCCCGCGAACTAACCAACCTGCCCGAAGTAGAATATTGTATAGAGCCAAAGTTTGACGGTGCCAGTATATCGCTTATATACGAAAATGATGTATTAACGAGGGCAGCTACCCGCGGCAATGGTATAGAAGGCGATGATATTACCACTAACATTAAACAAATTCGCAGTATTCCGCTGGCCGCCTTGTTTTCAAAATATGGTATTGGGCAAATTGAGATACGGGGCGAAGTAATGATGTCGAAAAGATCGTTTAAGGTATATAACCAGGGACTTGCTACGCAGGGATTAGCTCCGTTAGCCAACCCACGCAACGCAGCATCGGGCAGCCTGCGCATGAAAAACCCTAAAGAAGTTGGCCGCCGCAACCTGGAAGCTTTTTTATACAATGTGAGCTTTTACAATACCGATGGAGGCCCCTTAAACGATTACCTGCTTAACCACGCCGGCACACTTGAAATGCTTTGGGACCTTGGCTTTCGCAGCCCAAAAAAAGAGCTGATGGTAGTAAAGGGAATACAAGGAGTAATAGACCATGTAAATGATTTTGAAAAATTACGTGACGACCTGCCTTACGAAATTGATGGAATGGTAATAAAGGTTAATAGTATGGTGCTGCACGATATTATGGGTATGACCACCCACCACCCGCGGTGGGCAGTAGCCTTTAAGTTTAAAGCAAGGCAAGGCACCAGCAAGTTACGGTCAATAGAGTTTCAGGTGGGGCGAACGGGTGCGGTTACACCGGTGGCAAAAATAGAACCGGTGCTGATTGGTGGGGTAACCGTAGGGTCCATTTCGCTTTTTAACGAAGACATTATAAAAGAAAAGGACCTGAAGATTGGCGATACAGTGTTGGTTGAAAGGGCGGGTGATGTAATACCGTACATTGTAAAATCGATGCCCGAATTGAGGGATGGAAGTGAAAAATTGATTGTTTTTCCAAAAAACTGCCCGGTGTGCGATAGCCAATTGTTTAAAGAAGAAGGGGAAGCGGTTTGGCGTTGCATTAATATAGAATGCCCTGCGCAAGTAGTTGAAAAAATGATGCATTTTGTAAGTAAGGATGCAATGGACATCCGCAGCTTTGGCGAGGCCAACGTACGCAAGTTTTACGAAATGGGATTATTAAAAGATATACCCGGCATTTATACACTGGATTTTAGGGCTGTTGCCCAACTGCCGGGCTTTGGTAAAAAATCGCTCGATAACTTAAATGAAGCTATTGAGTCTTCTAAAAAACAACCATTACATCGGCTGGTGTTTGCCCTCGGTATCAGGTTTGTGGGCGAAACGACCGCCAAAGTACTGGCTAACAAAGTCAGCCACCTGTTAGATCTTAAAGACTATACCATAGAGCAAATGCAGGAACTGGAAGATATTGGTATTAAAGTGGCCAGCAGCATTCACCAGTTTTTTTTAAACGAAACCAATATTGACATTTTAAAACGACTGGAAGAGCTGGGTATAGAAATGAAGAACACTAAACGATCGGCTCTGGCTGAGGGTGGTTTAAGTGGCCAAACCTTTCTATTTACCGGATCGTTAAGCAAAATAAAAAGAACCCAGGCCGAGGAAATGGTAGAACAGCATGGAGGTAAATTATTGGGCAGTGTAAGTAGTAAACTTAATTACCTGGTAGTAGGCGAAGATGCAGGCAGCAAACTGGAAAAAGCCAAAAAAATAAATACGGTGAGGATTATTAGTGAAGATGAGTTTATAGCATTGGTGGGATAGTTGCAAAAGCTAAGGGTGATAAATTTGGTCAAATGTCTTTCTCAGCCATTTGAAGGTCCATTCCACAATCCTTTTTATTCTTCTAAGTATAAACTTATCTGCGGGGTTGCCCTCAATATTATTAAAACGGATATCTATCCAGCCTTCTTTGCTAAAAATAATATCCCTTAAACGTACCTGTTTTGGTTGCGCGCCAGTATTGCAATAGTGATGATTACAGGGAAAAAGTACTTCAACTGCTGCATAACCACCATTTGATTTTGATATAAAAAAAGATGAAGTGTAAAGGTTATTTTACTTATTTTTTGAGCAACAAAGGCAAGTTAGCAGAGAAGTGGGATAGGATTACGTTATGTTCAGGCACCGGTTACACTTTGAAGGCGTACTTACTTTTGAGAAAACTTAGGAGGACCTACAGTTTTTAGCACTTCGTTTGCTTTATCTACCTTTTCCTTGTACAAGCCTCATTTAAGGTATTTGTCAAGATTTTTATCAACTTTTATTATCGTCGGTTTCTTGTTAATTTCTTTTTCTTTTTCCATTTTGTAAAATTACTTTTTTTTCCGTTTTACTATAAAAGCATCAAATTCCACTTACTTTTGAAACTGATTTTAACTCTTACTAATAAGACCATACACTTCAAAGTCTTCCTGTATTTGAAAAAAATGATTAGTTATTCCAGTTCTATAAAGTCGTGTCCTGGCCAGGATGCTACCTATTGCAAAACCATAACGCCGGGATATTTGTAGGTAAAAATATAAAGTTTGGAAGCCACAGTTGCTAACACCTTTTCACTGTCCCGGTTGTTGGTAACCACTTCATGGTCAATTTGCCCTGTTTCTAAGTCTTTGTGACCAAACCCGAGGTTTTTAAAATTATGAAGATGTGTTTCAGTATAAAACACAAGTTTAGGAACACTGCCGCCAACACCTTCGCTTACGAATTCAAAAACCATTTCAGTTTCGCCAATAATTACCGGATACTTGTCAATGTTCATGTCTCAAAAAAATTGCTTTCTGAAAAATAATTATGTCTACTTCCGCATAATCAATCGCCTTCACAAGTTCATCATCCTTTTGTATAATCGAATACCATTATTTTTAACTTCAAAAATTGCCTGACAGAGTTAGCCCTGCCAAAACAATGAAAAATTAAATTTGAAATTCTTTTGTTTAATAAATAAAACTTAATAGATGCTTCAAAAATCCACTTTACAGTTTTTAACCACCCTAAAAGAAAATAATGATAAATCGTGGATGGATGACCACCGCGAGGCATTCCAGGCAGCTAAAGTTGATCTTCAGCAATTAGTAGAAAAGGTCATTCATTCGCTTGGTAAAAAAGATGAACAAATAGCACATCTTACCTCAAAGGAGTGTGTGTTTAGGCAAAACCGCGACGTACGCTTTAGCAAAAACAAGGCACCCTACAAAGTAAACATGGGCGCCAGTATAAACCGCGGTGGTAAAAAATCGACTTTTTCAGGTTACTACTTTCACCTTCAACCAGGCAACGGCAGTTTTGCAGGTGGCGGCATGTGGATGCCCGAAGCACCGCAATTAAAAAAGGTGAGGCAGGAGATAGATTATTGCTGGGAAGAGTTTAATAAAATACTAAACAAAAAAGCGTTTAAAGACCAATATGGCGACCTGGACATTGAGGAACATACCCTTAGCCGCGAACCAAAAGGCTATGAAAAGGAGAACCCCGCCATTAAATACCTTAAACTAAAAAGCTTTGTTGCGCTAAAACCTTTAACTGATGAGGAGCTTACCAGTAAAGACCTGGTAAAAAAATTAATCAAGGCATTTGAAGCACTGCAACCAATAATTTATTTTATTAATCGACAATTGGAGGAATAAATCGCTTTTACAAAATGCCTCGAAAATATTTTTTTTTGAGTGCCGGACCGCGCCTTAATTGACATATTAAAGCAATTACGAAATCATTAATATAATTACTCATTACTTGTATATACTAATTTAAGCGTGTTTACCATTTCCTCACTTACTTTTTTGCAACTGTTATTATAATCTCCGTTTAAAATTATAATTTTTAAACCGGTGAATAATGGCACTTATTTTGTTTTGTGCTACAAAACAATAACTATTATTATGAAAAAAATTTTTACGCCCGTCATTTTTGTTACATGTATAAGTTGTTCATGGGGCCACCGTTCGTTTACATCGCAACGGTTTGACCAACAAACCAGCCAACATAAAAAAATCGCTATTTTGCCACCAAAAATAATATTAACAGGAAACCAGCCTAATCAATACAATGAGTTGGAAATAGATCGACTTGAAATTGGGGAAAGCAAATTGTTTCAACAGGCTTTGTTCAACAACCTTTTAATGAGCAGTAATAAACACAGGCGGGAGCTACTGGTAGAACTACAGCCATTTGAAACCACTCTTTCCTTATTAGAAAAAAATAAGATTGACGTGCGTAAGTGTTGGGATATGGACGATATAGAGTTAAGCCGGATTTTAGGGGTTGATGCATTGGTACGAACTACCATTCAAAAAGAGCGGATTATGAGCGACGTGGCCGCAGCAGGCATTTTCACGGCTGGCCAAATAGTTAACGCGATTTCAAAAGACCCCGCGATAGTGCCTGTTTATTCACGAACCAGTAGTATAAACGCCACCTGCAGCATTGTAAGCAATAACCAAACACTTTGGAACGATTCGTATGTTAGCGGCAGTAGTTTTATGGTGCCTGCCAACCAAGTAATACAAAATATTACTATCGCTTTTGCAAGGCATTTTCCTTATATAAAAAGGGCTTAAGGAAGGTGAATGGTCAATGGTCAATGGTGAATGGTGAATGGTGAATCAATAGTGAGTAGTGAAAATTCTAAAATAAGTTTATCTTTTTAGACTGACTTTAATTATTATTTGATGACACCTTATGGCTTACAACTTATAGCATGCAGCTTGCAGCATGTAGCTTGCAGCATGCAGCTTCAAACTTGCAGCTCAAAACTTGCAACTCAAAACTTGCAGCTTCAAACTTGCAGCTCAAAACTTGCAGCTTCAAACTTGCAGCTCAAAACTTGCAGCTTCAAACTTGCAGCTCAAAACTTGCAGCTCAAAACTTGCAGCTTCAAACTTGCAGCTCAAAACTTGTAGCTAAACTAATTATTGAACCACCGCCGCAGGCCTTACCCCGCTACCTACAGTGTTAGTTAGCCCATCACCCAATTCTTTTCTATAGGTATCGGCAATCGTATTTAATTGCTTTACCACTTCAGGGTAAGTTGCTTTCAAATCCCGGTCTTCGCCCGGGTCGGTAGCCAGGTTGTATAAGGCCAGCGGTACACCCATAGTTCCATATTTACCGGGGTAGCGGTCGCCGCCAATGGTGGCTGGTAGCCCATAGGTTTGCGAGGTGGCCGCAAAAACCAACTTCCAGTTTCCTTTTCTAATGGCTTTTAAATTGTTACGGTCGTAGTAATAAACAAATTCATCGCGTGGCAATACTGTTGCATCCCCCAATAACACCTGCTTAAAATTTACTCCGTCAATCTTTTTTGCCGGCATTTCTGTGTGGCAAATATCTGCCAGCGTGGGCAACACATCCATTGTTGTCAACAGCCTGTTATTTACCGTGCCGGGTGCAATTATACCAGGCCAGCTAATAATGCAGGGTACCCTAAGCCCCCCTTCAAAGGCCGTTCCTTTTCCCTCACGAAAACCGCCAGTATTGCCTGCATGGTTGCCAAAAGTTAGCCATGGGCCGTTATCGCTGGTAAAAATAATTAGTGTGTTATCCAGTATTTTATTTTGCCGAAGGCTTTTTATAACTTCCCCTACCGACCAGTCTACTTCTTCCATTACATCGCCAAACATACCTACCCCGCTTTTGCCTTTAAACTTTGCCGACACACCCAATGGCACGTGTACCATAGAGTGGGCCAGGTATAAAAAGAAGGGCTGCTTTTTATTTTTATTGATGAAATTGACAGCCCTGCGGGTGTAATTGGCAGTTAACAGGTCCTGGTCGTTAAACGAGCTAATTATCTTAACGGTACTATTGCCTTCTATCAATGGCAGCGGCGGGTATTTGTACTTCCACAGGCTGGTATCTGTTATAGGCGTGCCATCAAAATCGAAGGCCCACATGTCGTTGGAATAGGGTACTCCATAAAACTCATCAAAGCCATTTTGCAACGGCAAAAAAGGAACTTTATGACCCAGGTGCCATTTACCTACCATACCTGTTTTATATCCCTTATCCCTAACTAATTCGGCAATGGTTTGTTCGGCAGGGTTAAGGGCAAATGTTGTGCGGTCGTTAATAGCGCCATGCATGCCTATGCGGGTAGGGTAACAACCGGTAAGTAATGCGCTTCGCGAAGCGGTACAAACTGCCTGGGCTACGTAAAAATTAGTGAAACGCATGCCGCTGGCAGCCAGTGCATCAATGTTGGGCGTTTGGTAAGGGCCACCACCGTAGCACACCGGGTCGCCATAACCCATATCGTCCATAAATATGATGACTACATTGGGGGTTGTGGACGGTGCCGCCTGTGCTGATACTTTAATCGCGGGTATTATTAAAAAGAAAATGATGATATGGCAAACCGTCGCAAATGAAAAGCACTGTCCAATTGTTTTCATAACATAAATTAAAACTATTTTAAAAAAGCAGTGGGTTGTTTCAAAAACAATCATGACTATCCGAAATTTGGTTCTGACATTTTGGAACCGGACTTTATAGCTGTTTTCATTAGTCGTTGCAGCCTGCCTCTATGACCATAGAGGTACCACTATTGTACCGTAAATAATTTTACTAAGCTTTTTAAGCATGATTTTATATTTGACATTGATTTTATTAAATAGCGGATAAACATTAAAATAATACGGCAGTTGTATGGCGCTAATTTGTAAAAAAAGCGGATGTTATAGTTTACAATCTTATGCCTTTGTTACGTTAAGGTATGCATACCGATAAGAAAATTGACAATTACCCAACAACCACTGCATCGAAAAAAAAATATCATCCATCGACAATTGTCAAAAGTTCATAATCGTTTTTAACCGCTCCCACAACTCATTATCAAAACCCGACAGCGCAAATTGTACATCGCTTGCCGCGTTGCCCATACGTATTACTACCAATTGTTTGGAGGGGACAACATATATCTTCTGATCGTTTTTGCCAAGGGCGGCAAACAAATCAACCGGCGCAGCGGGTATAATAGTCCTTGAGAAAACCGTTTGAAAGCCGGGTACCATCGAACTTGCTTTTCCATTTAACCAAGTTAAATAGCCATAACTGAGGTTCAGGTTTTGGGAGGTATTAATTATGCTGTTGTAATAAGCCGTGTCGGTTAAAATAGGGGTATTATCCCATTTGCCTTTGTTAAGTAGTAACAGTCCAAACCGGGCCATGCTTCGCGCATTGGTAAAAAGCAGGTTGTTGTTTTCGGGCGTTTTTATCCATCCGCCATTCATACCTATACGGTCGCGGACCCTGGTTCTGAAAAACGAATTATAGCTATCGCCAGTTGCGTTCTCCACCACCTTATCCAGCAGTGTGTAGGGTGCATTGTGGTACGACCAACGGGTTCCGGCATCCGCTTTAAACTTCAGGCATACCGCCAGGGTACAGTCGCTATCGGCCACTCCATCATCTAACCCGGTAGTCATGGTTAATTGGTTGCGAACGGTTACCAGGTTTTCTTTTGCGGCAGGGGCGGAGGTCCAACCGGCGCCAAGGTATTGTTTGGTTGGCTGGCTAATATTAAGCTTCCCTTCCTGTTGCGCAATGCCCACCAGCAACGCCGTCATGGTTTTGCCGACGGAGGCCCAATACCAAACACTGTCGGCAGTAAAGGTGCCAAAATATTTTTCGGCCACTATTTTGCCTTCTTTTAAAATAATAAAGGCCTTGGTGTTTTTACTCTGTAGCCATGGGTACAGGTTGTCAAGTTCGGCTTGTTTCCAACCAGCAGAAATAGCGGTAGTAGTTTGCCAATCGGGTGCAGCAACTGGTGGAAAATACAAGGCAGCATTGGCTGGGGATGGGGTAGGCGTAATGGCTTTTTTGCACGAAAAGGAACCAATCATAATAAGTAATACTAACAGCAAACCGGCAGATTGAAACATGCGTTTTTTTTGACTTTGATCTTATCAAGATAAAAAAGTTTACTGAAGGGTTGGCAGTATTTTAAAAGATTCAGTGAATGCTTTCTATTCAAGCAAAACAGAGGTAACGCAAAAAGAAAGCCTGTAATTAAACAAGTGCTGTTTGGGTTACGAATGTTAGTTGATTGCATGTAATTAAATTATTAGGTATCGGCGTTTAGCTATCCCTTATTTGTGATTAATCTTATTGGTTTATTGTATATCATTTTTTTCGCTATTAAATCAAACATTGTGTTCATGCTATTTCGTCTGTTATAGCGATAATGATACTCGTTAAGATATCCTTGAAGATGATCTTAACTACAATGATGATGTATGCCTCTTAACCACCCTTTCAAATTCATAATATGGATATGCATATCCGGAAAATTTTTACCTTCATTTAGAGGTACTTGTCTTAAATGCTGATATTCGTTTTTTAAAGGCAAATATCCTGTCCATTCATCAGTAACTACAACGGCATGTACATCAATATAGTTATTAAAGAAAGGCTTGAAATCATCTGCTGATGCGCTTTCAATTACCTGAGCATAAGCCCTTCCCACACCATCCTCAGGATCCCCTGCATTACTCAACACAATGAGATCCTAAAATATATTCAGGAGGACGAAACCCAATCGGAGCCTTCATCCTGAGCTCGTCTCAGGATCCCCTGCATTACTCAACACCACGAGATCCTAAAATATATTCAGGAGGACGAAACCCAATCGGAGCCTTCATCCTGAGCTCGTCTCAGGATCCCCTGCATTACTCAACACCACGAGAACCTGAAATAAATTCAGGAGGACGAAACCCAATCGGAGCCTTCATCCTGAGCCCGGCTCAGGATCCCCTGCATTACTCAACACTACGAGATCCTGAAATAAATTCAGGAGGACGAAACCCAATCGGAGCCGTCATCCTGAGCCCGTCTCAGGATCCCCTGCATTACTCAACACCACGAGATCCTGAAATAAATTCAGGAGAATGAAACCCAGTCGGAGCCGTCATCCTGAGCCCGTCTCAGGATCCCCTGCACTACTCAACACCATGAGATCCTGAAATAAATTCAGGAGAATGAATAGCTTTATCGACAAAATAGGAAACCCCATCCGGATTTAGGAAATCGCGGCGGTCATCGTCCCACGGGTTGCACCCGTGGCTAATATTAGGTAACCACTTCGTGATTGAAAGACAACGAGTTTGGAAAAATGGAACAATTGATTTGCAACAGCATATCCAGATCTTCTTACCCGATAGATTGAGATGCCTATAAACTCGCGTAATTAAAAGCTGCATAAAGCACTTCAGTATTCCGATTCATAGGAACGACGCAACGGCCGTATCGACAATGCTAAAATGACTGGCCACAAAAAAAATTTGCCGCATTTAAGTTTACGACAGATAAGGTGTTTGGATACTAGAAAATGTAATTTTAATCCTTATCATAACTTCCCTCTTTACCGTCTTTAAGACCCTAACTCACAACCCTTTCTCCAACTCCATAAACTCCAACTGCTGCAAGTGCTTACCGGTAATGGCATCTTCTACAAATGGAATACGTATGCCGGTATCAACATATCCATGGCGTTGATACCAGGCAATCAGTTCGGTGCGTAGCGTTATAACAGTCATATAAATTGAAGTGCAGCCCACTTGTAAGGCATAGTTTTCGGCCGCCTGTAGCATTTGTTTGCCAATACCACTACCCTGTAAGCGCGGCTCAACACCAAACATACCAAGGTAAATTTTAGTACCGTTTTGCTGCAGGTTTACGCAACTAACAATAGGCCCATCGCTACCGGTATATTTTAAAAATACGTTGCCGGGTTGCAACATGGTATTGCTTACCATAGCTTCATCTGCCCGGGTTTCGCCGGCTATCAGTTTGGCTTCGGTGGTCCAGCCTTTATTTGATTCTTCGCCACGATACGAGGCGTTGAGCAGGCGGGTAATGGCGGGCACATCAGTAGGTGTTGCCTGCGTTATTAAAATGTGCATGAAGCAATTAATATTGTAGCGAAAGTAATGCTAATTAATAATAATCATATTGTTTTACATCTGCCTATAAAAATGTACGCTGGTTTTTAATAATGGGATTATTAGGGTTCTTTCCATCCTGTTTTAATAGCTATTTACAACTGATATACTTAATACATTTAAATAACGCACCGGCGATTTATAATTGATAACATAGTTGACCCAAAAATAACAAGCTATTATTGGCTAAATGAGCATAGGTTGGCTTACCGCCTCAAAATTTAATTTGGTTTGCCGTGATGTCAAATTGCCATACATAAAAAGGGCAAAAATTTATGGCGCTTTAACTAATACCGTACGTTGAGGAACGATTTTGGGCTACCGGCAGTTAATGCTAAAATGAACGTGCAGATATAATAACGTTTATCCATGATTTTACTGAAAAGAAATTTATATGAGCTATATCGGAATTTTCTTTTATGGGTTACTCGTACTCATTAGCTGTAATACCCACCTTTCTCCCCTTCTTTTCGTTTGAAGCATAGTATATACGTGTGTTCAATTATCCACGCCTGCAAAATAGGTTTATTGCCATAATAGCCATGGGCATGTACCTGTTTGTTTATTTTGAGCGAAAGCCATTTGGGTACGTGGTGTTATCAGTATTAGCCATGATTGTTATCATTCAGGCTTATAAAGCATTTCGCTATACACTGCTGGCAAAAAAACAGGAGCTGAATGCGACCAACATTTCTCCAAAACAAACCGTTAGTTTATTTATTTGCAACGTATACCAAAATAATACCGCGTATCATAAAGTGGTCAATACCATAAAAAATTACCAACCGGATATTGTAATAACAACAGAAAGTAACCAGGTTTGGCAGGCTGGCTTATCGGGTGTTGAAAAAGATTACCCACACTTCGTAGCTATACCACAGGATAATAAATATGGCAGGCATCTTTATTCGAAGTTACCACTGGCAAAAACTACTGTCCGTATCTTGTTAACGGCCGATATTCCGTCTGTTAAAACAATAGTACAATTAGGGTTGGGCGATTGGATACATTTATTTGTAGTGCACCCACGGCCGCCATTGCCAGGCGAAGACGACAATAGCCGTGAACGCGACGCCGAGATAATAATGGTAGGCCGCGAAGTGAGCAAGGAAACTGGCGGTGTAATGGTAGCAGGCGACTTTAACGACGTAGCCTGGTCCGCAACTACCGTACTGTTTCAGGAGGTGAACGGCTTTCTCGATCCCCGCCGCGGCAGGGGTTTCTTTAATACCTTTCATGCAAAAATTCCGGTGTTTCGCTGGCCGCTCGATCATATTTTCAGAGCAGCGAATTTAAACTGGTAACCATGGATAGGGCTGGCAGCGTTAACAGCGATCATTATTTATACAGATAAAATTGAGTTATGAGCCTGGCAACGGCCAACGCCCCGTAAAAAAAAGGCGGACACTGAAGAGAGGGCCAATAAAACAATCCGCGATGGAAAGCAGGAAGCCAAAAAAAATAGCCAGTGATCCAGGCTGGCCGTTGACGTACCAACGCCTGTTTATTTTCCCAATTTTTATGGTGGTCTGAATTTTTAAGGCCATCTTTTAATGAAAACATTACCCCAACGTATAGGTATTGTTGGTGGAGGACCGGCTGGCTTATTTATATACAAGCGGCTGGTAGAGTCTGCAATTACCAACCTGCATATTACCATATTTGAAAATAAAAAACAATTGGGCGCCGGCATGCCCTATAGCAACCAGGGAGCTGGGATGGAACATGTAACCAACGTATCGGATACGGAGGTGCAGGGGTTGGTTACATCGGTGCATACGTGGTTGCAAACTGCCCCGGCGCACTTGTATGAGCCCTTTGGTATCGATCCAAAACGGTTTAACGAATACAAAGTGATGCCACGTTTGCTATTTGGTCATTATCTATCCGCCCAATTTAACCTGCTACATAAAGCTGCCGATAAAAAGGGCGTTATTACCCTGGTTAAAAGCGAAACCCACGTAATGGATGTAATAGATGAACCTGCAAAAAATACCGTAAAAGTAATTACCCAACATGGCGATGATTATTTGTTTGATAAGGTCATTTTGTGTATGGGTCATTATTGGCCAACCAAAAACGAAGGAAAGGTTACTGGCTGGTTCGACTCGCCTTACCCGCCACAAAAGTTGGCACAACAGGTAAATTACCCGGTTGCTATAAAAGGGGCATCGCTATCGGCCGTGGATGCAGTTCGTACGCTGGCCCGGGCAAACGGAACATTTACAAAGCATCCCGATGGCACAATGCAATACCAACTGCTACCGCAAAGCGAGGGCTTTAAATTAGTACTTCATTCAATTGATGGCTTGCTGCCCGCGCTAAGGTTTCATGTAAGCGACCCTTTTATGCCACAGGAGTATACGATTAGTGACACCGATATAGAGCGGCTTAAAAAAGATAACGGTGGCTTTGTACCACTGGATTACCTGTTTGAACACAGTTTTAAAAACCCTATTCGCAGGCAACAGCCCGAATTATACCAGCGCATACAACATATGAACCTGGAGCAATATGTGAACCACATGATGCAGTTGCGCGAAAACATAGATCCACTACTATTATTTAAAGCTGAATATACTGAAGCTGAAAAATCCATTAATCGAAAACAACCTGTGTATTGGAAAGAAATGCTGGCAGTGCTAAATTATTCCATGAACTACCCGGCCAAGCATTTTTCGGCCGAAGACATGCTGCGGGTAAATAAAGTGTTAATGCCCCTAATATCTATTGTAATTGCGTTTGTGCCACAAAGCTCCTACCACGAGGTAATTGCCTTGCACAATGCGGGTATACTAAGCGTGGTGGCGGTTGACCACGATAGCACGGTAGTACCCCTGCCCAAAGGCGGTGCGCTATATACCCATACCAATAAGGCAGGCCAACCGGTGAAAACAGTTTATTTAATGTTTATAGACGCTACCGGGCAACCCGCGTTCAGGTATCCGCAATTTCCGTTTCGCAGTTTGGTTGACCAAGGCGCTATCAGCGGTGCCTACGTAACTTTTGCAAGCGCCGAGGCGGGAAAAGCAGCGCTGGAAAAAGGGAATGCCTTTGTATTTACAGACAACCAGGAAAACTATTTTTTACAGTTACCGGGTATACAAATAAACGATCATTTTCAGGTAGTTGATAAATATGGGGTGGCCAACAAACGCATTTATATTATGGCGGTCCCCTACATTGCCGGCCTCAACCCCGATTTTTCGGGCCTCGATTTTTGCGAAGAATCATCAACCCGTATTGCCCGTAATATGCAGTTTTCACAATCGCATACAACTCCGGGTGCTGCATAAACGGTTGCAATATTAATTGTTGTCATTTTGTAAAATGTGGCACCTACCATTGAACATTAACCATTCATCATTAACTCCCATCGCTCCCTTACCCGCCAACTGGGCCACGTGGCGTACATACAGAGCAAAAATTTGCATCGTGTTGTTTAGGCCACCAACGTTTTGGGCAGCTGGCTTAATGTGGCGGACAAGCTACCATTTTTGCTACCAACGTTTTGGGCCTCCGGCCGCTACCAACGTGTTGGGCCGCCGGCTCAATACGGGGTTAACCTACCATTTTTGCTACCAACGTGTTGGGCCGCCGGCTCAATTTGATGGCCAACCCACCATTTCTGCTACCAACGTTTTGGGCCGATAGCTCAATGTGGCGGTCAACCCACCATTTTTGCTACCAACGTTTTGGGCCGATGGCCTAGGGAGACGTACTACTCATAATTTTTGCTGCCAACGTGTTAGGCCGCTGGCCCAATGCGGCGGTTAACCCACCATTTTTGCTACCAACGTTTTGGGCCGCTAGCCCAATGTGACGGACAACCAACCATTTTTGCTACCAATGTTTTGGGCCGCCAGCCCAATGTGACGGACAACCAACCATATTTGCTACCAACGTTTTGGGCCGCTGGCCTAATGCGGCGGACAACCAACCATATTTGCTACTAACGTTTTGGGCCGCTGGCCCAATGCGGCGGTTGACCTACCATTTTTGCTACCAACGTTTTGGGCCGCTGGCCTAATGCGGCGGTTGACCTACCATTTTTGCTACTAACGTTTTGGGCCGCTGGCCCAATGCGGAGGTCAACGCACCATTTTTTGCTACTACCGTTTTGGGCCGCTAGCTCAAAAAAGCCTTTGCTTGTGGTAACACTTCGGCCATGGAGTGGCCAATTCCAAAATTTACATCATGTTGCACGGTTTGGCGGCCCTTGGGGAAGCAGCCGATTAAAAGGAGGTATAGTTTGAGCATGCGTTACTGTTTCAATATTGGTGCCGGGGGAGTAATATAAAAGTGATATGTGAGAAATGCGTTAGCGCATTTAAGAAGTAGTCGAAAAATGATTTTTTACAATACCAGCACTGATTTTTTATAGGCTCATTATCCGCCACGACGTACCACTTTTTTGTAATAAAAAAGGTATTTCCAGTTTCAAATAATAAATTACTGAATGAATTTAAATAGCTTTTAAGGTATAGGCGAAAATCGTTCGTTAGTTACCCACCGCTTTTGTTATAACATTGAGCACAGCATATTTATTTTGGGTTCACTATTTTTGAACGCTTAAAACATGCCCATGTTAACCAATAACGATATTTTAAAAAAACTTCGTATTGCCCTTACCCTGCGCGATGAAGATATGATACACATACTTTCACTGGGCGGCTTCACCATAACAAAAGGTGCATTAAACGACCTATTCAGGCACGAAGACAACCCCGGTTTTGTACAGGCCGAAGACCAGATTTTACGCAATTTTTTACAAGGGTTAATCATTTACAAGCGTGGACCGCTGGAGGCGCCGAAGCAAACGGATGGGAAGGGGAAAGGTGATATGGGTGGAGGGAAGGGGTAGGCATTACGAGTAATGGTGGATGAATCGTAGAGGTTTGAACTAAAGTGTTTTAGTAGAGCGAAACTCACGATTTTACCATGGCTTCTTTAATAAAAATGTTTACAATCTCCCTTCCAATATTGTTTGACAATTTTCCGTGCTCATCCAACACCTGTAGCTGCTCAATCCCGCAGGTACTGGCCATTTCATCAGCCACTTCGTGTGAATGATAGCTTCCTCTCGATGAGTGTGAAGCATTACCGGGATATAACAGGAAACTCTGATCACATTTCCAGAACAGGTTATACACAAACATCTGTTTCAAATCATTATCCGATGGGTGCAGGTCTTCAATATTTTTCCATTTGGTATCAATGATGATGGTTTGTTTACCATATTGAACCACAATATCCGGCCGTATCTTTTTACTGGAGCTTGGTCCGGGTTGCCAAAAATCTTTAGATTGTTGTGAACTTACTTTTATTCCACAACTAGCTTCTTCCCGCTTCAACCTTCGGTAAACAAACTCTTCCCACAGTTTATTCATGTCAAACAAGATGGCAATCACATTTTCGCTGCCTCCGGTTATATCGGGGCGATAATTCAATAATATCATTTTACTGATCACCATGGCTTCGCGGTAGCGCTCAGTTTTGCGGTCGTACGTAAGTTTTGAGTAGGTTTCACTGGTAACCGCACAGTTTTTTACTTCAGGAAAATCCAACATCAAACGGCCTACCTTATCTAACAAAAAAGGGTTACTGCAAATGCGGGGTATGAGGCAGATGGTTTTGTAGAGTATGCGATTAAAAATATTGTCTTTATTGTATTCCGAATACCGAACATAAAAGCGCTCCTGGTGGGTTATGTTAACCGCCATTTGTTTTTGAAATAATAGTTGCCCTTTTAGCGCGGTTTGGTTGCCTTCTATCTTTTGGTATTTTTTCAGTAATCCCTCATGTAATAATATTTCAACCTCAGACAGAAACAGTTCCAGGTAGATATCTAAAATAGAATTACCACGCAGGTTCAGGTTAGCATGGTCTACATGGTTTATTTTCAGCAGCCTACATTCTTTTAGCATTTGTAGTAGTACATCGTGCCATTGCTGTTTCTCTTTTGGTTCGCCTACACTTACATCCTTAATGGTTTCGTTAGCTGCAGTCGTATAGTCTTTATCAATTTTAGGAAGTATTTCTATTGTAAGGTTGTCGGCCTGGATGACGCCTACATAATTGGTAAACTGAATGCCTTTTTTAAGAATTCGGAAGTATTCAATCCGCTTGTTTTCCTGTTTCTTTTGCTGCTCTTCGTAGCGGCACAAGGCTTCCCAATGCCTTTGCTTGAAAGGCTTTGTATCGTCGAAATACAATTTTTCAAACTCTGATACCCGTACAATGTTTTTGGCAGGCATCAGGCATAGATTTTTTTAAAGTCTTCTAATTTTAGCTGTAAAGGATCTTTTAGTGAATACAAAACCTTGTCATCATAATCGGCTGGCAGGTCGTTGGTGCCTTTAAAGTCTTTAGCAAAAACGCCTTTTGCTGATTTTTCTTCTAAAAAGGCGCTGCCCAGCACCAGCCCTATTTTTTCGTAATTGTTATAGAAGTACTCCTGTAACAGGGGAAGAATTCTGTTTTTGAAAGCAAGTCGTAAATCTGAAAGGCTTGCCACATTCATTAACCATGCATGGCCTATGGTGTGGTCTTTGGTTAATAATACCTGAAGCCGCTTGTTGATGGTCGTGAGCAATTTTTCCAAATCAACACCAGTGAACGGTGCATCATCAAATAAAGCAATATGACTTTCATCCTCTCCATCCTTCATTTGGTTCCAAATGATGTCCTCATTAGGAAACTCCGTTGGCAAGCCGAGCAACTCAAACAACTCAGCTTGAACTTTATAAAAACGATCATCGTTCCATTGCTCAAGTTCATACGCCCACCAAAAATTATACATCATGCGTTGCGGGCTTAGCAAATCTGGCAATGGTGACATTTCCTCAAAAACAAA
>JBBRUR010000041.1:0-41440 GCA_038247635.1 Chitinophagales bacterium
ATTGTTTCTCTTCAATGGAATCATCAAAACTCAATACCACCATTTCCTCACTTTGTGTCAGCTCTTTTATGTAAGGTTTACTATATGACCATAAAAATTTACTGTCAAACAAACCCTTCGATAATTGTTGAGTGATCTTATTATGCTTAATTGATAATAAGGAAGCCATACCGGTTGCTGTAGTGTATGAACGGGAGCATATTAGGTAGTCAGTATATAAGTCTACAAAGTTTTCCACAAACAATATTTTTTAAAGGCAAAGTTCAAGCTTTATTTTGCATAATGTGAGTTAATAAAAAACCCCACCGGTTTCAGTAGGGTTTTTTAGTTTAAACGCGCATTGGTTCTACGCTTTTTCAAAACTTATGCATTCTGTCAGTTCTTTTTCGGAGTAAGCCAAACCATATTGTTTTAGCACATCGTCGGGTACGCCGTTCCATTGGTGGTAGCCGTTGCCAATATAGCCAACATCTTTAACGCCCATTTCGGTAGTGTAAAAGCCGCTGGCCGTAAGGTTACGCATAAGGTTAAAAAAAGCTACGCCTTGTTGCATAGCTGGTTTGGCTTTTTTTGGCCAGGCTATCTCATCTACTATTTCCATTTGCTGCTGCGTTGTGCAGTTTTTAAATGGTTTTTCGTATCGGTTAAGGCATTGTACATCCAACCAGCGCAGCCCGCCCCGCATAGGCAGTTGATGCTGGGGCATATCTTTTACAATAAACTCAATAAACTCGGGCACTTTGGCATCGGTGGCGCTTCCGCTTACTTCGTCGCGGGGTATTATAATATCTGCAAGAATTGTGATGGTTGCCATTTCCTCAGCGGTAAAATATTTGTCCTGTTGAAGTTGTTGGTTATAGGCGATCTCCTCCTTTGTACGGTCGGCATTTTGGGCCGCCGTAGGTTGCGTTGCCACGCCGCTTTTTTGGTTGGGTTGCTTACACGCTTCCACTAACACCCCGGCGGCCAGGCCACCTACCAACATCGTTTTAAGCGATTTTCTTCTGTCCATAGCTGTATGTTTTATAATTTATGTAATTCTTTTTTTATGATGCACTCTGCTACTTAAAGTACACGCTGCAAGGTGCGTTGCAAAGCGATAAACTGCCGGGTTCAAAAAAAACCAGTTATATATTTTGTTTTTTCATTTCGCCAACAATGTACTCCGATGCCCGCATGCTTAGGGCCAATATGGTCCAGGTAATGTTTTTGTCGGCCTGGCTTACAAACTGTCCACCATCTACACAAAAAAGATTTTTTACATCGTGTGCCTGGCTGTTTTTATTAAGTGCCGATTTACGTGGGTCGTTGCCCATACGCACGGTGCCTGCTTCGTGTATAATGTTGCCCGGACTGTGCAGGCCGTAATCGTTTTCTTTAGTAGCATCGCCGCCCCAGGTAATTACGGCACCCATACTATGTAAAATTTCTTTAAAAGTTTCTTTCATGTGTTTGGCCTGGTTTATTTCGTAATCGCTCCACTTGGTATTAAATCGAAGTACGGGTATGCCATACTTGTCCACTACGTTAGGGTCAATTTCGCAATAGCTGTCTTCGCGGGCAATGCCCTCTCCGCGGCCGGCCATACCTACGTGTGCGCCAAAAAAGTATCGGTAATCTTCTTTTAAACTTGCACCATAGCCACCGGCTTCTTTTTGTTTTCCCTTAATTGGGTAGGTGCCATTCAGGTTTTCCATACCCCAGTTAAAGCCATACAGGGGCATACCAAATCCGCCACCATATTCAATGTGGTAACCACGCGGAAAATCGAGCTTTTTATTGTCCAGCCACCATGGGGTGTAAACGTGCATACCGCCTACGCCGTCCTCGTTGTAGCGTTTTCTATCAAACAATTCGGGAATAATGCCGCCCATATCGGCGCCTGTGCTATCGTGCAGGTATTTGCCTACCACGCCACTGCTGTTACCTATACCATTGGGAAACCTTGTGCTTTTACTATTAAGCATCAGGCGGGCACTTTCGCAGGCACTGGCGGCAAGTATAACGGTGCGGCCAAAAACCTGGTACTCCATCATATCTTCCTTATTAACAAAGCTAATGCCGGTAGCCAGCCCGTCTTTATCGGTTAGCACTTCGCGGGCCATAGCATTGGTAATAAGGTCAACATTACCGGTTTCAAGGGCAGGTTTTACCAGTACCGACGAGCTTGAAAAATCGCCATACACTTTACAGCCACGGTTGCATTGCGCACAAAAGTGACAGGCCCCGCGGGTTTTATTTATTTGTTTGGTTAGGATAGACAGCCTTGAAGGGATGACCGGAATACCAATATTGTTGGCCGCTCTTTTTACAAACATTTCGTGAAGGCGGGGCTTTGGTGGTGGAAGAAAAAAGCCATCGGGATCGTTGGGCAGTCCTTCGTTGGTTCCAAAAACACCTATTAATTTATCTACCTGGTCGTAAAAGGGTTTAATGTCGTCGTAGCCAATGGGCCAGTCATCGCCCAGTCCATCAATGCTTCGGCGCTTAAAATCTTTAGGTCCAAACCTAAGCGATATACGCCCCCAATGATTGGTACGGCCGCCAACCATGCGGGCCCGCCACCAGTCCCACTTGGTATTGTTGGCATGGGTGTAGGGTTCGCCATCAATTTGCCAGCCCCAGTAGCTGGCATCAAAATCGCCAAAGGGGCGAAACTTGGTGCTGGCACCGCGCCGGGGCGACTCCCAGGCATTTTTCATTTGTGAAGCATTTTTGGCAGGGTCAAAATCGGGGCCCGCTTCCAGCAGGCATACTTTTAGCCCGGCATTGGCCAATACATAAGCAGCCATGCCACCGCCAGCGCCCGAACCAACAATAACAGCATCGTACTTTTTAGGTTGTTTTTTAATTTGAAGATCGCCCATATAGCAAGTATGTTTTAGATGGTAAGTTAATGGAAAGTGGATTTGAAAAAGTAAAAAGTAAAAATTAAAAAAGGCAATTTTTTTGATGAAAGTTCAAATGGTTATCGTCGGTTGATTTTTCATTTGGCCTTAATTATCAAAAACAATAATCAAGTTTTGAAACTAATATTTTACAGGTGGCCTAATCTTTACCGCCAACTGGGATGAAGGTAATTTGTACCTGCCAATATTTTTTGTCAGGTAAAACTGAGTCATAACCGTGCAACAGTAAAATAATATTCGGGGCTAAACACACATTGGTATAATTTATTAAATTAGATAAAATGGTATTTGGAAAAATATGTTGTTAAGCGTTTTAATGACTATGGTACAAAAAGGTTTACCTGATGCTACAATATATCCCCCTGCTTTAATTTTTTTGCTGGAATTTTTTTGGCTAAATGCTATCTGCGGGAGGCTAAAGGCTGTTTCTCACGGCCATAGTCAGTTGGCGGCTGGCTGGTGGCTTTGTACTAAGGGCTATTAGCTATTGCCTGTTACCTAATTAACGTAGCGGTACCTTTTTGTATAAACGGCTTGTTATTGTAGTCGACTGCTTTAATCATCCAAACAAAAGTGCCGCTGGCCTGCGGTTTTCCGTTAATAGTACCATCCCAACCCTTGCCAGGCTGGCCGGTAGTAAATAGTAGCTGCCCCCAACGATTAAAGACCCTAAAAAATTCCATGCTTTTAATGCCTGCGGCAATGGGGCGTAGTACATCGTTTCGGCCGTCGTTATTGGGTGTAAAAGCGGTGGGTACAAAAATATTGGGCAGGCTATTAAATACTTTTATGTTAATACTGGCAGTGTCAAGGCAGCCAGCCTCGTTATATACAAACACTGTGTAGCGTTCGCCCTGGGTACCATCGCTAAAAACGGCTATTGGGTTGGCAATGGTTGGCGACGATAAGTTAAATGGCGGAGTCCAAACATACCGCTGACCGCCTGTGGCTGTCAATTGTAATTGCTGCCCCACCACTACACTGGTATCGTTACCTGCACTGGCGTTAATAACAGGCAATACCACGTACAAAGCGGTGTCGGTGGTTGGATTTGGACACCCTTTTGTATCGGTTGCCGAAAGTACAAAAGCAGTGGTTTGCGTTGGTCGGGCCTCGGGGTTTAATATTGTTGAATTGGACACAAATACCGCTGGCGACCATCTAAAACTATTGCCATTGGTGGTGCCGGTTAGTTTACCGGTTGTGCCAAAGCATAAAATTGAATCGCTGCCAGCATTTACCAAAGGGTATGGAACTGTAGTAACGGTTACCTGCGCCCTTGCCTGGCAACTTCCTATGTTGGCTGCCACCCCAAATATGGTAGTGGTTAAAGGCGTGGCAAACGGACTGGCAATTGTGGGATTGCGAACGATGTTTGCCGGGTTCCATTGGTAAGTAAACCCGTCGGTGATTATACGCAGTTGCAGGCTGTCGCCAGTGCATATTGTGGTATCGCCCATAATAATTAATGCTACCTTATCGGTTACCCGCACCAATACCGAGTCGCGGTTTAGGCAGCCCTGGTCGTTAAGGTTAACATAATATTTTGTGCTGGTAAGTGGCGCTACGGTAGGTGTGGGTGTGTTGGCGTTTGCTATACCGGCACTGCCGGGCGACCATGTATAATTGCCGGTACCGTTGGCGCGTAGTTGTACACTGTCGCGCTGGCAAATAAGGGTGTCGGTAAAGGCAAGGTTTAGCGGCGGCCTCGTAAAAATGGGAACGAGTTTGCTAACAGTGTCTTTACAGCCATTGGTATTGGTGGCGTTGAGTACGGTGTTTTTTGTACCCGGTACAGTAAAAGTGTAGGTGGGATTGTTTTGGGTAGAGGTATTACCGGCTTGGTTGCCATCGCCAAAAGTCCACGATACCGATTGTATTGCCCCATAATCAGTAGTAGAGGTATTGGTAAAAAGAGTAGGCCGGCTAAAACAAATACCAGCATAAGTAAAGTCAGGTTTAAAACCAGGGTACACCCGCACCAATGCATTGGATGAGTCGCTGCACGCCTGCCCGCGGTTTATGACCAGTCGTACACTATAAAGGCCGGTATCGGTAAAAGTATAATTAAGGCTTTTAGTGTCTATGCCAAAAATTTTATTATTAGCCATATTACGCACTTCCCAATTTTGCGAGTTTATGAGGTTGCTGGTGCTTAAATTATCTATAGCCAGGGTACGGCTTGTGCGGCAAAGCTGGTACTCGGGCAACAATACCGCCGCTGCAATATCGCAGGCAGCTATGTTTATTTGAAGGTCTTTGCGTTGGGTGGCAATCACTATGCCATTACGTACCTCTTGTACACATACGGTAACAACGTATATACCTGTTGGCGGGGCAGTGCCGGTAATTAGCCCCGTTCGGTTGTTAATCGAAACATCGGGGCCAAGTGGTGTAAAGCCAGTAAACCCTGAGCCATACGGCACACCTTGAAACGGCGGCACGGGTGGAGGTATATTGTTATTGCTAAAGCTGGCGCCGCCGCTAACAAAAGCATTACAGAACGAATAGCGTAACTCATCGCCATCGGGGTCGGTAGCAGCAAAACTATAGCTGAATTTATTGTTGGCACATACCACTACCAGGTCGCTGGCGGTAAACCGTGCACTGTTGTTTACTACACTGTTGGGCAATGGATCGGTGCCTGGTATTTCGCAGGTGTATAGGGCGCCAACGTTGGAGTATCCTGTAATGAGATTACTTATGCCGGCTATCCTAAAGTTTACCTGGCTGGCTATAACATACCCTGTGGTAGAGGGATTGAGGGAAACATTAAAACTATAAGTGCCAATAACGTAACATACTGTAGGAGGGTTGGTAACACAGGGGCCCGCATTAGCCAATTGAATGGTTTGCTGGCTAATTAATGCCACATTTATATTGCTTACCCTGCTATTGGTACCACGATTAAAAATAGATACAATGGCCGGATTGTTGAATTGGCGGCCACTATTGCACCGCATAAACAATTTTAAGGTAACAAAATAAAGAATGGTGCCATTAGCGCCAGGTTGCGAGGTATAGAACATTTCGCCCCCGGTTATATGATCGGCACGGGCAGTGTTACTTATGACTGCAAGCAACAGCAGAAATAAAAGTTGCGGCAATAATCGTTTAAATGGTATTGTCAAGGATATTTTCATTAACGGCTACCTATCGGTACTGTCATTTAACGAAATTTACGAAATTATCGCTGCAAAGGTGTGGTATGAGTGAAAAATTAAAAAGTAAGGAGTGAGGAGTGAGAAGTGAGGAGTGAGGAGTAAGGAGTGAGAAGTGAGAAGTGAGGAGGGAGAAGTGAGGAGGGAGAAGTGAGGAGGGAGAAGTGAGAAGTGAGAAGTGAGAAGTGAGAAGTGAGGAGGGAGAAGTGAGAAGTAAGAGTAAGGAGTAAGAAGTGAGGAGGGAGAAGTGAGAGTAAGAAGTGAGGAGGGAGAAGTGAGAGTAAGAAGTGAGGAGGGAGGAGGGAGAAGTGAGAAGTGAGGAGTGGAAATCAGATGTGGAAGAAAGTATTTGGATTCTTTTAAAATAAGTAAAATTAAAAAATCCATCTGTTTTGATATTTAGCATTTCCATTAAACTCATAACTCATAATTCATAATTTAAACCTTTCTCCATATAAAATTTAGCATTTAAAATTTAAAATAAAAAAACGCATAATTCATAATTCATCACGCTTCGCAAACATGTACACCAAACAACACGCTTCGCAGTTGCGGCATCAATTTTGGACACGGGTTGGGCAATATATGGCCCCGGTACCCTCTGCCGAAGGCAAAAAAATAAACTGGATAAATTATAAAACAGACCAAAAGCACATTGCCATTAAATTGAACGCCGATCAGCATGCGGCTATTATTGCACTTGAGATAAGCCATCCTTTGGCCGCCGAACAACAAAAGATGATGCAGGTTTTGCAAATGCACCGCTCTATGTTGCCACTGGTACCCGGTAGCCGGTGGGAATGGCGTTTGCCCGAAAAAAATACTTATAATAATAAAGTGCCTGGCATTTTTGCCTCGTTGTTACCTATAAACATGTTTAACGAGGCCGACTGGCCAACGCTCATTTCTTTTTTTAAAACACACCTGCTTGCCTTAGATGTATTTTGGCGCAATGCCAGGTATGCATTGGAAATGATGGAGGAATAATGGCCTCGACATACAATAAAATAAATTGGCTTACTACCTTAACAACACTGTTGTTCCTTTTAAAAAGAATGGCTGCCCGGTATCGCTGTTGGTGTATTGCAATGTATATACAAATGTGCCACTTTGCAGCGGCACACCTTTATAGGTACCATTCCATTTTTTTGTGTGGTCAGTAGTTTCAAAAATCAATTTACCAACCCTGTTATAAACTCTAAATAATAGATTGGTAGTTTTAAAGGCATTAAGCGGGTACAGGTAATCGTTCAGGCCATCGCCATTGGGCGTAAAGGCCGATGGTACGGCAATGTAACAACTGTTTAATACGGTCAATTTTTTGCTTAGCGTATCAAAACAGTTGTATTGATTGCCTATTATTAATTGAATGTTATAGGTAGCGATTGCAGACAGTTCGGGGTAATTTTGAACGGGTGGGTTTTTTTGATTGCTGGTAAGTCCGTTGCCAAACTTCCATTTCCACGAAGTGATTTTTCCCAGGCTACTATCCCTAAAGGTGGCAGCATCTTTTGGGCAAAGCAAATCGACAGATGTAAAGGCAGCCACCAACCCGTTGTCCAGGTCAAAGTTTATTTTAAGTGAGTCGCTACAAACACCATTACTAACAAAAAGCGAAACAACCTGTGGGCCAAACTTTGTAAAAATATACAGGGGGTTTTGCTGGTTGCTGTTTGCCCGTTCGTTAAACTGCCAACGCCATGTTTGTATGTTATTAGCACCACTGTTGCTAAACTGAACAGTATCGGCCTTGCAACCATACTGTATGGTGTAATTGATAGCGGCTGATACCACATCGGTGGTGGAAATGGTTACGGTTTCGCCTCCAGGGGTTTCCTGGTTACACTCGTCAATAATGGTATTGCCATCGCTACCTTTTACCAGGGTTACTTTAAAATTTCCTTTTTTAGTAATTGGGGCCGACAGGTTTAGTGTAAGGCTGGACGTGACATTGTTGTTACACGTAACCGTTGCACCGGTAATGGTTACGCCCGATGCTGCATCGATGGTAAAATCGCTGCCGTTGGCAGATACCGAACTGCACAACAACGGCTTATTAAAAATAGCCACCAATTTGCCAGGGGCGCACCCAACGGCCACAATACTGTCAAAGGCGGTTGGCTGTAGGGAATTTACCGTAAAGCGGGCACTAATGCCCTCGGCCATCGCCACCTGGCAGTTATCCAACAAGGTATTGCTATCGGATCCTTTTTTGGTAGTTATATTATAATTGCCGGCATCCATAGGCCGGGCCAGCGTAAAAACAATGCTGTCGGTGTCAAAATTGTTGGCACAACCCACACCAACGGCATCACGGATGGTATTGTTACCACCCGTTAAGGTAAAGTCACTACCGTTGCCGACCAGGCTGTTACAGGCCACTTTTTTATTAAGTTTTACAGCTATGTTAGTACCGTTGCACGCAGGTTTGGCCGAAGTAAATGCAGTGGCAGCAGTATCGGTAATACTGGCCGTACCACCGCCAAAATTTAATTGATAACCACTTTGGCTGTTAGTAAAATGGCTTACCAGTAAAAGGTACAAACGCCCTTGTTGCAGATCGGGCATTTTGCTGTATAATGGCATGCCGGTACCATCGCAAACTACCAGCGATGTTCCAATAGCACTGGCGCCGGTAGTACCAGTTTCGCCCGACCAGTTGCAGGCAACAAACATGGTTCTATCTGTATAAATATCGCTGGGGTTACGATTGGTAATGTCAAACAATTGCCAATCGTAATCGCTGGTTACGTTATTGGGAATTATCTGAAAACCAAGGGTGCCGCTTACAAAACAGGTAAACCGATACCAAAACGGGTTTTTATCCATAAAAATGGCAGCACTATTGGTACACGGTGCCGGCACCTGTCGTGAGCCACAAAGTGGCACACTGGTCTGCGAAAAACTGGTTGATCCGCAAACAGGGAAAGCTGATCCGGGATTTTGGCCAAGTTCAATACAACCCTGTGCACTTGTTTGCTTATACAAAAGCACCATCACTACAACTAAAAAATACTTCATACTTAATTACTAAATATAAAAGATAGCGCGCCAATGCTTTTAGCTGCTTAGCCGTGTGCAAGTTTTAATAATGGGTAAAAATTACCTGTTTGCAATAAAGAGCCAATGGCTAAAAGCACCTGGTAGCGTATATTTTGCTATTGAAAGCTATAAGGGTGGCACTTTAAAAATGGAATAAAATAGTAAATGTTTTGTACCTGATTGTATAACAGCGAAATAAAAATGACAACGACTACCTTTTTTTGCAATCAGGTTATTGTAACGAATAATGCCTGGTGCTTTTGCTGAATAATAGACAAAATGTACAAAGGGGCCGGATTAGACCCGCCTGGCAAACGAAAATGGGGCTTGCATTAGGATGGGTGAGGAGGTAACTTGATGATCAAAACGCCCCAGACCATAAAATATTGAAAGTTAAGGCTAATGCTTACCTGCCCGCGGCATTAACACTAATGTTAGGAAACATCGTGCTTTAGCAGCAGGGTAAAGGTTGTTCCATTGTTTACAGTGCTGTCAGCGGCTATGGTGCCACCTAACGAGGTTACATATCGGTGAACCAGGTACAGGCCAATACCCTTACTATCGGTGTGGTTGTGAAATTTTTGGTTCATACCAAAAAGGCGGCCTTGTACTTTTTGCATATCAAAACCCAGACCGTTGTCTTTAACGGTCAAAAGTATACCCTGGCTGGTTTGTATTGTGCTAATATAAATTTGTGGTGCAAATTGGGGCCGGGCGTATTTTATTGAATTGGTAATAAGGTTTAGAAATATGCTTTCTAGGTACCCCTTATCGTACATTATTTCTTTGGCGCCTAAATCTAAAAAAACGGCAGACCCCGATCCGCTTACAAGTGCCTGGATAGAGTGCAACACGGAATTAAGGCAATCGCTTATATTGATTTTTTCAATACGGGCTGCCAGTTTTTTTTGTTCACTTACCTTATCAATATAATTATTAAGTTTTGTATGTAAGCTTTCGCTTGCAAGCTTTAATATTTCAAGAAGTTCATTTGTCTCTTCGTCATTAATTTTAGATTTATCAAGGCAGCTAAAAATGGCAAGCATATTATTTACCGGCGACCTGAGATCGTGTGAGGTAGTATAGTTGATGAGTTTAAGATCGTTGTTCATTTTGGCTATCTCATCCATTAATTCGTTTCTCTCTTTTTCAAGTATTTTTTTATGGGTGATGTTTTTTGCTACCCCAAACACCATTTGGTCTTCATTACATGGAAAAGAGGTCCAGCTTAGCCACACAATGTTACCATTTTTGGTAACATACCTGTTTTCAAAATTATGCAATACATGGTTTTTAAGAAGGGAATTACGGGCAACTGAGGTAATTTTTCGGTCGTGGGGGTGTACAAATTTGTTAATAGGATTGGTGTATAACTCAGTAAGTGAATATCCCAATAGCTGCGATACCGAAGCGTTTACTTTCTTAAAGTAGCCATCGTAACCCGATATGCAAAACAGGTCAGGCGAAAGATCAAAAAACTTTTTATATTGTTGAAGCAAATCTTTTTCTACTATTAAATTCATATCCCGGTAATAAAAAAGATGTCTGGTATGGCTATGAGTTGGCCGTAAGTTAATCGACTTTCTCTTTACTTTTCTTCGCACCTAAAAATTAAACCTTTTAGGGTACAAGTTTATCTTTTATGACTACTGTTGAGTTAAACGCAGGTTTATTACAAACCGTTTTGCTTTAAAAAAAGGCATGATTATCCGCTATTTGGTACACTCAATGCTGAATATAAAATAATGAAAAAAAAGGCTGAATAAAATTACCAACACCATAAGAGTGCGACCTCTATGGTTATTGAAGCAGGCTGCCACGACTAATGAATACTACTATAAAGCGGTTCAAAAATATTAGCAGCAGATTGCGGATAGTCATTAAAAAAGGGCTACCCGCTAACGTAGTATATACCAAATTGCTGCTTTAAGGTAAAAAAAGCAGGTTTGTGCAAATACAAACCGGCAGGTTTAAATTAAAAAAAAATTAATCGATTACTGTGGTAGTTACCACCGGTTTTTTATACTCCCACTCGTCGCGAACCAGTTGTTTATTTCCGGTAACGATTTCGTTGCAGGTGGCACCATCGTACAGGCGGCCATTTTTCATAACATATTTAACCGAGTTGCTGTTGCGTATATCCATCAATGGATTTTTATCAAGGATGATCAGGTCGGCTAGTTTGCCGGGCTGCAGGCTACCAACATCACCATCGAGCCCCAGCGAAGTGGCCCCTAAAATAGTAGCCACTTTAAGTGCATCATGCGGTTTCATGCCGCCGCTTTGAATGGCCCACAACTCCCAGTGATAGCCAAGCCCCTGCAACTGTCCGTGACTGCCAATACCTGCAAGGCCTTTGGCTTCTACCAGTTGTTTCATTGATTTGGCGTGTTTGGGAAACACCTGTTCTTCGTCCATAAACCACCCTGGCCTGCGGCGGCTTTTTTCAGCCAATTCCTCGTACGGTGTAAAGTATTGTAGCTTTTTGTCGTGGTAGGGCTTTTCCGTTTCATAATAGTAGTTTTCGGCCCATGGTCCACCATAACTAACAATAAGGGTTGGGGTTACCGCCATTTTACTGTCGGCAATGGTTTTAATTACATCGTGGTACAGTGGGTAAATTGGTATGGCATGTTCGTGGCCGGGGTACCCGTCAAGCAGGTTAGTCATGTTAAACTTAAAATCCAGCCCTCCCTCGGTGGTAGGTAATATTTGCTGGTTTTTAGCTGCCATAATTATCCACTGCCGCTGCTGGCGGTTGCCGGTCAGGTACATTTTAATGTATTTGGTATGGTAGTATTTGCTGTACTGCTGCAAAATGGTTTCTGCCTGTGCGCTGTCTTTTATGTTGTAACCCCAATAACCTACGCCAGGCCCTGTTGAGTATATCCTTGGCCCTTCCATCATGCCTGCATCTACCATATCGGCATAGGTAAGTACATCGGTAGTTGCGGTTTGTGGGTCGCGGGTGGTGGTTACGCCATAGGCAAGGTTGGCAGCATAAATCCAAACCTGGTTTTTGTGAATGCCCCACTGCGGCCACATGTGTGCGTGGGTATCAACAAAGCCAGGTATTACCGTTTTGCCGGTGGCATCAACAGTTTTAGTATTTGCCGCCACCGAAAGCGTACCCGTTTTTCCAACAGCTTTTATTCGGTTGTTTACAACCAAAATGTCGCCGTTTTCAATTACTTCATCGCCGTTCATAGTTACAATGCGTGCATTTTTTATCAGCACTAACCCGGTGGGTATATCTTTAATGAAAGACACTGCCACCTTATTTTCAATTGCCTTATAACGGGGTTCTTCCGCGGCGGCGGCCTTTTTGGTGGTATCTTTTAGTGCCAGATTTTTGTTGGCAGGGCTCGTATCTTTTTTCGCTGTTGCTATGCTGTCGGCTTTGCGTTTGGTATCTGCCTTTTTAGCCACGGCTACGCTGTCGTCAAAGGTGGCTGCCTTTGTTACATCGTAAACAAAATGAGCATTGCCGAGGCTGTAATGTATTTTTTTGCTGTCGGCCTCCCACGACGGAAATTCGCCACCAAACTCGGTAAGTTTTCGGGCAGGAAAGGCAGCATTGGTTGCATCGGCCACGGATATGTTAACCACCTTACCTATTTTAGGATAATCAATCACATAAATTTCATTAAATACCTGCGCCAAAACGCGCTTGCCATCGGGCGACATGTTTAACTGTCCGGCCGTATTGGGTTTTTGCTCAGGCTCCATGGCATCTTCCTCCAATACATCGGCTCCGCGATTGCCTCCCCTACCGGCTTCATGGTTATTTAAAACCGAAGAGCCAAAAGGGGTTATACCAGTTATACGGGCAAGTACTGTTTCATCTTTTCCATTAAACTCAACAGAAACAAGGTTGCCATTGCCGCTGTTTAGATAAATGCGGTCGCTACCATTTATAAAGTGTGGATTGTAGCGGCCACGGGCATTATCTATCACTTTTATTTCGCCTCCTGCAGCGGGTATCCAGCAAATTTCGTTGAGGGCGTCGTTGTAATTAGGGCCAATCGACTCTTTGTAATTTGCTATGGTACTTCTTTCAAAAACAATTTTATCGCCTTCGTTGGTAAATACCGGGCTCATAAACATACCCGGCTCTTTGTTTAACTTTATAGCCGTGGCCTTTGCCTTGTTAAACGTAATTTTTACGACATCGCCACCGCGGGCAGTCCAGGTAATAAATACCAGCGCATTGCCATCTTTTGACCATGCCGGCTGAGCCTCTGTATAATTATTATTGGTTAAACGTACCGGGGTACCATTGGGATAATCCATTAAGTACAAGCGGTTAAGCGCAGTAAAGGCCAGCTTTTTGCCGTCGGGCGATGGAACTGCATCGCGTATTTGGGTTACGGCTGTTTTAAGCGTGTCGTTAATGGGATATTTAAACGATAACTGTGGCCCCATTTCCAGTTTCAGGTCGGCAGTGTAGGCTATTTCGGTGGCTTTGTTGCCATTAATGGGTATATTGTAAATTTTTCCACCATAGCTTGCCAACAGCGATTTGCTGTCGGGCATAAAAGCCATAACGGGCAAAACGCCCATGGTAGCTATCGACTCCTGGTCGTCGCGTTGTACGGGGTATGCCAACCAGTTTTCTTCGCCGGTTTTTAAATTACGTATAATAAGCCCGGTTTTGTCCTCGTAGCGGCTGCCATACACCAGCCAGTTACCATCTTTACTAAGTACTGGTGTAAATGCCGAGCCATAACGGCTGGTAAAGGTGATAGTGGTTTTGCCGTTTTGGCGGTCGTACATGCCAAGCTCGTATTGGGGTAGTTGTGCATTGTAGTTCCATGCGCCGCTACGGCGGCTAAAGTATACATAGCGGCCGTCGGCGCTTACCGCCGGGTCTATTGCTTTTATAGCCGCAGGCTCATCAAACAATTGAGTACCGGCGCCGCCATCTTTGTGCATTAAATAAAGTTTGGGAATGCGTCGGCCTTTGCTATACACAATGTAATCGCCATCGGGCGTATAGGCCAGGTTACTGAAATTTTGGTTTTTTTCTTTGGTAAGCTGAACAGTATCCTGCTTATCCATATCAATATACCAGATGTTTTCGGCGCCGCTACGGTCGCTAATAAAAGCGATGCGTTTTCCATCGGGACAAAACTTTGGAGAGCAGTCAAAAGCAATGCCTTTGGTAATGGCTTTGGCAGTACCGCCTGTTACCGGCATGGTATATAGGTCGCCCATCATATCAAACACAATGGTTTTACCGTCGGGGCTAATGTCAACCGAGGTCCAGGTACCCTCGGTAGTAATAAAGTTTATTTTACGCTGTGGTCTCAGCGGCAGGCCCTTAGTAGTTTCATATTGAATACTGTCTTTTTTTGTAGTGTCGGCCATTGGAGCCTGTAACCCTGAGGCATAAAGAAAATGGGTTTGTGTTTGGGCAAAACCAAACCCGGCAACTGCAATAGCTATTGCCAACAGCCTAAAGTTATTCATGGTAAATGAAAGGTTTAAAAGGGTTATTGTAATGCGTTGAAGTTAGATAAGAAACTGATAGCTTTTTAGAGCGCCTGGTGGTTAATCTTAAATTTTATATTGGCAAAAGAAGAACATGCTAAAGTAGGATACTAAACAAATTAATTTAATGAAATCGGAAATAAACAGCATTCGTATAAGTAAACGCTGTTAAGATGGGTTACTAAAAAAGTTTTTTATGTTTCAACCACTCAAGTGTTTTACAATTAATGGTCAACCTGCTCCCAAACAGCAATATCTTTAAATCTTAATTTTTTAACCCTTTAATTTTTACAAACATGCAGGACCAAAATTTTAAAAATCACGCGAAAATCGTTCCCGGTTTTCATATCGTAGCAAGCCTTGTTGTACTAACTGTTTTAATACTTGGGGTAATTTTAATGGTTCAATTGGGTTTTGGTCTGCAAACAGTGATGTATTTATTAATAGGTATTGCGCTTTTGATGTTATTTGCTTACACGCGGATTTTCGCCATTCAAAACCAGGACAAGACTATTATTGCCGAAGAAAACTTCAGGACTTTTAGGTTAACCGGCAAGTTGTTAAATGAGCGGCTTACAAAAAGTCAAATTATTGCCCTTCGTTTTGCCAGCGACAACGAATTTGTGGCACTTTGCCAAAAGGCTGTTGACGAAAATCTTGCAGCGAAAGATATAAAAACATCTATTCAAAACTGGCGTGCTGACTATAACCGGGTATAGCAGGGGATGCCGGAATAAAAGCCAATTGTAAACTAAATAATGTGATCGAAGCCTTTAAATTTTACCGGTTATATTTTGATTAATATTTGCCTGGTATTTACCATGCACGTTATTAAAACTGCTTGTTAGCGGTCAACAATTTGATTACCGTTTTAGGAGATCCCTTTTTTTAACCAGCAGTGTTTTAAGTAAAACAAATAAAACCCTACTTCAAAAATTTATTTTACAAAAGTGCGCGTATGCAAAAACAGCTTGAATACCAATTAAGCCGGTTGAAAGAAAAACTTTGGGTAAGGCCATTGTTGTTTTGTATTATTTCGATAGGAGTGGCTTTGCTGGCGCATTTTGCTGATACTACTGATTTGGATAAGATAGTGCCCAATGTAAAACGCGAATCAATTACTGAATTGCTTACCACCATATCGGCCAGTATGTTGGTGATTGCCATATTTGCAGTGGGGTCTATGGTTTCGGCGTACAATGCTGCCAGTTCAAGCGCCACACCAAGGTCGTTTTCACTAATTATTGCAGACGACGTTTCCAAAAACGCTTTGTCTGTTTTTATTGGATCGTTTATATATGCTATAGTAGGTACTGTTGCGCTTCAAAATTCATACTATGGAAAAGCGGGTAAGTTTGTTTTACTAATAATAACACTGCTGATTTTTGCGCTGGTGATTACTACTTTTTTGCGATGGATGCAGCGAATTGCCCGGTTGGGCAGGCTTGAGCATACCATTGAAAAAATAGAAACTGCCGCCGCCGGTGCCATCACAAAATATAAGGGTGATCCCTACAAGGGCGGCGTGGCCGTAATAGTGGAAGCCGGCCATGGAGTGGCGGTAATGAGTACCGAAACCGGGTATATACAACTAATAAATACCGACCGGCTGCAGGTACTTGCCAACGAAATAGAGGTAATTATTGTAGTGCAACATTTGCCTGGTAAGTTTATAACTACCCATGAGCCACTTGTAAAAATTAAGGGTCTTAAAACAAACATGAATGAAAAGCAAAAAAAGCAGATCAATAAAGCATTCACCATAAAAAATACAAGGTATTTTGACGACGATCCACGGTTTGGATTAATAGCACTAACAGAAGTGGCCAGCAGGGCACTATCGCCTGCAGTAAATGATCCGGGTACCGCAATTGCTATTTTGGGCAACCATGTTAGGTTATTTTCACTTTTTTACCAACCTGTTAAAAATTTGCCTGACGAAAAACCGCCGTGCAGCCGAATAGAAATGCCTTTATTATTACAGGACGATTTTTTTGACGATGCCTTTAGACCGATAGCCCGCGACGGTGCAGGTAATATTGAAGTGATGGTGCGGTTTCAAAAAGCACTTCAATTAATAGCGGCCGGAGGCGATGACGAATGTAAGCGGCTGGCCAACCACCATGCACAACAAGCCTTTAAAAGAGCCGAACTGGCGCTGGTACTACCTGATGATGTGGAAACCTTGCGGAAAGTTTGTGCATTCTAATATGCTAACATCTAACATGGCTAGGTAGAATGCTTTGGAAAATGGCATTTGATGACTATAAGCGCCTGGCGTTGTGACTGTATTTTAACTTTCTCTCTTTCTTAATTAAAGAGTGTCATTTACCAGGTCATTATTGAAAGCTGCTTTCAAATTTTTTTAAATGAGGCATTTACTTCTTTTACAATTACATAAATAATATTGTCATTATTTTCTGTTTTATGTCTTTACCAAAACTCCCAATAATATTTTTCTTGAATTGTGTCAAGCTGGTAAGTTATCTGGCAACTGTCAATAATTTAATGTGATGGTCTATTTATAAACCCGTGCAATTAAAGTGTTTTGTGTCCATAGGTAAATGTCAATTAAATTGCGGTAATTAATTTTTTTAAACTTTTTGTGAACCATTAATTGGTTTTGAGGGTTTCGGACGCTCGACTTATTTGTCGGTTCTCCGTTTTGGAAGTCATAGAAACCTGGTTGTGCTTTAATGAATATGTCAATTGCTTATTTGCCCGGCGGGTTACAGCCACAAATCAGCGTCTAACCTGGTATAATGATAATTATGAAGGATCTCATTATTTGATGCTCAACGAAAGATTATTTCTTTTTCCCCATAAAACCATTAAACTGAAGCCAATCGCCAAACCTTTCTATCCAGCTATCGCTGGGCAGGTTTTGCTTGTGCATGCCAAAGCCATGACCACCTGTTGCGTAAATATGCAGCTCGGCAGGGTGTTTGGCGTCAACTTATTTTTGGTATAGGTTAATACTGTGGGGCGCCAGTTGCAGGTCATCGTTGGTGGCAGCTACTATAAAAATGGATGGCGCATCTGTGGGTATAGCATGCACCATTTCGGTAGGAAAGTAAGGGTAGATGGATGCAATAAAACCGGGTTTGTTTTCAGGGCTGTAACCAAATGCCATTGAGGTGGCAACCGTGCCTCCGGCAGAAAAACCGATCATTCCAATTTTGTGTGGATCAATTCCATATTCTACGGCGTGAGAGCGCACATGGGCGATGGCTGTTCGGCCATCTTCAATTTCCAATGGAACTATAACCTTGTTGCCGTCGTTAAATTCGGGGGTTTCCCAAATGGCAGTCATTTCGGCTACGGGGTCGGTGGTTTTACTGTGAGCGAGCCGGTACCGAAGTACAAAACAGGTAATGCCCTTTGCCGAAAGCCATTTTGCAACTTCATTGCCCTCGCTGTTAATTGACAAGGCGCGGAAGGCACCGCCCGGCGCAATAATTACGGCCGTTCCATTGGCTGTGCCTTTTGAAGCAGCAAAAAGTGTAATGGTTGGTTTGTTTACGTTATACACCACATCAGTGTTCCATGCGTTGTTAGTGTTGAGGGCTTCATTCCACGTCCACGTTTCGGAACCCGGCGCAACGCCATTGTATAATTGAATTACGTTGGTTTGCGCACTACAAAAAAATACTTCAAAAAAGGCGATACAAAGGGGCAGAATTCTTTTAATCATAAGGCAAGATTTAGTAGGGGTAAATATAGTTTTATTGAACTCTTTTGTACCGGTTACATTCATAACTAAAAAATAGCTTATATCACTTAAAAATAATGTACTACGTATAGAAATCTATTTTTTCACCAGTAACTTACCTCTTGGTTTTACAAAACATTTTTACCTTAAATTGATACCCCATGAAGCAAGTGTTAGTGGATGACCTTTTAAAGATAGATGCATTAAATGATGTGCCGGCCGGCCAGTTGCAATGGCTGATAGATAACAGTACGTTAGCAGAACTGGAAGAGGGCGATTTTTTATTTACAGCCGGCGATCCAATTACGGGCACTTACATTATATTAAAAGGCGAAATTAAATTTGTTTTAAAGCAGGCCAAAGGCCAACGTACACTAGGCGTTGTCAAGGCAAATGAGATTACCGGTTACCTTCCTTTTAGCCGCGGGCTGGTGTCTACCGCTTCGGGACAGGCGGATGTAGCCACTACAATTTTATCTTTTCCGCGGGAGAAATCAAAAGCGTTGATAAAACAACATTTTGAGCTTACCCAGGCTTTGGTGCATGTAATGACTAGCAGGGTGAGGGATTTTACTGCGCTACAACAACAAAACGAAAAAATGATGGCGTTGGGTAAATTATCGGCCGGCCTTGCCCACGAATTAAATAACCCCGCAGCAGCCATTGTACGGGGATCGACCATGTTGCAAAAGCACCTTCAACTGCAGCCCGATAGCTTTAAAAAAGTGATAAGCATACAAATGACCGGCCAGCAGGTTGATGACATAAATAATATTTTGTTTGAGGTGTTGGGCAGGAAAGATAAACCTGTATTAACCATGATGAAGCGCATGGAATTGGAGGAGGAACTATTGGATTGCCTGGAGGAAATGCAGGTAGACAACAGCGCTGAGGTATCAGAAAACTTTGTGGAATTTGGATTTACCTGCACTGATTTGCAGGCCATTGAAACAAGGGTTACCCGGCAACATCTATCGCCTGTGCTAAACTGGATGAACAACAACCTGGTAACGGAAAAAATGGTGAACGATATTCGCGAAGCCAGCCAGCGCATAGAAAAGCTAATAAGTTCAGTTAAGAATTTTACCCAAATGGACCGCGATACCGATAAACAGTTTACCAATATTCACCAGGGTATAGCCAGCACCCTTAATATGCTTGATTTTAAACGGCGAAAAGGAAATGTACAGGTGATTGAACATTATGATACCAGCCTGCCCGAAGTAAAAGTATTTGTTGGCGAACTAAACCAGGTGTGGACCAATATATTTGACAATGCGTTGGATGCCATGGAGGTTAACCAAAAAGGAACACTTGAAATTGAAACTAAAAAGGAAAAAAACAGCATAGTGGTATCAATAACCGACGATGGTGTGGGAATACCACCAGAGGTGAAGGATAGGATTTTTGACCCATTTTTTACCACCAAAGACATTGGAAAAGGCACCGGGCTGGGGCTAGATGTGGTTACCCGTATTGTAAAACAGCACAATGGAGCTATAAATGTAGTATCGGTTGCCGGTAAAACCACCTTTAGGGTTTGTTTTCCGATACAGGGATAAATTTGTACCTGATAAAAACTGAAATTAAATGAGCGAGCCAATTATATTTTGTGTAGATGATGACCCGCAGGTGTTAAGGGCTATTAGACGCGATATAAAAACAAAATACCGCAAGGAATATAAAGTGCTGAGCACCGAAGTGGTGGCAGAAGCCTTGCAAAGCCTGCACGGGTTAAAAAACAAAGGCGAAACAATAGCCCTTTTTATAGCCGACCAACGTATGCCAAATATGGATGGTGTATCGTTTTTAGTAAAGGCTAAAGAGGTATTTCCCGATGCAAAAAGGGTACTGCTAACGGCCTATAGCGATACTGATGCGGCCATAAAAGCAATTAATGAAGTTAAGCTTGATTATTACCTGATGAAACCCTGGGATCCGCCCGAGGAAAAACTGTACCCTGTAATTGATGACCTGTTAGACGACTGGCAAAATAATTATAAGCCGGGCTTTAAAGGTATAAAGGTGGTAGGTTACCAGTTTAGTCCAAAATCGCATGAGGTAAAGGAGTTTTTAGCGGGCAACCTGGTACCATATCAATGGCTTGATGTGGAGACAAGTACCGAAGCACGTCAATTAATTGAAATGAATAGCATTAACTTGAAGGAGTTGCCTGTTATATTTTTTGAAGATGGATTGTACATGGTGATGCCGTCGATTAAAGACCTCGCAAAAAAAGTTGGTTTAAATGCCAGCAATAAGCTTGAAATGTATGATGTGGCGATCATAGGTGCTGGCCCGGCTGGGCTGGCGGCGGCTGTGTATGGCGCCAGCGAGGGTTTAAAAACGTTGCTGATAGAAAAACATGCGCCGGGTGGCCAGGCGGGCACCAGTTCGCGTATCGAAAATTACCTTGGCTTTCCCACAGGGCTTAGTGGCGCCGACCTTACCCGCAGGGCGCTAACGCAGGCTACGCGTTTTGGTACTGAATTTTTACTGCCGCAGTCGGTTAAGGGTATTATTGAAAAAGATGGCTATAAAAAAATTCAACTCGAAGACGGGAGTGAAATAAATGCCCGTGCGGTAATCATTACCACCGGCGTTAACTATCGCAAACTTGATACAAAGGGTATGGACAACTTTAGCGGCGCCGGTATTTATTATGGCGCTGCCGTAACCGAAGCAGCCAGTTGTCGCGATAAAGATGTATATGTGGTGGGCGGAGGCAACTCGGCAGGGCAGGCCGCCATGTATTTGTCCAAGTTCGCAAAAAATGTAACCATCATTATCCGCAAGCCCAACCTAAGTTCAACCATGTCGCAATACCTGATTGACCAAATAAGCGGAACTAAAAATATTAATGTAATTGGTAAAAAAGAGATAACGGAAGTAAAAGGCAATGAGCGGCTTGAAGAAGTTGTGTTGCTTGATGCTGATACTAACAAAACCGAAACCAAACCAGCCCACGCAGTGTATATTTTTATCGGTTCAAAACCCTATACCGATTGGATAAACGAAACGGTTATCCGCAGTAGCAAAGGATTTATAGAAACCGGCCCCGATCTAAAATTGAATTTATCATTTAAAAAAATATGGAAACTAAACCGCGACCCATATTTGCTTGAAACCAGCGCCCATGGAATATTTGCCGCAGGCGATGTACGTGCCAACGCCATGAACAGGGTGGCATCGGCAGTAGGTGAAGGTAGTATGGCCATTAGTTTTGTACATAAGTATTTAGCGGAGGTATAGGTTTTTTTATTTTGAATGTTAAATGTTAAATCTTAAATGAAAAAGAGGAAGAAATTGAGAGGTACGCGTTTTTTTTTTTGTTGAATTTTGGATGCTAAATTTTAAATGGAGAGCGGTTGAAATTATAAGTTGTGAGTTATGCGTTTTTTTATGTTGAATTTTAAATGCTAAATTTTAAATGGAGAGATTAAGAAATTGAGAGTTATGCGTTTTTTTATTTTAAATTTTAAATGCTAAATTTTAAATACAGAAAGGTGAGAATTTTAGGTTATAAATTACGAGTTGTGCGTTTTTTATGTTAAATTTTTAAGCTTATGAAGAGAGTTACAGTTTATACTTAAGCGCTTTATATTGAAATCGGAAGGTTTAGCGTTAATGAATTAAACAATTACTTAATGAAACCCCATTTCCCTATTTTAGATGGACTACGCGGTAGCGCCGCATTGTTGGTGGTTATTTTTCATCTTTTTGAGGCCTGTTACCCGGCGCCTGCTAATCACCCAATTAGCCACGGCTTTCTTGCAGTTGATTTTTTCTTTATGCTTTCAGGTTTTGTGGTAGGTTATGCCTATGACGACCGCTGGGGAAAAATGACCGTCAAAGAATTTTTAACTATTCGGTTAATCAGGCTCCATCCGCTGGTAATTGCCGGGGTATTGATTGGTGCCATTGGTTTTTTAATCGATCCCAACACCAGGGATGTGAGCCTTCTAAAATTACTTGGGGTTGTGCTCATTAGTTTAACGCTGTTGCCCTCACCCGATATCAGGGGCTGGAGCGAAACTCATTCACTCGACGGCCCATGCTGGTCGCTTTTTCAGGAATATATTGCTAACGTACTATATGCTTTGTGGGGCAGGCGTATGGGTAAAACAGCTTTATATATATTGGTTGTAGTTAGTGCCGTTGCACTCATTATTACCGCCTGTTGGCATGGTAACCTGGCTTCAGGTTATAGTTTTAGAACCTCTTGGATTGCTATTATACGAATGATGTTTCCGTTTTTTGGCGGCTTGTTGTTGTTTCGAGCCGGAAAACTAATTAAGATGCCAATGGCTTATGTTGTTTGTTCGCTAGCGCTTTTTATGCTTTTTTCACTCCCTGCTTTTAAATACAATGGATTATACGAAGCTTTATGTGTTATTGTGGCTTTTCCCATTGTAGTGGCTATTGGTGCGGGTAGCCAAATAAAGGGCCGCTGGGCCAAATTGTGCAAATTTTCAGGTGATATATCTTATCCCATCTATATTCTTCATTACCCCTTTATTTATATTTATACCATGTGGGTAATTTCAAAAAAACCACCGCCGCAGCAGATAGTACCCGTTGCCATCGGCTTGTTTTTCTTTTTTATAATATTGGCCTATGTGGCCCTGCGCCTGTATGATGTGCCGGTAAGGATTATGTTAAAAAAGAAATTTCTTGCTAAAAAATTACTGCCTGCCAAATTAATGCAACAGGCTTTGTAAATATCTATTGTTTAAATGGAAGCCAATAATTGTTTGGCAAAAAATAGTCTTTAGTCTTAGTTGAGCGTCATTTTTAGCGTCGGTTAAATCTTCTATTTCCAAATTATTCTGTTATAAATGGGGTTGGCGGTAACATTTAACCAATTGCGCATTGGGGGCTTAAAAGTCGTTTATCCACAATTTCTTACATTACGGGTATGGTAAAATACATAGCTTTTCATTTTTGAAAAAATAATTGGGTTAGTTGCAGGTGTATTGATCGGGTAATACCTAACCGACCAGGTTATATTTATTTAGTGGATGTAAACCATTTTTTTTAGGGCGCTCAAAATGATAATCGTGGCCATATCGCTCACCTCCATCATGTGGGGCATAATTAATATTGGCAATTCCAAAGGCCTTCGCAAATTGGGTTTTAAAACCATAATGTAATACATGGCCACCGGCCTTGCTGCCATCGTTACCAGGTTGATAATGTGTAAAGCAATACGTGCGGAACAGTAATTATTACCAGGTTGCAGGGGGGAAAGGTTGCCGATAGCGATAGGAGTGAAGTGAAAATTAAAAATTAAAAATACAGGAATGGTGAATAGTGATACGGGAGTTATGAATAGCGGGTAGAAACATCGATTAAACTATTTCGTAACAGGAAGTCACTTTATTTAATACATATCCTGTTTGAGTTTCGATAAATTAAATTGTACCACAATAACTTAAATTGCCCACGTTTTCCATATCCTAAAAAACCGGGTATATCTGAGTGTCAAGCCTTGCAACATTTATAGCAAAACCACCTTTAATGTTATACTCTAATAAAAAAGTATAACAGGATTAGCGTATGGAAAATTTTTTTTGATAAAATTGTTAATAATTGGGTTAAAACTGAGCTAGTATTTATTTACGTTTATCTTAATTGGGGTCATCTTTAAATCGTAAGCGTTTTAAAATTTAATAAATAAAAATTATAATAAAGTTTCAATAGTAATTAGTATTAAACAAGGTTACTACCGACGATAGCCTTTTTGAGTGTAATTTTTAAAGCAATATTGGTAGCCTGTTGTTTGTTGTTAGTAAGCTGGTACGTTTAATTACCATGCAACCGCGGTAGTTGGAGTGGTGGGCCCATGCATAGCCGCCAACACTAACTGCCTTAATAAAAAGGAAGGTAAACTTTGCAGTACGAGGTCAATTACAGTATGGATAGTGAAGGTGGTACCGATACGGCTTTATTGTTAAGGAGAACGACAATAGGGTAAGGGCATTGGCCAACCCTACAAAATGCAGATTTATAATGCAAAAGGAAGTTTTGAGCGCCAGCATTGTTATTGCTTAAGGCCCTAAACTTACAACCTGCAAGTTGGCAGCCAATTAGCTAAATAAATGTATAATTAAGATGCATTAGCATTACTTGTTTGTCAACACCTGCTGCTACCATACATACCTGCTAATGCGCCAAACTAATGTTCACTGCTTTTTTAATTTGCCAAGCACTTGTTTTACGTAGTTAATTACCTTCTTTTCATCGTCAGTAGTAGGTTTAGATATAGAGAGGTATTGTGTATAATATTGCCTGGCCATAGCGTCATTTTTTACATGTTGTTCGTAAATTCTACCAATATTGTAAAGAGCCAAAGGATCTTTAAAAAGGTAAAATGCGGTGTCGTACGCTCTGATACAACGCTTATAGTCGCCGGTTTCTTCGTAATTATCAGCCAGTGCAAAATAGTATAAGTTTACATTTTTAGAAATGCCGAGGTCCAGGCCTGCGTGCAGCAATTGTACGCTGGTATTAAAGTCGTTTAATTTGTATTTGGCTAATGCCGCGTAATACAACAAAGCCTCTGATTCTACGCCTTGCTGTAGCAAAGTATCGCACACTTTAAAAGCCGCCTGGTAATTGCGTACACTATAATTTGCCATTGATAAGTTAACTGTTGTCCTCGTATCTATTTCGTTGGTGGAAAGCCATTTGTTAGTTAAAGCGGCGGCGTCTGCCATCCTTTTTTGGGTCATATAAGATTTTATTAAAAGCCGGGTAAGGTTAGGGTTAAGTACATCTCTCTTTAAAAATTCAACACCAACGCTATCAGCAGTGGCAAACACTTTGTTTTCAATTAATTTTTCAACTATGGCTGAAGCAATTGTTTCATTGGATGGCTGCATAAAATAGGCGATCCTATACAACACCAAAGCAGAATCAGGACGGTGAACTCCGATATATGCATCTGCTGTAAGTTTATATATCATTGCTTCACCGGGTCGTAATCGGATTAGTCGCTTGTAATAAAAAAGCTCATGCTCAAATTTTTTAAACTGCCTGCTTAAAAGTGCCATATACCTGTTTGCTGAAAAATTTAGTGAGTCAATTAATAATGTTCTTGAATAGTATTGTTCAGCATCGAGGTAATTTCGGCTCATAAAATAGGCGTACCCCAAAGCATTAATAGCGAATACATCAGTAAAGGCGTCGGTATTTTTACTTTTCAGATATTGTATCGTTTCTATATAAGCCTCGTTTTGGAGAAATTCAGTTAATACCTCCTTATTTATGGTTTCGTCCTGCATTTGAGCATGCAGGCTTATACCTATCATAAATACGGCAAGGCTCAACAACATTGCAATCTTGTTTAATGGCGACATTTGCTTTGTTTTTGTAACGGTAAGTTAAGAAGTAAAAGGCTATTTAACTATTTAAAAACAACCAGGCAGGGAAGGCATGTAAACAAGGGTAATTGCTTTGGTATTGCCGGATTCGCGTTCATAGCTTTTGAGCTCCAGCCAGGAAACTCCAGTGTTGCAAACGTAAAGCTCATACTGATAGAAGATTTTAAGATCATCAGAATTTCACCTGCATTACCGGTATGCCGATATTCCATCCACAAGCAACACGAGGAATAGGAATTGGAACCTTTCAGCTTTACAAAAATTAATAAAACCTAACCTGCTTAAGCAGGCCAGGGGCAATAAAATAAGGCCCTGGCGCGGAAAAAAAAGCTTTTCTTCTGCGCTAGATGATAGAGAACCACAAATAATACTGTGACTGATTTTGTACTTTTGATATAAAGACGAAAAGCATTGCAAGATTTTAATACCAATACTGCCAAAGAAAGCTTTAAGGGCACATAAATTTACAAGAAACGTTCACCCTTTTTTGCCTTGTTATACTCCTGTGCCGTAATTGAAAAAGCAGAACCGAATATTTAAATATAAAAAACAGATGAAATATTATGTTTGAAGCGTTGGTGAACCCCGTGAAGATTATGTTGATTAGAAATCTTTTAGATATACCTTATTATGAAAAATATTTTTTGAATTCACAATAAAACCATGCACTCTCCGGCCTTCGTGATTGGTTATTGCCTATATTGGTGAGCGGGCAGGTGAGTGCGGGTAAGGTGTATGAGATGGTGGTGGAGGTGTTGAGTATGGCAGCGGAGGGGAGGTGAAGTGTGGAAAGTGAAGAATACATAAATATTAAAAAGGAACGAGCTGCCATAAACTTCAATAGAACAAAACATAAGGGTTTTTTAGTCAAAGAAGATTTTGCCAACTGGTTTGCCCAATAGATGATAGAGTACAGTTGCCAATGCTATTATTACGAAACATCAATACATGATATTGTTTTACTCATTACTGCCGGTTTAATAAAACAACGGCAAATTGGTTATTGCTTTAGAGAGCCGGTTTTATAAGTTGACAAAAATGATGATCGTTTCATAAAGCACAGTTGTGTTTTATGCTGCTACTACTGCAATAACGATAAAAATTATACCATGCAAAAGGATGCGTACAAAGACCATTTTGGGGCAAACAGACAAAAATATTTTAAAAAATTATTGCATGAATTAAGGCAAACTCATGTTTGATGAATTAAATAGATACAAAGAACAAGGTCATTTCTTTTTTAGGCCAAATGATAGACTTGCGTTGGTTTGTAACGCTCCTAAAAATTGTAGTGGCATATATTTATGTTACGCATTAAAAAATGGGAAAATAGATTTGGTATATATCGGTATTTCAGGAAGAAAGGGTGCAAATGGAAATATTATTCATAGAAAAGATGGACTAAGGGGTCGGTTTCTAACGGGTAAAACAGACGGCATATTAAGGAAAATATACTGGCCACAAAAAATGATTGAGGAAAACATCGGGGTATTGGATATTTACTGGTATGTAACGCACGGTAATCACAATCAGGATTTTCCAAGAGAATTGGAAATGGAACTCCTTAATAAGTACAAGATGCTCTATGGTAAATTACCAAGATGGAATAGAATGATATAACTGAAACTAGCAATAGAAAATGGCAGAAATTCAATTAGGTAGCACCGTTCTTTCAGGGGAGTATTTCGTAGGTGCCGAACTGCTAAGGCGTGGGTTTAGTGTTTGTATCACTACGGAAAATGCAAAAGCAATTGACATTTTGGCTCAAAAAGAAGACCACCAATATATTATTCAGGTAAAAGCAATATACAAAACAAAAATGTTGGCTGGTCAATAATGACAGATCTAGTTCATTCTGGTCACTTTTATGTATTTGTAAATCGTAATGCTGATAAAATGGCGGTACCGGATTACTTCATTTGTACAGGAGCAGAAACAAAAGCAAGAGTAAAACAATATGAAACAAAGGGAATTTTGAGTTTGTCAGTTGTTGACAATGATAATTTTAAAGGCAGGTGGGATAAGATAAAATAACTGTTTGCCCATGATGCCCTAATGTAAGACCATAACTCTTAAAATTTATTAGCATGGCTCATAATTTAATGATGGAAAAGGGAAAAGCCAGTATGATGTATACCGGAGAAACCCCCTGGCATAAACTGGGTACCAAACTTTCAAGTCCGGCATCAAGTGCCGAGGCAATTAAAGCCGCTCGCCTTGATTGGAAGGTGACTAAAAAACGCCTATTTGCTATTGATGGTGGCGACATACTGAAGACAGATAAATTTGCTGTGGTAAGACAGGATTTGTGGGGAAAACAAGATTGCAAAACACTGGGTGTTGTAAGTGATGCTTATACCACTGTACAAAATGAAGACGCGTTTAGCTTTTTTGACAATATTGTTGGAAAAGGGGAAGCTATTTATCATACGGCAGGAGCGCTAGGTGACGGAGAACGTATTTGGATATTGGCAAAGCTTCCAAAAGATATTGTTGTAAAAGGTGATGACGTTGTAAATAAATTTCTGTTATTGGCAAATGGTCACGACGGCACACTTTCGGTTCAAATAAAGTTCACTCCTATTAGGGTGGTTTGTCAAAATACGTTAACACAGGCACTTAACACAGATGCGTCAGGTTTAAAAATATCTCACAGCAGAAATGTACATAATCGCTTGGCAGATGCGGCTACCACATTAGGTATAATTCAAACAAGATTTGATGAACTTGAAAATATGTTTAATCAAATGGCCGAGAAAGAATTAAACAGACAAAAGCTAAGTGAATACCATGAAAAAATATTTCCTGTTCCCAAAATAATTAAATCAAAAGAAGATGAAGCTAAGACCAGGATGATGGAAAAAATGAAAGCGGAATCGGCACATTATTTTGCTGAAGGCTTTGGGAATGACATGAAAGGTATTAAAGGAACTTTGTGGGCTGCCTATAATGGAATAACGGAGTACATTGACCATCACCGGGAAGCTAAAAATGGAGTCGATAAATTAAATTATATATGGTTTGGCGGCGGGCATGCTATTAAAGCCAAAGCTTATAATGAAGCACTTTTGCTTTTAAAGTAGGGAGCTGATTTTATACCATACTGTGGTTTTGCCGCCTTGCCTTGTGGTTAATTAGCGCTCGTGTTAGCAAGTAATATATTTCTTGTTCCCATTACCATTGCATAAGCCCCATAAAGGGGTTAAGGGTACCAAAAAAAATTAACCTTTTGGCCTTGGTTTAAACCTTTTCTTTATTTGCTAATGTAAAGGTGAGATCGGGTAAGGCGTAATAGATGGAGACAGAAGTTTTGAATATGGCGGCGGAGCAGGAGGCAGGCTCTTCAAAATAGCTATTAATGGACAGCTATAACCCGTGTAATACAATCAGTTTACATTCGTTTCAATAAATCCTAACAAGATGGATCACTTCATTTATAATATCTACATAAAAAATTTTAAATCGTTGGCCAATTGGGAGATCAACGACTGTAAACCATTAACCTGTTTGTAGGCAGGCCAAACGTAGGCAAATCTAATATTATTGAGGCACTATCTGTTTTCACCATTCCCTATCTAAGAAAAAGCGGAAACAAGAAATTATCCAGTCTTATACGAATAGAGAATGAAGGCGAACTATTTTACCATGGCGATTGGGAAAAAGAAACTTTTATAGATACCAACCTGATTAAATGCAGCATACAGTATCATCCAAAAGAAATTTAAGATTTTATATACAACATAATAACTAAACCTACGGTGAAAAATTGACGATAAGCTCAACGTGAGTGCTTTTTCTACAAAAGGTGATTTTTAAACCAATAGTAAGAGGTACTCTTACAAGGCAGATATAAAATATAAAAAGGGGCTTGCAAAATACTTGATACCACCTTTCGGTTACAATCTCCTTTCTGTCATCGAAAATTATTCCAAACTTAAAAAGGAGGTGACCGGGTTATTTAAAGTATATGATTTGGAAACGGTTTTTGACTAAGCAAGCCAAACTATTAAAATACTATAGCAGGGCAAAGATGGCGAAGTATTTCTTATTCCTTGTAATTCAATTGCCGACACACTTCAGCGCATTATTTTTTACAAAGCGGCGATAGCATCAAATACAAATAGTGTGTTGTTGTTTGAGGAGCCCGAAGCGCATGCCTTTCCGCCGTACATGTCACACCTTACGCAGGAAATGATTCATAAAAAAGATAACCAGTTTTTTATAGCCATACACAGCCCGTTTATTTTGAATGATTTACTTGAAAATGCTCAAGATGAGCTGGCGGTTTTCAATTTGGATTACAGACATCAACAGACGCAGATAAAGCGACTAAGTAGCGCTGAACTACACGAAGTTTTTCAGTACGGCGTTGACCTCTTCACAAATAATGAAACTTATTTGTAATGGATCTTGCCATCATTCCTGAATGTTATATTGACACTAACCTGGTTGAAACCCTTGTACCGCCTGTTGGCAAAGGTTATAATCATCAGCATGGATGCGGTACTGTTACCAAAGTAATGAAGGCGCGTTTAGCCGATGGTTTTGCTGTTGGTATTATTGATAAGTATAAAAGGGAGGTCGATTATTTGCAGCAGTTCAATATTTTGTTATCGTCGGGTTCATTATTACTGCATAAGCACAAAACACGACATCATTATATAATCCAAATTGCTCCGGCTGTAAAGCGTATGATTTTTTCGAATGCGGCAGCAGCCAACATTAACACCGAAGACTACGATTTGCCATCGAATTTTGAAGCGGTTCAAAAAATTTCTAAAACCCAAACCAGCAATAAGGATAATCGGTTTAAAAAACTTTTTAAAGTATTGAAAACGGCTCAGGCCGCTACTTTTAAAAACCTCGAAGCCTGGATTAGATACTTAAAGTATAAAACTTTCCTGGTAAGTATTAATGAACTAAAAGCCCAGTAAAGACCACCTTTTATAACAACTACGGCAAAAGATTATCCCTCAATTATTTGTTTTGCATAAGTTGCGTACAATAGGTTTTTAGGAAACAGCTATGCTCATTATTTCTGTGTAGTGGTTGGTGAAACGTTTGATATTGACGATTAATTGCCGATTGAAGATGGAAGTATTACCGCCGCGGTTAACTTGGCTGGAAAACGGGTAAAAGTTTTAAAATTTGCCAGAAGATCAATAAGTTCAGAACTCCTTACCCGATAGATTGAAACACATATTAAACTGCATAATGAAAAAGCTTAAAAAAGCACTTTAATATTCCGATGCCCGGGAACGACGCAACGGCCGTGTCAAAAAAGATATAACGACTGGTTAAAAAAATATTTTAGCCGCACCTTAGTTTGCGTCGGGTAAAGAGTTTTAAAGTTTTATTTGATAATATTACCCAATTCCCATCCCCCTTAATACATCATTGCAAACAACCACAACGGTATTTTTTTCATAATACCGGTTTCTTTGTCATCGGCTAAGGTGTAGGCATTTGCTATGTCTTTTATTTGGCTGGCGTTTTTGGTGCGGCCGCCAACTTCAAAAACGTAATGATCGTTTACCTTAAAATCGGCTTGGCTATACAGCCCCATGCGGTGGCCCGCGTTAAGCACCTGGTTTACAAAAAAGGTCTCTCTTGCCGTAGCCTTATCAGCCGTTTGGGGCAATAGCTTGTACTGGAGATTAGTATTTTCCAGGTACAGCTTATCAGGTTTTTGTATAATGCTGGTGGTCTTGCCCGCATCCGTCAGTAGGTTTACCAGCCGTGCCTTTTAAAGGTAGTGCAGGTACAGTATTAATGTGTTTAGGGTAATGCCTATTTTCTCGCTCAGCTTACTCACATTTGGTTTAAATGGCACACTAATGCTCAGCAGGTAAAGCAACTCATACACCTTACGTAGGTTGGCCGTAGTTACTCCTTCCACAAATTGAAGGTCGTTTTCAATCACCATTTTTATTACCTGGTCTAGCCTTAGGGAATACGAGTTGATGTTTTTTCTAAAAAAAGGATAATAGCCATACTGTAAATAATTAGTAAAATGTTGCGCCGGCTTTATTGAGCTGCTGATATCTGAGGCTATCTGTACATGTCTTTCTACAATATCGTTTAGAGAAACGGCAGCGATACTTCCCTGTTACGAAAACAAAAGGAGCTCGCGGTACGAAAGCCCCGGTAGTTCATATTGCACACTTCTTCGGCTGAGGTCGGCGTTTTGGCGTAGCATATCGTCTATGCTGTAAGCGGTAAATATTATTTTTAAATCGAGGTAAAAATCGTAAGTTTTTTTAATTTCTATTACCCAGTCGGGATACTTATGCACTTCGTAAAAAAGCGATAATTTACCATCCATTTCGCTAAACCACGCAGCAACATTTATTATCTTATTTTCTCTACAATAGTGGTCGTCCAGCGTTAGATATAGCACCTCGGTACCAACGCCAAAGGTTTTTTTAGCATACTGTAAAAGCAAAGTGGTTTTTCCTGTTCCCCCGTGCTCCCAAAATTCCAATCAATCTGTCAGTCCAATCTATGCGGGCCGTAAGAAATCTGCTCATTCATTGTTGCTGGTTTCGGAGTAGCAAATTAGATTTTTTAAATAATTGTTCCATAAATGGCTTTTTACATAAAGCAACTTAAGTTCATTTATGTTTTTTGCAAAAAGCAATTTTATAATATTGTTGCTTCATACATAAATCAATTTATGAGGAAAAATGCTTTTTCGGCAGAAATTAAACACTAAAATGAACCGCTCACATTCACTCACCAAATACCCATGCATTGGCACTATCTAACTCGTTCTGGTTAATCATGTGGCCCATGCCGGGGTACACTTTTACCCTAACATTGCCATTCATTTGTTTAAGTATGGTTTCGGTTTCGTACACGCGGCCTACAGGTACATGCGGGTCGGGGTTGCTGGTGCCTATAAATATGGGCGTTTGGTCAAAGTTGCCTGAGTAATTAATTGAGTCAATCTCGGCGCCAATTAGCCCGCCGGTAAAAGCCGCTACGCCGCCATATTTTGCTGCGTTTCGGGTTACGTATTCAAGTGTAAGGCATGCGCCTTGCGAAAAGCCCATAAAGTAAATATCACTTTTGGCAATCCCTGCTTTTTCAATATCGTTTACTATATTTTGTACCAACGCAAGGGCCGAAGTAACCCAAGGCTCGTTGTGCAATAGAGGGGACATGAACGAGTAAGGATACCAGGTATTATTGGTGGCTTCGGGTGCCAGTAAAGCAAACTCATTCACATTTAGGTAGGCAGCCATTTGCAAAATATCGTTGGCATTTGCACCACGGCCGTGCAACATTATTAATGCTTTGGATGCTTCTGCCAGGGGTTTACCCGCCGATATAACCTTTTTATCGTGCATAATTTGTGTGTGCTTTTGGCGTTCTATCTTTTCAAATTACAAAACATTCCCTAACAGGTAACCATCACTAATAATTGCCTGGCGCCGGGCTAATTTAGATACCTGTAAAAACATTCATTTGGAAGAAATATTTACATCACTAAATCCACCATAAAGCATTGCCGCCAACGCCAATCTATAAAAAAATAATTGCTATCCGCAATCTGGTATTGATATTTTGGAACTGGGCTTTAAAGCTGTTTCAGTCAGTTGTTGCAGCCTGGCTATATGGCCATAGAAGTCGCACTCGTGTACTGCTGGTAATTTTATTCAGCCTTTTTATCAATATTTTATAGTCAGCATTGAGTGTACTAAAAAACGGATAGTCATTAAAAAAACCTACCCGCATTTTGCCACTTCAACGGGCCAACCTGCGTAATGCCTGCCCATAAAGCTAAAAGTTATATCAAATTAGGCAGCACTGCTTCAATTTTAGTGCGCTGTATTTCGTATTGCCCCGGTAATTGCAATCCCATACCTAAATGTTCCAGCGGTTCGTCTTTAGTAAAACCCGGGTTGTCGGTAGCAATCTCAAACAGCACACCACCCGGCTCGCGAAAGTATAAGGAAAAGAAATAATCGCGGTCAATTTTTGGGGTGATGCTTAAACCTTTTTTAGCTACTTTTTCTCTAAACTCCATCAGCACTTCCTCGTTTTTAACCCTAAACGCTACGTGATGGTTGGTACCTGCTGAACCGCGGCCCGGTGCCATGGTGGCATCTTCAATAATATCTACAATGGCTGCGTTATTTACCGCATTGGTTATAAATCTATATCGGTTGCCTTCCTGTTGCAGCAAGGTAAACCCAAAAATATCAGTAAGTATGGTGGCGGTAGGGCCTATGCTTCTTACCGATAAGGTTACCGTATGAAAACCTCTTAAAGCATTTTCATCGCTGGTATCGGCTATAAGCCATTGTTTACGGGTATCTGGTTGTAAAGGCTCAATAAAATCTATCAACAAACCATCGGGGTCAGCAAAGGGAAGGTGTAGTTCGCCAAAAATTTCTTCGGTTTGTGCTGGTGTTATGCCATTTTCAATCAATCGGCTTCTCCAAAAATCAATACTTCCGCCGGGCACTGCATAGCCAATATTAGTGGCCATTCCAGAGCCAATTTGACCTTTGCCAATATTGCCCCATGGAAAAAACGTGAGTATGGTGCCCGGTGTGCCCTTTTCGTCGCCAAAATAAAAATGATAGGTACCAGGGTCATCAAAGTTCACTGTCTTTTTTACCAGCCGTTGGCCAAGAACCCTGGTATAAAAATCAAGATTTTGTTTTGCATTACCGGCTATAGCAGTTATATGATGTAAACCAAGAATTGTATTCATAAACATTTTTTATATAATTAATTAACGTGTTGTCAACCTTACCTGCAACAATATTTTTTAAAGTAAAAAACAAAATTATAATACAATTAATTATACGGCAAATATACATTTTAACATGCTAAAAATCAAAAGTTGCGTTTCAATATTGGGCCTTTTAACAACGTAAAAGTATTATTGTTGCGCTAAAAATACCTCTCGGTCAAGCCCGGCATTAAGCCAGTTGTGTATTTTATAGTTGATGATTTACGATATGGAAATAATCAGGAGTAAAATCCATTATGTGAAACGGAAACTACCATTATATTTAAAAAATTTGAACGAACCGTTCCTTCAGCCTGCATATTGGAAACCCACATTGAAACCCTTTTTATTTTATCAAATTAATTCCTATGCCAATATTTAAAGCTATCCTGTTCTGTTTAGAATTATCAAATACTGTTAGTACTCCATATCCCGATGCTCCAATTTTAGAAAATGCATTCCTTAAGCCCAAAAGGTATTCGCAACCAACATTTACAAATATTTTTGATGTCAGTTCCCTTTTATAAGTAAAACCTATTGGTATTGCCAAATCTGTATTTATAAATCTTTTTTCGACAGAAGGTAAAAGAATATCTTCAAGTGTAATGTCCTGGTTGTCCTTACGCTTAATAGCTAAGCCCAAACTAATTCCTGAATAAATATTTATTACTAATTTTTTTTTTTAAAAGAATAATTAATAGTCAGCCGAATTCTTAAGTAGTTTAATGATACTGTTAAAATTTTTCGGTTAAAGCTTGGGAAAGCGCTATCAGCATTAAAATTTATATTTTGTCCTTGTTGCGCGTATTCTTATCCTGTACTTACGCTTATATTGGAAAATAAATGATAACTATACAAAATATTAATTGAACTATTAAATGTTTGGTTCCCTTTTCGTGAAGCAAAATAATAATTTTGAAAATTTTAAAATTGCTTGCCAAAATAGGTAAGACCGGGCTTATAATTTATTGACATTTGCTGCTTTTGTCCAATGGCGGCAACAGGTAGAAACAAGCATGACATAAATAAACTCGATTTCATAATTTGTTTTTTGAGTTGACAAATTAAATATTTAATTCGTCGCTTACCAGTAAATGGTTCAGCATAGAAATATGCAAAAAATAACTTGTGGCATCATTGGGTCAGCCATAGAAAATAATGGATAAAAAGTAAAAACAACAAACGTTGTATGTTTGGCTGAAATAGACGGTTAAAACATTGTTTAACGCTTAGTCTTCCGTAAACGCACCATCAGCATAACAAAACAACCATTGCTCGCCAGGCTCGTCCGAAATTACTACCGGGTGTTGTGTTTGGTGGTAATGTGTTGTCATATGTTTATTTGGCAGGCTATCGCAGCAAAGGGTAGCTGCGCAGGTTTGGCAGGTGCGTAAATGTACCCATTGGCTATTGGTTTTTATACACTCATTGCAATGGTAGGCTGCAGGTGTTATTAATTGTTGTGTGGCACCTATATGGCTACAAACGGCTGCTGGCATGTTTGTTTTTTTTATGGTGATAAAAAGTTTTGTTGATTATTTTATAAGGGTGATTACCCGTTTTTTTTAAGGTGCCACGCCCGTGGATGCGTAAATGCCCGCAGGCCTATGTGGCCAAGCGTGCTGCCTATGCCCGAGTGCCTGCGGCCACTCCATGGCAGGGCAGCACTTACGCGGTCGCAACAGTTCCAATAGGCAGTTCCGGTATCTGCTTTTTGTAAAATTGCTTCGGCACGTTGTTGGTTATTGCTATACACACTGGCAGTCAACCCGTATTCGCTGTCGTTCATCAGGGCAATGGCTTCATCATCGGTGGCTACTTTACAAATACCTATTAATGGTCCAAAGGTTTCATCGCGCATTACCTTCATTTTATGGGTAACATTTATCAGTACTGTTGGCTCAAAATAAAAACCTTTGGTGCGTAGGCGGCGTCCGCCAGTTAAAATGGTGGCACCTTTGCGTACTGCGTCTACAATTTGTTTTTCAAGCACCGGTATTTGTTCTTTGCGCGTAAGCGGACCAAAATAAATATCAGCCTCTTCAGGGTTACCCACCCGCCAACTTTTTACCTGGCTGGTAAAGGCCTCTATATATTGGTCGTACACTTTTTCGTGTACATATATCCGTTCAACTGCGCAGCAGCTTTGGCCGTTGTTATAAAAGGCGCCATCGGCGGTGGCTTCTGCAACAGCCTTCAAATCATCAATTTCGTCTGTAACATACAATGCATCTTTTCCGCCCAATTCGCATTGGCAGGGTACCATTTTAGCAGCCACTTTTTCGTAAATGTATTTGCCTGTATGGTACGATCCCGTAAAAAAATACCCGTTAAAAGGAAGTTTTAGAAGCTGTTCGCCAGTTTTTGCCCCGCCAATAGCCACTGCAAAAACTTTAACTGGCACGCCTGCCTGTATAAGGTATTTCTCAATTTGAAGCCCGGTAAGCGAAGCGTGTTCCGATGGTTTGTACATAACTGCATTGCCTGCCAACAGCGCCGGAATAAATACATTGACCCCCACCAGGTATGGATAATTCCATGCGCTAATGTTGCATACAACTCCTAATGGTTCATAGCTTATACGCTCTTGCAGGCCAGTTTGTTTTGTCACTATCTCGTTGGCCAAATAAGTGGTGGCGTTGTCTGTCAGCCACTCAATTCGTTTTATAGCTCCATTTATTTCGTTGCGCGATTGTTGCAGCGGCTTGCCTACCTCGCTGGTCAGTATGGTTGCCAGTTCTTCAATATTTTGGTTTAATAACACTCCAAAGCCCTTACAAACCAGTACACGATCTTCAAGTGTTACGGACTTCCATACAGGCTGCTGACTGCTCAGCATTGTAAACTTTTTTGCCAGGCTTTCTTTACTGTCTTCATCCAATTGTTGCAATACCTTTTCGGTAGCAGGGTTAATAATGTCCATGTTTATAAAAATTTAGCCGGTGGTAATAGCCTTTGTAAAAGTATGAATGATATTTTTTGATAGTTCATTTTGCTGGTCGGCCATGCGCTCGGGGTGCCATTGTACCAGCAACATAAACGGTTTGTTAGTCCTATCTGCAAACTCCAATCCTTCAATTTCGCCATTATGGCCCACGGCATTTATTATTAAACCACTGCCTGTTTTTTGTGGGTCGGCCATTTGGTGGTGGGCACTGTTTACAACCCCGGTACTTAAGCCACATAGCTGGTGCAAAAGTGTATTTTTTACAATGGTCACTTCATGCTGTTTGTCAAACGTATCAAGGTTGCTGTGCAGTACATTGGCTTCGGTACCCAGGTCTTGTATTAATTTACCGCCTAAAATTACATTTACCAGTTGCAGCCCACGGCATATGCCAAGCAACGGCTTAAGGTGTTGTTGACTATATTTAAAAATGCTGGTTTCAAAAATATCGCGTTTGGTGTTATGCGTTGCAGGCTTATTGGCATAATACTTTTCGCCTCCGTACATATCCGGGTCAATATCATCGCCGCCGGTAAGTAAAAATCCATCGCACTGTTTAAAGTCGGCAGTGTTATTTTCCCAGTAATTAAGACTGATTAATTCAACCTCGTTATTGAGGCCCTGCCTTGCAAACCAGGTTGTATAGTTGTGCATTTTTACTGGCGTAAAGCTGATGCCTATTTTTATACGGTTCATTTTTTTATTGAAGGTTTAGTTTAAATGCTTTTATTGGCGGTTAATTTACACTACAAAACCTGGTGTTATGCTGGTTTTGATTGTTTAGGATAGATGTTTGCCCCGGTTTGCAATGGGGCATTCCGTACCCTACGCTTTTGGCAAATACCTACTATTTAACATTAAACTAAAAGCGGTAAAACCGCATTACCGGTATGTGAACGCCAAATGGAACAAGGCGTAGCAAAAATAGCCAACACAAAGGGCCTGTTACTATCGCCCAAAGGTAGGGGCAATTACCAGGCAATGGTAAGGTTGACACTGGTACTCCATGCTTATATATAGGGGTTTGCCGGGGCCACTACCAAGCAATGGTAAGGTTGACACGCCCAAACAGTCAACTTAATATTATTGCCCAAAACTGTAATTTGCCGCCGTGTTTTCATCAATAATTAACCAAACTCAACACCATCATGCAAACAATTTCGCCAGGTAAAATCTGTTTCTCATTACTAATCCCGCTGTTTTTGATTGCAAAAGCCCAATCGCAAACAACCATCCCTTCCATTAAAGTAAACCAGGATAGAATAGAAAAACGCATTAATGAGCTGGCGGTTTTTGGAAAAGATAGCCTTGGCCGCGGTTATCGCGTTGCCTATACGGCAGGCGACATTAAAGGCCGTGCATGGTTTATATATGAAATGAAAAAAGCTGGCCTGCAAGTATCCATAGATGCTGCGGGTAACATTATAGGTAATCGAAAAGGCAAAAATTCTTCGCTTAAGCCATTGGCCTTTGGCTCGCACATTGATATGGTGCCCGACGGTGGCAACTACGATGGTTGTGTTGGATCGATAGGTGCGTTGGAGGTAATTGAAACGCTTAACCAAAACAACATAATTACCGAACACCCTTTGCGGGTATACATTTTTAGCAACGAAGAAGGAGGCACCTTTGGCAGTGCAGCGCTGGCAGGTAACCTTAGCGCGGGTGGATTAAAAATTACCAGCCAAAGCGGCGTTAGTATAGGCAACGGCATAAAAGCCATAGGTGGCGACCCCGCAAAAATAGCTTTCGTTAAAATGAACCGTGGCGACCTTGAAGCCTTTGTTGAACTGCATATAGAACAAGGTGGATTACTTGAAAAGCAACAATTACAGATTGGTGTGGTGGAGGGCATTGTTGGTATTGAACATTGGATGGTAACGGTAGAAGGCTTTGCCAACCATGCCGGCACCACGCCCATGAACCTGCGGCAGGATGCCTTGTTGGCTGCTGCTAAATTTATAGTGGCGGTTAATGAAGTAGCTAATTCGTACAAAGGGCGACAGGTAGCAACGGTTGGTAAATTAACGGTTCAGCCGGGTGCCTATAATGTAATACCCGGCAAAGTACAGTTGGGTTTGGAGATAAGAGATTTATCGTACGACAAGGTTTGGCAAATGTTTCGTGATATGGAAACGAAGGCCACAGACATTGGCACGGCCTCTGGTACTAAATTTTCGTTTCAATACCAGGACGCTGCATCCAAACCAGCCCTGACCGATAAAAACATACAATCCGCTATAGAGGCATCGGTCAAGGCATTGGGTTATACCTATCAATACATGCAGAGTGGAGCGGGGCACGACGCACAGGAGATGGCGTTGGTAGCACCGGTGGGAATGATATTTGTGCCTAGCGTAGGCGGTATCAGCCACTCGCCAAAAGAGTTTACTACTGCCAAAGACATGGCTAATGGAGCCAACGTATTATTGCAAACCATCTTAATGCTCGATAAAAAGTAAAAGACGGGACAATTTATTTGCCACCAGCTATATTATTTAAACCTTTATCCTACCCCTTATCTTTATTCTCTTAAACTTTATTACTATGATTGTACGATTGCTTGCCGTAGCTATCCTTTTTTGCGTAACCACGGTCAACAAAGCACAAAACCCCTGGAAAATTACTTCGGCCACCATCGATCCATCAAATTATTTCGGCGAAACGGTTGCCAACGGAATGATAGGGCTGGTATCATCGCCCGAGCCGTTTAAGGTAAAAGATGTGGTGCTTAATGGCGCGTTCGATTTATATGGCCGGGGCCGGGTTAGCAACATTCTTAAAACGTTCAATTTTGTAAATATGTACCTGGAAGTAGATGGTGCACGAATAGAGCGTTTTAACCAGGTACAAAATATGCAGCAGGAGCTGAATATGCAATATGGCAGTATGACCACCTCATTTAATTATGGTGATAAGGCTGTTGTAAACTATACTATATATGCTTTACGTCATTTGCCTTACACCGCGTTGGTTGACGTGACCGTGACCGCTAAAAAAGATATGGAAATTACTGCGGCCAGCGTAATGGAAGCACCCGATTTATTAAAAGATGTACAGAATTATTATAACGAAATAGACCGGCCGCATGTGCGCATTTCGCTGCTTACTTCGGTGGCCAAAAGCCCTACCGGTAAATTAATTATGGCTGCCTCCAATAGTTTTTTATTTAATGAAGTGCATGGTTTTGAGCCATCGGTAATACACGAAATGTGGGACAATAACATGCACCTGACTAAGTTTAAAAAAAAGTTGAAGGCCGGCGAAACTTATCGTTATGCAGTAGTGGGTTCGGCCATTACCAGTGCCCAACACGACGACCCGCTGAACGAAGCCGAGCGGCTAACCATTTTTGCCGCCCTTGAAGGAAAGCAGCGGCTACTTGCGTTTCATAACAAGGCGTGGGACGAATTGTGGAAAAGCGATATAGTGATAGAAGGCGATGCCAAAACCCAGCAGGAAGTGCACAGCATGATTTACCACTTGTACGCTTTTGCCAGGTCGGGCACTGCTTATGGTATGTCGCCCATGGGTTTAAGCGGCCTTGGTTACAACGGCCACTCCTTTTGGGATACCGAAATATGGATGTACCCCTCGTTATTGTTGCTACAGCCCGGCATAGCAAAATCGTTAATGGAATACCGATACCAGCGACTGGAAGCTGCCAAACACAATGCCTTTGCACACGGGTATAAGGGCGCCATGTTTCCGTGGGAGAGCGCTGCCAGCGGCAACGAAGAGACACCGGTTTGGGCACTTAGCGGCCCGTTTGAACATCATATAACTGCCGATGTTGGCGTGGCTGCCTGGAACTACTATGCCGTTACGCAGGATAAGGAATGGTTAAGGGAACGCGGCTATCCGTTGCTAAAAGCCACCGCCGATTTTTGGGCCAGCAGGGTAGAACGAAATGGCCCCGGCAAATACGATATTAAAAACGTGGTGGCCGCCGATGAGTGGGCCGAAAACGTGGACAATAACGCCTTTACAAATGCCGCAGCCCGCGCAAACCTGGGTTTTGCCACCGATGCCGCCATTTTGCTGG
>JBBRUR010000042.1:0-41019 GCA_038247635.1 Chitinophagales bacterium
GGTATGCCTTGGCCAATATGGCCAAAAACTTTAGCGGTAGCAATACACGTTTGTTGATCACCCACGATGCTCCCCACCGGGGGCAAAATATTGCTGTGGGTTTGCAGTATTTAGTAAAATTTATCAATAAAAGTATTGTTTTCAGTTACAATCTAGGTCAGGTTTTTCCCGAACATGGGCAAACAATGGATTATTTTAAATCGAAAGTTTGTAAAGATGTGTTGATTTATCAAACTTCTGACAATGATAACACCGTTGCGCAAAATAGTTTTATAGAAAATGTGTACCAACCTATGGCAACCTTTGCAGCAAACACCCAACCTTATCAATTTGTAGCCACCAATCTGGGCAATGAATGTGCCACCCCATTATTTGAAGCCGGAAGAAGATTTATGGAATTTAATTCTTAAATAGCAGCAGGCATTAAGATAAAAGTATCATTAGGTTTATTAATAGGAAGAAGCCGTCGTTTGGACATTAATTTATTTTCAATACGCATTTCTGAATTAAAATATGAAACAATTGTTTTTGCCCGTGCTATTCCAAACCAAATTAGTACTACAAGACTAATAACCGCCTATACCTATATTTCTAAACTCACGCTGGTGAGTGGCTTGGTAAATATCAGTAAAACGGTGTTGATGAAGTGGCCTATGCAGGTGCCCATTTGTTACCTATTGATGGCGCGCCGGGGTAATTTCGTACGTTAAGGGATTTTACAGAATTGCGTAGTTTTCAGAATAGTTTTGGAAATTTTGGTTTTTCATATGATGAGTATATAACTACCTAGTTTAAAATTCCTATTAAGAAGATTTCAGTGAAATTTAGCTTATACGGATTTTTTAAAACATCTATGTATAATTCAGGAATTTTCAATACAAATTATACTTCGTTACCCGTAGTAAGTGCCTTGGATGTAAGTCCTTTTAATTCAAACACCTTTACCCAAAAATATGTAAACGGAGTTAACCAAAATTTTCCCTCCAAAGGCAACACATTTATAGCACAGGAAACCAATTCCGGGCAATCATTATTTAACAATGCTTCCATGCGTTTTACAGCACGAAATGCAAGGTTTCTTTTTAAAGAGATAAATTTACCCAATCTTGAAAACTGCTCAGGTGAGTGTTCAAACGCTTATTACATCGACGGGGCCAATTTTTTTTGTAATAATGGTGATTACTTCATTCCGGGCGTATCGAGGAACGCAATGGTAAACTGGAACGTAAGCAACCAAAATATTGCGGGGGCCAGCCGCAATGGTAGCCATGTTTAACTCAATAAATTGGGCAATGGCTTTATTGCATTAACTGCCAGCTTTGTGGCTTGTGGTGGGGTCACACAAACATTAATAAAAAAAATTATGGTGGGTAATGGTGTCTCGGCTTATTATAACCTCTCATCCAACTACCATTATAGCAACCTAAACACGCTTTACACGGGGGCTTCTGTCTTTTTACCCAAAAATCAATCGTTGCTGTACAGCATTCAACTAACCATACCCAACCTCTCAAATGTTAGCTGGAACATTACGGGCAATTACAGCACTTATTTTAGTGGCAGTTCATTTTTCAACCTGTACATGACCTCTCCTGCCAATGCTTATCAGAGTAATTATGCCACCGTTACGCTAAATGCAAACAGCCGATGTGGCATTACAAACCAACCTTATAATTTTTGGTCATCACCCAGGGCTGGAGTACCGGATATAAACTGACGGCATCACCAAACCACGTAAAAAACAATATAAACGTAAAGGTGGAAACGGTGGAAGAGGTAATAGCTACAAATACACAGGAAATTAAAATTGCTATCCCAAACAATAACAGCACGGGCATCACCAAAATGTACCTGTTCAACTTTAATACCAACACGTTGGTAAAACAGTGGATTTACCAAGACATAAAAACAGATAGTTACAATTTAAATATAGTTGGGCTGAAAAGCGGTTATTACGTCCTTAAAATGGAACGGAATAACAAAACCACCGCTACCAAAATACAGGTGCAATAGGGTTTCAGTGTTAATAGCCGCCCTAATTTTAAGGGCGGCCATATTTAAAGGAGTTGACACCCGGACTTTTTACCTGGAGGCTGGCGCTGTCTAAGTCTGATTCCACACCGAACGCAAAACCGATAAACGACAGCCGCTGATTATTTGGATACCGTGTAGAGCGCCGAGTAAATTTAATAGCTTCCCAAACCCCCTTTAATTAATGTTGTTCTATACGCTATGCTTTTCAACTGATCAGGCCAATGCAGGCCTACGTATGCTTTTAATATTGGTAAGCCGGTAATACCCAATACCTGCCACTACCGCGGTCATCATAACTATCCACCACAATAATCTAAAGCCATAATGGTCGGCCACAAAGCCACCAATGGATGGCGAAGCGATCTGCGCCGTGCCCCACGCCATCGTGTATAGCGCGGCATAGTCGCCGCGGTTGTAATCGTTGCTGCGGCTTATCCAATATGTGTTCATAAAAGGCATGGCCAGCATTTCGCCAATGGTAATAATAAGCATAGAGAGTAACGCCAGCATAAACTGCCCCGGCAACATATTAAAAATACCAAAGGCAAGCCCAATTAACCACACCCCTATAGTTATAAACCGGTAAGGCTTGTACGACCGTTCAAGGCGGTACACCAACAGCATTTCGGTAAAGGCTATAATCAGCCCGTTAATGGCCATCAGCAGGCCTATCTGCTCTTCGGTAATGTGCAGTTTGGTGCGATAGTAAACAGGTAAAATGGTAAACATCTGAAAAAAGCAAAAGGCAAACAGCACCGTCAATACAATAAAGCCTACGTATGGTTTGTCGCTCAGGGCTGATACACGCTGGTGTTTGTTATCCAGTTGTTGTTGCTTAATTTCCTTTCGCGTAGCCCTGGGCATGGCCAAAACCTTCATTAATAGTAAACCTGCGCCAATGTTGGTTAATCCATCTACCCAAAATAACAGGTGAAAATTATGGGCGGCCAAAAAGCCACCAATAGAACCTCCCACCGCCCAGCCAAGGTTAATAGCCAGCCGGTTAAGCGAGTACGACCGGGTACGGTTTTCGGGCTTGCTATAATACGCAATGGCCGACGAATTGGCCGGCCTGAAACTTTCGTTTACCATACTCAGCACAAACACGCCAATACCCAGACTAACAAACGTGGTTAAATATCCCACCACAATAAACATGGCACCCCCACCAAATAAAGCCCCCAACTGCACCGCCTGAAAGCCAACCTTATCAGTTAACTTACCACCAAAAAAAGCCCCCACAATAGAACCTGCCCCAAACAGCGCCATAATAAACCCCGCCTGTGTAAGTGAAAAGTTTAGCCGTTGCGTTACATACAAGGTCATAAAGGGAATGACCATAGTGCCGCTACGGTTAATAAGCATTACCAACGACAAATACCACGTGGGCTTTGATAACCCCTTGTAGGCCCGACTATATAATTGTAAGAGGTGCAATAGAGAATTAAAAAGTAAAAATTAAAAAATGTGAGAGGGTAAATGGTGAATAGTGAATAGTTGTGAATAGTGAAACGTGAAATGTGAAATAGTGAATGGCAATAGTAAATAGTTGACAAAGATACCCGTATAATAAATTGAAATAAATCAGCAATTATGCAGTTAGTTTCGTAAAATGTGCCTGCCGAAAGGTGTTGGAAAGCCAACATCGTTATCCCACTTATCAGTTGCTTTAGTGTCTGTTTTATTTTCCTGTTTCGTTATCAAAAAGCCAAACTGTATTCCATTTCTAATCTTACGTCATTGTCGACCTTTTAAATTTTCAACCCCTCCGGGCTTGTTTAAAATACTTTAATATCCAATCCACCGGTGGCTATCCAAATTCAACCCTTACGGGCCTGCAAAGAAGACTTACCTATTAGCCATTGGAACATATTTTTCTGTGTTTCTAAAACTTTGCCTACGACCGGAAGGGTTAAACAATAATAACCCCCGGTTAAACCCGGTTACTTACTACTAACAACACGCCTATGCCAACCCCGGAGGGGGTTAACCAACAATAACCCCCTGCAAAACGTAAGGCACCTACAACAAAACGCTTCCTCAAACCCCGGGGGGTGAAACAAAAATAGCTTCGGGCGAAATCTATTTTCAACCCCTCCGGGGTTGTTAAGACCACATTACTATCTTAGCCACCAATTGCTATTGACATTAAAACCCCTCCGCGGTTAAAAACCCAAACATGCCATTTACTAAGAATATAAAATCCCCTTTTGTACTATTACTCTCGCAACCCTTGTGGGGTTCAATAATAATACCCACGTATAATTTGGAAAACAGACTACAACCCGAACCATCTAACTTATGACGGGTTAAACTATCACCTCTTTTCAGTAAACTCACGAAAAAATTTAAACAAATACCCTTTCCAACCAATTAATAACTAACCAATTATCATTTACATTGCTTTATCTGTTTAACAAATTTTCCATCCCATCCACCCAACCATTTAACGTGCGTTTTTTATACCTCAACATAATCACTTTAATTTGCACCCTTAACTAAAAGCCACCGCGGTGTAAGCGGAAAACGTGCAGCAATGACTTCTTTTCACAACATAACCGAATTATTAAAAACACTTGACAGGGAAAAAAAACTGTTGACAGAGGTTTTTGAAAAACGCCGGATACCCTTTAAATGGGAGTTCGCCCTTTTGCTGGTGGATGAAAAGGAGGAGCGACTGACTTTTTTGCTCAATCACGGCATCATGACCCGTAACGGTCCATTTGTAGAATTGGATGATCAATACCTGCAGTTTTTTGAAACCATCCTTGAAGTTAATGAGGAGATCAACCTCTCCTACATTAACGAAAACATTCAGCAGGTAAAGCAAAACATTATCTACTACCTGCAGGAAAACGATGCTGACCGCCAATATGCCTATCTAAAAATTATAAAAGGAACGCTACGCAAAATAGACCGTATTGCCTATCGCAACATGGTAGACCTACATAGAAACATTGAAAACACTTTTAAAACTGAACCAACCTACACAATCAAAATTGCCAAACTCGAAAATTTTGATGCAAAGCGACAGGATATTACGGTGCTGCTAGACCAGGCTGAGTTGGTGGTAACTACCGAAGAGCAGGCTTTTTTTACCAGCGCATACGACGAGGAACTAAAGCAGATCGTCATCAGTTTACGCCACCTCATTAACTACCTCAGGCACAACTCAATTGAACTGCAAAAACAAGTGATTGACTACCTGAACCAGGTAAAATACCAAAGCCGGGTAATGGAAAAACTGAAACAAGTAAAGTACCTGAAAGACCAGTTTGAGCTGAAGAACAAAACTAATTTTATAGAGGTTTTAAGCAATAATAAGGCAGTGGTGTTTGAAGTAAATCCGTCGTATCCGTTGCGTTTGTCGTTGGATGTGTTGCGTAGCGACGATACTATTGAAATAAAGCAACGTATTGCCAAACGTATTAAAACCGGTGTAAAACTAACTTTGCCCATAGCGGCTACCATTGATGCGGAGTACTTAAACAACCAAACCGAGCAGGAAATATTTATTAACCTTGAAGAAGTAAAAAACAGTTTTACCGCAGCGGCCAATAACCTGTTCAATTTTATTATGCAATATAACTTTCAACGACCAGTCGACTTTCAGGAGCGGGTAACCATTTATTGCCAGGTGGTGTCCATTTACCAAAACGAACTAAATATAACTGATTACTACCAGCAGCAACAGCAAGTAGAATTTGCGCTGGTTTATCCAAAATAACCAAAACATGTTGCTACCCAAACAAACAGCGGCCATTTTTGAAAAGCTAAGTAAAGGACAGTTCATTTGCTCCAACGCCAGCAACGGCGACGAAAGAAGATGGTACAACGTGATAGATGAATTTTACGAAGATCTTTACGCTTACTTTATGGCCATTAATTTTAGCCTGGAGCGGGGCAACGAGTTTTTTTATTTTACCCGTACAGAAGCCAGGGCCGACCTTGAGCGAAAAATAGAAGCCGCTTACCGATTGATAGACATTGTAGATTTTTTTAAGACCTTTGACCAGGCTTTCAGCGCCGGATACCGGTTTACGCCCAGCCAGGTATTGGTACGTATTAATGTAGATGCCACGCTAAAAAATAAAATGGAAGGGCTAAAAAAATACACCAAAGAAGACACTTACAAAGACAGCCTTCAAAAAGTGATTGACCTGCTGCGTAAAGACAATTTTACCGAGCTTGAAAATGACATCAGCAATACCTACAAGGTTCTTACCTCTTTTGCCTACCTGGAAGAACTGATATTGAGTATTGATACACCCACCGAAGTACAATGAGATATTTAAATAAGATAGTTTTTATAAACAGTGCCACCATTCAGTACGCCGAAGTAATGGTGGATGGCAATGTACATTTTATTGGAACGCAGGGCGTGGGTAAAAGCACTCTTTTGCGCAGCATTTTGTTTTTTTACAATGCCGATACACTTAGGTTGGGCATCAGCCGCGAAAAGAAAAACTTTGCCGACTACTACTTACCATATGCCAACAGCTACATGGTGTACGAGGTAATGAAAGAAACCGGCGCCTATTGTATTATGGCTTTTAAGAGCCATGGCAAAGTGTGCTACCGATTTATAGATACCGCATACGACCGTAGTTTTTTTATGACCGAAGATGGCACGGTGCACGACAGCTTTGATAAAATAAGAATCAAGCTTGATAAGAGTAAAGTAGATTTTAGTAACAAGATAGACCGGTACGAAGAATACCGCGATATTTTGTACGGAAATAACGAAGGCAAAAAGGAAGTAAAGAAATATGCCTTTCTGGAGAGCAAACAGTATCAAAACATTCCACGAACTATTCAGAATGTGTTCCTTAATTCAAAGCTTGAAGCTGAATTTATAAAGGAAACCATCATTCACTCGCTGGCCGATGAAGACTTTGAGATAAAGCTGGATACCTATCAATACCAGTTAAAAGATTTTGAAGAACAACTAAAAGATATCCGCCAGTTCAGGCATCCTTCTATAAAAAAGCAGGCCGACCAGGTAGCCGATCTGTACCTGCTGATCCAAAGGCAAAAAAGGGAAAACCTGGCCTTAAGTATCGATCTTGAAAAAGCCTACCAACAGGCACTGGTTCAACATCCCGCCTCTGAACGCGACCTTCAAAAACAAGTTGAAAAAAAAGGCACGCTACTGGCAAAAGCCGATGACGTAAAAAAGCGTTATGATAACAAACGCGATAAGCTGGCATCGGAAGTGAGCATTGTAGATGACCGCTTAAAAAGTATAAAAGATAAGAAAGCATACTATGAGCGGCTCAACATAGAAAGCGTAATGGAACGCGTAGCCAAAAAACCGGAAATAGATAAAAAAATCCGTAACCTATACGACGAAAAAACGCTGTTGTCTGCCCAATACCGCGAGACCACTCAAAAATTTGATGCGATAGTACAGCAACTGGATAACCAGTTGGCCGACCAGCAAAACGTTCACAAACAACAACAATTGCAGTTAGATGCCAATTTTTTACAAACCAAAGAAGACCTGCGAAAACAATGCAGCCAGTTGGTAGATATTATTCGCAAACAACATCAGCAAAAATTAGCAGATGCCCAGGCTAATGAACAAGAAACCCAGCTTAAACTTACCCAGGCAGAGGTTTCAAAAGCCGAGCTAAAACATAGTCAGTTTTACGAGGCCGAAACCCGACAGTCAAGGGAACGAATGGATGAACTTACCAACCATATCAAAGGCACTACCCTTGATAGTAAGGCCAAAAATGAGGCGCTTGCTTTGTTACAAAAACAGTTTGACCTTGAAGAGCAGGTGCGGCTAAATAAAATAGAAAGCGAAAAAGAAAAACACGACGCGGCGGTACTTTTATTGCAAAACCAATTGCTGTCAGTTAACAACAAAATTGATAATACCAAAGGGTCGTTGTTTGAATGGTTAAACCTTAACGTAAAGGGCTGGGCAAACAACATTGGCAAGGTAGTGGAAGAAGAGGTGTTGTTTATGAGCGACCTGGCACCGCAGGTTGTAGAAAAGACCCCGTCAGTGTATGGTGTCAGCCTTGATCTTAAAGCAATTGATCGCACGGCTAAAACCGCCGATGATTATGAAGAGCAGAAAATACAGTTGACAAAGCAAATAGCCGACCTGCACCAAGGCTGGCAACAACGGAAGGAAACCTGGGAAAACGACAGCGAAAAATTGCGGAAGAAAATAACCCTTCAGCTTCGCGAAATAAAAGACGCCACCAAAGAACTGCAATACAGCCTGCAGCAATTGCAGCAGCGGCTCCAGGCCGAAAAATTGGTTTTTGCCGATTGGCTAATCAAAGCCACTACCGAAAAACAATTTGCACTAGCTAAAGCTCAGCTATTGGTAGGCGAAGCTTATGCTGCCCGTAAGTTAGCCCGCGAAGCAATCAAAAAAATAGAAGAAGAAACAGAGAAGCTCGTAAAAGCAAGGGAGAAAGAAAAGGAGCAAAAAATACTGGAGGTTATTGAAACGCATGCTTCTCAAAGGGCCGTGATTACCCTTGAGCTGGACCAGGTGGTTGCCGAAAATTCGCAACGGGTTGCAACCATTAAACAACAACAACAGGATGAATTGCGGGCAGGTGGCGCCGACACTGATCGCCTGGCCGAAATAGACCAGCAGCTTACCCTTTTGGAAAACGAACAGAAGTTTATTGACAAAAACAGGGATACGGTAGCTGAATACAAAAAAGATAAACGGGAGCTGTTGGACAAGGCTGATCATTTTAAGCAAAGTCGCCAGCAACTACAGCAGGTATTAGCTGGTGAAGAAAATAAATTTCTAACTCAACACCGCGCCATAACCAATGAAATAGGGATTGTTCAAAACAGTATTCAGCAATTTGACCGCCAGCTAAACTTACTTACAGAAGACATGGACGAATATGGCAAAATGATACAACTTGGTTGGTATGTTCAGCCGGAATATGATGAAGCGGACATAACGGAGGTTGTAAAAAGATGTAAAGAGCTGGTTCATCTTATTAAAGAAATGCACTATACTACCATCGACAAAATAAACGACATTAAAGAGGTCATCAATAAATTTCTAAGTCATTTTTCTGCCAACAATATCTTTAAATTTCCTTCCATTTTAATTAACAATAGCGACTACCTGGAGTATGCTGAAAAGCTGGAGCAGTTTATTGAAGATAACCGGATAGCCGAGTTTGAACGGCGGGTTAATGAACGCTACGCCTCCATCATAAAACTAATAGGCAAAGAAACCAATGAGCTTACCAGCAGCGAGGGCGAAATTCAAAAAATAATTACGAGAATCAACAACGATTTTACCCAAAACAACACCATTGCCGTTGGCGTAATACAAAAAATAGAAATGAAGATGGATGAAAGCGACAACAAGGTGGTACAGGTACTTAAACTTATACAGCATTTTAACAGCGAAAGTAGTTTTGAGCTGGGCGCTGCCAGTTTGTTTACTCAACACGACAGTGAATCGAAAAATAAAAAAGCTGTTGATTTGCTAAAACAACTGATCAAAGAAATTCAAAACCTGCGCCGCGATACCATTACGCTCAGCGATTCGTTTGAGATTAAATTCAGGATTGTAGAAAATAAAAACGATACCGGCTGGGTTGAGCGATTGGCCAATGTGGGCAGCGAGGGCACCGATGTATTGGTAAAAGCCATGATAAACATTATGCTGTTGAACGTGTTTAAAGAAGGCGCCAGCAAGCGGTTTAAAGACTTTAAGTTGCACTGCATGATGGACGAAATAGGCCGCCTTCACCCCATTAATGTTCGGGGTATTCTTAATTTTGCCTCGGCCCGAAACATCTGGCTTATCAATGGTTCGCCTACCGAAAATGATGCACTGGCCTATCGCCATATTTATAAACTGGAAAAAGACAGCAAAAGCAACACCCGCGTAAAACGTATATTAAGTCAACACAACGTAGCATGACCCTGCCCCTGCACATAGCTCAAAAATTACTGGCCCTGCAGCAAGTACAAAGGTTGGCGGCAAGTACATTAAAGCATAGTGTAACAGAGCAATTATTAAACGATGGTATTTTAGTAAAACAACAACAGGGCCGTGGCCGGGCCTTTATTACCCTGCCGTCGGCCGCGGCATTACACAGCTATATTGCCAATCGCTTTGGCATAAATAACCTTGTAGATTATATAGCTATTATGGGCAACCATGCCGCCTCGCGGGCCAATATTACTGAGGTAGCTTCCAACTCAAAAACAAGGCTTACCCGCAGTTTTACAGGGTTTTTGGTAGCAAGTCTTCAGCCACTACACTGCACCATAAATAATACCCCTATTACGTTGCAACCGCAGCCGGGTCTGTTTACCTTTGTGAGCAACTACCAGCATTTTTCCATTCCGCCCAATATAACAGTGGTGGGTGTAGAAAACGCAGCCAACTTTAACCACCTTGCCAAACAGGCCTATTTGTTTACCCATATAAATCCGCTGTTTGTTTGCCGCTACCCCTATAGCAGCGACCTGTTGAAATGGCTGCAACTATTGCCCAACAATTACCTGCATTTTGGCGATATTGATTTTGCCGGCATCGCTATTTTTTTGAACGAATACCAGCGGGTACTGCAACAAAAAGCCAGCTTTTTTATACCGCCCGGCCTTAAAGAATTATTGGTAAAATATGGTAACCGCACCTTGTACAACCAGCAAATAGAAACTGCTTTAAACCAGGCCAACCTTAGCCCGCAATTACAAGAAGTATTTACTATGCTTCATGAGCATAAAAAGGGTTTGGAGCAGGAAATATTGATAAGGGAATAACCAATTGAGTGCTTCAGCCTAGCTTTTTGTTATTGTTAATGGCGCAAAAAATTACAAGGTGTTACAAATTGGTTTAAAAGAAGTATGCAAAGTACAAATTGCGATATCGGCGCGGTTGTCCTTTTGCACGCGCAACCGTAAGTTCATAAAAGAAATATTGCTAAGCCAATAATTGTTTTTTTAAATAGTAGAATGGCTGTCCGCAATCTGGTGCTAATATTTTGGACCCGGGCTTTACAGCAGTTTTCAATAGTCGTTGCAGCCTGCCTTTATGACCATAGTGGTGGCACTCTTGTACTATTGGTAATTTTATGTAGCCTTTTTTATCGTGATTTTATACTCAGCTTTGAGTATACCAAATAGCGGATACTCATTAATGGTAAAAAGCCTTTACACAATTATTATTACAACCTAAAGTGTTTGGGAAGTATGCAGTATTTACCTCAGCAGGCCACCAAACGAAGTTCGAATAGCCCAGTTTTCCCGACCCTTGTTAGTAAACGACTGTACAAAATCAATACGTCCAATTCTAAAAATATTTTCGAGGCCAATAAAGTATTCGCCGTACATCGTTCCATTATTTTGAAACAACACATTGTTGCCCACCAATAAAAACCAGTTAAGCTTTTTAAAACCTGGTATTTTATTAGTTAATAAACCGTTTAAATGATACTCGGTGTGTTGTTGCAAAAACACTCTATCAGTATTACTGTACCTGTAATAATCCATTACCTGAAAACTTTTTAAAGGCGGCGCAAGCGCCAACAGGCGGTTTGAAAAAAAGTGATTAAAGTCAGGAAAAGAAACTGATTGGGCATTGAGGAAACCACCAGCTACTACATTGTATTGTAGGTTACCAGCCAGTTTAAGATTTATTGATTGGTTAAGGCCTAACCGCCATTTGGTAAACTGGGCATTGCTGCCCAACACGTTTTTTAAACCAGTGGTAATGGACGCATCTACTACAGGAAACTTAGACCCCAGTAAAATTTTTCGTTCGGGTAGTTCAATGTACCGGGCACCGGGTTGCCATCTCACATCAAGGGTTAATAACGAGGCTTTGTTAGCTGCAAAGGTAATATTGGGGGAAATTGTTCGTTCCTTAACGTCGCGCCATTTGTATTGGGTAGTGTTGTTGAGTGAGCGCCGGTCCTGGTATTCAAACGTTATATTGGTGGTAATACCTTCGCCCAACCCTTTAAACCACGATATCCTGCCAGTATACGCATCGTATATTTTTAAAAAATTGTTTTCGTCGTATAAAGTATTAATAGAGTTATTTAGCGTTGGTATTTGCTCCCTGTTATCCATTTGAAATACCTTTTTACCAAATGTACCCGACACAGACGAAAGGTATTTTTTACCATAGTCGTACCTTACAGTAATATTTGGGTTAAAGTGCCCGTTGCTAAAACCGTAACGTAACTGTGGTGCAATCAATAACCTGTTGCGGCTGCGATCGTTCCATTTTTTTGTATACACCGGCTTCCAGTCCAACATTAATCCTTCTACTGAATTAAACCCCACAACATCTAAAATTGCATTGGTTGTCAGGGTAGTTTTTTTAAATGTATTTACAAATGTTTTACCAAAAAAAAGTATTGCAGATATACCTATCTTATTTCGCACCCGGTCAAGGGAGTCCATGTATTTTGGATCGTTTCGTACGGCTTCAAGGCTATCCTTCTTTTTATAATCTTCAATTTCCAGGGCAATTAAGGGCACCGGGCGTATACTATCCCAGTACATAGGCGATTTTTTGTTGGCGCTATCTAAAATTTTCAACACGGTATTATCAAAAAAGCCCTTTTTAAAATCAGGATCGAGGTTCACTTTGTCGTAAACCTGTACAAAACTTCCGTATCCTTTAAAACCAAAAAAACTTACTGAGGGGTATAGCGTTTGCTGTTTAATGATCCATGTATTGTTTACCGGCACAAATACCTGCTCTATGCGCAATGTGTCGGCCAATTGCATTTGGTTTTCCTTAAAAAGGGTAAGATCTACACTGTGTATCCGCCATTCACCTTCAATAATATTAATGAACCCATTAAACAATGGTTCATAGTTTCGCCTGGGCATTACCTGTAACCGGTTAACCATTTTTCCATTATCAAAAAAAGTGCCCATAAAAACATACCTGTAAAATTGTAGCGCATTATCGGCAATGGGCGAAACAAAACCACGAGGGTTTAATGAAGTTATAGGAACAATGTTTTGATAAAACGATAATATGATTGGATTACTGAAGCCAAAACCGTTGCTTTGACCGCTAACCTTGGTTGACAAAACTTCCACTTTGGCTTTGGGTTTATTTACCGAATACCTTGCAACCGTTTCAGATAAAAATATCACCTTTTGCTTGCTGGTATCTCCATCTTCAAAATCTACCTTTTGGCCAAAAAAACGTTTGGGATAATCGCGCAGCTGAAGCCTACCCTTAATGTATACTTCTGCCTGAAACCGTGGCTGCTCATCTAAATAAAACTGCCTTTTGGCAATGGCCTTTTTAATTATCGACAACGCCTGGTCTTCGCCACTTTTAACGGTAATGTTTCCCAGGTCATATTGTTGAAGTGGAAGCACAAAATCTATGATGACATCATCATTTTTAACCACCACAGGCTTTTCAACACTTTTAAATCCCACATGCTGGGCAACCAGATTGTACGAACCCGGTTGTACGTCAACACTAAAATACCCCATACTGTTTGCAGAGGCACCGCTGGACGTACCACGGATTATTAAGGAGGCAAAAGAAAGCGGCTGGTTGTTTTCGTCTTTAACCTGGCCGGTTATTTTATAGGCCATACAATGACCCGATATGAGTGTTGTAACTAAAACAAACAATAATTTCATGAAGGATTTGATCGGCTGATAAAAAACATTAAGCGTTACCTATGTAATACAATACGTAAGACAAGAACAATATTAACAAAGCCCAACTATATTTTGTTTCTTTTAACGAAACTGCCTGTAAGTGCCGCCATGCCACCAACCAGGCCGGCTACCAGGCCGGTAAACAAAATAAGTAACTGATATTGCCCCGCCAGTGGCAATAGCCTGGCCACTTTGGACGATAACAGGTGGTGGTTTTGCACATCGATAATTGTTGCCGACAACCCCCATAACGCAAATAAGGCCACAAAGCCACACAAAAAAGAGCGGAGGCCGTTTTGGCCTACCACGGCTGCCACCATAAAGGCGGCAATTGCAATAAACCACCAGGGCAAAAACAAACAACCTGCAAAACTTAGCAGGGCGGTAAGTAAAATAGAAATAAAGATCTTCATTTTGTTTTTTATGATTTTGAGAAGTTGATTATCCATTTCATTTGCTTATTGTCGGCTGCCTCGTCTTTATCAACAAAAAGCAATTGGTTGTATTTACCGGCGGCCCAGGTATCAACAAACGAGTCGTAATACCTACTGCCGGGGTTGCCGCTTTGCCCGCCGGGATATACACCGTAGGCCTCAATATTTTTACTTAGCGAAACAATCATTCGCCAACTTGGCCCATGATCTTTTCGGGTAGCATTAATTATATTATCGCCTCCACCTATTGGCAGGTTTAACCTGCTAAATGCGGGTATCCCCAGCAAGTGCCTAACGCCGGTTTCCTTATAATTTCCCCATGCCATTTTATCTGCTTTTTGCAGGTTACTTAATTGTATTACTGTTTTGCTAAAGGAAAGGCTGGCCATATCATAAAAATTTTCGTTTTCGGCAGTCCTTATATCATCGGCAAACTTAAAGGTGCTGTCCTTTGCCATAGCTTCTTCAAGCGTGCTTTCGTCGGGCCATTTTAACCGCAGTTTGGTTTGGGCAAATTCATCGCCCCAGGTAGCCTGTTCAAATTCGTCCCACCAAATTTTAAAAATGGTTGGGCCGGCTTCACCAACGTCGTTACGAAGGTTCCAGCTTTTTAAGATTTCCAAATAAGTACTGGCTTCTGCACTTAACTTATCCTGCTTAAGGTATTGAAGCATTAATGGAAGTGCATACTCTGCAAAAATATTGTAGTTATCTGTCTGCAGTTTCATCATCATGTTGGGGGTAATATTATTCATTTCGCCCAGGCGCCTATTAATTATTTTACCTCGATATACCGGGAACGAGCCACTTAAATAATACGGATATGCGCTATCGGCAGTAATTTGGTTGGCACTGCTTACAAAGCCCCTGGCGGGGTTAAGCATACCCATATTTTCGCTGGTGGGTATATAACCCTGCCAGTTGTACAAGGTATCAGTGCCAGGCATTAAAAACTCGCCCTGCCGGCGCCATTTTGCCGGAAACTGCCCCTGTTGCCTAATAGCAATATCGCCGCTTTTAGATGCGAAAATAAAGTTTTGACCCGGGCACTCGAATGATGAAATGGCCTGCAGGTAATCGTTGTAGTTATGGGCGTTGTTGAGGCCATAAAAAGTAGCAATTTCATTGCTGCCGTCGTGCGCCTTCCACCGCAGCGCATAATATTTGTTGTTGTTAAGTTTATTGGCAAAAACGTGGTCGTAAATAACGGGGCCGTAAATGGTCATGGCAATGTGTTCCACATTGTTTGGCTGACCTTTAATTTTTATCACTTCGTCTCTAAAGGCAGTAGTCACCCATTGCCCGTTATACCAATACTCTTTCATGGTACTATCCCTGAACGATATTTCAAAATAATCCTTTACATCGCGGCCGGCATTGGTTACGCCCCAGGCACAGCTATCGTTAAACCCTATAATTACAGCGGGCGCACCAGGAAACGTGGCACCATAGCTATTGCTGGTTCCCGTACTTATCTGCATTTCGTACCACAGGCCGGGCATATTAAGACCAAGGTGCGGATCGTTACAAAGTATAGGCGAGCCCGACCGGGTTTTAGTGCCTGCCACCGCCCAGTTATTGCTGCCATTGTGGTCGTCGGGTTTAATTTGAAGTGTTGGCTCAATACTATCAGTAGCCGAAAAATAAAGAGAGTCGGCACTGGCTGGTACTACCGGGCTTATTGATGGTACCTCGTAAACCGTACCACGTGGAACGATAGGGTCAACACTATCTGAAATAAGCGGGTATATTTTTTCAATATCAATGGTAGAAAATACATTTTTTGCATTCGTCATTTCAAAATCATAATCGCCACTGCCAGCCAAATCCCACGCCATATATTTTAAAAATAATGCCGTTTTAAGATTGGTCCATGGCTCGGGCCTATAATCGAGTACCTTGTACTCCAGTGGTTTTTTAATATCGGGCAGTTGCAAAATGTAGGCATTAACCCCTTGTGTATAGGCATCTGCCACGGCCCTGGTTTGTGCATTTGCCTCAATTGCCTTTAAACTGTTTTCGGCACCAAACACCATTCCTGTACGCCTAAAAAATTTATCGATGGCCAAAAAGTCCTTGCCACCACTTTTTTCCCCTAATATTTCGCTTAGCCTGCCAGCCGCTGCATGCGTTTGAAACTCCATTTGCCACAACCTGAATTTTGCATGAAGAAAGCCTTGTATAAAATAGGCATCGTGCTCGTTTTGGGCGTAGATGTGCGGCACCAATCGCTCATCGAGGTATACGGTTGACTGACCGGTTAAATCCTGGAACAATAACTGTGCATTGAAATCCATATCGTACGGCTCAGCATTTTGCCAACACCCGTGTTGAGGGCTTAAAAACTCGCCCAGCCGGGGCGTTTTACTTTCGCCTACTGGTAACTGAGTATTTAATACCAACACCAAACCGGTTGTTATAATGGCTGAAATAATAAAAGGAACAATACGCATAGACAATATTAATTGCTAAAAATAGATTTTTTTCTGTTTGCCCTTCAGCAATTTTAATCAGGCAAGCTGCTGTAATAGTAATAACAATTTGTCAACTTGCTCAATAGTATTAAAGGCATGCAAAACAATGCGAAGCCTTTCTTTATGAAGTGGAACCGAAGGGTATAAGATGGGCCGCACATCAACAAGTTTTTCCAGCAGGCCCGCGGCCAACTTTTTTACCCTATCGTTGCCGGGTACAATTACCCCTTGTATAGCCGTGTTTGACTCAAGTTTTGTATAAGGCAGGCTGGCATTGCTAAACTTATTTATTAAATGCTGCAGTTGTTGCCGTTGGTTGTACATGGTGGGGAAAACCTGGTAACTGTGGCGTATAGCCTGTATAGCCGTGGGTGGCAGCGAGGTTGAAAAAATTACGCTTCGGGCAAAATTAACCAGGTATTGTTTTAGCCGGTGCGAGCCCGTTACCACCGCACCATGGCAACCACATGCTTTGCCAAAAGTATATACGCGGGCAAAACATTGTTGGTGAATGGCAAGGCTTTGGGCAACCCCTTGGCCGGTTGTGCCCACTACCCCAATGGCATGCGCTTCGTCAACAATTACGTGGGCGCCATAAGCCTGGCAAACAGTGATTATATTTTGTAACGGGGCTATATCCCCATCCATACTAAACACGCCTTCGGTTACCACAAAAATATTTCCGGTGGCCGCCTGTAGTTTTTTTTCAAGATCGGCCACGTTGTTATGCCCAAACGAAAAGCTGGTGGCAAACGATAACCTGATACCGTCGCGAATGGATGCATGCGAAAGCTGATCGAATAATATAGTATCGCCTTTTTGGGGCACGCTTGATAGCAGGCCAATATTTGCATCGTACCCAGAGTTAAATATTAAAGCAGCTTCGGACTCATGAAATTGGGCAATCTCTTGCTCTGCCTGCTCAATTAACGCATAGTTTCCCGACAACAACCGCGACCCGGTTGAGCCATGTGGCAGGTGCTTATCATTTACCCTGAGCAAACCGTTATAGGATATGCCCAAATAATCGTTGGACGAAAAATCGACCGTTCCAATGGTTGTTTTTAACGACCGGAAGGCATTGGCCGTTCGTCGCTCATCTAATTTTTTGTCAAGAAATTTGTCGCTGTACATCGGCTCAAAATTATAGGTTACCGCCACACAAAGTAATAATCTGTTAAAGCCTGCGGCCATGCTGGTAAAATTGCTGATACACTAAGGTGAACCTACCCCAACCGGCAATACCTTTATTGCCTTTTAAAACTAATTTGTAGCTATGGAAGCAATTACTTTACCAATGGATGAATACCAAAAAAACATACTTGGGCTGCAACTACCCACCGATCCACGCTGGGTAAACCTGGCCGAAATATCGCTACAGGAAATATTGACAGACCATGCCTATTGCGAGCAAAAAGCAGCGGTTAGCTGCATTTCGCTCATTCAGCGCTACTCGCAAAAAGCTACCTTGGTAAACGAATTATCGCCCATTGTAACCGAGGAATGGGGTCATTTTAGGCTGGTATTGGGCGAGCTAAATAAAAGAAAGCTAACACTGGGCAGGCAACGCAAAGACGAGTATGTAAATGGACTAATGCTGTTTCAAAAAAAAGGCGGCAGCGAAGAAGAAACTTTTTTAGACAGGTTATTGATTTTTGCCTTGATAGAAGCCCGCAGTTGCGAACGGTTCAAGCGCCTGAGCGAAGGACTGGACGATGCCTACATGGCCAAATTTTACCGCAGGTTTATGGAAAGCGAAGCAGGCCACTACGCGCTGTTTATTGAACTGGCCGAAACCTACGTTGACAAGCAAACCGTACGTACCCGTTGGAAGCAATGGCTTGAATATGAAGCCGGCGTAATGGAGCAACTGGAGGTTAGAGGAGATAGGATGCATTAGGGGTGGCGGGGTGAACCTATTTCGTTGGTGCTTATTTAACTAAAGCTTTTGGAGTATGGAAGCTGCGATTTGCAAACGGCAGATTTTCTGTTTTCGGCAATATAAAAAACGTGCACTAAAACCGTTTATTTTACCAGATTCAATTTTACAATTGGGCGTCTCAAGGCAATAAATAGTCATTTTTATAAAAGGTGTACAGTTAAACTGTATGGCCTTAAAGGCAGGGATACCTTAGCCATGGGTAAAGCCTATGGAATATGCGCCGACAGAATCAAAAAGCCTTAAAGGGCGGGACAGCTACTCGTTTGCCTTCTTTAGCATATGGTACTATTTTGCAATAAAAGCAAAAGGTCACTAATAACAAAATTTGTAAAATCATGTATCTCAAAACGAAAATTCGAGTGATAAATAGTGTTCCGTCCTTTCAGGGCAATTAAATTTAAGTAATTAAAACAAGCTTTTATTAGCCAACGTTCTATCAAAACTATCTATAACCTACCTCCCTTTCACAAACGTAACCGCCTTATACGCCCCTCCATCTTTACAAAAAACCGCCGCCGAATAAATACCTGCGGCCAACCCGGGCAATGGCAAGCTATTGTTTACCAAATTACCTTTGGCCACTAACTGGCCCGAAGCGTTGAATACCTGCACAAAACCCAATGCATAGGTAGATTGCAACCTGAGTGTGTTGCCTATGGGGTTGGGCGCCACACGTACACTTTTTAGCACCTCATCGCAATTGGTGTTGGGGCCAATGGGTTCGTTGCAGCGGCTTACTTTTATGATTTTATCAATTTGTCCCTGGCAGGTAACTTCATCGCCGTACATATAGGTGATAGTATGAAAGCCTACCCCTGCCTGGTTTGGCGAGAAACGGTTACCGCTAATGCCCTTTCCTGCATATTTTCCACCTTGAGGGCTTGCCGATAGTTGGATGGAACTATCGAACAGGCAAATACTATCGGGCAGGCTCCAGCTAAAATTGGGGCCGGGCAAAATATTGACAATTCTATTGGCGGTTAGGGTACAGCCCTGACGCGACACCGACAATTGAACGGTACCAGTAATGTTTGCGGGCGACCAGTTTACGTTGGCATAATACAGGTTATCGGGCCCGCTGATGGCACCTCCGCTGGCTATCCATTTGTAAATAACATCGCCTAATACCGGCGCGGAATACTGACTTAGGTACACACTGTTGGTGCATACACTTTGGGGGCCGGCAATAGTGGCAAGTAACGGCAACACAGTAACAGGTTTGGTTACGCTGCCATACACCTGGCTGCCCTGTGTTATGGTAAGTTGTACCTTAAATATGTTGGCCATTGCAAACTGGTGTTGCACACTATTGCCCGTAACCGGTGGTGTGCCATCGCCAAAGTTCCAGGTGGCGGTAAAACGGTCGAGACAGCGGGTTTCGAATGCAATGGTGTTGCAGTTGATGGTGGTAGTAATAAAATCGGGCGCCGCCGGGCCGGGTTGCCGCGCATCAATAAAATTGGGGATGCTTACACCGGTGCGAATACTATCGTTTAATGCGCGGCTGTTAATAAAATAGGCATTTAAAACGGCCCCTCCCCATATATCGGGATTGGTTATTTGGTCTATGTAAAGCTCCTGCGTGGTTACATAAATATTGTTATCGGGGCCCGGTTGCATGGGTGCCGCAAAGTAAAAACCAGCCGCACTTAATATGTTGAATTGCATATCACTTACCCGGTATTGAAACAACCAATACGGCTTTCCATTAGTTGCCAGGTTGGTGCTTCTAAACAGGTAAAAGTATTCGCCATTGGGGCTAAAGGCCGCCCCTGTTTGGATGTTATTGTACCGCGGCACATTGGGTATACGACGTTCGTTAGATACTTTACCTGTGCGGTTATCAAAATTATATATGGCGCCGGCTTCAATATCAATATAACCGTTGGGAGATGCAAGTATTAAAATGTTGCCCTGGCGGTTGGCTTTTAACTGGCTACCACTACCCCCAAACCCTGGCTGGAAAAAGCCCGACGAAACCACAGGTTCCTGCGATACATCTATTCCATTTTCGGTTACGAGTAATGAATAAAACTTCGTATCCTCCAGCCCAAAACCTTTTACAACTATCCAGTAATCGGTACCATTGCAATGCGGTACCACAGTGACGTATTGTGAAAACCGGTTGGGTAATATAGGATGGCTAAACTCCTTGAATTGTGATACCGTATCCATAGCCAAGTCCACCAACACATAGCGGATACCTGATGGTTTTACATCAAAATTGGGGTACGCCCCGAGTACAAAGTATTTACTTTTTTGCCCGGGAAAAGGCACATAATAAAACCCGGTTGAAGCATTGATGTCGCTGACGCCAAACATGGGTGCGGCCGTTATCTTTTTATGATTTTTATTCCAAACACTCACCGCATTGCTGTAGAATAATAAGTTACCCATGCTATCGCTGATGCTAACCGTACTGGAGTTAAAAGGAAGTTGGCCGGTATAACCCGACTCGCCCTGCATGCTGCGGTTTACCAATGCTGTTTTTGTAGGGAAAGGATAGCCGGACGAAAAATCAATAGCCCCGTACTGGCCAAAATACCAATTGGCCATGTAGAGCAATGATGAGTCGGGCTTGCAATCGGCTATGGCAAAGAGTACAGAGTCAGTACGCTGGTTAGTGCCATTGCCTACGGTTAAAAAAGCTTTGTACGAGCCTGGCTGACTATACGAAACATTGGTATTGTTACCTGTAGCCATAGCCGGACTGCCGCCGGGAAACCTCCATTGCCAACTGGTAGCGGTATTACCTGCGGTTGGGTTGCTAAAGGTGATGGACTTTCCTACGCAATAAATAGCCTCATTGCGATTTATTTGCGCATTAAGAAAAGGCGGTACACATCCAAAATTGCCTATAACACCCGTAGCCACAAGGTTGGCAGGCTGCCAAATATTTTTTCTATAAAGCTCTAGCGTGGCCCACATACGCAGCACCTGGTCGTGGGTAAAGGTGGTCATGCAATCGTCGTCGGCATAGCTCATATAATCGTTGATCATATCCAGGGTGGTAGTGCCGGTGGCATAATTGGCTGTACAGGTATTGGGTATGGCCGCATCGCACCCAATATTTTGGGTTTGGCCGGGCTCAATATCGCATATCATATCGCCGTTGATGTCGCATCCATCGGTAGCAGAACCTGCTGCATTTGCACCGGCACATCCCCCCTGAAAAATGTGCAAGAGGTTGAGGTAATGCCCTACTTCGTGTGCCAGCACTTTACCCTGTGCCAGCCCAAAGCCTAACGGATAATTGCCGCCGGTAGAATTGTCGCCAAATATATCGGCCCGCATCACCACACCATCTAACAGGTAACCCGGCAGTATGGGGCGTGGCGCATAGCCCATTACATTGTTGCCGCCCTCAATGGTACTTACCAGCCAAATATTAAGGTACTTATCAAAGGGAAAACTTTGCCCTGAAGGATCGGTTAATTTTACCAACTGGCTGGCCGAAGACCCGGTAATATAGTGGTTGTAAAGGGAGGCATCCACCGGGTACCGACGCACCCCAAATTCGGGGCCACCCGGCCCGTTGAACCAGCGGGTAGTATCGTTGCTTTTAATGGCCAGGCAAAATTGTATTTGCGCATCGGCAGCATAGGCCGGGTGCGACTGGCCATTGTAGCCGGGATAATTTTTGCTGAACGCAGCGTTCAGTGCATCTAACTGCGACCTTATTTGCGCATAGGTAATATTAGTGCCAGTGCCATAGGGCTGACCATTAGGATGCACCACATGCACCACCACCGGAATGGTAAACACATTGCCTGCGGTGGTGCGTTGTACATATTCGCCCGTTTTGTTTTGGGGCATTTGTTTTATATGATCCCTTATTTGCAGGTTACTTTTTTGTTGCAGATAGTTAAAGGTTGAATCAACTTTTTGCAATAGCTGCCGCAACTGGTCGTCGCCGCAGGTATATTGGGTTTTGGGTTGGGCGGAAACGTTGGTAACGAAAAAGAGGAATGTCAGCACCAGCAAAATTTGTGAACAGTGTTTGATCATTAGGGGAATTATACTTACCTGACACCTACAGAAGGCTGATCGTTGCTTATGAAAATTATCATTAATAAACAGGGGTCATCCAAATAACTCATACATGGGAAAGTTTCGCGCAAAGGGCGCAAAGAGAAGCCGCGCAAAGGGCGCAAAGAAAACCATGAACTATTTCGTCTGAAACACCTGGCAAATTTTTATAAAGCTGTTTGCGCCTTTTGGTGGTTAATACCTATATAAAAACTTATTTAGTGTACCATGTTGAAGTAGCTATGCATTGTAAGAACAATCGATAATTAACAATGGTAATAGGTCGTATAGCATGTAGTTACCTGCCTTATAAAGTTTTAATTTGCACGGCAAAGCAGACTATTGCCACAAACCCCCACCATATTAATTAAACAATGGAGCCACCAACTGGGCTTTGACCATTGTGGTATTGCGAAGGCCGTTCAATTGGGTGATGATGCACGCCGATTGGAAGCGTGGTTAAACAAAGGCATGCATGGTCAGATGCAATACATGGAAAACCATTTTGATATGCGGGTTGACCCTACCAGGCTGGTGCCCGGTGCAAAAAGCGTGATCACCCTTTTGATAAATTATTACCCTGAACAACAGCAAACAAGCGATGCGCCTAAGGTGGCAAAGTATGCGTATGGAAATGATTATCATGAAGTGATAAGGGCTAAGCTGAAATTATTACTGGAGAAAATAAAAACGCATATAGGCGAGGTGAACGGCCGAGGGTTTGTAGACAGTGCCCCGGTATTGGAGCGTAGCTGGGCCACCCGCAGCGGCCTGGGCTGGGTGGGCAAAAATGGTAACCTCATTAATAAACAGGCGGGCTCCTTCTTTTTTATAGCTACGCTTATTGTTGATATTGAACTTACCTATGACGATGCCTTTGCTAAAGACTTTTGCGGCACCTGCACCAAATGCATTGACCACTGCCCTACCGGGGCCATTTTACCCAACAAAGTAGTAAACGGCAGCAAGTGCATCAGCTATTTTACCATTGAACTAAAAGACCAGTTGATACCCGACAAAATGAAAGGCCAATTTGACGACTGGCTTTTTGGCTGCGATGTTTGCCAGGACGTTTGCCCGTGGAACCGGTTTAGCAAACCCAACACCGAATTAGCCTTTACTCCCATACCACAAATACTAAACTTCAGCACCAGCGACTGGGAAGAACTGACAGAAGAAAGTTTTAAGACCATCTTTAAACATTCTCCTCTAAAACGAACAAAGTTTGCCGGCATCAAAAGAAATCTTCATTTTTTACAAACAATAACGGTCGGTATTGATCAACAGAAATAATGGTTGATGACATACCTCCAACCACACATTTAAATATACTTCAAGGTTTTTCTTTGCACCCTTTGCGTGGGTTTTCTTTGCGCCCTTTGCGTGAAACCATGTCATATAAAAGTAACACCTCCACAACGATCATTAACAGTGAAAAAAGTGTTAACTGCAAAGTTTTGTCGGTAGAGTTGTGATATAACGACTTATTGAATTTTGTTTCTTTTACTCACCACTCACCTCTCACATCTCACCTCTCACATCTCACTACTCACTACTCACATCTCACTACTCACTACTCACATCTCACAACTCACTACTCACATCTCACTACTCACATCTCACAACTCACCACTCATCATACCCAATTTATTATTCAACAAACCTTCCCCCGCACCCCACTTAAAACCTTTGCGGTATATTTAGCCCTTTGTATTTTGCATACCTGCCCCGGTAATTATACGGCGGCAACTAACTATAACCAAGGGACCTCATGACCACATTGATGATTGTTATTTTTGTTTTCGGCTACCTGGCCATTGCATTTGAACATAAGTTACATATAAATAAATCGGCCAGCGCCTTACTTACAGGAGTGTTGTGTTGGGTTGTGTATATTTTAAACAGCCACGAAACCGACATTGTAACCGCCGAGTTATACGAACACTTAGGTGAAATTTCGGGCATACTTTTTTTCTTACTGGGCGCCATGACTATTGTGGAACTGATAGATGCCCACGACGGGTTTGAGGTGATTACCAAACGTATTAGCACTACCGATAAACGAAAACTGCTTTGGATCATTAGCATCATCACCTTTTTTCTTTCTGCAGCACTGGATAACCTAACGACCACCATTGTTATGGTTTCGCTTTTAAGAAAACTGGTTGCCGCCAAATATACCCGCATGTTTTTTATTTGCATGGTGGTATTGGCAGCCAATGCGGGTGGCGCCTGGTCGCCTATTGGCGATGTAACCACCACCATGCTGTGGATAGGTGGCCAAATAACCGCCGCCAACATCATTACACACCTGATTATGCCCAGTTTAGTTTGCATGATTGTGCCGCTGATATATTTATCGTTTACGTTAAAAGGTAAAGTAGAAAAACCTGTTGTTATTGAAAACGACATGCCCGATAAAACCACCAATTTTGAACGTAAGTCAATATTTATTTTAGGAATTTGTGCATTAATTTTTGTACCCTTTTTTAAAACCATTACCCACCTGCCTCCTTTCATGGGCATGTTATTTGGCCTTAGCATTGTATGGATAGCCACCGAGTTTATACACCGTTATAAAAACGATGCTGATAAAGATGCGTACTCGGTTATACAGGCACTTCGCAAGGCCGATGTACCAAGCGTATTGTTTTTTCTGGGCATACTGGTAGCTATTGCAGCACTGCAATCAACGGGTCAATTAGCATTTCTTGCGCAACTTATGAACGAAAAAATCGGCAACCTTGACGTGATCGTCCTATCAATTGGCATGCTCTCGTCGGTGGTAGATAATGTGCCACTGGTAGCAGCAGGTATGGGTATGTACGATATGGCCACCTTCCCTACCGATCATTATTTTTGGTCGTTTTTGGCGTATTGCGCGGGCACGGGTGGTAGCTGTTTAATTATTGGGTCTGCGGCTGGTGTTGCGGCAATGGGCATGGAAAAAATCGATTTTATCTGGTACATCAAAAACATTTCGTTGCTGGCGTTGCTGGGCTACCTGGCCGGGGCAGGGGCGTTTTTGTTGCAGCATTATTTAATAGCCTGAGGAGCAGAAATATTTATTTTACAATCGCTTGAGGCAAAACCCGGCAAAAGTTAAAGGTTAGTAGCAAACAGTGTAACTACTTGCCGATGATAGTAGTTTTTTAACAGAAGGTGGGCAAGGTATAATGACCGTATAAGTGCAGAGCCATTTATTTGCAAAGTATACTAAACAAAAGGGCAAAAAATTACCCATTTCTTATTCTTAAAATTTTTTGAAATAAAAGCATCAAATGGTTATAAAAATTTCATAAGCACTTACCGGTAAATACCCTTGGATTTATTAAGGCTATGCCCTATTTTTATTGCGATAGGTGTTTATTGCCTGCATTTATAACCCAACCTGTTTATAAAACAACAAAACTGAACCGGCAATAAAATCATAATCAAACTTAAAATGACATGAAAAAAGTTCTACTGCTTATTAGTATTGGTTTTTTAATTTGTTCGCAAATTTTTGCGCAGCTAACACAAATAAATAACAACAACAGCCTTAACCCTTCGTTTCCGTTACCAAATGGAAAAACAATCCTGGTTTCTGACATGGACTCTTCGGTGTGGGTAACCGACGGAACTATTGTTGGTACCTTTAAATTGTCAACAACCATTAAATTAATTAACGAAGGAGGCTTTCTAAACGGAAAACTTATTTTTAGCGGCACCACCGCAGCTACGGGTATTGAGCTTTTTATGACTGATGGAACCGTTGCCGGAACTATTTTACTAAACGACATTTTTGTGGGCATTAACAGCTCAAGCCCCGACGATGATTTTGCCAACTTAGGTGGCTTCATATATTTTACGGCAAGCAGGCCCGCCGAAGGCAGGGAACTATGGAGAACCGATGGCACACCCGGCGGAACAGTATTGTTTAAAGACCTGATACCGGGTCCGGTAAGCGGTATTGTTTTGGATAGTTCTAACTTATTTTCAAATGGAACTTACCTTCTTTTTTCAGCTAATACCACTACAACCGGCACAGAGCTTTGGTCGGGTAACGGCACCAGCGCCGGTACCAACCCATTGGCAGATATTAACCCTGGCGCCCCATCGTCTTTTCCACAAGGCTTTAATATTTTTGGCAATATGGTTTTGTTTCAGGCAAACGATGGTGTGCATGGCATAGAGTGGTGGAAAACTAATGGAACCAGCGGCGGCACAAGCCTGTTAAAAGACATAAATCCCGGCCCCGAAAACGGGTTTACCGATTTATTAAATTTTCCTTTCATTTTTGTTTTTAACAACAAGGCGTTTTTTATGGCAAACGACGGGGTAAATGGAGAGGAAATTTTTGTTACCGATGGCACGCAGTTAAATACATTTATATTAAAAGATATACAGACAGGCCCTTTTGCCTCCACCAATGTTTTTAATGCAGTTGCAATAGGCAACAAGTTCTTTTTTACTTCTTCGGATTTAATTAGCAGGTTTGAGATGTGGCAATCGGATGGTACGCCTTCAGGTACCACTTTGTTTAAATCATTTACGCCGGACGATTTTTCTGGCATCCCTTTTATTTTCAGACCCTTTCAATTTGATATTAATACAGGTGTATTGTCACAACCCCTGTTTCAGGGTAATAAGTTTTTTTTTACTGCAGGCTCAGTAGCAGACGGTGTTGAACTTTGGGTGACCGACGGCACACCGGGCGGCACTTCAATAGTAAGAAATATAGGTCCGGGCGGTGCAGATGGAGTTGAAATCGGCAGTTACGCTTACACATCATTGTACCTGTACTTTGTTGCCAATAACGGGGCATCTGGCCGCGAACTTTGGAGATCGGATGGCGCATCGTCTGGTATCGGCACTACATTGGTGGCAGACATAAACCCGGGCCTGCCAGATTCAGACCCTGATATATTTTTCTTTGTTAACAATGGTAAGTTGTTGATTTCTGCCGATAATGGAGATATTCCCTTTGCGAGAGACTTATATGTATTAGACGGCCTATTACCCTTACCAGTTAATTTGCTACAATTTTCGGTTGTTGACAGGCAAGCCGATGCCTTTATACAATGGTCAACAACAGGCGAAATAAACAGCCGCGATTTTATAGTTCAACGTAGTGACGATGGTATAACGTTTGCCAACATTGGAAAAATTAGCGCAATGGGTATTTCAACCTCAAAAATCAATTACAACTTTATTGATGCTGGCATTATAAACAGCGGAAAGGCAAAATTGTATTACCGGTTAAACCAGCGCAATAGAGATGGCAGCGAAAGCTTAAGCCGCATTATTACCCTTGACCTCAAAGGCCGACATCTGTTTACCATTCGGCTGTTACAAAACCCGGTTAAAACGGCGTTGCCTGTTATGGTAACAGGCGGCGGGCAAAGGCTTGTATTTAGTATTAAAGACTATAGTGGTAAAACACTGTACACCAGCCAGGCAGCAAACCTAAATGGCTTTATTTCCATACCTGTCAGCAATTTGGCAACGGGTTCGTATATTTTGGTGGTCGATGGTGGCCAGGAACGAAAAGCATTTAAATTCTTTAAAGATTAATACCTTGTCAATTACAAAAATGGCCATCCTAAAAAGGTGGCCATTTTTTTGACGTTGGTAGTGGTGTTATTAACGGAACTCTTTAAATGGTTTTTTTTTACTGTTCTTAATCAATAATTTGTAGCATGATAATTAGTTGCAATACAATAACCATAAATACTTTATATCGGCTGCTAATTAACAAAGTAAAGCTAATAGTTAAACAAAAGTCCGAACCAATGGTGATAACATTTCTTTTGCTGTATTTTCCAGCCCAGCAAATACTTCTGCGGGGATTCAGGCTCAAATGTTCAACTTCCTTTTCTCAAATTCAATTGCAGTTTCTAATCTCTAAAATTTGCTGCTACTAACATCAGCAGGTACAGACGGAACTACCATTATTTGGCTTTTATTATTAAATACATAAGCAATAATAGTTTGTGCATTTATTTATACCGGCTTCCTCCTGTCAACTGACGTCTATCAACTGTCATCTTTCTTTTACTAACTTCTTCCTGTCAACTTACATCTATCAACTGGTATTTCTTCTCCCCCACCCAAAAACCAACCACCAACCTTCCTCCTGTCATCTCTTATTCCGCCCAACTACCAACCAAAAACGACCAACTGTCCTCCTGTCATCTCTTATTCCGCCCTACCAACGACCACCAACCACCAACCTTCCTCCTATCATCTCTTATTCCGCCTAACCACCAACTTTCCTCCTGTCATCATACATCTATCAACTGTCATCTTTCTTCTACCAACTTCTTCCTGTCATCTTACATCTATCAACTGTCATCTCTTCTCCTACCCAACCACCAACGCCCAACTTTCCTCCTGTCATCTTACATCAATCAACTGTCATCTTTCTTCTACCAACTTCTTCCTGTCATCTTACATCTATCAACTGGTATTTCTTCTCCCCCACCCAACAACCAACCACCAACCTTCCTCCTGTCATCTCTTGTTCCGCCTAACTACCAACTTTCCTCCGTCTTGTTTCAACTTACCATTAATGGCCGCGGGTGAAAGGGAAAATTACTTTGGTCCGCTATTTTCGAGTATGTTTAGGCATTGATGTATCCTTTACGTTAAAAGCAGTTAATATATTTACCTTATGAAATACAAACTAATATTGGCATTAGCTCTGTTGGCAGGCACTTTGACGCAAGCGCAAAGCCCTAAGCATAAAATAGTGTTTGATATGGTTAGCAGCGACACACTTGACCACCAGGCTATTATGCGGCAGATAAATAACATACTAACAGAAGCGCCAAATACAAAAGTGGAAGTAGTTTTTCACGGGCAGGCGGCATATGCGCTGGTAAAACAAAAAAGTACTATACAAGCATCAGTAGATGAAATGGTAAAAAACAAGAACCTCACTTTTGCGGTTTGCAATAATTCGCTTAAACGTTTAAAACTAACACCAGCCGATGTAATATCGTCGGCAATAGTGGTGCCGGTGGCCATGCTTGAACTTGCTAAAAAGGAGGAACAAGGCTGGAGCTACATAAAAGCAGGTCATTAACAATCATTAAAACCTGAAAAAAACACTTTCTACTTTTTACTTTTTACCTCCTCTACCTCCACAATCACTTCTACCTCTACACACCTGTTTGATGGCAACGAGGCCATGCCTACCGCACTGCGGGCATGCTTACCCTTATTGCCAAAAACAGCCACCATAAGGTCGCTATAACCGTTAATAACCTTTGGCTGATGGGCAAAATCGCTGGTAGCGTTTACCATACCAAAAACTTTTACTATTTGCTTTACTTTTTGCAGGCTTCCAAGCGCTTTTTTTACTACCGAAAGGTGCGCAATGGCCACTAATCTGGCTGCATAATATCCCGAGTCAATCGACACGTTGTCACCAAGTTTACCGGTAATGTAGGTTCCACTTGCGCGTATAGGCCCTCTACCCGACAGATATAAAAGGTTGCCAACCTGAACAAAGCTTACATACGAGGCAACGGGTTTGGGCGTTTTGATTAACTCAATACCCATGGACCGAAGTTTTTCTTCGGGCGATTGTGCAAAGCTGCCACCTGTACCAACAATTACCATTATTAGTAGCAGCAATAAATTTTTATGCATTATTAAAATATTATTAAATAGGTTTTTATACAAATAAATCCGTTTAAAAAAGATACCGGCAGGTATAGTAACCTATTTGCACTTTACATAAACAGCCATTACCAAAAGGCATAAAAGTAATAAACGAACACACTTTTACTTAAAATTGGTTTTCGGCTCTACCACATTAGTACACCTGCCTTTACGATTTCGCCAACTGCCAAATTATTTACTATTCTTTTAAAGGTCGGTAGCTAAGCAGGCTATCAGATTGGGTGCAGCGGGCAGGCTGCCAAAAATTTTTTTTTATAATTGCTAATGCCTTTGTACGGGTGTTTTAATATTTAATAGTAAAGCCCGTTTCATGCAAATACAAAAAAGCACCCAACGCAAAACATTTAAATATGACAGTATTAGTAAAGCAAGTACAAATTGATTTAAAAACCATACTTCAAAAATTGTTGTATAATGTCTTTTAAGGTTAGCATAAAAACCTGCTGCAAAATGCTGGTGTTGAATAGTATTGTCTTACCAATTAAAAAAAATTAACCTACTACAAAATACTAATTTTTAAAAGCTCAGCGTTTATAGTGTTGCTGACTGGCCAATGGCTGGCAGCAGGTAAACAAATATTCAATTAAAACCATTTAGTATGTCATTTGTCGCAAAAAGCGCAATTAAAAGCCAACGAGTTTTGTTAGCGTTATTATTTATGGCCACCACTACCACCTCGTGTGTAAAGGGTGTAAAAAACCCTGCAAATACAGCAGGTACAAGCCTGAAGGAAGTTATTGCACCCGCCACTTTTAACTGGCAATCAGTAACAGTAATTACTATTAAAGTTACCCCCATGCCTCCCACCTCAAACCGGGCAATGGCGCTTGAAATAAGGAGCGACGAGGGCGCCTTGTTGTTTGTACAACAGTTAACCATGCACCAGGCATTGGAACAACAAATAAGCGTGCCGGCCGGCACTACCATGGTGCAAATGAGTTATGGCAACATTAAAAAATCGATTGATGTGGTAAACGGCATCGCCAATATTGACTACACGCTACCTATTCCCACTCAATACCAATAAAAATATTTGAAAACCACTATTTTATGAAGAAGATTATATTCCAGTTCATTGCTATAATGGCAGTGGTGCAGTTACAGGCACAAACCATGTCGCAAAATTTTAATTCGGGCAACCGCACCCTGGAGTCAAACCTTTGCTGGTACTCCCCGGGTTGCACTTTTGTAAACGGCGGCAGCGAGCTAATTGAAGGTACTTTTACTTTACGTACCGGGCAGCTTACCGGCGGTATTAGTAATCCCAACGGTTTAATTACTCCATGGAGTAAGTTAACAGGCAACGATACCCTGACTTTTAAACATAAACTTACTATTGCCAACGGTACCACCCGTACTTTTTATGTATTCATAGAAAGCGCCGACAACCGGCGTGTACTGGATACCCTTTTTACATACAACTATGTAATAGGATCGGCCACCACACTGCGCAGCGAAAAAGTGGCTATACCGGCCAATACGGCGGGAAAGGTATACCGACTGCACCTAATGGCCATTGGTATAGGCGGCAACAGCCGGATGTTGTTAGACGATGTACGGTACAAAGGCGAATATTGGAGCAGCCCGTCTACCGGCTGTACCCCGCTTGCTACTATTGCCGATGCTGACTCGGATGGAGTGGCTGATGCTGAAGATAGTTTTGCCAACGATGCCACCCGCGCCTTTGCAACGGTTTATCCTACTTCCGAAAATGGTACGTTGTTGTTTGAAGACCTGTGGCCTTCAAAAGGCGACTACGATTTTAACGACCTTGTATTAAACTACCGGATCACTACCGTAACCAATGCCAGCAACCAGGTAGTTGAAACTAAATATACTTTTATAACAAAGGCTATTGGCGGAGCACTTCGAAATGGTTTTGCTTTTCAGTTAGATGATATATCTGCTCAAAAAGTAATAAAAGTAACAAGATCAAAAAATGCGGGAAGCCTATACACGCTTACTGCTAATGGAACCGAGGCCAACCAAACCTTTGCCAATATTCCGGTAATAAGCGATGCCTCGTTGCTTATGCCATCGGCAGGAGGTACTGGGGTAAATGTTAGCAAACTGGTATCGTATGTAGCGCCCGATACTACCACTATTACCGTTACCTTTTTAGAAAATGGGCAACCAGCTTTGGGCCAAACTGCTATTACAACTGCCAACATAAACAGCAATAACTTTAACCCTTACCTAATAGTAAATCAAAGCCGCAACAAAGAAATACATGGTGCCAACAAAAAACCATCCAACCTTGCTGCTACCAATTTTTTTGCTACGCAGGACGATGACAGCAACGCTGCAACCAACAGGTTTTACAAAACCAAAAACAATCTTCCATGGGCGCTAAATGTTGCAGCCGATATAATTTACACACAGGAAGGGGTAGAAATTTCAACGGGATACTTAAAGCTTGTAAACTGGGCTATTTCCGGAGGTACTAATTTTACCGACTGGTATATGGACAAACCCGGCTACCGCGCTAACAATAATTTATATATCCGTTAGTTTTTCAGGTAGAAAATAAGCGATCATACAAATGCCGGACTTCTTTTTAAAAAGAAGCCCGGCATTTTGCTTTTCTAAGAGCGATTTACTATTTACAAATCACGTTTCCCAATGTTTTTTTAATCTTTATAGCTACACTTTTTTCGTTTCGCCTCTTATGTCCATACCTTTCACGTTTCACTTTCTTACCTCGTAAGGTCAATCCACACCGGGCAATGGTCGCTGGTTTTTTCCCAACCACGTACATGATCATCAACTTTTGCGGCAGTTAAACCGGAGGCAAGATCGGGGCTTAGCAAAAAATGGTCAATTCGCAAACCGGCATTACGCCCATAGGCATTGCGGAAATAATCGTAGTAAGTATAAATGGTTTCAGTTGGGTGCAGGTGGCGTATTGCTTCGGTCCAACCCTGTGCTACCAGTGCATGGAACGCCTCCCTTACTTCGGGCCTAAACAACGCATCGTCCACCCAACGTTCGGGTTTGTATACATCCTTTTCGGTAGGGATTACGTTGTAATCGCCCAGCAACACTACTGGTTTTTTTAACGCCAGCAAGGCAGCGGCATGCAGGCTAAATTCTTTTATCCATGCCATTTTATAATCAAGTTTGGGCCCAGGTGTGGGGTTGCCATTAGGCAGGTACAGGCAACCAATGGTAACGCCGTTTACTACTGCTTCCAAATAGCGGCTTTGGGTTTCGTCGGGGTCGTTGGGTAGTCCACGACGGGTTTCGTAGGGTGTACCCACCCGCGATAAAATGGCTACGCCATTCCAGCTTTTTTGACCATACCAAAGGGCGCTATATCCTGCCGCTTCAATGGCTTCTATAGGAAACTTTTCCTGCGGTGCTTTTAGTTCCTGCAGGCAGGCCACATCGGGTTGCGTTTCGCTTAACCACCGTAACAATACCGGCAGGCGGCTGCTGATACCGTTTACATTGTAAGTTGCTATTTTCATATTCAGCCAAAATTTTATTATAGAAGTTATGCCTCAATATCCTAACAATAAAGAGGTACCGACCTTTATTTATGAGGTAATTTAATAAAGTTCACGTAGATCCAAAAGGTATTTTATACCTGAGTAAAGCTCCTTATTCTTCTCCTAAAAAAGGGTAACGATAATCAACTGCAGGGTTAAAGGTTTCCTTTACAGTACGGGCACTTAACCATCGGTATAGGTTAATCATGCTGCCAGCTTTATCGTTGGTACCACTACCACGGCCACCACCAAAGGGCTGCTGCCCAACCACTGCGCCAGTTGGTTTATCGTTAATATAAAAGTTACCTGCCGAGTTGCGTAACTTAATGGTTGCCAGTTCCACCGCGGCCCTATCCTGCGCCAAAATAGCGCCGGTAAGTGCGTAGGGCGATGTTTTGTCCAATACCTCCAATGTTTCTTCAAACTTATTGGCATCGTACACATAAACGGTCAATACAGGCCCAAAAATTTCCTCGCACATGGTTATGTATTTCGGGTCTTTGGCTTCAATAACGGTAGGCTCTACAAAGTAGCCGTGGGTATCGTTGCAGTTGCCACCGCACAGTATGGTAGCCTTCGGGTCTTTTTTGGCATCGTCAATATATCTCTTAATATTATTAAAACTCTTTTGGTCAATCACCGCATTAATAAAATTACTAAAGTCTTCTACCGTACCCATTTTCATGGTGGCTAATTGCGCCACCAGTTTTTTCTTTACTTCCTCCGCAATGTTTGATGGCAGGTAAGCCCTTGAAGCAGCCGAACATTTTTGCCCCTGGTATTCAAATGCTCCACGGGCCAACGCGGTTACTACCGCATCTACATCGGCACTGCTATGCGCAATTACAAAGTCCTTACCACCGGTTTCGCCCACAATACGCGGGTAGCTTTTATAGTTGCCAATATTTTCTCCAATGGTCTTCCACATTTGGTTAAACACCCCGGTTGAACCAGTAAAATGCACGCCGGCAAAATCGGGGTGGCTAAAACAAACCTTACCCAATGTAGGGCCATCTACATAAATTAAATTGATAACGCCATTGGGCAGGCCCGCTTCATTTAAAACTTTCATGATCATTTGAGCAGCATACACCTGGCTGTTGGCTGGTTTCCAAACCACTACATTACCACACATAGCTGCACTGGTGGGCAGGTTGCCAGCAATGGCGGTAAAATTAAACGGGGTAATGGCCAGTACAAATCCTTCCAGCGCCCTCCACTCGGTTCGGTTGTGCATACCCGGTGCCGACATAGGTTGCTGTGCATATATTTCACTTAAAAAATGTACATTAAACCGTAAAAAATCTATCAGTTCGCAGGCGGCGTCAATTTCGGCCTGGTAGGCATTTTTACTTTGGCCCAACATGGTGGTGCCATTAATTTGGTAGCGGTATTTGGTAGCCAGTAAATCGGCTGCTTTTAAAAAAATGTGGGCCCTGAATTCCCAGCTACTGTTGGCCCAGTCTTCGCGGGCTTTTAGCGCGGCATCAATAGATTGCTTTACGTGTTTTTCATCACCCACATAAAAATAACCCAACGTGTGGGCAGTTTCGTGCGGTGGGTGCAGGGCAACTTTATTATTGGTACGAATAGATTTGCCCCCAATGTACATGGGTATATCAGCAGGCTTTTTCTTTAACCCGGCCAGTGCCAGTTTTATAGCGGCTTTTTCGGGGCTATTGGGCGCATATTGCAAAACGGGCTCGTTTACCGGTTTTGGGTAGCTAAAATATCCGTGGTTCATATTGCAAAATTTTGTTGGGCTGCAATTTAACCATATACGGTTACATAAGGTTCACTTTACAGGCTTTGGGGTTTGGGGTACCAATAAATTTTTATATCATAAATTGTTTGCAGTTAAAAGGGGCAGAATTTTTGGTGGGTAATAAAGTATGATAAAACAACCCTGTAGCAATAACCCCTCATAAACCAAACAGTGCTACTATACAAAAACATCAATTAAAACAAACACCCTTAGTTAAGCGGTACTAACGGGGTGTATAACCCTTAAATAAAAGGTGGCTACATTAAAATTTCACACTTTTTTAGTACAAATGTTGATAACAAAAATAGCCGCAGGTATAAATTAACAGCAGCCAGTTACCTCCTGTTTGCGAAGTAAATTACACTTATAAAAAATTTCTTTGCTATGAATAAAATACTTTCTCTGCTGCTACTTTTAGCTGTTGGTCAGCATGTGCAAGCTCAGTTTTACAAGTCGGTACTACCCTCGCAGGATTTTAATGAGGCATTAACCAAAATTGTGACCGATTTTAAATACAATTTTAAAAATATTGCCTCTGGCGATAAGGTAAGCCAGGGGGAGTATGACACCTACGCATCAAGCGTAGTTTTGCCGGGTGCTACCGATTGTATTATTAACGAATACCGATCCGTAAAAGATACCACTGCCAGTTGGCAGGGAATATTGTATAGTGGAGATGATTTTGCCGAGGCACAAAAAATGTACAAAAACACCTATCGCCTGCTAAGCAAAAGCAAAATAAAACTGGTAGATAAAACATTTATCAGTTTTAACGGGCGATACGAGGAACCGACCGATGCCGTTCGCTTTGCAGTAAGTACTTTACGGTTAAATGTTGACGACCCCCGTTACCAACGCTTTGCCGCCGAACTGGAATTGGTAACCAGCTACAACGGCTTTCAGGTAAATGTGAACTTTTTTAACCGCAAGCCCGATGATGAGCGGGAATAGGTTTTATAACATGCCAGCTACTACTTATGTACCATAGCAATACCTGTATATTTGAGCTTTGCACTATTTTTAAAAGCTACTGATAACCTGCCTTTATACATGAACCTGCTAACCTATTTTACTGCATTATTACAGGTAAAAAAGGAAATTAATGTACAAAAAAAGTTTAACGACCGGTTTCTTGTTCCATATATAAAATCGCTGGAGGCTAAGTACAACGGCACTTTTGCAGGGCCACAATTAAAAAAAATACTTCAGTACTATGGGTTGTTTATCCCCTCGGTATTGTGTGCCAGTTATTACCGCCTATACAATAAAAAATTAAGCGATAACGAACGTGAGCGGGTATCGCTGTTTGGCATATTAACGCCCGTAGGCGACGACCTGTTTGATATTGACAAGTTAGATATTGAAAGCATACGGGCCATTACCTATGCGCCACATAGCTACCACGCCACTACTTTTTCAGCTAGTGTAGCCAAACAAATACAGGGTTTATTAATTAATACCGTACCAGAAAAGGAGCTGTACCTAAAGGCATCGAAAAATGTGTTTGACATACAAATACAAACCACCCGGCAAACCAATGCGGCCATTACCAATACCGAAATAGAAGCCATTACCTGGGCAAAAGGTGGATACTCGGTCATCATTTATCACCAAACATTAAATGAAAAAGCCTCGGCGGCCATGCAGGAGGCATTGTACGAAATTGGTGCCTTAATGCAGTTTGCCAATGATTGTTTTGATATTTATAAAGATATACACGACGGCATTTTTACCCTTGCAAGCCGCTGTAGCGACTACCGTAAACTTAAACAATTGTATCTTGATAAGGTAAGGGTGGCCAACCAAAAAGTGAGACTATTACCCTATTCAAAAAAAAAGAAGGACGAATTTTTGGTTGTTATGCACGTAATTATTTCGCAGGGGTTGGTAGCTATTGACCAAATGATAGTACTGCAGGATAAACTTGGACAACCGGTAGATAGCCTTACACAACCGCGTAAAGCCCTTATAACCGATATGCAAAAACTGCCCAATATTATAAAATGGATGAAGTATGCATACCGGCTACCATTTATGTAAAAACGTGGCTATAACCTTTTTAATTTGAAAAATATATTTGTCATAATATGCATTACCAGCCTTTTACCTGCAGGCAAGGTAAGCGCACAAAAAACTGACAGCTCACTTATAAATCAATTGTTGTGTGATGTAGCGGCCGCACAATACAAAACGGAGGGTAAGTACGGGTTTCGCCCTGGAATGTTTTACAGCTATAAAAAATGGGCAGGCTACCCACACCGCTACAGCCCCGATAACAATATATTTTACACTGCTATTATTGCATTTGCCCTGCAAAACATGCTGCCTGATTTAAGCACGGCTAACCAGGTAATTGCAAAAGATATTATTAAGAAGGCAATTGCCGCTTACCCATTATATCAAAATAAAAATGGATTGCCCTCGTACTTTTTTTGGCAGGGTGGCGTACCAATAATGCCGCATACGCTTTTTGCTTACAAACTAAGCGGGCTGCTGGCAACGTCCGAAGATGTGGACGATAGTATTATGTTGCTGATGACAAGCAATGCCAGCGACAGTAGCGTTAAAAAATTAAAACTGGTAATGGATAGTGTGGCCAACGGGCAACTACGCACCATTACCAATACCAGTGCACGATACAAAAAATTACCTGCACACACCACCTACCTGGGCCATAAAATGAGGGTAGATTTTGACCTGGCAGTGCACTGCAACTTATTGTATTTTCTATACCAAAACAAGCTGCCGTTTAACCGGTTCGACACTGCTACGTTGCAGTTGGTGGTTGATATGGTAAAGAAAAGGGCCTATAAAAAACAGCCGGCCTACGTGGCGCCCTATTACGTATCTACCACGGTACAGTTGTACCACATTGCCCGGCTTATGGGTAAATTTAAAGTGGCAAAGCTGGAACCGTACCGGCAACAATTGGTGAACGACCTACAAACACAGCAGGCTAGCGGGGTAAATATTATGGACGATATAATTATACAAACCTCGCTAAAATGGCTGGGCATTAAAACAGAAAAACTACCTATCACGGGTTTGCAGCAGTTTAACAAAAGCAACCAGCTACAGTTTGTGTTTTACCAGGCAAGGGCCGCATCGCAATTACCAAATCCTTTTAAAAAACTACTGTTGCATTTTAGCATGCTTAACTATCACTTTTTTTGCCCCGCCTATAATAAAGTGCTATTGCTTGAATATTTGATTAACCCGTAGCGCAATTTCAAAAAGTTCAAAACAAGCTACCCAACGAAAACTAAAGTGCGGCCAAATTATTTTTTTTGACCAGTCATTATATCTTTTTTAATACGGCCGTTGCTATGCGAGGCGTCATGCTGAATTTATTTTAGCATCCCTTGCGCTTTTGTAAACATCAACCACGAAATCCTGATCCGACGCGGCGTTCAGGTTAACGGAACCTTACCTTAATGACCAACCCCGACAGGCCAATGTGGTTAAGTTAAGGGGGAAACTAATTTAATGCGAGGCGTCATGCTGAATTTATTTTAGCATCCCTTGCGCTTTTGTAAACATAAACCAGGAAATCCTGATCAGCAGCGGCGTTCAGGTTAACGGAACCTTACCTTAATGACCAACCCCGACAGGGGTGACCTAACAACAGGCCCGGCGCGGCGGCATGAAACCCACGGTTGGCCACACCCCAATAATTTCCAAAACCCTAACGGGATTGCCTAAAAAAAGCCATTTGCAAAACCTGTTATAGGAAACCCCTCGTGGGTTCAAACACACCACATATTACATTACGGGGGGCTGTTGTAAGGAAAGCCCTCCCGGCTTAAAACCATCAGCCGTCAATCATAAAACGGCCGTGTGCAAAACCTGACATAGGAAACCCCTCCTGGGTTCAAACACACCACATATTACATTACGGGGGGCTATTATTAGGAAAGCCCTCCGGGCTTAAAACCATTAGCCAACAACTATAAAACTGCCATTTATTCCAGTCCCGACAGGGCATTGTTATTAGGATTAGCCTAACAGTATGATAGCTGATTTATTTTACTACAGTACAAGAGTGTGACACAACCGGAGCTACATAGATATTCTAATGCTGGCCCCAAAAAAATTTCTTAACCTAATTACAGTGGCCGTTTCGCGTAGCGTTTATACAAATATGCGAGTTTTGGCATAAAAAAGCTGTTAGTAATGTAGGGGATAAAAAACGTTCTGCTAACCATATTTAGCTGGAACAGTCTTTACGTAGCCGCCTCTTCTTTTTGCATCATCAGGTAAGCTTTTATAAATCCTTCAAGGTCGCCATCCATTACGGGGCCAACGTTGCCTACTTCAAAATCGGTACGGTGGTCCTTTATCATTTTATAAGGGTGAAAAACATAGCTGCGGATCTGGCTTCCCCACTCTATCTTTTTCTTGCTGCTGTTGGCGGCGTTTTTTAATTCTTTGCGTTTGCGCATTTCCTCTTCGTACAGGCGGCTTTTTAACATGGTCATCGCCTTTTCGCGGTTTTCGCCTTGTGTGCGGGCCTGCTGGCACTCCACAATAATACCCGATGGCTTATGTGTTAACCGCACAGCCGTTTCCACCTTATTTACGTTTTGCCCACCAGAGCCTCCACTTCTAAAAAACGCCCACTCCACATCGGCGGGGTTAACTTCAATTTCAATGGTATCGTCAATTAACGGGTACACATACACACTTGCAAACGAGGTATGGCGGCGGGCATTACTATCGAATGGCGAAATGCGCACCAGCCGGTGTACACCACTTTCGGCCTTTAAAAAACCGTAGGCAAAAGCGCCATCAAATTGAAGCGTAGCACTTTTTATACCGGCACCATCACCATCCTGCAGGTCTAACTCAGTTACATTCCAGCCTTGTTTTTGGCCATACATGCGGTACATGCGCAGCAACATTTCGGCCCAGTCCTGGCTTTCGGTGCCGCCGGCGCCGCTGTTTATTTGTACAATACCCGCCAGTTCATCTTCGGGTTTGTTAAGCGTACTTTTAAACTCGGCTTCTTCAATATTATCCACCGCTTTGGTAAACGCTTCTTTTACCTCTTCTTCGGTGGCTTCGCCTTCCTTCCAATAATCGAACAACACAGCAAAATCTTCCACAGCAGTTACTACTGCCTGGTAAAGTTTTGTCCAATATTCGTCTACCTTAATTTGTTTTAAAATGCCCGTGGCCCGTTCATTATCGTTCCAAAATCCGGGCGAAAGAGAGAGTTGCCTGTCGCTGGCAATTTTTTCCTGACGGTTTCCGACGTCAAAGAAACCTCCTTAGGACACCTACGCGGTCCCTTAAATCTTTAATTTGTTCCTGGGTCATGTTGTACCAAGTTTAAAGTTGATGAAAAAATAAGAGCGCAAAAGTAAGGGATTAGGATAATAGCCTTTAGCCTTTAGCTTTTAGCCATTGGCGATTAACTGTCGGCTGTTGGCTGATGGCTGTTGACTACCGGCTTTAGACTAACGACTATTAACTGCTGGCTATTGGCTGCTACTGTCGGCTGTTGGCTGCTGGCTACTGACTA
>JBBRUR010000043.1:0-39673 GCA_038247635.1 Chitinophagales bacterium
GAGTTGTCAGTGGTGAGGGAAGAAGATGTGAGTGGTGAGTTGTCAGTGGTGAGTAAAGATGTGAGTGGTGAGTTGTCAGTGGTGAGGGAAGAAGATGTGAGTGGTGAGTTGTCAGTGGTAAGTGACGAAGATGTGAGTAATGAGTTGTCAGTGGTAAGTGACGAAGATGTGAGTAATGAGTTGTCAGTGGTAAGTGACGAAGATGTGAGTAGTAAGTTGTCAGTGGTGAGTGACGAAGATGTGAGTAATGAGTTGTCAGTTGTGAGTGACGAAGATGTGAGTAATGAGTTGTCAGTTGTGAGGGACAGCGTTAATAACGCTGACCCGTTCGTACCACAAACTCCCGCCTCCCAAGCTGCTCCAAACTCCCGACTAAAAGCTCCCGCCTCCCACCTTACTCCAAACTCCCGACTAAAGACTCCGGCCTCCCAACTTACGTCAAACAGCTCCCTACTAAAGATAACCGACTACCAACTTGCTTCAAACTACCGACTAAAGACTCCGGCCTCCCAACTTACTTCAAACAGCTCCCTACTAAACACTCCCGCCTCCCGACTTACCATAGCAACGAGCAGCATCCGCCGCAGGGCACAGTGGCTGCACCGCTATCCAAACCATACAATTGAAAACCTGCGGGGCAATGTAAATACCCGGCTGCGTAAGGTGGAAGAAAGCCACTGGCACGGAGCCATATTTGCAGCAGCTGGCCTTGAACGCATTAACCTTAGGCCCGAAAATTCGATTGAGCTCGATTGGATGTTACCTGCACCCGCACAGGGCGCCATTATGGTAGTATGCAAAGTTGATGATACCTATAGCCTGAAGGCCTGCACCAACTTTAACCACCCGCCCACGGCCCTTTGTACCCAACTGGAAAAAGATTTTTTACGCGAACTAATGGGCGGCTGCTCAACTCCTGTAAGTGCTTTGGCACAAATAATTAACGGGGAAGTCATATTTTTAGGAAACATTTTTTCTGTTGATGGCATGCAAAAAATAGAAGTGGAACAACGTGCTCCCATCAACCAGTCCGCCAACCTTGGCGCCACTGCTGCCAGCCAATTATTACAAAACGGTGGACAAGCCATCGCCGACAGCATACATCATGAAAGAAAATAACATTACTATATTAACTACCCGTCCGCTTGCCCGCACCACCATGGAAATGGCCACGGACGCAGGTGTAACCATCGATACCGCCACCCTTATTGAAACGCACAGCACCATCGACCACGACATAGCCGAGGAGGTACGAAAATATGCGACCGAAGAAATTGCAGTGGTCTTCACCAGCATGAACGCCGTAGAAGCCATCATGGATGTTTTGGAGGTTGACGGCATCAATCCAGAGTGGACCATCTACAGTATGGGTGGCACTACGCAGCAACTTATCAAAAGTTATTTTGTAGAAAGCGAGCTGGTGGCCACCGCCACCAACTCAACCGAACTGGCCGAAACCATTATAGAAAACGAAGAACAGGAAGTGGTGTTTTTTTGCGGCAATCAGCGAATGAACGAATTACCAGGCATACTGCAGCAGAACGACATTGTATTAAATGAAATAATCGTGTACGAAACCGTAGAGTTGCCGGTAAAAATCACCACACCATACAACGGCATCCTGTTCTTTAGCCCCAGCGCGGTACGCAGTTTTTTCGCGGTCAATAATTTACCCGCCGAAACAGTGTTGTTTGCTATTGGCAAAACAACTGCCGAAGCAATTAAAAAAGTAACCACCAATACATTGATAATAGGCGATTTTCCTAACAAGGAGCAATTGGCCGAAAAGGCGGTGGGATACTTTTTATCAAAGTAAAAATTAAAAATTAAAAAAAAGAGAGAGCGACGCCAGATCTGTTTTTGGTCGCAGGCATTTGGACAAATATTGAACATCGTCCCGTCATTCGGGGCTCACTTGTACTTTACATCAGAGGGTAGCATTAAGGGTCAATCTTTGCGCCTTTGCGTGTGTACTCCTTTGCGTCTTTGCGTGAAGCCATCAAACTCACAAAAACCTTGTACTACAAATTAAACGGCGGAAAAGAAGATGGGGTACTTTTATTAAAGTAAAAATTAAAAAAAAGAGAGCGAGCAACGCCAGAAACTGTTTTTGGTCGCAGGCATTCGGATAAATATTAAACATCGTCCCCGTCATTCGGGGCTCACTTATACTATAAATCATAGCGGAGCATTAAGGGTCAATCTTTGCGTCTTTGCGTGTGTACTCCTTTGCGTCTTTGCGTGAAACAATTAAACTCACAAAAACCTAATCTCAAACTCATACAATCTTAATAAATGTCTTTACAAAACGATCTCATACTACGGGCACTTAAAGGCGAACAGGTAGAACGCCCACCCGTATGGATGATGCGCCAGGCAGGTCGCTACCTACCCGACTACCTGGTGTTAAAAGCTAAGTACGATTTCTTTACACGGGTACAAACCCCCGAGTTGGCCACTGCCATTACCCTACAACCCATTGACCAGGTGGGCGTAGATGCCGCCATCATTTTTAGCGACATATTGGTCATTCCACAAGCCATGGGTTTGGAAGTTTTGATGGAAGAAGGAAAAGGCCCCTCGTTACCGGAGGTAATTAAAAATCAGCACGACATTGACAAGCTAATCACCACTGGTGCCGACGAAAGTCTGAAGTATGTATACGATGCACTAACGCTTACCAAAAAAGAGCTAAACAATCGCGTGCCGCTAATTGGTTTTGCCGGCGCACCGTGGACCATCCTTTGTTATATGGTAGAAGGAAAGGGCAGCAAAACGTGGGATAAAGCCAAACAATTTGCCTACACCCAGCCACACCTGGCGCACCAGCTATTGCAAAAAATTACCGACATCACTATCGATTATTTAAAGATACAGTTGTGCTCCGGCGCCGATTTGGTACAGGTTTTTGATAGTTGGGCCGGCTCGCTAAGCCCCGAAGACTTTAAAACTTATGCGCAGCCATACCTGTTGCAAATAGCCGATGCGGTGTCACCATCAGGACCCGTCATCTTATTTCCCAAAGGCACCTGGCACGCCATTGAAGCGCTTAGCAAAAGCAGCGCAAGTGGCCTTGGCCTCGACTGGACCGTCACCCCACAACAAGCCCGCGCCTTTGCCGGCGACCGCATAACATTACAAGGCAATTTCGACCCTTCAAAACTATTGGCGCCCATACCCCAAATTCAAAAATGGGTGAAAGAAATGATAGATGGCTTTGGTACCCAACAATACATTGCCAACCTTGGTCACGGCATTACACCCAACGTACCACTGGATCATGCAAAGGCGTTTGTGGAGGCGGTGAAGGGGTATAGGAGTGAGAAGTGAGTTGTGAGAAGTGAGTTGTGAGAAGTGAGTTGTCAGTAGTGAGTAGTAGTAAGTTGTCAGTTGTCAGTAGTGAGTTGTCAGTAGTGAGTTGTAAGTAAGAGATAGTGAGTTGTCGGTTGTGAGTTGTGAGTAAGAGATAGTAAGTTGTCGGTTGTGAGTTGTGAGTAAGAGATAGTGAGTTGTCGGTTGTGAGTTGTGAGTTAGTAGATTATATTTAGAGGAGTTAATTTTAAAATTAAAAACTCCTTATATGTTTCTTCAATTAGTACACACAAAACTGAATGTTTATCAACAAACAAGGTTATTTACGTTGGAATGTTATAAGGTGTCGAAGTTACTGCCGACTGAAGAAAGATTTGGAATGATTTCGCAATTGAGAAGAGCAGCATTATCCGTTCATTTGAATTTGGCGGAAGGTGCTTCGAGAAAATCGATTAGTGAAAGAAAACGCTTTTATGAAATATCACGAGGCTCATTAATTGAAGTTGACACGGCCATTGATATTGCCTGCGAATTAAAATACCTCTCTATTAATGACGTAGAAATTTTAGGAGAAAACATCGTAAATACATTTAAACTTTTAACCGGATTAATTAGCCATGAATAACCCACTCACATCTGACAACTCACCACTCACTACTGATGACTCACCACTCACAACTCACAACTCACTACTGACAACTCACAACGCACCGCTCATTAAAGAAGCCTGGATCACCTTTATCCATAAGCTTCAGGACGACATTTGTAGCGCTCTTGAACATGCCGACGGTAAAGCCAGATTTATTGAAGATAAATGGGACCGTGCCGAAGGCGGCGGTGGTAAAACCCGTGTTATTGCCAATGGCAATGTGTTTGAAAAAGGTGGCGTTAATACCTCCATTGTTTTTGGAGAGGTGACAGATGTGATGCGCAAACAACTAAAAATTGAAGGCGACACATGGTTTGCCTGTGGGTTAAGCCTGGTAATACATCCCTCCAGCCCAATGGTACCAACCGTACACTGCAACTACAGAATGTTTGAAGTGTACAATAACTCAAACAACCAACCTGAAACCAATGAGCAAGTTTCACAGGTTCTCCCGACGGTTTCGGGAGGAGGCGGGGGGGCACGCTGGTTTGGTGGCGGCACCGACCTTACGCCCTATTATTTATTTGATGAAGATGCGAAACACTTTCACCAGGTATATAAAAATGCCTGCGACAAATCTGATCCATCCTTCTACCCTACCTTTAAAAAAGAATGTGATGAATATTTTGTGAATTTTCACCGCAATAACGAACGCCGTGGAATAGGCGGTATCTTTTATGATCACCAAATACCCGAGGATCAAAAAGATGTAAACTTCTGGATGAACTTTGCCCACAACTGCGGGTATGCTTTTATGGATGCCTACATTCCCATTGTTGAAAAACGTAAGAAGCTGCCTTTTACACCTGCCCAAAAACACTGGCAGGAAATTAGGCGTGGCCGTTATGTAGAGTTTAACCTGGTGCACGACCGCGGTACCATATTTGGCTTAAAAACCAATGGAAGAACTGAAAGCATTTTAATGAGCTTACCGCCAACCGTTCGCTTTGAATATGACTATAAACCCGAACCGGGAAGCGAGGAAGAAAAGTTGTGGCAAGCTTGTTTACATCCACAGGATTGGTTGGGTTAATGAGTAGTAGGCAACTATATGTTGTAGGAAAATTTTAAAGTAAATTTGAACAAACATTTTTTTATGAGCCTTGAAGAAAAAAAAGAAATACTGGTACAAATTATAGAAGATGCAGATGAGAAACTGTTGAGGTTAATGACTGCAGTGGCCAATGAATATAACAACACAGCCAACCAATATACCCCTGAGGAAATTGAAAATTTTTCCGAGATAAGAGATCAGATTTTAAGTGATCCAGGTTCATCCTACTCTCCTGTGCAAGCCAATGACTTGATAAGAAACAAAGAGCGAAATGAAATATAAATTGTTGATTTCAAAGGTTTCAGTTTATGAAACTTTGAATGCATACGATTATTACGAAGCTCAGTCAACAAGATTAGGAGAACGATTTTTAGCTTCAGTTAAAGAAGCACAAAATAAGCTAGCCAAAACGCCCTACAACTATGGTTTTATTAATGACAGAAATGACTTCAGGGACATCAGCCTAAAGAGTTTTCCTTTTGTAATAATTTACCAAATAATAGACAACAACATATTGGTATTACGGGTTTTTAACACTAACAGAAACCCACTGTCTGTATAAAAAATAATTCATGTTACAAAGAAGAAACCGCATCCTTCGTGCTACCCCCGCTATTCGCGCAATGGTTGCCGAAACCCATCTTACCCCTAACGATTTTATTGCTCCACTTTTTATTGATGAAGGTGAAAATGTGCAAATGGAAATTGCTTCCATGCCCAACTATTACCGCCGCAGTATCGATTTTACTGTAAAAGAAGTAAAGGAACTATGGAGCCTTGGAATTAAATCTGTTTTACTCTTCATAAAATGCAAAGACGAACTGAAAGACAATACCGGCAAAGAAGCCTGGAACAATATTGGGCTGATGCAACGCAGCATCAGGGCCATTAAAGATGCCGTACCCGAAATGTATGTAATGACCGATGTGGCACTAGATCCCTATTCAAGTTATGGCCACGATGGTATTGTTAAAGACGGCGAAATAGTGAACGATGAAACCGTTGAAGCGTTGGTAAAAATGAGTATCAGTCATGCGCAGGCTGGCGTGGATATGGTTGCCCCCAGCGATATGATGGACGGCCGCATTGGCGCCATCCGCCAGGGGCTGGAGCAAAAAGGTTTTACCAAAACAGGTATTATGGCCTACAGCGCCAAATATGCATCGTGTTTTTATGGCCCCTTTCGCGATGCATTGGACAGTGCCCCAGGATTTGGCGATAAAAAAACCTATCAAATGGATTTTGCCAACCGCACCGAAGCCATTAAAGAAGCACTGATGGATGTAGAAGAAGGCGCAGACATTGTAATGGTAAAACCCGGCCTTCCCTACCTGGACATAGTACGGGAAGTAAAAAACGCAGTAGATGTACCGGTAAGCGTGTACAACATTAGCGGTGAATACGCCATGATAAAAGCCGCCGCCAAAATGGGCTGGATAGATGAAAATAAAGCCATTATTGAAACCTTGACATCGTTTAAGAGAGCCGGGGCGGATTTGATAGCCACCTATTTTGCAAAACAAGCTGCCCAACTTTTAAATAAATAGCCAAAAAGACACTAAGGCACCAAGTTGCACAAAGACTTTGCGTTTCTTTAAGTCTTAGCGTCTTTGTGGCAAAAAAAACACTATGATAAAAAACAGTATCCATCTTTTCGAACGGGCCCAACGCTCCATCCCCGGCGGAGTTAACTCCCCTGTCCGTGCCTTTAAAAGCGTGGGCGGTACTCCTATTTTTATCAGCCATGCCAAGGGGGCTTATTTGTACGATGTGGATGGCAACTGGTATGTGGACTATATCTCCAGTTGGGGACCAATGATTTTGGGGCATGCTTACGAACCAACGGTTAAGGCCATTCAGGAGTATGCACAATACTCAACGTCGTATGGTGCGCCTACTGAGTTGGAAATAAAAATGGCTGAGCTTATTTGTAGCATGACACCCAATGTGGATTTGGTGCGTATGTGCAGCAGCGGTACCGAAGCATGCATGAGTGCTTTACGCCTGGCAAGGGGCTATACGGGTCGCAATAAGGTTATAAAATTTGAGGGGCATTACCACGGCCATGCCGATAGTTTTTTAGTAAAAGCAGGTAGTGGATTGGCCACCTTTAATATTCAAACCGTACCGGGTGTAACTGCCGGCGTGGCTAACGATACTTTGACTTGTGCCTTTAACGATTTGGAAGCTGTTAAGAAATTAGTGGCCGAGAATAAAGGAGAGATTGCCTGCATTTTTACTGAACCTGTTGCTGGCAACATGGGTTGCATTTTGCCCAAACCAGGTTTTTTAGAAGGTCTTCGCCAAATTTGCGATGAAGAAAAAATTGTATTGGTTTTTGATGAAGTGATGACCGGCTTTAGGTTGGCCCCCGGGGGTGCCCAAGAGCGGCTGGGCATTAATGCCGACCTTATTACCTACGGAAAAGTAATTGGAGCCGGTATGCCCGTAGGCGCTTTTGGTGGCAAACGCGAAATCATGGAATGCATTGCGCCATTGGGTAATGTTTACCAGGCCGGAACGCTTAGCGGCAACCCCATTGCAATGATCGCGGGGTATACTTTGCTTACCGAATTAAACCAGAACCCGCATTTATACAGAGAACTCGATGATAAAACCCAATACCTGCACAAGGGTTTGGACCGTGTATTTAAAGCCTGGGGCGAACCTTTTGTCATCAATCGTTTTGGATCAATGATCAGCGTACATTTCAGCGACCTTCCGGTGGTTGACTTTGCCTCTGCAGCTTCGGCCAACAATGCAAGGTTTAGCCAGTTCTTTCACGCAATGCTTAACCGTAATGTTTACCTGCCGCCATCGGCTTTTGAAAGTTATTTTCTAAACAATGCACTTTCGTACAAGGATATAGATCATACTGTAAAAGCGGCAGAAGAAAGTTTAAAGGAAATCACATTTTAACTACCTTATCTGCGTAACATGCCAGCCTACAATTAATTTAGGCTGTTACTTTTATTAAACAATAACCAGCACCTATGTTTGTTTACTTAATACTGATTATTACTTTTGGATTGCTCATACTAACTGCCATTGCAATAATAATATTTGGTGTGGTCAAAAAGCGAAAGAGCGTTATAATTGCTGCCACAATAGTATTTATTACAGGCGCAATCGGCACCGGGTTTTCGGCAGTAATGTATACTAAAAAAGTAGTTAGTTATGTTAGAAGCAGTTAATTTCAAGACGACACTAAAAAAGGCTCAGCATTGGTTGGCCAAACAATTGGCTCACTTTCGTCGGGGGTATCCAATGGGCTGGCAACTACACTTGACGACGACGCAATTACAGCCCTTGCAACAAAATCCTCAGTAATTATTGGAAAATCGGTTAAGATAATGGCTTCAACCTTTGATTCTACATTAGGCAATAAAAATATCTTTTCCGACAACTCCCCGACAAACAGCGGTATGGAAAGTGGCAGAGCGGAGGAAGCATACAATACAAAAACAAACGACCTCGGAATTTTTATTGATTATAAAAAAGATTTCAAAGGCAGATTAAGGCTTACGAATTAGGACCAAAGCGGTAAAAAAATTGATGTGCCAGAGGTAAAGATAAGTTCTAAAGCCGGCCAAGGTTAAGTAGAAGTGTTTAGTTTTTTACATTCCCATTTGGGCCTTACTACTTATTATATAATTTCGAAAATAGCGTAAAAACGCATTTGGCCAATCGGAGGCTATTTTCATCACTTTTGAGCATTCAGCAACTCGCAAGGCTTTAAACCGGTATGCTTTTTAAACGCAGTGCTAAAATGCGAAATAGAGGAATACCCCAGCGAAGCTGAAACATCAGTAACGTTTAGGCCTTTCTCATACAACAGGTATTTGGCATGTTCCATACGCTGCTGCTGGTAAAACTCAAATATGGTGGTACCGAATACTTCTTTAAACCCTTTTTTAAGGTAGCACTCGTTCATGGCAACCTTTCGGCTAAGCTCCTTTATGGTTATGGGGTCACCAATATGTTGCAACAGTACTTCGCGGGCCTTTATAATCTTCTCTTTCTCTTCATCAATGGCCAAAAATTTGCAACTGAAGGTTTCTTCCTTTTCGTCAACCAAACACTCCATACTGTACAAAAGCAGTTCCTGTATTTTGGCATTTAAATAAATATTTTCGAGGCTGCCGGTATAATTGTGGGTAAACAGGTTTTCTAACACATTGCGTTTGCGGCTGCAAACAGGAAACAATTTGATAAACGAGCTTGTATAGAAAAAAGCCAACACCTCATCTTTTCTGTTGGCTGTAGCGGTTGATTGCGCAAACTGGTGTAAAAAGCTTTTGTTAAAATGAAACTTAAAAACATCTACATGTTGCGTGGCATCATTACACTCCCGGTTTGCTTCGCGGCAATCATCGCAATTTTTTTTGCCACAATACCGCTGGCCAATGCTGCAATACTTCAGCTCTAAAAAGCTTAGGTCGTGTTTATTAGCATTATACTCATACACCATCATCCCCATTTCGTCTGCCTCCAGTTCAATTTGCGTGGCATACCTAAAAACAGTGTACTGAACTGACCCGGGAATATCCTGTTGTTTTTTATATACCAGGTCCAGGCTTGGCTCCGCCACCGCTTTCATTTCCGTTTTTAAAATATCAATTGCCTTCATTGCTGGGCGCAAAAGTACTGCTAACATAATGGTTAGCTGGCTAAACGCTCTTTTCGGGCAAAATTTTACAAATACATTACTTATTAAGGTGAGCTGGCCAATATTTACGAAGTGGACATCACTTCACATCGTACACATGTACAGAGGTGTCAGGTGGGGATGTGCTTTCGCCATCTACAAACTTGTTAAACCAATAATGTTGCCTGTAAAGCCATTCATTCGAGAAAACAATGTCGTTTCTTTCCGAGTAACGAACTATTATTCGTGGGTTCTTTTTAATATTTTCCAGGTTTGTTTCCCCATATTGCTTAAAAAATGTCATACCATACTGCGCATACTTTTCATAGCCGGCTGGTAAATTTTTAAAAACATATTCATTTATCTTTTTATGCACCGCCGTATTATTTTTGTAATGCTCTACCAAAAAATACCGGTGCTTAAAATGAAGTTTTTTAACCCCTGTCAATGGTACTATCCTCGATTGTCAATTCCTTAATTTCCGAAATCACAATTTTTTTGTCATTGGCACAGCCAACATAGGCCAATAAAAACAGCGATAAAGTATACCTAAACGAAAATTTCATAAATTTTCTTAAACCTACTGATGCTAGTATCATATATAAAGCACAAATTTTGTTTAACTGATTTTGGAATTGTAGCGGCAATTTTTAAGTATTGGACGCTTTAAAATTATGCTATTCAAAATTTGCTGCAACCGATGTGCCGATTAAGCAAAAAAGTGCCTGTCAATGCACATTTCACCTAAAAAATCGCCTCAAAAACTGTTTAATACTACTGCCAAAAAACCGCATAATTCCTTACCTTTGCTCACCTGCAAAAAACCATCAAATCGCAGGTAAATCAAGCAATTATGAGTGAAGAATTTGTAAACGACGCGGCTGCCCAAAATAAAAATTACGGTGCCGACAGCATACAAGTGCTCGAAGGGCTGGAAGCGGTGCGCAAAAGGCCCGCCATGTATATTGGCGATGTGGGGGTTAAGGGCCTCCATCACCTAGTATACGAGGTAGTTGACAACAGTATAGATGAGGCATTGGCAGGCTATTGCAGCAATATCAACGTAACCATTCACGAAGACAATTCCATATCCGTTAGCGACGATGGCCGTGGTATACCTACCGCCATCCATACCAAGGAAAACCGTAGCGCCCTTGAGGTAGTTATGACGGTGTTGCATGCTGGCGGAAAATTTGATAAAAACACTTACAAGGTTAGTGGTGGTTTGCACGGGGTAGGTGTAAGTTGTGTAAATGCATTAAGTACCACGCTGCACGTTACGGTAAACCGCGAGGGCAAGATTTTTGAGCAGGAATACCATTGCGGGGTACCAGCTTACCCCGTACGAGAAATAGGCACAAGCGAAACCACCGGTACCACCGTTCATTTTTGGCCCGATTACAGCATTTTTATTGTTAGCGAGTATAATAAAGAAATTTTGGAAGGCCGGTTGCGCGAACTTAGCTATCTAAACCGTAAAGTAAATATTAACCTGACCGACCTGCGCGATAAAGACGAAACCGGCAAACCCTACTTTAAAAATTTTTATAGCGAAGGTGGCATTGTAGAGTTTGTTGAAATGTTAGATAAAAACAGCAAGCGGACGCCATTAATTCCCAAAACCTTATTTGTAGAAGGACACGACGAGGAAAGCAATGTAGCAGTGGAAGTGGCTATGACCTACAACGACGATTTTAAAGAGCACATATTTAGCTATGTTAACAACATTAATACCATAGAAGGCGGTACCCACGTAACCGGTTTCAGGCAGGCGCTCACACGCGTTTTTAAAACCTATGGCGATAAAAACAACCTTTTTGAAAGAGCTAAGGTGGTAGTAGAAGGCGACGACTTTAGGGAAGGCCTCAGCGCCATTATTTCGGTAAAGGTACCCGAACCCCAGTTTGAAGGCCAAACCAAAACCAAACTGGGCAACAACGAGGTAAGCGGTATAGTGCAAACCACCGTAGCCCGTGCCCTTGAAATATTTTTGGAAGAAAACCCCCGCGAAGCGAAAAATGTAATTTCAAAAATTATACTCGCAGCCCAGGCAAGGGTAGCAGCCAAAAAAGCCCGCGAAATGGTACAACGTAAAACTGTACTAAGCGGTGGCGGATTGCCGGGCAAACTGGCCGATTGTAGCGAACGGGACCCTACCAAAACCGAAATATACCTGGTGGAGGGAGACTCTGCCGGAGGCACTGCCAAACAAGGCCGCGAAAGAGCCTACCAGGCCATTTTGCCGTTGCGCGGTAAAATATTGAATGTGGAAAAAGCCATGGAGCACAAGATCTACGAAAACGAGGAGATCCGCAACATGTACACAGCCCTGGGGGTAACCGTAGGTACCCCCGACGATCCCAAACAACTAAACATTACCAAACTCCGCTATCATAAAGTAATTATAATGACTGATGCCGATGTTGACGGAAGCCATATTGCCACGCTTATCCTCACCTTTATTTTCAGGTATATGAAGGAGCTGGTAGAGGCAGGCTACGTATACATAGCACAACCACCTTTGTACCTGGTTAAAAAAGGTAAAGAGCAGGAATATGCTTATAACGAAGAACAACGGCGTCAATGGGTTGAAAAACTGGGCGGCGGCAACGATGCCAGCGTTAACATTCAGCGCTACAAGGGTTTAGGCGAAATGAATAGTGAGCAGTTATGGGAAACCACCATGGACCCATCGCGTCGTACATTAAAAAGAGTAACTATAGAAAGCATGGCAACAGCCGACCAGGTATTTAGTATGCTAATGGGCGACGATGTTCCGCCACGCCGCCAGTTTATAGAAACACATGCCAAATACGCAAAAATTGATGTGTAAAGTTTTATTTGCAAAAGGCTGGCTTGTAGCCTTTTGGTGTAGAAAACCAATAGGCGGGCTTGTTTCTTAAAAATTGTGTAGCTTGTAGCGGTTAAAAAGTTTTGAATTACTAATCACTAAAAAAATTAAAAATGGATACTTCAAAAATGATCAAAGCATATTGCTTAAAAACCAAGGAAAAAAATGTTCCTATGCACGATGCGGTGATCACTAAAACTGCCAAAGGCGGATATATGGCTGGTGGTAACGATGGTAAAGGAAACAAGATGGCCGCTATACTTGGCGAAGCCAAAGCACTGCAAGCCATTGAAGATGGTGTTGCAAAAAAAGGGTTCTAACACTCAACTATATTAGTTACTCAATAAACCCTGCCCTGGCGGGGTTTTTGAGTTTAAGGGCGTTTTTTTAGCACCTGAAATACCCATCAAACAAGTAACAAAACCTGAATCTGGCTTAGGCCATTGAAAAAGTATAAAGACAAATTTAAAGGCCACATCGGTATATAATAATACCCCCCACGTAAACGCGATGAGATTTTAAAGGGTACCATTTAAAGGAATAGGCAATTAATAGTAAGGCTAAGGTGTACTAACATTTAACCGTTATTAATCAGTCATTTCAATAAGCCGTCAAGAAGTTTACAATAAAGGAAAGGAATGTATCTCCACTAATCATATTTGAGGTTAAAACTGAGTTTTAAAATAGGGAAGCAATTTACTTTTGCAGTGCAGACGTACTAAGAAAGAAAACAATAATCAACGCCCTACTTTCACTAGCTTTTCTTAACAATAAAATAAAGGCGTTACCTGAAAACGGCGTTATTAAGGCTTTTAATGACTAACTAATTTCCGCACGATTTTGTAAAAAAAGGCAGGCTAATGCCGCCCATATCCCTTACAATAAGCAACTATCAAAAACAAAAAGACCGTATCAATAATTTTGACACAGCCCCTTTATAAAATAGTGGTAATATATTAGTAACCAACGTTTTGAATTAGGGTTGCGGCTCCACTTACCGCAGTTAAGTCAATTTGTCGTTGGAGGTATCGGAAAAAATAAGTTCCCCGGATTTCTAAATGTTGCAGTTCCGTACGAAGAAGGCAATTTGGATTTCTCGTAAACCAGAAACCTGTTGAGCTCCACTTCAGCAATTTAAAAACGAAACCCCGCTAATATTTGTTTTTACTACGTCAGAAATGTCGGTTGTAATTAGTTTGTTGACAATCCTGATTGTACCATTGGTACGGGCAATACCCTCTTATAAGGCCAATCATTTTATATTAAAGTAGTCATTGGTGGCAGACGGATCTAATTGATAAATTGGAACGATGGCTGCCTGGTGGCCAACATCAGCGCCTTTATTGGCTTTGCCTCCAACAATACTTCCATATACCCAGTTGGCAGGTCCGCCTTCCCAACCAAAATAATTATTGCTAATAATGAGTGTTCAGCAAAAAAATTTCATACTCTCAATTGTATTAATTATCCTGCAAAACCTGACCCGGCGGGGTTTTACCTTTTAAAATTTCAATTTTTCTTGTGTTGGTTTTATCGTACTAACCTCATTTCTTGACTAAAAAAACTACAAAAGCTTCTTTTTACGGGATTTTTTTAACTTTTTAAAAAAATTATAACCATTGTATTTTAAAATGTTTTCTAATTTATTTATGATCCTTTTGCAGCACAGGCATATTTTGTTTTGTCATTGGTAATAATTTACTAAATTTCACTTTTAACGTTTCATTTTAATTAACTTTTAATCAAAAATCCCTTCACCGACTAAAACAGCTGCCATGATGAAAAAAACAACTACGCTAATCGTAGTAACCTTTCTTTTATTAATCTCCTCTATCGTTTCAGCACAGAGAAACGTAACTGGAAAAATTGTAAATAATAATAACCAACCAGTGATTGGTGCTACAGTTTCAGTGAGGGGTACCAACACCGGAACCCAAACTGACCCCGAAGGAAATTTTTCTATCACAATTCCAAAAGGTAAAAACACGCTTAACGTTACCTCCATCGGATTTTCGACCCAGGAAATAGTTGTCAGCAACCTTAATTCCTTGTCAATTACCTTAACACCCTCCTCCTCTACGTTAGATGAGGTGTTGGTAACCGGTTATTCTACCCAACGCAAAAAAGAAATTACGGGCGCCGTATCGGTGGTTAATGTGACTGATTTAAAGGCAGTACCCGCGGGTAGTCCTGAACAAATGTTACAAGGGCGTGCCTCAGGTTTAAACGTTATAACCTCCGGGCAACCGGGTTCGGGTAGTAATATTCGTATAAGGGGTATTACTTCGTTTGGCAACGCCGACCCATTAGTAATTTTAGACGGAGTTCAGGCCAGTTTGTCCAATATTAACGCCAACGATATTGAATCTCTCCAGATTTTAAAAGATGCTTCTGCGGCTATTTACGGCGTACGTGGTGCTAACGGTGTAATAGTTGTTACAACAAAAAAAGGTCGCTCGGGCCGGGCCGTTATTAACTACGATGCTTATTATGGAACACAGCGCCCCTTAAAAAATGGATTTAATCTTTTAAATCCTCAGGAAATGGCAGATGTTACCTGGGCCGCTTATCGTAACTCCAATACCGATATCGTAAACGGAAACCCAAACCATCCCCAGTATGGAAATGGACCAAAGCCTGTTTTGCCCGATTATATTTTACCCAGTGGCGCATTTGAGGGTGATCCGGCAGTTAATCCTGCATTGTATAACATCGATTTTACCAGGCCGGCATATCAAATTGTAAGGGCCAACAAAGCAGGTACCGACTGGTTTCAAGAAATATTTAAACCAGCCCCTATTCAAAGTCATACGCTTACCGCAAGTGGTGGTAGCGATAAGTCAACCTACTTATTTTCACTTGGCTACTTTGATCAGCAGGGTACTTTGCAAAATACCTATTTAAAAAGGTATTCGGTAAGGATGAACACACTATTTAATGTAAAAAAGAATATACGTGTGGGCGAAAATGCTTATATATTTTATCGGGATAATCCGCAAATTGGCAACCAAAGTGAGGGAAATGAAATATCGCAGGCCTACCGTACCCAACCAATTGTACCCGTATTTGATATTGCAGGCAATTTTGGCGGAGGTGCAGGGGCAAGGTTAGGGCAAGGTGGCAACCCTGTTGCCAGTCGTATCAGGTCAAAGGATAACAGGGGAAACCAATGGGATATTCAAGGAAATGTATTTGGCGAAATTGACTTTTTACAACATTTTACCGCCCGTACAAGTTTTGGAGGAACCATGAACATTGGGTATTTTTATGGCTTTGGGTTTAGAACTTACGAAAATGCTGAAAACGTTCAACAAAACAGTTACAACGAAAATGCGTTTTATAACCGAAACTGGACGTGGACAAACAGCGTCACTTATTCAAACGTATTTGCCCAAAAACACAATGTAAAGATTTTTGCCGCTACAGAAGCCCTTGAAAACTACGGACGCAATGTAGGTGGCAGCAGGACTGATTTGTTTAGCAACGATCCAAATTTTAGAAACCTTGGCAACGGTAACCCGGTAGGCCAAAACAATTACAGCGGTGCTTATCAAAATTCATTATTCTCCCTGATTGGCCGACTTGACTACGGTTTTAACGATAAATATCTTTTGAGCGCTACCGTTAGACGCGATGGATCGTCGGTTTTTGGTCCAGAAAGCCGTTTTGGTATTTTTCCCTCTGTAACAGCAGGGTGGAGAATTTCAAATGAAAATTTCATGAAGCCAATTTCATGGATAAATGATTTAAAATTAAGAGGTGGGTACGGCATACTGGGTTCGTACCTAAACGTTAGCGCCACCAACGCGTTTACGTTATTTGGCGGTGGTCCCGGCGACTCTTTTTACGATATTAATGGAAATAATACTTCCAGCACAAGGGGTTTCCGCGAAGCATCAATAGGTAACCCGGCAACCACATGGGAAGAAAACCAGGTTGTTAATATAGGTATTGACGCGTCATTATTTAAAAACAAACTTGATATTTCGATTGAATGGTACCAAAAATCAATTAAAGGATTATTGTTTGGCCAGCCACTTCCGGGTACTGTGGGCGGCGCCGGCAGACCAACAATCAACATTGGAAATATTGAGAACCAGGGAGTAGATTTAAGTGCTACCTATAAAGGAACGGTCAGTAAAAATTTCACGTACGATGTCGGGCTCATATTTACTACCTATAAAAGTAATATCACAAGCATTCCCGGTGGATTTTTTGGTGCCGGTGGATCAAGAATAGGGGACTTTGCCAGAAACCAGGAAGGTAACCCAATTGGTTCATTTTTTGGATATGATGTAATTGGCCTGTTCCAAAGTGCCGAAGAAGTAACCAAAGCACCAACGCAAGATGCAGCTGCGCCTGGTAGGTTCAGGTACAGGGATGTTAATAGCGATGGAAGAATTACGGACGACGACAGAACGTTTTTTGGAAATCCGAACCCGGATTTTACCTATGGACTTAACCTTGGCGCCGGATATAAAAATTTCGACTTCAGTGCTTTTTTCTACGGCTCGCAAGGAAACGATGTAATTAACTATGTTCGCTGGTGGACAGATTTCTTCCCTTCGTTTCAGGGTGCAAAAAGCAAAGACGCGTTATACAATTCGTGGTCACCAACCAACATTGGCGCCAAAACACCAATTGTTGAAAACGTAAGTAATTTTAGCAATAATCAGGTACCTAATAGTTATTATAAAGAAGACGGTTCCTACCTGAGGCTCAAATCGTTGATTTTAGGCTATACGCTATCCAAGGCTAACCTTGAGCGTTTTGGAATAGATAAATTAAGGGTTTTTATTCAGGGTGCCAACTTATTTACTATTACTAAATATACTGGTTTGGACCCTGAGTTAGGTGGTAATAATACCGCTTTCGGTATTGATTATGGTAACTACCCGAACAATCAGAAGAACTTTAACGTTGGTGTAAACGTAACATTTTAACATTGTGTGATAAATAAAAAAAATGCATATGAAAAAGAGAAATCTCAAATTTTTAATGATCGGGGCTTTGCTTTCCATTTTTACTTTTTATGCTTGCAAAAAAGGTTTTCTTGAAAAAGCTGCTTTAGGTACCCTTGATGAAAGCACACTCGCCAACAGAGCTGGTGTGGATGGTTTGTTGATTGGCGCTTACAGCCAATTGAACGGATTTGGTGGTGCGGGTGGCGGATTTTACTCCGGGCCAACCAACTGGGCATTTGGCGGTGTAGCCTCTGACGACGCGTACAAAGGTTCCGACGCTGGTGACCAGTCAGTTGAATCAAACCCGATTGAAAGTTACACAGCTACACCTACTAACATACCTGTCGCTCAAAAATGGGCAGCCAGCTTTGATGGGGCTGTACGTTGTAATTCGGTTATCCGTTTAATTGTAAAAGCAACCGACATTTCAGACGCCGATAAAAAAATACTCACTGCACAAGCAAGATTTCTTAGGGGAGTTTTTCATCTGGAATTGAAAAAGGTGTTTAATAACATTCCCTATGTTGATGAAACTATTAGTTATGGTGCTGGAAATTATAACGTACCCAACGACGTAGATGCATGGCCAAAAATTACAGAAGATCTTAAATTTGCCGCTGATAACTTGCCTGCCACTTTTGGGCAAGTGGGACGAGCCAATAAATGGGCAGCAAAATCTTTTCTTGCCAAAGCCTATATGTTTCAGAAAAGGTTTACCGAAGCAAAGGCAGTGCTTGATGATGTTATAACAAATGGTGTTACCACCAGGGGAACAAAATATTCCCTTTTAACTAAATTTGCCGATAATTTCAATGCCGAAACAGAAAATAATTCAGAATCTGTATTTCAGGTACAATTTTCAGTAAACGACGGCAGTGGAGCTAATAAATCTGGCTGGGGCGATGTGTTGAACTTTCCTTATAATAATGGAAGCAACGATATGCCTGGTGGATGCTGCGGCTTTTATCAGCCCACACAAAATCTTGTAAACGCTTACAAAGTTGATGATAATGGGTTGCCATTACCCGCAACATTTAACAATGTTGCTATAAAAAGTGACCAGGGTTTAAAATCAACTGATCCTTTTACTCCAGAAACAGCAGCGCTTGATTCACGGGTAGATTTGACAGTTGGCAGAAGAGGAATTCCTTACCTTGATTGGGGCCCTCACCAAGGTCAAAAATGGGTACGCGATCAAAGCAATGGCGGACCTTATAGCCCAATAAAAAATGTGTACTACAAAAGCCAGGCTGGTAAATTATCGGATGCAACATTTTGGACTGGTGGTGTTGTGGCTGCAAATTACAGCCTCATAAGGTATGCTGATGTGCTTTTGTGGGCTGCCGAAGCTGAAGTGGAAGTTGGTACGCTTGAAAGAGCAAGGCAATTAATTAATCTGGTGCGTGGCCGTGCAGCCAACCCGGCTAGCTGGGTACAAAATTCACCTGCCACTTATAAAGTTGGTTTGTACACCAGTTTCCCATCGCAGGATTTTGCCCGTACTGCCGTTAGGTTTGAAAGAAGACTTGAGTTAGCAATGGAAGGTCATCGGTTTTTTGACCTTGTACGTTGGGGAATTGCCGGTGCTACTTTAAACACTTATATAGTAAGAGAAAAGACACTTCGCTCGTATTTAAATAGTGCGGTCTTTACGGTTGGTAAAAGTGAGTACTTTCCAATACCTCAAAACGAAATTGACCAAAGCCAGGTTAATGGAGCCAAAACACTGAAGCAAAACCCGGGTTATTAATTTTGTATTTTATTTAGTTTTAGGGAGGTAGAGATTTTCTCTACCTCCTTTTTTTATTTTACGCTGATATTTTTACCATATGATAAATTTTGTTTCTGGTTATAAGGCTCAACTTCATTCACTAAAATATCTGGTACCATTTATTTTTTTGATGACTTTTTCTTCGTGCAAACAAAAACCACTTTTTACATTAGTAAAGCCAGATTACTCGGGTGTGCATTTTAATAACAAAATCACCGAAACGGACTCAGTCAATGTACTTGACTTTAGCAACATATATAACGGAGGCGGTGTAGGCGTTGCCGACTTTAATAATGACGGATTACAGGACATATATTTTACTGGAAACATGGTACCCAATAAACTGTATTTAAATAAAGGCAACCTGCAATTTGACGATGTTACTAATAGTGCCGGCGTTACGGGCGATGGGCGATGGTGCAGGGGTGTTTCAATTATTGATATTAATAACGATGGTTTACAGGATATGTACGTATGTACAACCATTAAAAACAATGCAGCCGAACGTCAAAATCTACTATACATTAACCAGGGTTTTGGTAAAGACAAAAAAGTAATATTTAAGGAAGTTGCTGCTGACTATGGTTTAAATGACACCTCGTATGCTACCATGGCATCTTTTTTTGATTATGATAATGATGGCGATCTTGATATTTATATAGTAGCAAACCAAATTATTGACAACGACTACCCTAACAAATTTCGTCCAAGAAATGTAAATCTTGAACATCCCAGCACCGGGCGTTTATACCGCAACGATTGGAATACATCCAAAGGTCACCCATATTTTACCAATGTTTCAAAACTAGCCGGAATAACTATTGAGGGCTACGGACACAGCGCGGTAGTTACCGATATAAACAAAGATGGATGGAAAGATATATTGGTTTCCAACGACTATATCTCGCAGGACATCCTTTACATTAACAATCGCAACGGAACTTTTACGGACAAAATTGGCAGTTTCTTAAAACACACATCGGCCAATGCAATGGGAAGCGATGTTGCAGATATTAATAACGACGGATTGCAAGACATTGTAGAACTTGACATGAACCCTGAGGATAACTATCGAAAAAAGATGATGCTTAATGCCAATAGCTACCAAACCTACCAAAACAGCGACTATTTTAATATTCAATATCAATATGTACGAAATACATTACAATTAAACCTTGGGCCAAACGTAAAGGGTAATGACACCATAGGCGATCCTGTTTTTGGCGATATTGGTTACATGGCTGGCATTGCTGAAACTGATTGGAGTTGGACCCCTATGGTAGTTGATTTTGATAACAACGGATTTAGAGATATTTTAATAACCAACGGATTTCCTAAAGATGTTACTGACCACGATTTTATTGCTTTTAGAAATATGGCCTATTCATTAGCCACCAAAAAACAAATGCTTGAACAAATACCCAAAGTCAAAATCCATAATTATAGTTTTAAAAATAATGGTAATCTTCAGTTTATCAATTCAACCTTGGAATGGGGATTTACTACGCCATCGTTTTCAAATGGGGCAGCCTATGCCGATCTTGATAACGATGGAGACCTTGACGTAATTGTAAATAATATAGATGATAAAGCCTTTATTTATGAAAATAACTTACGTGAAAAAGACAACGAGGAAACCAATTTTATATCGGTAAAATTAATAGGCGATTCGCTTAATCGCAATGGTTTTGGCGTGTGGATTGAATTGTATTACGATGGAAAACAACAGGTGTACGAACAAAATCCTTACAGAGGGTATTTATCAACTATCCAGATGGAATCTCATTTTGGGCTAGGTAAAATAAATACTATCGATTCAATGATAGTTAAATGGCCCAATGGTAAAAAACAAAAGCTATTGAATGTAAAAAGCAATCATGAAATAATAGCAGATATAAGGAATGCCGACCAGTTGTACAGTTGGACCCTGCCTGTAACTAATAATGGGGTTCTATTTACCGATATTACTGATACCATGCATGTTTCGTATGTTCACCAACAGGAGGATTTTATTGATTTTAATATTCAAAAGCTACTACCGCACAAATTTTCAGAATTTGGACCGGCACTGGCAACAGGCGATGTAAACGGCGATGGTTTGGATGATTTGGTGATTGGAGGCAATGCTACCAGGCCCGCAACGCTTTTGTTTCAAACAAAACTAGGCAAGTTTGAAGAACGGCTTTTGGATACAACACATCAATCGGTGGCCACCCTAATGGACATGGGCGTTACTGTTTTTGATATTGACAATGATAACGATCTTGATATATACATTGCCAGGGGTGGTTACGAAGTAACGGACAGTTCAACCAGTTATGCCGACCAGCTATATTTAAACAATGGCCACGGAACATTTATAAACAAAAGCCGGGATTTACCAAAAAATTTTACCAGCAAGTCATGTGTACGACCATGCGATTTTGATGGCGACGGGGACCTTGATCTTTTTATTGCGGGACGGGTTGCTCCGGGTAAATACCCGCTACCGGTATCAAGTATATTACTTCGTAACGATTGTAAAAATGGCGTAATAAAATTTACAGATATTACGGAACAATCAGGAAGTCCCTTAAAAAATATAGGCCTTGTATGCGATGCGGTTTGGAGCGATTATGATGGTGATGGATGGATGGACCTAATATTGACCGGCGAATGGATGCCGGTAAAATTTCTTAAAAACAATCGCGGGGTTTTACAGGAAACAAATGCCGTTGGCAATTTTGCCAAACAATTGGGCTGGTGGACCAGTATTGTACCCGGCGATTTTGATAACGATGGCGATATAGATTACGTGGCAGGAAACCTGGGACTAAACTCGTTTTACAAAGCATCAACAAAATATCCTGTTAGGATATATGCAAAAGACTTTGACACTAACGGAAGTTTCGATGCCGTTCCTACCATGTATCTGGCTTCATCGCAAAGCGAGTCGCAATTAAACGAATACCCGGTTCATACCCGCGATGACATGACTAAGCAAATGATTTCTTTTAAATCAAAGTTTCAAAAATATAGTCTCTTTGCCTCCGCTACTTTTAATAAAATGTTTACTGCCAACGAGCTTAAAGGTGCGCTTGTACTTGAAGCCAATAATTTTACCAACAGCTATTTTAAAAATGCCGGAGGCGGAAAATTTGAAATTTCGCCGTTGCCAATAATGGCCCAGTTAAGTTGTTTGAACGGAATGGTTGCCGAAGATTTTGACGCCGACGGCAATTTAGATTTGCTTGCTGTCGGCAACGATTACAGTACAGAGGTATCGGTTGGAAGGTATGATGCCGGCGTTGGCATTTTTTTAAAAGGTGATGGAAATGGTAATTTTATACCTGGGTCAATTTTAAAAAGCGGATGGTTTGTACCGGGTAATGGAAAGGCATTGGTAAAATTTAATAACAGTAGTGGACAACTTTGTTTGGCAGTCAGCCAAAATAAAGGACCATTAAAAGTTTTTATCGTAAACAAGCCAGTCAAAACAATAGCATTGAACCCACACGATGTTGGCGCCAGAATATTTTTTAAAAACGGCAAAATACGTAGCGTAAATGTAGATTACGGATCGTCGTTTTTATCGCAGTCAGCACGGACCATTACTGTAAACGACCAGGTATCTTATGTTGAAATAACCGACGAAAAAGGAAACAAGCGAAAAGTTAATTAAGGATTACAGACTATCTGCCGTCAAATTGTGATATTTTGACGCCAGGTTTTATACCTTTTTTCATCAGTGGTTGCCCGACCGGCTAAGGCCCCGCCAAAATAATTTTGTCGGGCTGGCAGTATTACGGGCATTGCACCCTTGTACCGTTGGTAATTTTATTCGGCCTTTTTTATCAAGATTTTAATCTCTAAATTAAGTATGCCAAATAGTGGATAATCATTGTATATTTTGTAATTTATTTAGGTTGGCCTGGTGTAATTGCAATTGTACCGGTCACAAATTTGTTAGCAATTAAATTGCCTATCATTTTGCCCTGCAACTGCCCTCCTGTTTTACCCGTACTAAAATGAATGCCGCCGTAAACCCTACTCACTGCTGCTTCTTCGGCAGCCTGGAAAAAAGAAGAAAAATCTTTTTCAAGGCCAATGTATTTTTTATCAACATCGTCGTGAAACGAAAAATCATTGCCATACAAAGCAGTAAGAACTGTTGATGCTGAAGCTGAAATAGCACTATGCCCGCTCGGGTATTCGGGAAAGGGAGGGGTTTGTAAAAAAGGTTCCCACCTATTGTCAATTGCTTTGTTTATAAAGGTGATCGGCCGTATAACATCGGTTTTATATTTTGCGTCCCAACAGCCAATAAAGGCATCGAACAATGCAATAGCTGTTACTGAATAACTCTTGGCAGCCGCCACCAAGTCATCACCATGCTTTTTGCTGGCAACGCCAGCTATTCCCATCCAATGTCCGCCAGGCGTAATTTTTTTGTTGCCAAACATTAAATGCCCGCTATGTTCAACCACAAAGGGATTATCATCCCAATAGCGCACAATTATTTTTTGCGAGTCCGTAAGGTTATTGCCAATAGTGTAAACTTCTTTGGCATTTTTAAAAAAAATACTGTTGGTATCGGTACTAAACATTGGTGGTGTGGGAGGCTGGCATTGCGCAGACGAGTCTAGAACAAGCGTTTCAATAGTGCCCCAGAACGGTTCAATTCCATCTGCATAATCTGGCGACGTTGGCTGCCATCTTCCATCTTTTCGGTTGCCCAAAAATTTGGGCATACCACGGGTTTTCTTATAATTATCCTTCTCCGTCCTGATTAATATAACCGCACTGACAGCATCTCCAAAGGTAATTGACCGGTTAAATTCGTCATCATCCATCATATTTTTAAACGTGGTCATTACATTATTCTCATAATTCTTAAGGCTGTCTATGCTAAATATTACTTTATGAGCTACGTTAAAAAAAGCTTTGGTAGCCGCTAACGAATAATTATATTTTTTAGTTGTATCGGGCAAAGGCATGGTGCCAAATCCCTTTAGCTGGTTTGTTATAGATGCATTTTCTGGCTTATTAAACCTTACTGCTTCGTAAAATGCCAGCGACGTATAGGCATAAATTCGGCTTGCTACCGGGGGTGTAAATACATCGTAAATGATTACCTGATTAAGTTGATCCTGGTTTTGGTGCAACAATTCGGCGCTGTTCACATCAAAATCAACATTAATTGTTTTGTTTTTACACGAAAAAAATAAAAGCAAAGGCAGTAGTGGCAGCAACAGTAATTTCATTTGGATAAGGCGTTTATAAAGAACAAAATTATCAAGGCAGCAATCTAATTTAAGTAATTCAATGTTAATATAAAATACTGCTTTGCTTAACAATTATTCACCCTTCGTTGTCATTTATCGTAAAATCGTTATTGGACCTTTGTACGGGTTCTCTTTTTTAATTTTAAGGTCAATAATATAATAATAAGTGCCAGCCGGCAAGGGTTGGCCGTTGCTTGTTCCGTTCCAGGGCCTTATATATCCACGGGTACTATAAACAACCTGTCCGTAGCGATTAAATACCTGAGTAATGGCATCATCAAATATCTCTAAAGGATCTATTACCCAATTATCGTTTATGCCATCGCCATTAGGCGAAAATGCATTAGGGATATCTATTTTATCATAAACCTTAACGGTCATCAAATCGGTGCTACTACCACACCCATGTATAGATTCAACCAACAGCCTATAGGTGGTAGTTATGGTAGGGGTAACCCTGGGATTTAATACCTGGTTTGACGAAAGACCTATAGACGGGGTCCACAACCATTTTAAATCGCTGCCAGTTGCAGTGCCGTTTAAAGTTGTTGATAGTCCCACCCGTGTTTTTAGATCGGGCCCGGCATTTGCCTGCGGCTTTTTCCAAACGTTAATAATAATTGCAGCAGTATCGGTACAGCCATATTCATTCGTAACTTCTACCTTATAACGCGTATTTTCAACCGGCCTTGCCACCGGGTTAAAAACTGTATCGTTCGATAAACTTTGTGCTGGAATCCATTGATACCTTGCGCCGCCCGAGGCAAATAAAACGGTAGACCGCCCCTCGCAAATAGTGGTACCCTGTATACTTGTTGCTGTGGCATTAGGGTACACCCTTAAAATAGTAGAATCTGAATTTGAACATCCAATAGTGGTAGTACCGGTGACTTTATAAATACCCGAATCGGCAAATTGTACATCAGTTAAAATTGGTGACTGGTCCTGCGAAGTATAACCACCCGGACCCGTCCAGCTATATTTTCCAGCACCAACTGCAAACAGCGAAACCTTATTTCCAAGGCAACCAAATACATAGTTGGTAGCCTGTACAAAAGGCGCCTTAACAATGTTTATAGTAATAGTATTACTTGCAAAACTGCATTTTGACCCTTCAAAACTACCACCATCTTTTACCAATAACCGATACCGGTAGGTACCCGCGTCTGTTTTAGTGTGCCTGAACGATTTTATAGTACCCCCTGCTAAACTGTTCCAACCTAATCCAATCTCAAGGCTTTGCCATTGAAATATGGGATTTGCAAATTCCGGATTAAAAGCGCCAGCAAGATCGAAAAATTGATTTTTTACCGCACAAACTTCTATTAAGTTTGAATTATTGGCAACTAATGTTGCTGCTATAGAGGGGCCACACGGGCTAACCGCAGCATCGTCCAGGGCAAATACATTTCCGCAGCCGCCATCAGTTTGGCTTTTTATGCGCAACACTACGTCAGTAATGTTGCCGGTAGTTTTAAAAGTAGTTCCGTACTGTTTCCAATTGTTATCATTATCCGGCGCAATTTTTCCGGTTTTGTAGCTTTTTAATATAATGCCGTCTGTTGTCTCTACGGTAAATAAAAGGTCGGGCTGAACGGCGTTACCGGCACACGCACCGGGCTTTAAAGCATTTTTTACCCAAACGGAAAATTCGTAGGTGGTATTGGCACAAAGGCCCGTAAGGTTATAATTAATTAAATTTTTGTTGGTAGAAGCACCATTAACCAACATATAATACCCGGCAACGTCATCGATAGTGTGGTCGCCTACCAGCGTTTGCCAGGTACCATTGCCACAACCAAATGAAAGATTTAGAAGACTATATTCCCCTTCGCCGGGGCAGGAGCGCCCGGAAAATACGTATTCTGTTTGCCCCGCACCCAATTGAGGCCCGGCATTTGACCCCTGGCCAAACGAAATGTTTACTATAGGGTCACCCAAACTACCTGTCCACAATTGCGTATAACCCTGGTAAAAGCAAAGCATCATGAATAAAAAAAAGAGGGAAAATAACTTCATAAATTTACACTAAAACTACTTTATTAAATTAAAATACAATTTACAATTTTGATGGTTGTATAGTTTTGCTGAAAAGCAAAAAGACGCTAACCTGCCCGTAAAAAATCAATAAAATGACGCTGCCAAGCATTACAGGCTCGCTTATACCTGTATTACCAAATAAAAGCTAAAGTAATAACGGCAAGCGTTGAAATAAAGACGGCTAAATTTAATGGCAGTATTTGCTTCAGCTTTTTTGATTTGGGTTAAAGCCTGTGAAATAAATAGTTCATCCATCCAAATCCTACTAATTTTAAAAACTATCCGCAATTTGGTGCTGATATTTTGGAACCGGGCTTTGTAGCTGTTGTCATCAGCTGATGCGCACTCTTGTACCCCTGGTAATTCTATTCGGCCTTTTTTATCATGATTTTATATTTAGTCTTGATCGTACTACAACAGCGGATAATCACGTCATTTTTTTTTAACAAACAACCAGTTTGCCCACCTTAACACTTCCCTCAATAATTAATCAGTCATTGCCTATATTGTAGCTTATTTTTCTACTTTTCCCACTTTAGCCTTCAATAAAACACTTGCCATGAAACAATATTATTTACAAACCCTCTATTTATTTACACTATTTGTTATGCCTTTAACTGGTGCCTACGCACAAACATCTTACTTATTGTACCAAACTATTCCCAACGCCATTGCCGGGCCTGATAATGAAACAAGTGTTACCGCACCTGATGGTATTTTACGTATTAGCGAGGTATCGGTACCCACCCTTACCATGTATGAACCCGCGGCAGGAAAAAAGAATGGTACTTCAATAATTATTTGCCCCGGCGGCGGCTACTTTATTTTAGCTGGCGGCCACGAAGGGGCCGACGTTGCCAAAACATTTGCAGCTATGGGTGTTACCGCTTTTGTGCTAAAATACAGGCTGCCCAATGTACAAACCATGATAGACCCTTCCATAGCGCCGTTGCAGGATGCCCAACGCGCTATTCAACTGGTTAGAGAGCGGGCTGAGGAATGGAAACTCAACAAAAATAAAATCGGCATAATGGGTTTTTCGGCTGGCGGACACCTGGCTTCTACTGCCGGTACGCATTTTACCAAAGCTTATATTACTAACACAAATAACACATCGTTGCGCCCCGATTTTATGGTGTTGGGGTACCCGGTCATTAGTTTTAATACCGCCATAGGCCATGCTGGGTCAAAAGGTAAATTGTTAGGTGCAGATACCACCGCTGAAAACATCAACCTGTTTTCGAACGAGATGCAGGTAACCGCCCAAACGCCTCCTACCTTTTTGATGCATGCAAAAGACGACGGTGCCGTAAAAGTTACTAATAGTTTACTTTTTGCAGAAGCACTGCAATTAAATAAAGTACCGGTGACAGTGTACCTGTACGAAAAAGGTGGACATGGTTTTGGTATGATAAATAAAACCAGCCCGGTACGTTGGATGGATTTGGTGGAGCAATGGATGAAACAGCAACATCTTCTTTAATAAAAAGGCGCCTAAAAAAAGCACCTTTTTTAATGATAACAAAAAATTTATTAATAAGCCGGTGAGGGCCTTATCCAGATGTTTTTATAACTAATGGGCTGGCTGGGATCGCCGTGGTCCTGCAATTTTATGGGCGAGGCGCCATGGCTTTTATAGAAAGGAGTTCCTATATACATGGTCTCTCCTATTAATTCAAAATTATTTTGAACTAATATGCCATTTAAAAAAGCCGTCACCTTTGCCGGGGTTTTTAAGGTGCCATCCTGGTTAAAACGGGGGGCGGTCCATGCCACATCGTAGGTTTGCCAATCACCCGGTGGGCGGTTAGGGTTGGCTAATGGCGGGTGTTGTTTGTAAATACTTCCGGCTTGTCCGTTGGTGTAGGTTTGGTTTTCGTAACTATCCAACACCTGCAGCTCGTAGCCGCCACCACCGGGGTTACCGGGCGAAGCTAAAAAAATACCACTATTGCCGCGGGCCTGGCTCTTACCGGTTATACCCTTCGGAATTTTAAATTCGATGTGTAGCTGGTAGTCGGTAAACGATTGTTTGGTTTGTATATCACCTGTTCCTTTTTTTACTATAAACTCATTGCCTTTCACCGTCCACTCCGCTGGCTTTGTAGGATCTTTTACATTAGACCATTGGTCAAGATTTTTTCCGTCAAACAGCACTATCACATCAGAAGGTGCATCGTAGGTAGTACTTTTTCCGGGTGTGACCACGGCGGGCACGGGGGTATAAAATTCAGTATCCTGTGGCTTAGGCCTGGCCTGCCCAAATAATTGCAAGGCGGCACAAAACACAGCACTTGTCAATAATGTTTTTTTCATGGCAATTTTTTTTTAAATATATAGGAAAATAAAGCGCCAAAACTATACTTCGTAAGGTATTATCAATACTGCTATAAAAGGTAATGCCAGCAAAACAATGGTTGCCCAATTATTAGCCAGTAAAGCAATTGTTGTTATTTATGATTCAATACCCGGTCGTAAAACTCGTTTTGGCAACGGGATAGTTTTAGTATCGGCTTTAATAGCCTTCAACACCTCCACCAGCGATTGCACGGTATTGTCCGTAATAACTTTTATAAAGGCTGCGGTGGCTTTGTTACCCTTGCCGGCGTAGTGGTTGGGGTAGCTGGTATACCACCAAATAGGCGGGTACACTTTGGGTATCAACAACCTTTTAGGTCTTCGCCCGATTCTTTACGGTCATTGTCCATTTTAACCAATTTGGGGCGCAGGTATAATAAAATAGATGTTTCATTTTCGCCAGCGTGACTATCACCGGCGACATCTGAATTACGCAGTTGATTTACTTTTGCGGTATAGGCCAAATCGCGGCCGGGAGTAAAAAAGTACACGGCGTAATTGCGGCGATTGTGTAATTGGGTTTGTGCAAAATATTGAAGTAAATTAGGGTTACCTTCACGGCCGTTAATGCTGACAATTTTTTTAAAGCTGTTGCGGCCTGTCTCCTCGCAGGTAGCTTTTAGCAAGTCCCAAACCACTTTGGGTGGAAGTAAAAAGATCCCGGGCTTCGTTAATTTACCTATAAAAAAAGTCGGGATATACTGCGGCGTATTCTTTTTTGGTTGTACGGGCCGCCCACTCCTATACATGTATGAGGTCGCTGCCAAAGGGTGCATGCGGACCATGTTTTTCTAAAATATTAATAGGTAAAATACAGGTACTGTCTAACATTTTCATGGCTTTAGCCCAATCGCCGGCCACCAGTTCGTGCCATGGGCTGGGGATGGTTTGAGCAAATATGAATTGTGTTACTAAAAGGATAGAAAACAATAATTTTTTTATTGGTCAGGGGCATTGTTTGGATTTAGCAATTTTTACAATACGGCTTATGTTAAAGGAGTTGACGGCGAGCAAATGGATGATGTGCGAGCTAAATTAAAAGAACCATTTTATATAGGAAACAGTGCGCCGTGTACCAGTTTATTGTAATAATTAAATTAGTGGATAGGGCACAAAAAAAGCGCACCAACTGGTACGCTTTTTTTGAAAATATTATTACTGCTTCTTTTTCCTGATTGCCTAAAAGCCGAATAGTATTGTTGCGGTACAAGTGAGTGACACAACAAAGGCCCAATAGAATTGCTAATGCCGGCTCAACAAAAAAGTTGTTATGTAGCCTCTTTTTCCGGATTTATTTGGCCGTAGTTTCACTATCAAGATCAAAAACCAGGCTAAAACGTAAAGTATTGCTTAACGGGTTACGGTTAACACCGCTGCCCGATGGTACCAGGTACGAGAAGTTTAAACCAAACACGTTGTATTTTAAACCGGCACCGAGGGTAAAATATTTACGGTTGCCTTTTAACCGGTCTTCGTAAAAATAACCTGCGCGCAAGCTAAACTGCTCGTTATAGGTGTACTCGGCGCCCACCGATACCTGTACTTCTTTTAACTCCTGGCCTGCACCACCAGCGTCGCCAAAACTACTGAACCAACTGTTAATAACGCTTTTGTTACGATAATTAGCCAGCGAAGCACTGTCTGTTAGAGCTGGCGGGGTTGGCACCAGCAATTTGTTAATGTCTAAAGCAAAAGTGATTTTATTAATCTCGTCAAAAACGCTGGTATAGGCTACTCCTATACCCAGGTTAGCTGGTATGTAGTCTTTTTGCTGCGCATCGCTGGTGTAGCCAATTTTACCGCCAAGGTTGCTAAGGGTTACACCCCAGTTCCAGCCCTGCCCACTTTCGTCTAATTTGGTGTGAAACAAACTAAGATCGCCTGCTACGGTGCCTCCTGCTTTGTACGATACGCCGTTTACTGCCTGCCCGCCCGCCAGGTTTGAGTTGATGTACCTGAGTGCTACGCCAAGGCCAAGGTTCTCACTTAACTTACGACTATAGCCCACGTCCCACGAAAACTCGCGGGGGCGAAACGACTGCAGGTCGTTACCGGCAAAGTCGGTAAACTGAATATTACCTAAACTAAAATAACGGATAGAAGAAGATATCGCCTGTAGCTCATCTAACTTATAATAGCCGGCTATTGAGGCCAGGTATACATCGTTCAATCCAAGGTCTTTTAACCAGGGTGTGTAAGTGGCAGCAATGCTGTTGCGGCTTTTTGCAAAGGGCGTTTTGGCAAGGTTCCAGAATGATGCATTGGCATCAGGTTCGGTAGCTATACCTACATCGCCCATACCGCCTGCCCGTGCATCGGGGCTAATACGCAAAAACGGAACAGCCGAGGTAACAACATTAATAGTATTTGCATTTTGTGCCACAGAACTTACTGATGCAGACAGGCCAAGTAATACAGCCGTCGCTGATCTCAGTACTAACAATTTCATCACTCTTTGGTTTGGTTATGTACAGGTCTAAACGATAATTTTTTTTTATAACGCCACAAAATAAGGTAATAAATACCAGTTATAACAAATAGAGTTTTTCGGTTTTGGTTACTTTTTTGCCATTGGAGTTGGTTACGGTTACTTTGTATATGTAGACACCCTTGCCTAGCTTTCCGCTGTATGCATCTTTACCATCCCACTCAATTTCATTACAACGGTTGCCGGTGGCGTTTATTATACGCTGTATTTGATGCACCAGTTTTCCGGTTACACCAAAGATTTGAATAAGCACCGTAAGGTTGCCTGGTGGCTGATTGTGTTGGAACCAAAAATTGGTACGTGTGGTAAAAGGATTTGGATAATTGAAAACATGGCTCAATTGCAGGTCTTTTTCGGCGGCTACCACAAAATCAATCGTGGCCTCAGCGGGGTTATTGGCCACATCCCAGGCTTTTACCTTTATGGAATGGGCACCATCGGTTAAAGTAGTCAGCGGAAACCGCACCGTTCCTTTTTGAAAACTGTTTAATTCGGTTTCGTAAAAATCGTTCAACACCAATATATTCTTTTCATTGCCATCTATTACCGCGGTAATATCGTGGCCTATGCCGGTACCGGCTGTGTTTATGCCCGATGAGTCGGTTAATTTTAACAACAGCAGTGGAGCCTGGTTTACCAGCCCGCCGTTCACAAATTTCTCGTCGTTTAAAAAAGGTTGTATCACTGGCCCTTCTCTGTCGGCCAACTGGTTGCTGCCTGTACCCCCCACTTTAAATGCGGTAAAATTTTGACAGGCATCGGTTTGCCCATTATCGGCATACAATACCATTTGCCCGGTTTGTGGCAAAAAATTTACGTCTTTCGGCACAATAAAGGTTATGGAAAACTGGCCATTTTGTACCGTAGCCCTGCCTTTGTAAAACGGCGCAGGCTGTTGCAAAAAAGTAGCTGCTGTGCTACCTGCATCGTTGGCCAGCAATGTTACCTGTTGTTGCGGCCCATATATATTAACGTAAACCGACCCATTAAATGTAAGGTTAACTATACCGCCCAATGTAGTTACCTGCCCGGCCACCAAATATTTATTAAGCGCTTTTAGGGTATCGTTACCCGATGGTGGCAAATTATTTATAGTGGTAACCTGTATGTTAGGGGTAGCAAAGGCGGGCACCACCGAGGGGTCGCCCAGCAGGGTAAATTTTCGGTTATTAACCACGTCGCCTTGTAAATAGGTTTCGTTTTTGGCCCGGCGCAGCGCTTCGCCTATTGAAAGATATTGGCCATTAGCTGCCGGGGCAAGCAATACTTTTAAAAAATTATTGTTGATTACTTTGTTGCTAAAAGCAAATACAAGGCGGGTGGTAGTAGTTAAGGCTATGGCTCCGTTGGCATTGCCCATTAGTACATCGTCGCCAATGGAGGCAACGGTAGGGTCGTCGTAGGGGGCAAAGTCGCAGGTGGCGGTTACAAAAAGCGGTAACCGGTTGCTATTGTCAAGTTTGTTTACTGCATCGCGGTCAAATATGGCCTCGTCGGCCAGGCGCTGGCTACCACCGTGACCGCTGTAGTTCCACACAATACTGCCGCTGTTTAGTTGGTTTATAATGGCCTGGTTAACGGCGGGGTATCGGCTGCCACCACTGCCGCCTTCTTGTTTATAAGCATCGAGGTATATTTTATTTTGCACCAGTAACCCGTTGGCAAGGGCAGCATTGGCCGAAATATCTTCAGCATCGGTAAAGTGGAGGTTACCGTCTTCATCGTCGGCTATAAAAGTGGATTGCATACGCCATGGGCCAAAAGCGTTTGGGTTGTTATACTGTATAATTTTATCAACCACGGTTTTGGCTTGCGCCGGCGTAGCGGCGGGTATGCGGCCAATGGCAATATTTAATAGTGGCGGGTTTGTGGTTGAGTTGATGTCGTCTATATCATTTAAAAAGCCAAAAAAATCGTCGCTGGTATAGGTTTGTAAAGGGTTAACGGAGGCCATGCTTTGATAGCCCGGCACAAGGTTGGTATTATTTCTTAACCGCTGTTTATAATCAAACGAGGCATCGCCCAACAGTAGTAAAAAGCGGGGTCTTTTTGTGCTGTCGCCACCCGCACGGTCGTAGTACATCTTTACAAAATTTCTGATAGCCGAAGGGTCAGGACTGCCCGATGAAAACTCGTTAAATACCTGTTCGGTGGTTACCACCTTTACCCTTAACCCATTGTTGTTTGTTTTAAAAGATGAGAGCCTTTGAGCCTCGGCCAGCAGCAGCGGGTGGGTAACCAACAACATGTCGGCAACAATACTGGTATGCAGGTTTTGATTGGGCACCGCACCCATGGGTAAAGGTGTAAGCAACGCTTTTTCATCAAAAGCCACAAATTCTTTTACGGTAAATACTTCGCTCAAAAAAACCAGGCTTCCGTTGCTGACAGTGCTATTTGTTTCAACCGGCGCCAGTGGGTTGGTTACGTTCCAAACCTGTGTAGCAGCGGGTGTGTTTTGTACCGTAAACCGGGCAATTTTACCTGCCCCTACCGACGGACGGTCGCGAAAAAAAAGTGGCAGACCAGGCTGCATAACCAGTGCCGCCCGTGTATTGACCTGCAACCAGTTTAACCAGGCCTGCGCATTAAACGCGCCGGGTAAAAACGATAACTGCAGCCCCAACAGGCTGTCGGCGGCCAACAGGTTTATGGTAGCCTGCTGTTGCGGGTTAGTTGCAAAAGCTTCTAAAAAATTACCGCTTACCATTGGTATGGGCAAGGTTGGCAGGGCCTGTCCGTTTACCCGCACCTCCATACCACTGGCTGCGCCTACACTGCGTGCCGCTACGTTGGTACGTATGGTTATTGACTGACCACTTAATAAACCAGGTATTTTTACAATAAAGTTTTGCCGGGTAGCATTACCCGGTGTGTTGCTAAACTCCTGCCCAAACCACTCGCGGCCACTTTTTAAAAAGTTGATGGTATCTGTTTCGCTGTGATACAAAAAGTCATAGGTGGTTACCTGCTCACTGGCAATATCAGCCCCGCTTTCGATAGTCATCCTTTTACCGGCACCTTTAACGTTCAGGTAATAAAAACATTGGTCACTATAGCTATTTTTTTGGTAACGGTAGCGGCTGCCGGCACTATCATATAACCACCTGTCGGGGCCGGGAGCATAAAACAAAAAATAATCACTTCCACTAAAAACACCATCGCCGCCGTCCATTATTTTCACCGCATTTTCTACCAGGTCGTCGGCGGCAGGCAATGCATTGTTTTCGGGTAGCATACCGCCACCGTTACCAAACAATTGTATGGATTGCGATTGCAAGCCGTTGGTGTTTACGCCCAGCCTATTTAAAAATGCCACATCTACCTTATATATCCCCTGCCTGTTTACAGCTACTTTATACCAGTTGCCGCTGGCTAGTACCGACGTGTTGGTGTAGACCCGCTGTGCGTGTAAACACGCGGCAAAAAGTATACATTCAATAATTAAAAGTAGCCGTTGTAACATGTTGTGTTTTGCTAAGCCATTGGTTGACAAATACAGGCTGGCTTTTTTTGCATAGCAAATATTAAATAGCAGTTAAAAAACAACAAAATAGCACTAAAAAACGGCATTGCCCGCTATGTGCCAACATGCCAACAGGTAGCAAATCAAGTTGCTATAAACAACCAAAACCCACTTGTAACCATCACAACGCTAATTGTTAAGCGCCTGTTATACCTGGCAAACCATTCACAAAGGTTTGGTTTTGTAGGTTAATATTAGGTTTTTGCTAACAACGTGCCATTTATTGGCTACTGTTTTTCTAAGGTTTATTCTGTTATATTCGCAGAGGGATACATGTAAAAACAATATTCCCTTCTAATTCATCGTTCATTACAGGCTAAATTGAATTAAATGCAAAAATTGATGCGTCTATCAAATTTTATAATGCTTTTCGGGGCCCTGATGTTGTTGGGTTCGTGCAAAATGTTTAAGAAAAAACCCGAAAAATCGCAAATGACCGGCTGGAACTACAACGACAAAAATATGGGTGGTTTTAATGTTGCCAAGTCAAAAGATATTAAGACTGGTCCGGGTTTGGTGTTTGTACAAGGTGGTACTTTTACCATGGGTGCAACTACCGAAGACATTATGGGCGACTGGAATAACATTCCCCGCCGAGTAACCGTCAACTCATTTTTTATTGATAAGACCGAAGTAGCCAACATACACTACCGCGAGTACATTTATTGGATAGAAAATGTATTTAGCGATCCTCAGTACGAAGCAGTATTGGAGGGATCTAAACCCGACACACTGGTATGGCGAAGTGAACTTGCTTACAATGAGCCGTATGTAGAGTATTATTTCCGCCACCCTTCGTATAATTTTTACCCGGTAGTAGGCGTAAACTGGAAACAGGCACATGATTTTTGTATTTGGCGTACCGACAGGGTAAACCAAAACGAACTGATTACCACAGGTTACCAGAATAAAAATGTGCTGAAATCAGAACTCCAGGGCGGTGGTCAGGAAAACTTTAATACAAAAGCCTACCTGATGGGCGAATACCAGGGTGTACCTGGCAAACCTAAAAAAGGCGGATTGGTAGATGCACAGGGCCGCCCACGCACGAAAGTAAACTTTGACGATGGTATTTTATTACCCGGCTACAGGCTTCCAAGCGAAGCTGAGTGGGAATATGCAGCCTTGGGATATATTAATCAAAACCCCCAAATACGTAAAAGCGAGAAAAAACGTGGGGAGGAATTAATAAGCAGTAAACAGATATACTCGTGGAAGAATGATGGATACGACAACCTGCGGGCTACCCGCCGCGGCGAATGGCAAGGTAGCTTTTTAGCCAACTTTAAACGTGGTAATGGTGACAACATGGGTGTGGCTGGTGGCTTGAATGACCGTAGTGCTATCCCTGCCGAAGTAACCGCATTTTTTCCTAATGCATTTGGCGTATATAATATGAGTGGTAATGTTAGCGAGTGGGTAGCGGATGTGTATCGCCCCCTTACCACTGTTGAAGCCGACGATTTTAACCCCTATCGTGGTAACGTTTTCCAAAAAATTGATAAGAGTGGTGGCGAAGGCAATATGAGGGATAGTATTGGTAGAATTAAGATGATTGATGAGGTTGATTCCACCTTGCGAAACCGTCGCAACTACCAACGTTCGTATGCAGTTAACTACCTTGATGGAGATAGTTTAAGCAATGTATCGTACGGCTATGGTGTTACCTCACTTGTATCTGATAAGTCGCGTGTAATTAAAGGGGGTAGCTGGAACGACAGGGCCTATTGGCTTAGCCCCGGTACCCGTCGCTTTTTAGAAGAAGAGCAAAGCAGCAATACCATTGGTTTCCGTTGTGCCATGACACACTTTGGGGCACCAGAAGGTGCTAAGCGCAAAACGGGTAACTTTTTTCCGCAACGCAGGCAAAAAAAATAGTTTTAGTTTAGTTTATAAAAAGCCACCTTATAAAGGGTGGCTTTTTTAATTATTTCCCTAATATGAAGTAAAGCCATTAATATTTTGGGTATGCCAGAAGGTCATATTTCGGAAGCAGTTGCCACCTGCATATATTATCAATCGCGTCCAACACCTGTGTGTTAAGCAACACAATTCAGCAGCTACTTTCGTACCATTATTACAACGGTGCCTTACATTTGTAACAAACCCCGGTACGTTGACTATTGAAGCGCTTTACCAACTATATTTAATGTACCCGCAGGTGCAAACCGATACGCGTAAGCTTGTTGCCGGCGAATTGTTTTTTGCACTTTCGGGCGATAACTTTAACGGTAACCAATTTGCACTACAGGCTATTGAAAATGGTGCTGCCTATGCCGTGGTTGATGAAGACATAGACCCAGATAACGCTCAGTTAATTTTTGTTAAGAACGCGCTGTTCGCACTACAGCAACTGGCAAAATTTCACAGGCAACAATTTAATATTCCCTTTATAGGCATTACGGGTAGCAATGGCAAAACCACTACTAAGGAACTGGTGCATGCGGTACTTTCATCGCATTTTATCACGTACACTACCAAAGGAAATCTCAATAACCACATTGGTGTTTCGCTAACCCTGCTAAGTATTAAAAAAGATGCCCAAATGGCCATTATTGAAATGGGCGCCAATCATCAAAAGGAAATTGCCGGCTATTGTACGTATGCGCTGCCAACGCATGGAGTTATTACCAATTGTGGTAAAGCACACCTGGAGGGTTTTGGAGGGGTGGAAGGGGTAAAAAAGGGAAAAGGTGAACTGTTTGATTATATGCGGGCCAATGATGGAACCGCTTTTATTTTTAACGAGTACAACTACCTGCGCCAAATGGCGCATGACTTGCCGGTAATTGAGTATGGAACAACTAATGGCGATGTAATGGGCACAGCCCTTGAAGGCGAACCATTTTTGCAGGTGGCCGTTACACAACCGTTTGCAGCCACCATTAAAACAAACCTGGTAGGTAATTACAACTTACCTAACCTATTATGTGCTGTAGCTATTGGCAACCACTTTGGGGTTCCTGCCCACAAAATAATTAACGGATTGCAACTATACCAACCCGAAAACAGCCGAAGCCAGATGGTAATTTCTGGTTCAAATAATATTATACTCGATGCCTACAATGCCAACCCCAATAGTATGGCACTTGCCATAAAAAACATAGCAGCGTTGCAAGCTTCCAACAAAGTATTGGTTTTGGGTGCTATGAATGAGTTGGGTGCCGAGAGTTTAAAGGAACACCAGGCCATCCTGGACCTTATCAATTTATATTCGTGGAAAAAAGTAGCCTTAGTGGGTGGCGATTTTAGCAAGTTGACACATACCTATCATTATTTTGTAACAGTAAATGAAGCGGCCGAATGGTACCGTCAGCAATATTTTAAAAATACTTACCAATTGATAAAAGGAAGTCGCAGCTATAAAATGGAGCAGGTGTTGGGTTGAAAGGAAATCATTTTTTAGCTGTCGAAATGCCACGGAATTATGGTGGCAGCATGTTTGCATTATAAGGTGCGTAGGTACTATTTTAAAAAATCAACTCTTTTTTATGGTGAACGAAAAATTTGGAGAAATACTTAAAGGCGATACCCCGGTATTGGTAGATTTTACCGCAGAATGGTGTGGCCCCTGTAAAATGATGAAGCCCATACTGGATGAACTTCACAAAATGATGGGCGAAAGTCTGCGGATATTAAAGGTTGATATAGACAAAAACCCGGCGGTAGCCAGCAGCCTGCAAGTGCAGGGCGTACCGACACTTATGTTATATAAAAAGGGAGCTATGTTGTGGAGGCAGTCGGGCGTACAATCGGCCAAACAACTACAAACCATCATTAATCAAAAAATTGCTGCCAATTAATGGTGACTTTAATCACCCATTGCCTTTTTGATAAGGTGTACCTTGCCAGAGTAACAAAAGTGTTAACATGAGTTCTATTCAAAAAAAGCCTCCCTATCTGTGGGCCATCTTTAATAATAAATGCCCCCGATGCCGCAGTGGCAAGTTGTTTGTACAAAACAATGCCTATAACTGGAAAGATATGGTGACCATGAATGAGCAATGCCCCGAATGTGGGCAACCAACAGAAATTGAGGTAGGTTTTTATTATGGTACCAGTTATGTTAGCTATGCGCTGGCCGTTGCACTTAGTGTTTCTACGTTTGTGGCGTGGTGGGTGCTATTGGGTTTTTCGGTAAAAGACAACAGCATTTTTTACTGGCTTGGTGTTAACGCTTTTTTCTTAATTATAATGCAACCGCCCCTGATGCGTATTTCGCGTACACTTTGGCTGAGCTGGTTTGTTAAATACGACCCCGATTGGAAGGAACACGAAATTGCCCACTACGAAAGAGTGAACAAGGAGCATAATTGGTGAGGAAAGTTATGAATTATGAGTTATGAATTATGAGTTATAAATTATGAGTCATGAATTATGAGTTATGAATTATGAGTTATGAATTATGGGTTATGGGTTATGAATTATGAGTTGAAGTTTTAATTTGAAATTTAAATTTTAAATTTTGAATAGTGAATTGACAGTTGTGGATGGTGAGTGCAGTACCTAATACATTTCACTACTGACCTGCTACGTTTCACCACTGAGCATTCTCGTTTTACTTTTCTCCATCGGCTTCGGCTCGGCCAACGGGGTGTGTACTGACTACTGACAACTCACTTTTCAAGTTTAAAGCTACAAGTTTTAAGCTGCAAGCGAGAGGTTTTCACACAATTACACTTCATGTTTGACGTCTCACCTTTGAAGTCTCACTTTTGACGTCTCACCATTAATCATTCACAATTTCA
>JBBRUR010000044.1:0-38722 GCA_038247635.1 Chitinophagales bacterium
CTTTTAAATTATACACCGGTGGCAATAAAGTAGCCAAACCGCCAGCCGGGTTGCCACTATAAAAAGCCACCTGTAAACCCCTTGGCAATATGCCCCGTTTAAAATTATTTGTTATGTCAAAATTTACGTAAATACTATCGCTACCCGCACATTCCACATTGGTAAGCGAAAGTGAATAGTCGTTGTAAGGTGGCACTTTTATGGTTACATATGCGGTATCGGTACATGCGTACTGGCTGGTACTAATTAATTGCTTTGTTATAACCGCATTGGTATCAGCAATGTAGCGGGTAACGTTGCAATTAATACAGGAAAAATTTGCTGCCGGCGACCATATATTGGAAGCCACTGCCGAAGGCCCCGCAATAGCACTGATAGCTAGTGTGTCACCCGGCTCCATAATGGCCTGGCTTGGGGTGGCAATCGTTTTAAAAGCAAAGTTTTGTATAAGCCGTACATTATTATCATAATTCTTTTCTTCCAACAAAGTATTAGGGAAAGCTAAGGGAAATATACTTCCGGAATCATTTACTGATATATAAAACTTATTTATGCGCGGTGTTTTAGCGTCAATAATTGTAGTAAGTAAATAACCACAGCAATTGCCCGGAATATCGGCTGGTAAATAAAAGGTTCCAAATTTTGTTGCCCCGTTTTGTCTTGGATCTTTATCGTAAAAACTTATAGGAGTATTTTTTGGTATAGTGGTAAAACCATAATTACAAACAAAAAAATTAAGCCTGATTTTTGTTTGCTGATAACAATCAACTCCCAAAACAAATGCAACGGCGTCAGCTGTTGGGTCAAGCACCGGTATGGTAAAAACACCCGTTGTATCGGAACAACTTCCGTTGGTAGCTATTAAATAAACCAAATAGTTACCTGGTGTGTCAAAAGCATAGCTGAAATTTTCGGCAGTACTTATTACCTGTTGAGCCATTCCTGCATTACTACTCATAATCCATTGGTAGGTAACCCCATTTACAGATGTGTTTGTAAAAATTATTGTGTCAAGCTGGTTTGGCCCTTTGGAGGCAATCGTTCGTTTATTTGTGTAAAACCTGGCGGTAACTCCACAGTTGGTAATAACAAAACTTGTGTAAGCCGAAAAACATGTTGCGCTGTTATATGCCTTTAACGACACTTTGGTTTTGGCTACGCCGGTAAATGTAAAGGTAAAGTTGGCCGATGTAGCTTTTACAACATCATCTACCAGCCATTCGTACAAAGTGGCGCCTGTGGATGTGTTGGTAAAGTTGATAGTGCTTCCTGCAATAGGATCTGCATTGTCGCGTGTAAAAGAAGCAACAGCATTTACGGGGCAAGGCGCTTCGCACTCATTTTGTAAAAGTCCTGATCGCTGGGTGTTTATTACGGCAACCATTCGGTCTGCCTGGCCTTGTGTAAATTGATTATGGCAATTGTCATTTCCGTAGTCCATAAAATTAGCTACCTGGTCGGGCACATCAATAGTAAACCCGGAGAACGTATCGCTGGTGCATGAATTTTCGGGACTATTACACGAAAAAGAATTTCTAATCGATCCATCAGGCGGCGTATCACAAATTCTGTCGCCATTCAGTTTGCAATCAGCATTATAGCAACCGCCTTCAAACGTATGATAAAGGCCCAGGTAATGCCCCATTTCGTGAACCAGCAATTTTCCGAAACTGGTAACAACTATACCATCGGCTGGACCGGCATTTGGCGGCAAGGTAGCATAGCCACCAGCGTTAAGCCGGGTAAAGGTGCCGCACGAAAACTGAAAATAAATTTCATAATGAAGATTGGTTACATACCAGATATTAATGTAACGTTTGGGGTCCCATTGTATCAAATTTTTTAATTTACTATCCTCTATTAACACATTTACATCGTTCGAAAAAAAACTTGTTGTTCGGGTAATTCCGGTTGTAACCCCGCCATCCGGATCGGTTTTAGCCAGGCAAAAACGTATTTTTGTATCAACACCTGCGCTGCCCGCAAACAATCCACTTTTGGAAAAAGCGTCGTTCAGTTCCTGTAATCCGTCTTTCATTTGCTGGTCAGCAATCGCAAATGGATTATTATTGATGATATGAAAAACTACTGGCAATACGGTAACATCGCTGTTGGTATTGGCACCTCTTGAATAACGCAGCACTTCAGCATTCATTTTTTCTTCACCTTTTACAAAAACCGGATCTTTGCGCATCATTTGCAGTGCAGCATCGTTACCACACAAAAGGGTCACTTTTTCAAATGATGTAACAGTATTTCCCGGCTCTGGAATCGCAGATTGTGAAAAGGCATCAACCGGCAAAAATACACTTGCCAGCATGCATAGCATCACCGTAATAAATAGCCTTCTTTTATTGCACCAGTAAATGATGAACGATTTGATTGTTGATGCCTTTTGCTGATATAAATATAACATACACGCTACGTTTGTGGTTGGTTTAAAAGATTGGTAATTGTATTATTGGGGGAGATGTTTGCCGTGTCAGCCGTGTTCGACATTATTAAGATAATTATTAATTGCGAATTTCACCTTAATGTGAATATCAGGTTGCCAGGTTGCAACGAGATGTATAGGTAAAAATAGTTTTTTGCCAAAATATGTAAAAGCTGTTTACAAAGGATTTTTGATAACTATCCGCAACCTGGTTATGACTTTTTTGAAACCCAGCTTTATCGCTACTTTCATCATCCGTGGCAGCCTGCCTCTATCACCATAGAGGTTGCACTTGTACAGTTTGTAATTTTATTCAGCCTTTTTTATCATCATCTGATTATCAGCATTGATTGTACCAAATTGCTGATAATCATTGGATTTTTATTGTACCAGCGCTGGTTTTATCTCTGCTACCGTAACGATTATTGCCTGTCCGACTAACAGTCGGCCGGGCGTTGCCCTCCTATACCATTGGTAATTTTATGTAGCTTTTTTTTCATGATTTTATATTCAGCATTGCTTGTAACAAATAGCGGATAATCATTAAATTTCTGACCGAATGTGGCAAACTTTCCGGTTAAGTTTAGGCAAACTCATACCCAATATCATTTCTATAATTCATACCCTCAAAACTGATACGTTGCAACGATTGCTTAGCGGTGGCCACCGCTTTGGCCATGGTGTTTCCGTAGGCCGAAACAGTTAGCACCCTTCCGCCATTGGTTAACACATTGCCATCTTTTTGGGTAGTACCGGCGTGAAAAACCAAAACATCATCAGCAAAGGTTTGATCCAATCCATTGATTTTTTTGCCTTTTACATAATTGCCGGGGTAACCGCCGCTTACAGCCATAATGGTTGCTACACTTCGTGCATCGTGCATGATATTAATGGTTTGCAGTTGCTGGTTGCGCATGGCCACAAACATTTCAACAAGGTCGCTTTGCAGGCGGGGCATCAGCACTTCGGTTTCGGGGTCGCCCATGCGGCAGTTGTATTCAATTACTTTAGGCTGGCCATTATGGTTCATCAACCCAATAAATATAAAACCGTGGTAGGTTAATTGCTCCTGTTGCAAACCGTTAATTGTGGGGATCACAATATGTTCTTCGCACTTTTGCAAAAATGCTTCGTCGGCAAACGGTACAGGGCTTACACAGCCCATACCGCCGGTATTAAGGCCGGTATCGCCCTCACCTATGCGTTTATAGTCTTTGGCATGGCCTATTATTTTGTATTGCATTCCGTTGGTTAGTACAAACAGGCTCAATTCAATACCCTGCAAAAATTCTTCAATCACCACCCTGGCCGATGCACTTCCAAACTGTTTGTAAATAATCATTTCTTCAAACACTTTTAGCGCTTTGTGGTGTGTTTCGGCTATAATTACTCCCTTACCTGCCGCCAATCCATCGGCTTTTAAAACAATGGGGAGAGGATGAACAGCGATGTATTTTTTCCCCTCTTCATAATTACTTTCATCAAACTCAGCATAGCCCGCGGTTGGTATTCCGTAACGTTTCATAAAATGTTTGCTAAATGCCTTACTGCCTTCCAATTGTGCGGCAGCAGCCGAGGGACCAACCACTATAACTTGTTTTAATTGAGGGTGCGAAGTGATGTAATCGTATATACCTTTTACCAACGGTTCTTCGGGGCCAACTACAATTATATTGATTTTATTGGCCACGCAAAAAGTGGCAATCGCGTTAAAATCGTTGATGCCTATTGCTACATTTTGGCCACATTGGCTGGTTCCCGCATTACCCGGTGCTATGTATAAGGAGTTGCACAAGGGGCTCTGTTTCATTTTCCATGCAAGCGCATGTTCGCGGCCACCCGATCCCAATAATAAAATATTCATAAGGCTGATTTAGGCTTTTTTACCTGCGGCGAAAGTAAAAACTATTTATGGTTTGCCCGATTTGAGCTTGCCACTGGTTTTATTAAAAAGATTTTATACTACTTTGGGCCATTAATTAACATACCCTTTTTATTAGCAAAACATACTTTATATGAGTACAACCACTGCTGACATGGTTTCTACCGACAAAGGACATCCTAAGGGCCTCGGCATATTATTTACCACCGAAATGTGGGAGCGTTTTAACTTTTATGGAATGCGGGCTTTGTTAACCCTGTTTTTAGCAAAAGCGCTTTTGTTGGGCGAGCAGGAAGCAAGCCTGATTTATGGTGGGTTTTTAGGGCTTAGTTACCTGACGCCTATGCTGGGAGGTTATATTTCGGACAAGTACCTTGGCAACCGCAACTGTATTATTTTGGGTGGTTTTACTATGGCTGCGGGTCAATTTTTACTTTTTGCCAGCGCCAGTACCTTTGGCACCAACCTTGACCTTGCCAAAACCATTATGTGGTTTGCGCTGCTGGTAATTGTATTTGGCAACGGATTTTTTAAGCCAAACATATCAAGCATGGTGGGGCAGTTGTACCCGGCTGAGCAAAAAAGTAAATTAGACTCGGCCTTTACTATTTTTTATATGGGTATTAATGTGGGTGCCTTGTTAGGCCAAACTATATGCCCACTATTGGGCGATGTGGAAACAGTGCAAATAGTTAACGGGGTTGAAAGGACAGTAAGAGACCTCGGCGCTTTTAAGTGGGGATTTTTAGCGGCCGGCGGGGCCATGTTGCTGGGTACCATTACCTTTATTATACTTAAAAACAAATACGTGGTTACACCATCTGGTGAGCCAATTGGTGCAAGGCCGGGCAGATTGTCTGCCGCCGATGAAAACAACCAGGCAAAGTTTACTAAAAAATCGGTGTACCTGTTAATAGCCATGGTTATTGGTTTTTACTTCATCATTCAATATTTATCGTGGGACAGCCGCACCATGCCAATGACAGGCGAGGGCCTTAATGCTTATTTTAATGCTTTGGGCTTTTCGCCCATTAAAACGTATGTGTATCCTTTTATTTATGCGTCGGGTATAAGCCTGGGCATTTTTATACTAACTGATGCTTCGCTAACCAAAGTGGAAACCCAGCGGATATTGGTATTGTACATCGTTGCCTTTTTTGTGATATTTTTCTGGGCTGCCTTTGAGCAGGCGGGTTCATCGCTCACGTTTATAGCCGATAACCAAACCGACACCCGCATATTTGGCTGGAAGATGCCACCGAGCATGGTACAAAATTTCAATGGGTTTTTTGTGATCATATTTGCGCTTCCCTTCAGTGCGTTCTGGCTTTGGTTACAGCGGCGTAATATGGAACCCATTTCGCCAGCAAAGCAAGCGTTGGGTTTGGCTTTGATTGCCCTGGGCTATTTAATAATTGCCATACAAGTTAAAGACCTTGGTACCAGTGGCAAACTGGGCGTTATTTGGTTAATAGTATTGTACTTATTACACACATGGGGCGAGCTTTGCCTTAGCCCCATTGGCCTGTCGCTGGTGGCCAAACTTGCGCCAAAACGCTTTGCATCGCTGCTAATGGGTGTTTGGTTTTTGGGCAATGCGGCAGGTTATGCCTTAACAGGCACATTGGGTGCTTTACTACCACCAACAGGCGATAAATTTACCATGGCCGCCGACGAGGGTATTGACCTTCAGGCCATATTAGATAATAAAATAACCCCCACGCCCGGGCAAATGCAGTTTCTGGATAAGGTTAAAATACCAACCACCTACCCCACCTTTGCCAGTTTTACCATACACAACCTGTACGAATTTTTTATGGTGTTTGTAATACTCTGCGGTAGTGCTGCGGTTATTTTGTACGCCATTACTCCTATACTTAAAAAGATGATGCACGGGGTTAGGTAAGACTGTAGTCAATAGTCGGGAGTTGGGAGTTTGTGGAATAAGTTGAGAGTCTGTGCAACAAGTGGGGAGGCGGTAGTCTTTAGTCGGGAGTGTGTGGGATAAGTGGGGAGCCACAAGTCTTTAGTCGGGAGTTTGAGGAATAAGTTAGGAGGCAATAGGCTTTGGTAGGGAGTTTGTGGAATAAGTTGGGGAGACTGTGAATAAGTAGGGAGCCTTTAGTCTTTAGTCGGGAGATTGTGGAATAAGTTGGGAGTCTGTGGAATAAGTGGGAAGTCATTAGTCTTTAGTCGGGAGTTTGCAGAATAAATGGGGGGGGTGGCAGTCGTTAGTTGGGAGTTTTTGGAATGAGTTGGAAGGCGGGAGGCTTTAGCCGGGAGTGTTTTGAAAGGGAAACTACAGTTGGATTGATATTTGTAAATGTGCAACAAATGCCGGACTTGTAAATTAGAAAGAAAATTTAGCTCACTTCAAAATAGGGAGCGCTCTTAACAGGCGCTCCTTTTTTTTACCGATAATCAAACAGAAACTTTATCATGTTTTTTTCAACCATCCTTGTAATTACTGGTCAAAGGAGCCGTATATATGTATGTTATGAAAAAATTATTATCACTACTATTTTTGGCTTCTGCTGTTGTAATGGCAAACGCCCAAACAAACTGGAAACTGGCCGAAGGTTCTAAAGTAACCTTTGTAATTAAAAATGCCGGCTTTAATGTTGATGGAAAGTTCGGCGGCCTTTCAACAACTATTACGTTTGATAAACAAAATCCTACGTCTGCCGGTTTGCGGGCTACCGTGCAAACTGCAACTATCGATACCGATAACGGGATGCGGGATGGCCATTTAAAAAAGGAAGAGTACTTTGATGTGGCAAAACATCCCACTATTATCATCCAAAGTACCAGCATTACCCGTGGTGCTGGCAACGATCAGTATAAAGGGATTTTTAACGTAACTATCAAGGGTGTTACTAAACAGGTAACTATTCCATTTACATTTACTACCAATGGCAGTACGGGTAAGTTTTCAGGCTCGTTTACCATTAACCGCCGCGATTTTAAGGTAGGTGGCAGCAGTTGGATATTATCTGATAAGGCTACGGTAACATTGGATGTTAGTGTTACCGGTTAGGGATCAACATTTACGCAAAGAAAAAATAAATTTTATTAACAGGGATGTTTTAGTCGCAAACATCCCTGTTATTTCTACTTCGTGTAAGTTATCTCAATAAAACTTCTAATTTTTAAATTCACACCCTCTTCGGCGGCCAGTTCAAGTTCGTTGCTTAGTTGGTTTTGCATTTCGCGCAATTCTACTATTCGCTGCCTGGTAATTTCGGGGTCTTTATTGTGGCGCTCTCTGGCACTCAGGTGTTCTACAGAGTGATGTTTGATTTTGGCGCTTACCATATTCATTAAAATAGTCTTTGCTTCCGATGGCGTAAAGGTGCCGTCTATCAATTTAAATTTTTGCTTCTTTGCTGTTGTTGTAGTCATGATAAATTGATTTCGCTGTGTAAATTTATTTTTTGTCCGTGGGCGGCTATTTCTTTCCTCGCATCAACCAGGCCTTGCTGCAATCGCTTAATTTTTGTTTCCCGCATTTTTATATCTTCTTCGTTTAAAGAGGTACTTATTTTATTTTCATGAAACTTAATTTTGGTAGCAAAAAGCTGGTTGATCAATTCAATCGCGTCCCCTTTTTCAAACGTTCCTTCAATTAGTGGTACAATCATGATTACTGTTTTTAATGGTAACAAATTACTGCCCCTGTCCAAGGCTGTATGCCTGCTTTCCATCAAAGGCATACAGGTTTTCTGTTTTAATGGTGTCTATGTTCTGTGCGTCGGCCTTTGTAAGTAGTTCTATTATTTGCTGCTTGGTAATTTCCGGCTGGTCGGTTGGCTTAAAGCGGCAGCGCCAGTGATCGGTGCAAAAAGTTTCGGCAAAGCCTTCGGGCCAAACCTTTATACCGCGGTTGGTTATCATGGAAAGTTCTACTTCCGGCGTGTTTACCGCGCTTATTAAGGCCGCCAGTTCGTCGGGGCTGCTACCAGGCCAGTGTACAAATACATCTACCCCCACCAGTTCCTTTTTTAATGCAGCTTTGCGGTTGTATTTGGGCAGGCTAAGTGCGGCTCCGTTTGCAAACGAAACTGCCTTTAAGGTAGCTGGTTTGCCTCCTAAATTAGCAATAACCGCATCGGCAAATTCGCTGGTGCCAACTTTTTGTTTGCTGGTTCCCTGCTTGTAAACATCGTAGGTATGCGTGCCCTCTTCAATCGTTTTTAGCCACGCATTGTGTACTTTTTCGGCTACCGCTGTTTGACCAAGATGGTTCAGCATCATTACCGCACCCTGCAACAAACCTGATGGATTAGCCATATTTTGCCCTGCCCTGCGGGGTGCAGAACCATGGATGGCTTCAAACATGGCACACTCCTCTCCAATATTAGCTGAGCCGGCCAGGCCAACCGAGCCGGCAATCTGGGCAGCTACGTCCGATAATATATCGCCATACAGGTTAGGCATCACGATTACGTCAAAAGCCTCGGGCGTATCGGCCATTTTTGCCGCACCGATGTCAACAATCCAATGTTCGTTTTCTATTTCGGGATACTCCGCCGCTATTTCGTTAAAAACCTGGTGAAACAATCCATCGGTTTGTTTCATTATGTTATCTTTTGTAAAACAGGTTACTTTTTTACGCGCATATTGCTTTGCATATTCAAAGGCATAGCGAACAATTTTTTCGCAGCCGGGGCGGCTAATCAGTTTTAAACACTGCACTACTTCATCGGTTTGCTGGTGCTCAATACCTGCATACAGGTCTTCTTCATTTTCCCGCACTATAACAATGTCCATTTGAGGGTGTTTAGTGCTTACAAAAGGGTGTAGGCTCATGCAGGGCCTTACATTGCTATACAACCCTAAAAACTTACGGGTAGTTACGTTCAGGCTTTTGTAGCCACCACCCTGGGGTGTTGTAATGGGCGCCTTTAAAAACACTTTGTTTTTACGTATCACATCCCAACTTTCTTTAGCTATACCGGCAGTGTTACCTGCCAGGTATACCTTTTCGCCAACCTCTACTTCATCAATGACTATGTCAGCACCGGCAGCCATAATGATTTTTAAGGTAGCATCCATAATTTCAGGACCAATACCATCGCCCTTTGCAATCGTTATTCTTTTTGTCATTCAATAAGTTTATAGGGCAAAATTGCCCGGTTTACATTATAAGTTTTCATTTAATTTTATAATGATAAACATAAATAATTTTTATGAATTACACCATTAATCAGCTAAGAATATTTTTAAAAATTTCGCAATTACAAAGCGTTACCAGAGCAGCTGAAGAACTGCACCTGACCCAACCCGCAGTTTCCATTCAGCTAAAAAATTTCCAGGACCAGTTTGATATTGCACTAACCGAAATGGTAGGCCGAAAATTGTACATCACCGACTTTGGTAAGGAAATAGCAGACTCTGCCGAAAAAATTTTGAACGAAGCACAGGCCATCAATTTCAGAACCCTTGAGTTTAAGGGCAAACTGGCGGGCAGGTTAAAAATAACGGTGGTATCTACAGGCAAATATGTAATGCCGTATTTTATTGCAGGCTTTATTCAACAACATCATGGGGTAGAACTGATACTTGATGTAACCAATAAAGCAAAAGTGATAGAAAGCCTTGAAAACAACGAGGTTGATTTTTCGTTGGTATCGGTAATGCCGCGTAACATGCAGTTAAACTCGCTTGAGTTAATGGAAAACAAACTATACCTGGTAGGCAACAGCAGCGCAGTTGTTAAGCATAAAGCAGCTGATAAAAATATACTTGAAAAGATCCCCCTCATTTATCGCGAAGAAGGATCGGGCACCCGTTATGTAATGGAAAAATTTATTGCTGAAAATAAGCTATCGGTAAAAAAGAAGCTGGAGTTAACCAGCAACGAAGCAGTGAAACAAGCAGTGATAGCTGGTATGGGCTACTCCATTATGCCGTTGATTGGTATTAAAAACGAATTGAATAATGGTGAGTTGCAGATAATACCGGTAAAGGGCTTTCCTATTAAATCGGTATGGAATTTAATATGGTTAAAGGACAAAGGGTTTTCAATGGTAGCCAGGGCATTTTTAGAATATATACAAAAGGAAAGAGAACACATTATTGAACAAACATTTAACTGGCACAACAGCGGCGAATATTAAAGTTGCAAATTCATAAAACGAAAAACCGCATTACCATTAAGTAGCGGGCAATACGGTTTAGGCAATTAAACTTTGCTCACATTTTATTTTACTTACCCCTTGCTCATTATTACGGGTGTTACAGTAAAGCCAAGTTTACGTAGCTCAGCAATTAATGCACTGTTGCCTGTAAGGTGTAATGCGCCAACAGTTACAAACGCCGGATTTTTTTGCATTATGCCGGGTAATTGTTGTATCCAATTGCTATTTCTATTGTCGGGAAGGGCCTTAATTTCCTGATCATTATAATCGGCCTCATACATTAGTTGGTAAAGTACCGAAAGATTTTGGGTGGTATAAGCATCATTCATTTGAGTGATGACCTTTCTAAAATCTCCCCCATCTTTAAACATGGCATTTAACATAACCACCTGCCGATTAATGGTAAAGTCTTCAAACAACACCTTCATTTGGTCCTGTAAGTTTCTAATCCAAATACCTGTTTTCCAAGGCTGGTACCCATGTTTTGAAAATAGGTGTCCAACTGTGTTTCGCCCGGCTTGTTGGGAAAATACTTTTGCTGGGTAGTGGCCATTAAAACCGTCATTACCGATATAGGCTTAAAACTATTCAGCATTGCCAAACCAATATTTGCCTCTCGTTTAAACCATTCGTCTACTTTAGTATATAGGGTATCGGGCAGTATATTTTTAATATTATCGCCCTTGGTTACCATAGCATCGGTCATTGGTTTTTAAAGAGATGAGTCCATTACCAATTCGCCAATAATTACATCGCTACTTTTATACGCAGCTATAACTGCAGGCATTGTATTCACAAAAGCATTGGTTAAAAAGTAAAACGTGCCAAACAGGTACGATGGTTTACTTAGCCCCTTGCCCGACACTTTCCATAGCAGGCTTTTTTTGGCAATACCTTTTTGCGCACTGCTAAATTAGATGGTCACAATAGCCATAACCGCCATTATTAAAATTTTTTTCATAACTATTATTTTATGTTGATGTATAATGAATGATTTTTAAAAGCGCTTTATTTATTGGTAACTCACCCAATAAAAATATTACAGACTCTTTTTTTATTTTTTTTTGAGCATTTATTTCTGCGTAAAAAAAGAGGTTTTCAATAATTATTATTGACACTGTAAATGCACGTAATAATTATGGTAAATACCTAAAAAGGTTGGTTACTTTCATTTGTATAAAAAAACCCTAAAACTTTAAATACATGACTACTGCAGTTACCAAAAATTTGTTGGATGTTAGCAACACAAAGCATCCAAAACAATTATACCTGTTGTTTTTTACCGAAATGTGGGAGCGCTTTTCTTTTTACGGTATGAAAGCTCTGTTACTGGCTTATATGGTAACGCAACTAAAGTTTGATGAACCAAAGGGCTATGCAATCCTGGGGTCGTATGCCGCACTGGTATATACCATGCCTATGTTTGGCGGCATGCTGGCCGATAAGTTTTTAGGATACAGGCGGGCGGTAACCTTTGGAGGCATATTAATGACAATAGGTCACCTTGTAATGGCAATTCCGCAGCAGTGGAGTTTCTTTTTTGGGATGGCTTTTATTATATGTGGTAATGGCTTTTTTAAACCCAACATCAGTAGTATGGTGGGCACTTTGTACAGCAACAACGACCCACGTAAAGACAGCGCCTTTTCTATTTTTTATATGGGCATTAATATTGGAGCGGCTTTGGGCGGCCTGCTTTGCGGGTATGTAGGTCAACGCATTAACTGGCATTATGGGTTTGGATTGGCCGGTATTTTTATGATACTTGGGCTGGTAGTTTTTACCATAGGCAAAAAGTCGCTGGGTAAAAAAGGCCTGCCGCCAAATGTGGCCAACCTTAATAAAAAACAGTTTGGATTTGTTACTACCGAACACCTTATTTATGGTTTAAGCCTGTTGATTATTCCTTTAATAGTACTGGTGTTTAATAAATATGGGGTGATGGATTACATTATGTTTGGGCTTGGTCTGGCATCGCTTATCTACATTATTTTTATTGGCTTTAAACTGCAAAACGACGAGAAATTAAAGTTGTTTGCGGCGTTGATTATGATTATTTTCTCCACGCTTTTTTGGGCATTTTACGAGCAAAATTCCGGCTCGCTAAACCTGTTTGCTATGCGTAACGTAAACATGCGGGTGGGTACCGCTAACCTACCCGCGCTGGCAGTAAATAATTTTTTACCACCAGGCTGGGTGGTTATTTTAAGTTTTGTATTTGCGTGGTTGTGGCCATGGCTACACAAACGCAAATTGGAGCCGTCTACCCCTTTAAAATTTGCCTTGTCGTTTGTATTAATGGGTATTGGTTTTTATATTTTTTACCTCGGCTGCAAGGCAAGCGAAACCGGGTTAATATCGCTTTGGTATTTTGTAGCAGGTTACTTTTTTATTATTAGTGGCGAAATGTGCCTGTCGCCCATCGGCCTTTCTATGATCACCAAATTATCGCCGGTAAATATTGTAGCTATGATGATGGGCATTTGGTTTTTTGCCAGTGCCATTGGAGAATTTTTGGCGGCGAAAATAGGAGCACTAATGAGCGTGCCGGCTGCCATAGCCGAAGCAAACAACCCTGCTGCTTCACTGCCCTATTATGCCGATATACTTAGCAAAATAGGCATGTTGTCTATAGGGTTAGGAATAGTATTGGCGCTTTTTGTACCGGTCATTCAAAGGTGGATGGGCGACGTCAGGTAACAATCATGCCTAATAAGTAAAACTGCTTTTTACACTTCCAATAGCAATAATTAAATTTTATTAAGGTAAACTTAGGTGATGCTTAAAGAAGATTAACTTGTAAAATGAAGAAAAATCTGTTTGATGAGGCAGTCAAAAATGAAATCATTAACCGCTCACTAAAACTTACAGATGTGCAACAACCCAAATGGGGTAAAATGAATGCACCCGAAATGTTGCGCCACTGCAGCGAAGCCATAAAATCAACATTGACTCAACCAACCCACTTTAAACCTTCATCGCTAAAGCAAATTTTGGGGCGATATGCCATGTTATACCTCATACCACGGTACCCCCACGGCGCCAAAACACCCCGAAAGCTGGATATGAAAATTAATAACGTTACTGGCCTAACACTGACCGGAGAAAAAAAATATTTCGCCGAAAGGATCAATTTATTCTATCGCTACGATAAAAACATTACTACTAATCATTCCTACTTTGGTAATATGAACCGCAAACAATGGGGCATTATAACCTGGATGCATATGGACCACCACCTAAGGCAGTTTGGTGTGTAGGGCTTTTTATATAAAATGAAGCGGGCTATATGTCTGCCCCAAAATGTGCTGGTGGTTAACGCCCAGCCATTTATCTAATACAGTAGCATAAACCTGTTTAAAGTCGATGGTATGCTTCAGGTCACCATCTTTCAAATCGGCCAGGTTGGGCATTGGGTTAATTATTCCTTTTTGTTTTAACCCACCACTTACTAAAAACATGTTGTTGGCAGTGCCATGGTCGGTGCCGCCACTCGCGTTTTGCGCTACTCTACGGCCAAACTCGCTAAAGCTAAACAGCAGTACATCATTAAAACGGTTGTGTTGTTTCAGGTCTTTTACAAACGCCTCCACGGCGTTGTTCATTTGGGTAAATAACCGCTGCTGTTGATTATCCTGGTTTACATGCGTGTCAAAGCTACCCAGGCTTACATAGTATATTTTAGTGTTGATTTCAGAAAAAATAAGTGAGGCAATCGTCTTTAAGCTATTACCCAATTCGGTAGGTGGATAGGCAGCCGATGAAGGGTTTGACCTGCTTTGTTTAAAAATATAATCGGCACTGCTGATGGTTTCGGACATGGTTTTATACAGGTAATCAACCGGCTGCTCATGGTGGTCGTCGCTATAATGATTATTTGCAATATCTTTAAAGAATTGTGCATGGCTTGTTCCAAATAATCGCCGCGGGTCTTGCAAGGCAAGGCCTTTAACCCTATCGCCCTTTAATGCCAGGCTCAACACATCATCTATTTCCAGTGCCTGTGTGGGCTTGTCGCAACCATTGCATTGGGCGTCAAGGTATCGGCCAATCCAGCCAGTGTTTACATAATCGTTGCTGTTGCTGGCGCTTTGCCAAATATCCATACTTCTAAAATGGCTACGGTCGGGGTTGGGGTATCCCACGCTGTTCAATATGCCCAGGCTGCCATCGTCGTACAATCCTTTAAAAGCGGTGAGGGCGGGGTGCAAACCCACTTCATCAGTCAGTTGAAGGGCGGCGCTTTTTTCAATTCCAAGCTTTGGCCGTTGCTTGTAATAAATATCATTTCTAAAAGGGATTACGGTGTTCAATCCATCGTTGCCGCCGCTTAGCTGAAGCACCACTACCACCTTATTGCCGGGCGGCACCACGTGCGGCTGCTCAAAAGCCTTTAAAAATTTGGGCATCATTACTGTGGCGGTTACCAGCGATCCTATTTGTAAAAATCCACGACGTTTAATTAACATATCAAATATTTTTATTTGTAAAGTTTAGAAGTAGGCTACCCAACACCCTTTAGCACATCTGGTATTCGGGTGTACTCATTAAAGCTACCGTTACAGTACGTATGTATGCATCGCGGCCCGATTTGTCGGCCAGCCGCTCCACTAATTGCTTTGTATTATTTTGTTGACCAGCCGTTAGCAGCGTTGCCACCAGGGCATTGTACAAAGCTGGTCGTTCTACCGTGGAAAACTTGTTTGTGTAGGTTGGCCAGTCAATGTTAACCATTAGCTTCATTCGTTTACCCACGCCCATTTCCTGCATGCCCTTAACTTGTTCCATTTGCTTACCACGGTCCCCCATTCCCATCTGTTGGTCGTCGTCGGCTTTTACGTTTACGGCCAAAACCTCTTCGCCGGTAAAAATTTGTGGTAGCCGCAAGCGAAGCATTAGTGCAGAGCTGTCTATCCAGTTTTGGCCACCTGGCCAGCCGGCTACGTTAGGTGGATAAAAAAGAATTTGCCCCAGTGCCCGTTGAAAAAGCAACTGCGCCTCTTCATTTTTCAACTCTATGGGCAACACGCGCCTTATGCCTGCTAACAGCTCAACAGGCGATTTAATTTTTGCGCCAATATTTTTTTTATCGTAAAACCAGGTGCTTGTAAAAATGTCGTTCATCAGCCCTGATATATCGTAGTTAGATTGGTAAAAACGATCTGCCAGTTTGGCTACTACCGGTTCGTTGGGTACATCGTTTACAAAGTAGCGGTACACTTTGCGCGTAATAAAGGCTGCTGTCTCTTTTCGTTCCAACAACATTTTTATTACATCGTCGCCGTCAAAATTCCCCGTTTTGCCAAAAATGGTTTTAACGCCACCATCGTGCTGAAACGGCCGGTTTATAAACTCGCCCTTTAGCGAAAAACCCCAGCCGGTAAAAGCACGTGCTGCTTCCTTTACATCCTGCTCGGTATAGTTGCCGCGGCCAAGGGTAAACAATTCCATTACCTCGCGGGCAAAGTTTTCGTTGGGGTGGCTTTTTTTATTTTGTTGATTGTTTAAAAACGATAACATGCCTGGGCTTTTGCTCACCGCTGTCAGCAGGTCGCCAAATTTGCCCAGTGCGTTGCTTCTTACATCGTGCAACAATAATTGCTGAAAATATACATTAAGGTTACGGCAGGCAAAATGGCCATGCCAAAACAGCGACATCTTTTCGCGAAGCTGCGCCTGCGACCTCACCATCTCATTTAGCCATTGCAGATTAAGGCTTTTAATAAGGTCGCGGCTTTTTTTGGCAAATTCTTTTTTCTTTACTTCAATTTGGTTTTGGGCCTCCTGTTGCTTCTTCACATCCTGAATACCCATCATAAAACCATTTACCAGGTTTTGCGCTACGTTTATGTATTCGGGCTTTTTTTGGCTGGCCTTTATTATTGACTGGTAAGTATCGGTGGATGACAATAACGAATTTGGTTGAAGATCGCCCAACGACGGACCAAAACCAGCTCTGCAAATAAGGTGTTGGTTTTTTTGTTGTTTAGTCAATTCCATGCCATAAATTTTCTTTTCAGACCGTTAGCAATACAAAAGGTTTAAGCGAATACCAACTTTAGAAAAATGGCTAAAAATACCGTTATTAAAAGGCATACCCGATAAACAAAAGCTGCCTGTTTGTTGCCAGCCAGGCAACAACCTTGCAAAAATTATTACTTTTCGCAGTCAAAGGTTATCTTTAAGTTATAACGATTTCCCATGCGCCTTCAAGCCTTTAAATACACGTCTCCTATTATATTATTTGTACTGGCATGGCTGTCGTTTACCGGCAGCGGGTGGATAACTTTTTTACCCATTTTGTGGTCGTATATTGTTATACCGGCAGCTGAATTGCTTTTTAAGCCAAGCGAAAAAAACCTTGCAGCTGCTGAAGAAACGGTTGCCAAAGCAAATCGCCTGTACGATTATCTTTTGTATGCAGTACCATTGTTGATGTACGCCTCATTAATAGTTTTTTTGATGAGCCTGCAGCAACCTGCCTTAACCTGGGTAGACTATACCGGGCGGATATTTAGTATGGGGTTATTATGTGGAGTTTTTGGTATAAACGTAGCCCACGAGCTAGGGCACCGGCATACCGCCTTTGAGCAAACGCTGGCCAAAAGTTTATTGCTCACATCGTTGTACATGCATTTTTTTGTAGAACACAATAAGGGGCATCATAAAAATGTGGCTACCCACGAAGATCCCAGTTCGGCCAGGTTAAACGAATGGCTGTTTGCTTTTTATCCGCGAACTATTTTTTACAGCTACCTCAGCGCCTGGCATATTGCCAACAGCGAAATGCAAAAAAAAGATTTGCCAGTGCTTAGCTTTAAAAATGAAATGGTGAAATTTACCATTATTCAGTTGTTGCTTCTAATTATAATCTTCGTCGTATTCGGATGGCTGATCACCCTTTGTTTTGTGGCCGCGGCCTTTATAGGTATTGCACTGCTGGAGACCGTAAATTATATTGAGCATTATGGCCTGCAGCGCCGCTTGGTGGCACCGGGTAAATACGAACGAGCATTGCCTGCACACAGTTGGAACAGTAACCATACACTTGGCCGGTTAATGCTTTTTGAACTAAGCCGCCACAGCGATCACCATTATTTAGCCAGCCGCAAATATCAATTACTTCGCCACCACCATAACAGCCCACAAATGCCCACCGGCTATCCGGGCATGATGATACTGGCACATATACCGCCCTTGTTTATTTATGTAATGAACAGGCAAATTGATAAATATAGATCAGTAAATGGAGTTTTGTTGGAAATGGCAAATTAACGGTAAGTATTAGTTGTTAGTAGTAAATAGTGAGTAAGCCTTATTTAAGTAAGGATTACTCGAAACTAAATATTAGCCCCTTACCTGAGTTACGACATTTTAGAAATTACCTAAACCAGCGCGTGTTTTTAATAATAGCTGCTTTTAGCATTACAGTACACGCTGTGCGACGCAACGGCTGATGACATATTTAAAAATGCCGGGTAACAAAGAAATCTTGTAAAATAAAACGATTAAAAAAAGCCCATTGCTAGAAAGCAACGGGCTAAATGTTTTCACGTGTACCAGATTAATTTCTGCTGTTCAATTTGGAAAGCAGCCGTAATATTTCTATGTACAACCAAACTATTGTAACTAATAAACCAAAAGCGCAAAACCATTCCATATATTTTGGAGCGCCCATTTCAGCTCCCTTTTCAATCATATCAAAATCCATTAATAGATTTAAGGCTGCAATGGTAACAACTACCAAACTAAAGCCGATACCAAGCAGGCTACCTTCGTGCAAAAAAGCAATGTCGATGCTAAACATACGCAACACCATAGCAATAACGTAAAAGATAGCTATACCCGCTGTGGCGGTAAAAATAACCGACCTAAATTTTTCGGTGACCTTAATGATCCTGAATTTGTATAAAAGAAACATACTGATGGCTGCACCAAAAGTTAAGACCACCGCCTGAATAATAATGTTGGGATAGCTTTCGCGTAATGCAAAATTAATTGTAGCCGATATGCCGCCCACAAATAAGCCCTCTAACAGGCCATACAAGGGGGCCAGGTAAGGCGAGGTAGTTGGTTTAAAAGATATAATTAACGCTACCACAAGGCCTGCAATGGCGCCGCCCCACATGTAACCACTAACCGACTGCCCCTGCTCAAAGGCATGCCATACGTAAGCGGCCGAAGCCATCATCATTAAAAACATAAATCCAAACTTATTCATAACACCGCGTACCGTCAATATACCTTGCTGAGTGTTGTCAATGGTACGGCTGAAAATTTTTTCGGATAAAGTAGGATTGCCAGATTTGAATTCCATATAATTTTTCTATTTATGTGTTGCTAAATTAACTACAAAATTAAACATCTACACTTTTTTTATGTGTTAAATGTTAAACGTTTTTGAGGCCCCATAATTGCTTTTGCAGGGCGCCAGAACACAAAAAAAAAACGCTTAGCATAGCCTTATTGTTCATTTTAATAAAATAATACCTATATCATTTTGTCTCCCATAGCGCTTCAACTTCAACGGCTGCTTGCTTTTGATACCTTACCTTTACCAATTAATTTTTTTGGAAAATAATTTATAACAAATGAGCCGTAAACAGGAAGTTTTAAGGGACGTGGTAATAAAATTTGCAGGCGATAGTGGCGATGGTATGCAACTGACAGGAAGCCAGTTTACTAATAATACTGCGTTGCTGGGAATTGACCTGGCCACTTTTCCCGACTTTCCGGCCGAAATACGTGCCCCGCAAGGTACTTTACCGGGGGTAAGTGGTTACCAGCTACACTTTAGCAGCGACCGCATTTTTACCCCCGGCGATATGTGTGATGTATTGGTTGCCATGAATGCTGCAGCCTTGAAAGTAAATATCAAAAACATAAAAAAGGGCGGAAAAATAATTGCCAATATTGAAGGTTTTGATAATAAAAACCTGCGGCTGGCAAACTACCCCGACGGCGTAAACCCGCTTGAAGATGATAGCCTGGAAAACTACCAGGTGATAAAAATGGATGTTACCAAAATGGTACGCGAAGCACTTAAGGATTACGATATGGGCACTAAGGAAAAAGACAGAGCAAAAAATATGTTTGTGCTTGGTTTTTTATATTGGATGTACAACCGCGATATGGAAAATACCATTACTTTTTTAACGGAAAAATTTGGAAAGAAAGACACCATACTGCAAAGCAATATTGCAGCATTGAAGGCAGGCTATAATTACGCCGACACTACAGAGGCCTTTACCACCACCTACAAAGTGGAAAAGGCCAAAATGATACCTGGCGTTTACCGCAGTATTATGGGCAACCAGGCATTAAGTTATGGTTTAATTGCCGCCAGTGAAAAAAGCGGCCTGCAATTGTTTTTAGGATCGTACCCTATTACCCCTGCCTCCGATATTTTGCATGAGCTTAGTAAGCATAAGGCCTTCGGTGTAAAAACCTTTCAGGCCGAAGATGAGATTGCAGCAGTAACATCGGCCATTGGCGCAAGCTATGGCGGCTTGTTGGGAGTAACTACTACCTCGGGGCCTGGTATGGCGTTAAAAACTGAGGCAATGGGCCTGGCAGTCATGTTGGAAATTCCACTGCTTATTATAAATATACAGCGTGGCGGCCCAAGTACGGGGCTGCCTACCAAAACCGAACAAAGTGATTTGTTACAAGCGTATTATGGCAGAAACGGTGAATGTCCTATGCCGGTAATATCGGCCAGTACGCCTAACGATTGTTTTGCGGCAGTGTATGAAGCCGTAAGGATAGCCGTACAACATATGACACCGGTAATATTTTTGAGCGATGGGTTTATTGCCAATGGCGCCGAGCCCTGGAAGTTTCCGCAAAGCGACGACCTGCCACCTATTGAAGTTGTGTTTAAAACAGACCTTGGCCATGGCGAGGAAAAGTTTCAGCCCTATTTGCGCAACGAAAAACTGGTACGCCCATGGGCAATACCCGGAACCGCGGGGCTGGAGCACCGTATTGGCGGCATAGAAAAACAAAACATTACCGGTAACGTTAGCTACGACCCCGATAACCACCAACTGATGGTTAAAATAAGAGAAGAAAAAGTAGAGAAGGTGGCCGACTATATACCCGACCAAACTTTAGATAACGGCCCCGAAAAAGGAAAGGTTTTGATACTGGGGTGGGGCAGTACTTATGGCGCCATAAAAAGCGCAGTAAACGAGCTTTTGGCCGAAGGATTGCAGGTAGCCCATGCCCACCTGCGTTACATACGACCATTTCCGAAAAACCTTGGCAATATTATAAAAAGCTACGACCACGTGTTAATACCTGAGATCAACAACGGACAGTTGATAAAAATTATTCGCGATAAATATTTAGTGGATGCCAAAGGCTACAACAAAATAATGGGTATACCAATTACCAAAAGCGAGCTTGTAGACGAAGTGAAAAAAATGTTAGCCAGCGAACCGGTAGGGCATTAAGATTTTTAAAATTAAAAATTAAAAATTAAAAAAGTGAATGCCGATTGGGGAGTAGTGAATGGTCAATGGTCAATCGTGAAACGTGAAATGTGAATTGACAGACGTGAAACGTGAAATGTGAATTGTCAGACTTGAAATGTGAAATAGCAATCGTGAAACGTGAAAAAGCAATTGTGAAACGTGAAATAGCTATCGTGAAACGTGAAATGTGAATCGCCAGATGTAAAATGTGAAACGTGAAATATGAAATAGCAATCGTCAGACGTGAAATGTGGATGGTGAATCGTTAAACGTGAAACGTGAAATGTGAATCTCCAGATGTAAAATGTGAAACGTAAATCGTCAAACGTGAAGTGAAATAGCAATCGTTAAATGTGAAATAGCAATCGTCAGACGTGACATATGAAATAGCAATCGTGAAACGTGAAATGTGAAATAGCAATCGTGAAACGTGAAATGTGAATCGTCAAATGTGAAGTGAAATAGCAATCGTGAAACGTGAAATGTGAATCGTCAAATGTGAAATAGCAGGCGTCAGATGTGAAATATGAAATGTGAATCGTTAGATGTAAAATGTGAACCGTCAAATATGAAACTTTGACGTGAAATGTGAAATATGAATCGTCAGACATGAAAAGTCAATCGTCAAACGTGAAATGGCAATCGCCAAAGGTAAATTTTAAAAACTGAAAATAGTGGTTTGAAAATCTACAAAAAATAAGGCCTGATGATTGAGTAAGGATGGCAACTTTTATTTTATATGAACAGCTATACTGTGTGTCTAAAACCGAAGGTGCCTTTTAAAACACTCAGTTTAATTTTTGACCATGCTCTTTAACCTTTTATGTTTCACTTTTTACGGATTGACAATTACTTTTCACATATCCGATTGATAATTCACGTTTCACTATGTGCTTCGGCTCCGCTCAGTCAACGGTGTTCCTCATTACTCACTACTAAACACGCACCTTTCATCATTCACCCTTGACCTTTCCCGTTTCATCATTCACCCTTGACCTTTCACGTTCCACGTTTTATCATTCGCCATCACTATTTACTATTCACCCTTGACCTTTCCCGTTTCATCATTCACCCTTGACCTTTCCCGTTTCATCATTCACCCTTGACCTTTCCCGTTTCATCATTCAGTCTTGACCTTTCCCGTTTCATCATTCACTCTTGACCTTTCCCGTTTCATCATTCACCCTTGACTTTTCCCGTTTCATCATTCACTCTTGACCTTTCACGTTCCATCATTCACCCTTGACTTTTCCCGTTTCATAATTCACTATTGACTACTTACCATTAACCATTGCCCTTTAACGTTGTACGCCATTAACCTTTCACATTTCACGCCATGCACCCTTGCCCTGTAAACTTTCTTCTAACATCTGCCATCTTTCTCTCTCCCTACTACACCACCCCTACGCTCACTAAAGCCTTTGACTCCTTGTGTAAATCGGTTACGATATTGAAGATGAAATTAAACTGGTCGGTCAGCGATTTGTAGGCATGCAGTTTGGCGCGGGTTTCGCTATCGGTCCAACCTTTTTTTAGCTCTTGTTGCCTGCTATCTATTAATGCTTTAGCCTGTTCGTTCACCAGTCGCAAGGCGTTTTTTAGTTCACTAATTTCGTCTGTAACCTGTTGCCGCTTCAGGGTAGCCAGTGCTGCTTCAAGGTAATGTTGCAACAATATAAACAGCCGTTCAATATTATAGTCGTTTTGGGCAAAAGGATTATTGGCCGCCAGCAGGCCCAGTGAAGCAATATGCGATACCAACATGTGGCATAATACTACAAAGCGCTGCACTTCGCTTACACCTACCTGTTCGCTACGTGGTTCGGTAAGCATACGCCTGAATGAGTCGGACAAGTTGGCCAGCGCTACCAAAACATTTTTACGGTTCACCGGCTGCAATGCCACTTTTGCCGGCGTAGGCATAATAGGTACTCCATCAAAATAGGTTACCATTTTTTGAATTGCACTCACCAGGGCCGACTGTAGTTTTTCTCTTTCCCAGGCAGGAAACAAAAATTTATTGGCGGCAAAGGCAATGGCACTACCAATTACAGTATCAGCCATTCTGTCTACCAAAACCGATTGAAAAATGGAAGGGTTCAGCAGGTGAAAAAAAATGATAATATAGGGTGTCATAAGGATAACGCTTACAAAATACTTTTGCCGTAAAAAGCTATAGGTGCCCAGCATCAGGGCTATCATAATAAACAATAAGGCGGTTTTATTATGTACCAGGTAAATGATTACGATACCGATTACTATGCCAATGGCTGTGCCTAACAGCCGGTCTTTATTCCTGGTTTTGGTTAAACCATAGGCTGGTTTTAAAATTACCAGTATTGTTAACAAAATCCAATAACCATGGCCAACCTTAAAAAACAGCGATACTACAAAGCCCACTATCATTGCTATGGTAACCCTTAAAGAATGCCTGAGAGTATCTGACTTTATTGAAAGGTTGTCTCTGAACATTTCGGGGGTAATATCCTGGTGCGAAATAAACTGGTCGTAGTCGGGGGTGGGGGTGGTTATCGTATCAATGGCTCTGTCGTAGGTGGTGTATTGATGTAGTGTTTTTAGCCGGGCCTGTATGTCTTCAATGTTTTCCATTATCCGGCGAAGGTTTATAAACCCTTCAATATTACCGGGTTTCATATGGGTTTCACGTAGCTGTTTTAGTTTATTACGTGTTTTACTTATCGTATCATCTAACAAAAGAGAAGCTACCGATGGTACGCCACTTTTAATGGCCGTACCAATTTCATCTATTTCATCGGCCAGTAGCAGTGCCTGCCTGCTGAAGTCGCCTAAAATATCCACTTCGTCAAAAAACTGGTGTAAGGTTTTATAATTTTGGTAGCTGGTCATAATCCGCTCCAGTATATCGGCCATATCCATATAGCTCATTACCAGTATACGCCCGCGGCGGGTACTTTCGTTTACAATATCGGGCGTTTTAAAAAGCAGTTCGGCGGCCAGGTGTTGTTTTTCCTGCACCGCCACCTGTTGTTGCAACAGTCGTTTATAATTGTCATCGTAGTCAACCTGCTTGTCATAAAAGCCTGCTCTTACGCGCAGGTACTCCGCAATGCTTTGCACGCAGTCGCCCATAGCCTGTTGGGCCAGTTTGTAAGGCCGCACATTGTACAACAATATGCTAAAACACATAAACCATAACCCACCCAAGGCTATGTACAAGGCGTGGTACACCACTTCCACGCCTGTTAAATGTTCGTCAAGGCTTAATACCATAGTAAGTAACGAGGCAATACCTATTGCCCCTGCCCGCGTACCATAAATATTAAGCATTGAAAAAAAGAAACTACACACCAGCACCAGTATGGCTAAGGCCAGGTTATTAATTGCAGCAAAACCAACCAATATGCTTACAACAAATATGAATACAATACAGGCAACCATTCCGTTACGGCGATGAACGATAGGCCCCTGGCTATCGGTAACACTTACGCATATTGCACCCAGCGATAGCACAATGCCAATTGCCAACTGGTTAAAACAGCTCATCAGCAACGCGGGTATTAGTATACCGGCTGTTACCCTTGCCCCTTCGTAAAGGGGCTGGCCATGTAACACATTTTTGTATGATTGGGCATAGTTCATTTACACCGGTGGTTCAATACCTTTTTTTACCTGCCCACTGTAAAATTTACATACCGCCCTTAAGCCGCACTGGCTGCATTTGGGTTTGCGTGCTACGCAAATGTACCTGCCGTGTAAAATAAGCCAATGGTGGCTGATGTAAATAAGGTTTTTGGGCAAATGCTTTACCAATTGCTTTTCGCTTGCCAACGGGGTTTTGGCATTTACGGTAAGGCCCAGCCGGGCCGATACTCTAAATACATGGGTATCTACTGCCATATTGGGCTGATTATCAACCACGCTTGTTACTACATTGGCTGTTTTACGGCCAACACCCGGCAATTGCACCAATTCGTTTACTGTTAGGGGAATTACACCATTAAACCTTTCAACCACCATATTGGCCATGCCAATAAGGTGCTTTGATTTATTGTTGGGGTATGATATGCTTTTTATTAGCGCAAACACATCGTCAAAGGTGGCCGTGGCCAATATTTGAACCGTTGGGTATTTAAGAAATATGAATGGTGTGGTCATATTTACCCGTTTGTCAGTACACTGTGCCGATAAAATAACTGCTACCAACAACTGGTAAGGGTCATTATACAACAATTCGGTTTCAGCCTCCGGAGCATGTTCTTTAAAATAGTCTATAAAAAACTGGAATCTTTCTTTTTTAATCATACTTACACCGAAGATACCAGTAATACACGCCGAAAAAACCCTTTACTGGTGTTGCTCCACCGGTGCTGTTACCATGGCATAATTCATTATAGCCTGTACCGACTCGGGGCGTGGACTTTCAAGCATTTTATCAAGGGTATGCAACGAATTTTTTAATATATCAAGCTTTTCCCTAAGTTCCCAATCGTTGTTAACTGCTTCCTCTATTATATTGTTTTGCAATGGCGAAGTTTCGTTATACAGGTATAACAACAAATCTTCAGTAGTTAATAATGGCATATAAAAATTTGAGTAGTTTAAAAAAATCGATAACCGTATAGGTTAAAAACGTGCTCAAATCGGGTTTATTGTGGCGAAGCATTAATTTTTTGCAGATGTGCTATCAACCACTATAAAAACATCTTCATTGGGCTTCTTTAAAAAATATTTTTCACGGGCCTGCTTTTCCAAAACATTCCTATCGCCTTGTAAATCAGTGAGTTCTTTTTTTGTAGAAGTTATTTCCGCCTCGTAGTAAGCCTTGCTTTGTTCTAATTTTTGCAATTCGCTCTTTCTATCGTATTGTGTTAAAAGATCATTCCGATCAAAAAAAGTGATCCAAACTGCAAAAAATACCAGCGTTAGCAGGTATTTGTTTTTGGCAACCGACCATAAAAGGCCAAAATTTTTCATACGTAAATGTACATTAAAAAAAAGGCTGGCATTGGTACCAATGCCAACCATCTTTTATAATAATTTATTTTTTAAACCTGATCTTACCTTTTGGGTAAATAGCGTTTTCGCCCAGCATTTCTTCAATTCGTATTAGCTGGTTGTACTTGGCCACACGATCGCTGCGGCTGGCGCTACCTGTTTTTATCTGGCCACAGTTAAGTGCCACGGCAAGGTCAGCAATGGTAGTGTCTTCCGTTTCGCCGCTGCGGTGGCTCATTATGGTAGTATATCCGTTGGTTTGTGCCAGTTGCACAGCATTAATGGTTTCGGTAAGTGTACCAATTTGGTTTACCTTAATTAATATACTGTTGGCAATTCCCTGGTCAATACCACGCTGCAAAATTTTAGTGTTGGTAACAAAAAGGTCGTCGCCAACCAATTGGCATTTATGGCCCAAAGCCACGGTCAGCTTTTTCCAGCCATCCCAGTCTTCCTCTGCCATACCATCTTCTATACTAACAATGGGGTATTTATTGGCCCATTCCACCCAATAGGCAACCATTTCGTCTACGGTCAATTTTTTACCATCGCTTTTATGAAAATGATATACGCTCTCATCCGCCTTCCACATTTCGCTGCTGGCAGCATCAAGGGCAATACTAATTTGCTCGCCTGGTTTGTAGCCAGCCGCTTCAATAGCCATTAGTACGGTTTCAATGGCCTCTTCGTTGCTTTGAATGTTGGGGGCAAAACCACCTTCGTCGCCCACGTTGGTACTGTATCCCTTCTTTTTAAGGACAGTTTTGAGGTGATGAAAAATTTCAACACCCCAGCGTAAGCCTTCGCTAAAAGTGTCGGCACCTACCGGAACAATCATAAATTCCTGGTAATCAATTTTATTATCGGCATGCGCGCCACCGTTTAAAATATTCATTAAAGGCATTGGCATAACGGTACTGTTTACACCGCCCAGGTACCTAAACAGCGGAAGGTTACTTTCCTGCGCGGCCGCCTTTGCCACAGCCATACTTACTGCCAGCAATGCATTGGCACCCAAATTTCCTTTATTATCGGTACCATCCAGTTCAAGCAATCGCTTATCAATGCCCGCCTGGTCGTTTACCGGCCATCCCAGTAAAGGCGCTGCTATAATATCATTCACATTTTTTACTGCCTTCAAAACACCTTTACCTACATATACTAATTTATCGTTGTCTCTTAGCTCTACTGCTTCGTGTATACCGGTAGAGGCACCACTTGGCACGGCTGCGCGGCCCAGGTGTCCATTGTCGGTTACTACATCTACCTCAATAGTGGGGTTTCCGCGACTGTCTAAAATTTGCCGGGCATGAATATCTGAAATGTAACTCATGAGTAAATAAGTTTAGTTTATTTATAATATAATTGAATTGGCAGCAAACGTAGCCAAAATTAAACAAGTTTGCAGGGGTTGGATATTAAACCATCTTTATTTTATCAATTACCGTTGGGTGGTTTTTTGTGGTAAAAACAGGTAATATGCACACAACTTTAATAGTAATAATATCGATGCGTTTTGTAAAAATTTACTACGCCAAATTACCTGGCACGCCCTATGGAATACGGGCCCGATATTTGAAAAATGCTGGCTATATAAGTTTTAAAAGGATTGCTAAAAGGTAAAAAAATAGGGCGTCCCTTCATTTTCTTCACTATATCTCTACTAAATATTTGTTTACCCACTGCTATTAGCTGCCGGTGGTTAGCTGTTTAAATATTTGTTCAAGGCTGCCACCCTCGGTTTGCAGGGATACTATATTAAGTTGGTGCCGCACTGCCAGATCGAGCAACTGCCTGCGGGCATCAGTAGCATCGGCCGCATTTAACAGCCAGGTATAATTGTTAATTTTAGTTGCAGCGGCTATTTTGGTAAGATGTTGAAACAGTGTTTCGTCAACCATTTCTTCAAATTCTACCTTTACCCGGTTGTGTTCCGAAAGTTTTTTAAGGTTGACCAGTGTGTCGTTCGCTACCATTTGGCCACGGTTAATAATAATTACCCGGTCGCAAATAGCTTCTACCTCCTGCAATATGTGCGACGAAAAAAGCACCGTTTTAGTGGCGCCCTGTTGTTTTATTACATTCCGGATCTCTAATATCTGGTTGGGATCGAGGCCGCTGGTGGGCTCGTCTAAAATAAGTACCCCGGGATTATGAATAAGCGAAGCAGCAAGGCCTACACGCTGCTTATATCCTTTTGATAGCTGTCCTACTTTTTTGCCACTTTCAATAGTTAGGCCGGTAATAGAAATAATTTCAGCAACACGTTCGTTTTTATTGGTTAGCTGGTGAATGCCTGCAATAAAATGCAGGTATTCCTTTACATACATATCAAAGTACAGGGGGTTTGCCTCGGGCAGGTAACCAATACACCGTTTTGCAGCAATGGCATTTTCCACCACATTTATACCGTTTACAAATGCTGATCCCTGGTTGGGTTTAATAAACCCAGTAATCATTTTTATGGTGGTTGATTTGCCTGCGCCATTGGGGCCAAGAAAACCAACTATTTCACCTTTTGCTACGGAAAAACTTATATCGTTGACTGCTTTTTGCTGGCCAAAGTTTTTTGAAAGGTGAGAAACAACAATTGACATATAATACGCGAATTTATAAACAACAGGCCGGTAAAAGTAAAAAAGTAATATTTACGGCCCAATAACCAAGGGCAATAATATTAACGCCAGCCATAAAACCAAACAGTCATAAATGGCAACCATAACAACGTTTGGCAAGCGCATGGTAGCTCGTTATTGGTAAATATTTTTCATTTCCTGCTTTTCGGAACTGTACCATTTAAACAAGGCAAATAAAAAAGCGTTTGTTCCCTATCACCTTCCTTAACAAATATAAGTAAGTATGATTTTGACAAAGTCGATTATACCAAACACTATCCAAAAAAACTTTATAAATTCGGGCTGCAAATTCAGGTAGCTTTTTAATGACCGGTTAGCCCCTTTTACACCTATTTTGATCATCATTGAATTTTAAAAAAGCTATTATACTGCTAAATAATGTATTTATAAAAGTAAATAACTATCCGCTATTTGGTACACGCAATAATGACCATAAAATCATTATAAAAAAAGGCTGAATAAAATTACCAACAGTATAAGTATACGACCTCTGTGGTCATAAAGGCAGGCTGCAACGACCAACGAAAACAGCTATAAAGTCCGGGCCCAATATATAAGTACCGGTTGCGTTTAGTCATTTAAAAGTAATTATGCCCAGCCAAAGGCTGGTATGAATTGTTGTAGAGCCGGCTTTCTACCAGGTTGATTTTGATGCAGAATAATGCAACTATAAACATATTAAAATTATTTTTATAAGTGAATTTTCCTTTCACTTCAGTCTTATTCCTTCTTTAATGTGTACTACCAACTTTGATGGACGAATTCTGCCAGATAAACAATTTTTAAGCATTTGTCCTAAAATTTTTCTTAACACGAATAAATAGCCTGGCTACCGTATAATTATTCAGTAAATCACCCAAAAGTTTAAAATTTGCTTAATCTCATAAAATCTTATATCATAAAAAAATATTAATGTTTAACTACTAATACATAGTTAATATTGATGATATTTCACATAAAAATCAGCGGTGCAACATTATTGAAATAAAATTGTCTTTTAATAAACATTTCACATTTAGGTAACAGTTTATTTATGTTCACCCCCCAACTAAACACCTTAAACCGATTTAATGAGCTACAAACGGTTAACACCCGTCAGTGCACCTCTTTACTCACTGACCTTCTTTTGATTTTTTCAAACCAACTTTAAACAACAAAACACACATGAGAAAAATTGTATTTTTTTTATTATGCATTGTGATAAGTTCACAACTGTTTGCGCAGCAAATGGTAACCGGCCGTGTTACTGATGAAAATGGCGCCCCGGTAAGCAACGTAAGCGTAATACCCCGCGGCGGCAAAAATGGCACCATGACCGGCGCTGATGGTACTTTTACCCTAAAAGTTGACGCGTCAGCCAAAACGTTACTTGTATCGTCGGTTGGCATGAACGCAAGGGAAATAGCCATTAACGGCAATACAACTAATTACCAAATTACCCTTACCAAAAATTCGGCAAATTTGGTAGAGGTTGTTGTAACCTCGTTGGGCATCATTCGCGATAAGCGTTCGTTAAGTTATGCTACACAAACGCTTAAAGCCGACCAATTTGCTGATAAGGGAGAGGTAAACATAATAAACGCATTGCAGGGAAAAGTTGCCGGTGTAATTATTACCGGAGCGAGTGGTGGTGCCGGCGCTTCTACCAACATTAACATCAGGGGTATTTCTTCTTTTACCGGAAGCAACCAACCTTTGTTTGTAATTGACGGTATACCAGTAAGTAATGATGTTGACAGAACAAACGGCGGACCGTTAGGAACACTTGGGGATAACCAACCTGCCAACCGCGCAGCCGACATTGACATGAATAATGTTGAGTCTATAAACATTTTAAAAGGGCCTGCAGCAGCCGTTTTATACGGATCGCGTGCCTCGGCCGGGGCTATTATTATAACAACTAAAAAAGGTGGTAATGGCAAAGGAAAAGCAGAAGTAGTTGCTAACTCTTCATATAGTTTTCAATCAGCTATTGGCTTGCCACCTGTGCAAAACGAATTTGGCCAGGGATTAAACGGTATATATAACCCAATAAGCACCGCTTCGTGGGGTCCACGATTTGGTTCAACGCCAAGCATAGTAAATGGATTAATACCGTCGGCGGGTGGAGTTGCCACAGGGCCTGCCGCTGACTACCGGGCATACCCTAATAATATTGCCGAGTTTTTTGAAACTGGAACTATTTCAGAAAACAGCGTATCAATTAACGGCGGCGATGCGTTGCGCAACCAAAAATTTTCGATAGGTAACCTGAACCATATTGGTATTTTACCTAATACCTCTTTAAAAAGAACGAATGTAGCTTTTGCAGCCAACTCTACCCTGGGTAATAAAATTAAGCTGGGGGGCGGTATCACTTTCACCAACACGCTTCAAAATGGCATTTTAGGTGGTAACGGGCAAAGTGCGCTTGGCGTTTTAGCTGGTTTGTCCCGAAGTATAGACCTCACTACTTCCAGGGTAAATGGCACTTATAAAAATCCAAATGGCAGCAATAATTTTGTAATACCTAACACGGAAAATCCGTATTTCGGCGCTTTTGAAAATCCGCTAAAAAGTAATTTATACCGCTTTACCGCTAACACTACCGTATCGTACGACCCAACTACCTGGTTAAACATATCGTACCGCCTTGGACTTGACGCCTATGTTGACAGAAGAAAACAAGTATTTGCCGTTGGTTCGGGCAGGGTGCCTGCAGGCCAGGTACTGGAAAATACCATTTACAGAAGCGAAGTAAACGGAGACCTGATTATTACCGCCACCAAAAACAACCTTTTTGTTAAAGGGCTGAACTTAACGGGGTTAGTGGGTCAAAACGTAAACCAACGTACTTTTCAAAGTACCCAAATACAAGGCGACAACCTTGCTATACCAGGTTTTTATAATATAAGCAATGCCACCACGCTTACCAACGGCTCGTTCGAAAACAATAGTAACCGTAGGTTGGTTGGTTATTATGCACAGGCTTCCTTCAGTTATAACAACTACCTTTTTCTTGAATTAACCGGCCGTGTTGATCAATCGTCTACACTACCTGTTGAAAAAAATACCTACTTCTATCCATCAATAAGCACAGGTTTTGTTTTTACCGATGCGTTAAAAATGAACTCAAAAATTCTTAGCTACGGTAAAATTAGAGCCAGTTATGCCAAAGTAGGAAGGGATGCCGGTCCGTACCAATTATCTAATTTGTATGTAAGTGGCGGTTACGGTAATAACGTAGCAAGCTTTAGCTTTCCATTTGGTACAGTTGCTGGTTTTGGCGCCAGTTCTACCATTGCACCTATTACTTTGGCCCCTGAATTTACTACTTCTTATGAGGCAGGTATCAATCTCCAGTTTTTAAGAAATCGTATTTCGTTGGATGTAACTTATTTTGACCAGGTAAGCAGAAGTCAAATTATAAATGTAGGATTAGCACCTTCTACCGGTTATGCCAGCAAAACCACCAACATTGGTGAGCTGTCAAACAAGGGTATTGAAGTACTACTTTCCGGAACGGTGATTAAGTCAAAAAGCTTAACCTGGGATGTGACAGGCAACTTTACCAAAATCAAAAACAATGTTGTTTCCATTGCACCCGGTATTGACAACTTTGCCATACCAGGCAGTGCATTTATAGGCTCAGTGCCTTCTATTAAAGTTAACTTTCCCTACGGTGTTATTATTGGTGGAACGATACCAAGAAGCCCTGATGGCGAAAGGCTAATTAACCCGGCTACCGGCGGATATCAACCCACCATTGCCGGGCAGGTATTGGCCGATCCTAACCCTGAATACACGCTTGGCTTTACCAATAACTTTACCTACAAATCACTTAGCCTTGGTTTTACCTTCGACTTTACCAAAGGCGGCCAGATACTATCCTTTACCTCGGCCCTATATAAAGGGAGAGGAGTGTTGGATGTTACTGCCATTGACAGAGACCAGCCAAGAATTTTACCCGGTGTAATAAAAGTGGGCGATAAATTTGTACCAAACAATATACAGGTACCAGCACAAACCTACTGGCAAACGCTTGGTGGCCTGCAAAGCGAATTTAACGTGTACGATGCCACTGTTTTTAGGTTAAGGGAACTGTCACTTGGTTACAATATGCCTGCTAGTCTTTACAAAAGTTTAGGTCTAAACGGTATGAGGTTTTCCATTTTTGGACGCAACTTGTTTTATAATGCACCTAACAGCATAATCGATCCTGCGGTAAACACACAGGGTGCAGGTAACATTCGTGGCCTTGAATTACAGAGTGCTCCAAATGCACGCACTATTGGAGCCAACCTCAAAATAACTTTATAAACTTTTAACTAAATAATTTAATTATGAAGTACCGGATAATAATATTAATATTCCTTGTCAGCTTTTCGTCGTGTAAAAAATACCTGGACGTAAATCAAACGCCTAACAATCCCACAAGTGTTCCACCCTCCACCATTTTACCCAATACAACAATAGCATTGGGTTTTACGGTTGGTAATGATCTTAACAGGGTAACCTCAGCATTTTCGCAACATATTGCCGGTGTAGCCAACCAAACCGCAGCATATGATATTTACAATATTGATGGCTCGTTTGACAACCAGTGGAATGGCGAAATATATGGAGGCGCTGTAAGTAACCTTCAAATATTAATAAGCCAGTATGCTAATACAAGCCCCGCCTATTCGGGTATAGCCAAAATACAGCTGGCCTATATTTTTTCGGTAGCTACCGACCTTTGGGGAGATGTTCCCTACTCGCAGGCAGGCACTGGTTTATTAAATGAAACACCCCGTTTTGATAAGCAGGAAGACATTTACCTTGGTAACGCTGGTTCCTCAATTGTAGGTTTACTTGACCTGGTTAAAAGTGGCATTTCCGATTTGGATAAAACCTCCTTATTAAAACCAACAAGGGATGATATTGCGTATGCCGGCGACCTGACCAAATGGAAAAGAGCAGCGAATACCCTGTTGTTAAAATTGGCTTTACAAATGTCAAACCGCAATGCTGCTTTAGCAAAATCGACTATTCAAAGCGTAATAGATGGCAACCTGTTTATTAACGCAAACAATCTTGACCTTGAAGTACCCTTTGGCAATTCAGTTGGAAATCAAAATCCAATTTTTACTTTTAATAACGTAAACAGAACGGGAGACCAAATGATGAGTACCAGGTTGTTTAACCTGGCGCTTTCGTTAAACGATACGGTACGTTTGGGCAAATTTTTCACCAAACCTTCAGGACGGTTTACCAGCTATGATAATGGAACAACTGTGGCGCCGCCTTTGCTGGCAGCACGGTCAAACTACAATACGTATTTAACTGGTATAAATGGCGAAGCGCCCATACGCCTGCTCACCAATTTTCAAACCCAGTTTATTTTAGCCGAAGGGGCATTGGTATTGGGTACCAGTGGTTTAGCTAATACTTATTTTCAGGCAGGTATTCGCGCCAATATGCTAAAAGTGGGCATGACCAGCGCAGAGGTAGATGGTTATTTTGCTACCAATGCTGCTGTAGTAACTTTAAATGCTGCCGCTTCGGTAGAAGACCAGCGGAAGCAGATTATTACCCAAAAATATATAGCCATGATAGGCAACGGTATTGAAGCCTACAATGACTACAGGCGCACCGGGTACCCCGTATTGGCTTTGGTAAATAATCCACAGGGCGACAATCCAAACGTTATTCCTACACGAATTACTTATACGCCAGGCGAATTATCAAGAAACCCTAATGCACCCAATCCAAGACCTAGAACAGACGTAAAGGTTTGGTGGGCTAAATAAATTTTTTTTAACAACTGAATACTTTTAATGATGAATAAAAATAAATTTAGAATCCCGGCTATCTTAACTGTTATCATTGCTTCAATGATAGGTTGTACTAAACAAGAGATAGGCCCATTAATGGACATTCGTCCGGCTGTATCGGTAACCGTTACCAATGCGGTAGCCTTTCGCCCTGACCCTACAGTTGTAACGTCAAAAGCCGCCGGTGGCAATATCCAAATCATTTTGTCCATACCGGCCAACAGCGGCAGAACTATAAAGGAAATAACGAAGATAGCCGCCAATACCAGCTACACAGCTATCCAAAGCACAGGCACTACTGGTTTTTATATCAGCGCTCCTATTGCTGTAAATAGTACAACAGCAACTTTTAATACCACATTAGCCGAGTACGTTGTAAAAGCCCCGGGAGTAATACCGGCCAATACCAATACCGAGCTAGCCAGAAGGTTTTATTTTAAACTAACCCTGGATGATGGTACCGATATTATTCCATTCCCGGTAAGGGTATTGTATTTAGATTAATACTTCCATCCTATTTGAGATAAGAAAGAAGGCTGTCCGCAAGGATGGCCTTTTTTTATGCATTTAAACGAGGTTTTACAAAAGTCAGAACACCTTACCTATCGCAAACTAAAGTGCAGCCAATTTATTTTTTGGGCCGGTCATTTAAGCTTTGTTGATTCGGCCGTTGCGTCGCACCCTTATACTGTAGCGCTTTTTTCACCTTTTTCAATTTGCGAGATTTAGTGCATTTCAGTCTATCGGGTAAGGAGTTCTGAAAGTATTTTGCACGCAAAGGGCACAAAGAGCTACATGCAAAGAAGTATAAGACATCATTTAAAGTATTGCCTTGCGGTATTTGCGTGGCTTTCACTTGCCTTGCTTTACTTTACGACATTTTTCTTTGCGCCCTTTGCGTGAAACTATCCCTGGTATAAATTAAAGTATTGCTTTGCCATATTTGCGTGGCTTTCACTTGCCTTGCTTTGCTTTACGACATTTTTGTTTGCGCCCTTTGCGTGATTTTTTCTTTGCGCCCTTTGCGTGAAACTATCCCTGGTATAAATTAAAGTATTGCCTTGCCATATTTGCGTGGCTTTCACTTGCCTTGCTTTGCTTTACGACATTTTTGTTTGCGCCCTTTACGTGATTTTTTGCGCCCTTTGCGTGAAACTATCCCTAGCCAGCACTATACCTCAGGGTATGAGTTAGATGTCTGCAGGTAAAATTAGGGATCACGCAAAAACGTAAACAAAGTGGCTGGCTTTTTTAAGCTTCAATACTAAATTGTTTTTGGTAAATAATTTATAATAAGTCCAAAAAAAGACACAACTCGCTGTTTTACGAGTATGGTGTAATAACTCGCGACATAAGCTAACGACTAAAAGTTATTGTGCAAGCTGTCATCCAGTTCGTAAAATAGAACTAATAGCTTCTGAATGTTCTGCTGTCAGCCCTATATATGGACTAGTTTGTACCAAATTCTTTTTTAAGAAATGCGGAAGATCATTTAATGACTTATCATCGTTAATAATTACAAAATCCTCGTCAACCTTATTGTTATTAAACCAATTGATAAGTTCATCCTTTCGGTTAAGGTTACCTATGTTTTCCGGAAGCGTTTTTATCTTATCTATGTTGAGGCCCCTGGTCTTAAAAATATTACGCCATGCTTCAATACTATGGTTCGATTTGTGGGATGTTGTACCCATAACCGTCACTTCTTCGGTAATTAAACACCGAAACGCAAACGTTGCTTTACTACTACACGCAGGAAATCCATCGGCAAAAAGTTCAGGACGTTGTCAACTTTTGGCAGCAACCATAACCCCATCAACCTCTAAGAATAATAGCATAGTAGTTAAAATTACCTCTTTACTTTAGCAACTCAGCTACGAGCTGCAAATTCTAAAATACATCCATATCGCCATGCCGTACCGAAGTTGTACATTCAACGTCTAAACGATGAGCCATGGCGTATCCTTACCAAATAACCTCGCTGGAACAATACCACGAAGCACACCAACAAAGCCTGAACGACCCCGACACCTTTTGGGGAAAGATTGCCGAAACCTTTACCTGGCGTAAAAAGTGGGACAAGGTTCTTAACTGGAATTTTACCGAGCCTACAGTGGAATGGTTTGCAGGTGGCAAACTTAACATTACCGAAAACTGTGTTGACCGACACTTAGCCACTTTGGGCGACCAGGCGGCTATTATTTGGGAACCGAACAACCCCGACGAAAGAACCCGCATTGTTACCTATAGCAGGTTGCATAAGCGCATGTGCCAGTTTGCGCAGGTACTACTTAACAATGGGGTAAAAAAGGGCGACCGTGTGTGTATTTATATGGGTATGGTACCCGAGCTGGCTTATGCTATTTTAGGTTGTGCCCGCATTGGCGCAATCCACAGCGTAATATTTGGTGGATTTTCGGCCCAAAGCATAGCCGACAGGCTTGACGATGCACAATCCGAGTTTATTGTAACCTGCGACGGAGCCTACCGCGGTGGAAAAGATATACCACTGAAAAGCATTATTGACGATGCCCTCATTGGCAATAAAAAAATAAAAAAGGTAATTGTGTACACCCGCACCCGCACCCCGGTAAGCATGCTAAAAGGCCGCGATGTTTGGTGGGTAGACGAAATGGAACACGCAGAGTCGCAAATTGAAAAAAACAACGTAATTACCATGCCTGCTACCGAAATGGACGCAGAAGACCCGCTGTTTATATTGTATACCTCCGGCTCTACCGGTAAACCAAAAGGCGTGGTACATACCATTGCTGGCTACATGGTGTGGACCAATTACACGTTTGTAAACACGTTTCAATACCAGCCCTGCGAAGTACATTTTTGTACTGCCGATATTGGCTGGATAACCGGTCATAGCTACATTGTATATGGCCCCCTTAGCGCAGGGGGTACCAGCTTAATGTTTGAAGGTATACCCACCTGGCCCGACGCGGGTAGAATGTGGGACATTGTAGATAAGCACAAAGTAAACATTTTATATACTGCCCCCACTGCCATCCGCAGCCTGATGGGTTTTGGGTTGGAACCATTGCAGGGAAAAGACCTTAGCAGTTTGCGCATATTGGGTACCGTAGGCGAACCAATAAACGAAGAGGCATGGAACTGGTACAACGAGCATATTGGTAAAGGCAAGTGCCCCATTGTGGATACCTGGTGGCAAACCGAAACTTCCGGAGTGCTGATAAGCAACCTGGCTGGCGTAACACCCGCCAAACCAACCTTTGCCACCCTGCCAATGCCCGGCGTAGATCCGCTACTGGTGGATGAAAATGGTAAGGAAATAGAGGGGAGTAATGTATCGGGCAACCTGTGCATACGCGGGCCATGGCCGGGCATTATACGTACTACCTGGGGCGATCATGAGCGGTGTAGGAACACTTATTTCGCCACTTACCCTAACCTTTATTTTACGGGGGACGGCGCTTTACGCGATGAAAATGGATTTTACCGCATTACCGGCCGGGTAGACGATGTGCTAAATGTGAGCGGCCACCGTATAGGAACGGCCGAAGTAGAAAACGCAATTAATATGCATGCGGGTGTAATTGAAAGTGCTGTGGTAGGTTATCCGCACGATGTTAAGGGCCAGGGCATTTATGCTTTTGTAATAGTAAACAGCATTCACGGCGACGCAGACCTTACCAAACGGGATATTGATGTAACTGTTAGCCGCATTATTGGGGCGATAGCCAAACCCGATAAGGTGCAGTTTGTAACCGGCCTGCCCAAAACCCGCAGTGGCAAAATTATGCGGCGCCTGCTGCGTAAAATAGCTGAAGGCGCTACCGATAATTTAGGCGATACCACCACCCTGCTTGACCCAGGTGTAGTGGACGAAATAATAGGTGGTAGGGTATAAAGTTTACTTTTAGTTAAAAACAAACAGCCCGGCATATAAATGCGCCAGGCATTTTGCTTTATAAATCGCGTATTACTTTGCAGGGATTACCGGCGGCAAACACATCATCGGGTATATTTTTGGTGACCACGCTGCCCGCACCAACAATGGTTCGGTTGCCAATAGTTACGCCGGGGCAAATGACGGCGCTACCGCCCAGCCAAACGTCCTCACCTATAGCAATAGGTTTTGCAAACTCCAGTCCGCTGGCCCGCTCCACTGCATTGGTGGGGTGTGTGGCGGTGTATATCTGCACATTGGGGCCGCAAAGGGTACGGCTGCCAATGGTCACTTTACATACATCTAACACCACACAATTAAAATTCAGAACTCCTGACCCCACCCGTCAAAATCAATGATTTGCGCTTCGTTGTTCGCAAAGAAAAAATGACGAAATTTCCGGTTCAGTCAATGCTTTGCGATGCAACTAAAACTTCCCATCTTCCCTTCAGATACTAAAC
>JBBRUR010000045.1:0-38497 GCA_038247635.1 Chitinophagales bacterium
ATGTACAATATGATAAAAAATCAGCTTAGCCATCCCGATGAAGGCAGGCAATTATTACAGAAAATTTATACTTCCGATGCTGACATTATACCAGATTATTCAAATAAATCCCGAACAGTAAAATTGCATAACCTTAACTATCGTAAAGATGACAAGGTAGTACAATACCTATGTGAAAAATTAAATGAAACCGATACCACTTATCCCGGAACAGATTTGAAGATTATTTACCAACTGGTATCATCTTAAATTCCGCAGGGGTCAGGTGTTCTGAGATTGCGGATCGTCATTCAAAATTCATTTAATAAAAAAAATTTGCAGTTTTGTAATAATGGGTTTTGCGGAACTGGCTATTTTACTTTTAATTAAAAGTAGTAACCCAGCCACTATTTTAGCATAACGCCGCCACCTGCTCCGCCAAAATAGGCAGTAACGCAACGCCCATACCATTGCAACCTATCACCGCCACAGAGTGGTCACCAACCTTTTGTATTGTTGGCAAATGATTGTTGGTAAAGCCCATAATACCGCTCCAACGGTGCGATATGGTATATGGAACGCCCTTTAAAATGTGGTTTTGTAAAAATATTTCCAGTTGCTGTTGAATGGTATCGGTTGTTCCGAATTCCGTAGTCGTTTCAGTGTCAAAATCAGCATTGCGGCCACCACCCAACAAAACCCGGTTGCCTACATTTCTAAAATAATAATAACCTTCGTCGTAATGAAATGTGCCATATAAATGTAGGCCTTTGATGGGCTCGGTTACCAGCACTTGTCCACGGCCCGGGTATACCGTTTGCTCAAGTTGAGGTAGCAGGCCGCTGGTAAATGCATTGGTACAAAACACTACCCGGCTTGCTTTAAAAATAATATTGGCAGAAGTGGTAATATTGGTAAGGCTGCCCTGCCTTAGGGTACCGGTTACCTCTATACCCGATAGTATTTGCACACCTATTTGCCAGGCCATTGCCTGGAGCGCCAGCAATAATTTACCACTGTGTAATCCACCCTCCAGCGGGTTGTGAATTAAGGTGTCAAAACCTGTCAGGCCAAGAGCCCCCAACTGATGGTTACACCAGCTAAAACAATTTTCTTTACCTGTACAATTTTGCATGCCTTTATTCAGCCATCCCAGGTTGTCAGCAACCACTTCGGCCTGCTTAGTATGCAGGCACTCATAGCCCCCACTAACATCATAATCAATAACTAAATGGCTAAATAACCGCCTTATTTTTTCAATGCCTTTGAAGCGCATTTCTACCACTGGCCACACCGCATTTTCTCCCGCCCGGGCAGCATTGCTAATTAGTTCGGTAGGGCTGCCAAAACAGGCAAAGCCGGCATTGCGGGTACTGGCGCCGGTGGGAATGCTTCCTTTTTCAAGAATGAGTACGGTAGCTGTGGGATGCTTTTTTTTTAACTCAATGGCACACCACAGGCCCGCAAAGCCACCACCAATTAGTATAAAATCTTGTTGTTTAAAATACAGTTCTTCCCAAAGGCTGGGTTGAGGAATGGTCATAAGTAATGGTGTATGAATAAGATATACAGTTATTTAACGGTTTGTTTTACCAAGGGGTACTATTTTTGAAATTGTACAGCAAATATATTATTATGACAAAGATTATGCTATCGGTTCTATTGGTAACTTTTGCATTTGGCGGCCTTCAGAGCCAGGGGTTAAAGGGGTTGATTAAAAAGGCAAAAGGCGACAGTACTGGTAACTCCAGGTTGGGTGGATTATTAGGTGTGGGTAGCGGCGGTGGTTTAAGTACCGATGAAATAGCCAGTGGTTTAAAGGAAGCACTAAAAGTGGGAGCGGAGAGGGGAACAGCCAAATTATCGTCGATAGATGGATTTTTTAAAGAAGCCGCTATAAAAATACTGATGCCCGAAGAAGCAAGGAAAGCAGAACAGAAACTTAGATCGCTTGGCTTTGGCAAACAGGTAGATGAAGCAATTTTGACCATGAACAGGGCCGCAGAAGACGCAGCCAAAAGTGCGGCTCCCATTTTTGTAAATGCTATCAAAAGCATTAGCATTCAGGACGCAGCCGGTATTTTGCGCGGCGGCGATAATGCTGCCACCGACTATTTAAAAGGCAGAACGACTTTGCAATTAACAGAGGCTTTTCGCCCGGTAATAGAAAAGAGCCTTGCTATAGTAGATGCTACTAAATATTGGAATACCGTATTTAGCACCTATAATAAGTTTAGTATTGATAAGGTAAACCCCGACCTTTCGGCCTACGTGACCGAAAAGGCCTTGTCGGGTATTTTTTACCAGGTAGCGCAGGAAGAACAACAAATACGTAAAGACCCATTGGCCCGCTCGTCGGATATTTTAAAGAAGGTATTTGGGAAGTAAAAAGTGAAAAGGAAAAAAGGAAAACTACTTCTTGTCTTGGATTAGATTGATAGTTTTTATTTTAATTTTTTGATGACTATCCGCAATCTGGTGCTGATATTTTGGAACCGGGCTTTATATCTTTTTTCATTAGTCGTTGCAGCCTGCCTCTATGACCATTGAGGTCGCACACTGTTGGTAATTTTATTCAGCCTTTTTTATCATGATTTTATATTCAGCATTGAGATTACTAAATAGCGGATAATCATTAATTTTTTTAGGATGTGCTGGATATTCGTACTTTTTTAATGTTACGCTTTTTACCTTTTTATTTACCTGATTGGGCTTAAAATTTGGCTTTATCAATTCAATTTTACAAGTGTTGGGTGGTTGTGATCGTTTTATTAGGTAATGTTGGATGCGTATGATGCTTTTTGAACTACGTCATGGCTTCGTGGATAGCAAACAATGGTGAGCGGTTTACAAACAAACGATTTAAGATTAACGGTTGTCCGTTTATTTTCTATTAAATAATAACATCGGCTGTGCCTATTTTTTTAAACTTGCAGGCAGGGCGCTGAGGACTGCCGACTGAAATATATTGAGGACATTTTGCGCGGTGGCTTGCGCACTGCTTTTGGTGAAAACGGCCAATGCATTCAGCTCGGCTTCCAGCAGCAGTTTTTCGTCGTTGAGGCGGCTGGTAAATTTATCGCCCGGAAGGTCGCCGGAAAGTCGCAACTCTGCCAGCAGGGCCAATCGCTCTTTCCTATTTTTTAAAAAGTTGGCGGCTACTTTTTTTGCTTCTTTGGCGGCTGTACCGGCAGCAAGTTTGGTGCTGTCTAGCATTTGGTCAAGTGTATCCTGAAGGTCGAAGTTATTGGGCATAACAATTTTTTTACGATCAAATTAGGGGTTGGGAATGTTTTTGGCATCTTCGGCAACCTGCATGGCATACAATAGGTCGCTAAGCGTTTTGCGGTTTAGCTTTATTAGCCCGTCGCTAAGGGTATCGTCGGTTTTGTGTTCGGTTTTATATTTTATCCAAAGCGTCACCGCTATTTCGCTAATACGGGTTGACTCTTTGTTTAACGGCCGCACCTTGTTTTGATTAAGCAACGAATTTAGGTCGGCCTCTAATAACACATAACCATTAGTAAAAAGCTGGTACTGCCGCTTATTAACCGGTACTTCGTGCATTGACAAATAAAAATTATCGATTTTTTTTGCAGTAGCCACAATATCCTGGGCCAGTATGGCATTAAAGCTGGGAACCAACTGTACTTTACAACTGCTAAGGCTTCCGATAGCAAACAGGAGATAGGCTAAAAGTAAAAACCGGGTAGGGCGAAAGTTGCAGAGAGCTAACATAAACGCTGGTATTTGGTTTTAAATAGTTAATTAATTAGTAAATTAGGTATTTGCGTTAAGAATTGCAACCCTGCCCGCAAGTATGCCCGGCTGTATGTACTTTGCCGTTGTATTGCCGTTGATTATATAAAAAATTATGAGTAAAAAATTGTGGATACTATTTTTATTGCCCTCAATGGCGGGTTTGGCGCAATGCCCGGAGTATATAAATTACCCTTTAAAAAATGCAAAGGTGTTTATGAGCCTGGCCGAGCAGCGGCTAGGTATTATTTTTACTGATAGTAGTATTTCGTCATCGCGCGAACGTATGACTTACAATAATGCTCCCGGCGACCATATTGTAAAACTTACGGCCAGGCGGGACACTTTACTTACTTTATATTTTGAGGCACCCAATGCATTCATGAAAACTTTTACTGATTGGTTTGAAGCGACTTTCGCTGATTGTGCAACCGAGACCGACGGAAACAAAATGGTGTTTGAGGATTGTGTAGTAATTATTGAGCCTAAAGGGGAGCGGAGGAAGGTTTTTACAATTTCTCCAAAGTAGGGATTGTGAATACTGAAGGGTGAATAATGAATGGGGAAGAACGTGAAACGCGATTAAGCGCAAGTGGCGCTAAGCTTACCCGCAAACCCTTATTAAACGTGAGGTTGTTAATTTATACATTGTTTTAATTCTTTTTTTAGAAAAATTAAAATGTTTGGAAGTATCGAAATCAATCAAACTTTCATTGCTCGTGCCAAATTTATAAAAAAAGAAAAAGAAAATGAAACGTAGGGAACAATAAATAATATTTGAGTAGGCGCTTCAAAATTTCGTAGATAACATAAATTTAACCTGCCAATAACAATTACTAACTTTAATTATGGGGAATTAGCCTATTCGTATTTTGTCAGATATCCTTTGAAAGAAAAATTGTTTTGAAAAATTTTACTTTTGGTAAATTTTAATGTGGTTAAAAAATTAATGTTGAAATGCTCCTATATCCGTATTGTTGTAAAGCGGTCTTTTATTACCCCAAAAACCATTTTTTGAATGTGGCGCCTTTAAATCTCCCTGTTTTTTTCCTTTTTTGCAATAGGTAAATTTTTATCAAGCCTGTATGTTTGAAGCTTATGGAGCATAAGTGTATTGCCTGGCGTTTCAATTTCTTTTGTTTGAGAAACCAGAGGATTTTCAAAAATATCATTTTCACCATTATTTTTTTTCTGTTTCTATTCGTTCAACGTGTAAAATAAACGGGTGTCAAACCGGGTAAAAAATGGCTTACCCAAACACCAGTAAGCATTGTTTGAAATTTAAGATTGCCGTTTTGCAATTGTTGTTTGTAAAGCTTAATGTTTGATCTTATCTACAATAGACAAAACCTTTTTACGTTAGTGAGCTTCAACAGATCTCTTTTCTATCCTGATAAAAAAACTAAGTCGGAAGTTTACTAAAATTTTGCAAACTAATTCATCATTAGCTTTTTAAATTTTTTGCCATTGCCCCATCATAAAACGGCGTTGTTTACAAAAAATTAAATACAATTATTGCTGTTTTAGAAACATAAATTAGGTTCGTAAAAGTGAACTTAACCCCTCCCAATGCTACATCGTCAGCGGTAAAAAATTTAAAGTGCTTTATCAAAATCGCCTTTAAAAAATATTTAAGCCCCCTACATTTCTAATCAAAAAAGGCGGCCCGTTTCGGGGCCGCCTTTTAAAGTTGTATAGTAAAACCTTAGGCAAGATCAAACCTGTCAAGGTTCATTACTTTATTCCAGGCTGCTACAAAGTGTTGTACAAACTTTTCGTTTCCATCTTCACAGGCGTACACTTCGGCAATTGCCCGCAGTTCGGTGTTAGAGCCAAAAATCAGGTCAACCCTTGAGCCAAGCCATTTTAATTTGCCTGTTTTACGGTCTCTGCCTTCAAACACGTCGTCGGCACTGCCAGCGGCTTTCCAGGTAGTTCCAAAATCAAGCAGGTTTACAAAAAAATCGTTTGTCAAAACTCCTGGCCTATCGGTAAATACACCATTTTGCGATTGCTCATAATTGCCGTTTAGTACCCGTAAACCACCCACCAGGGCAGTCAATTCAGGTGCAGTAAGGGTCATTAGCTGCGCTTTATCTATTAACATTTCTTCGGCTGAGGTTGCATGGCCACGCTTAATATAATTGCGGAAACCATCTGCAATTGGCTCAAGCGGTGCAAAAGCTTCTGCATCGGTTTGTTCGGCAGTTGCATCGGTACGACCTGCAATAAACGGAACGGTAAGTTCGTGACCCCCATCTTTTGCCGCCTTTTCAACACCTGCGCATCCTGCAAGTACAATTACATCGGCCAACGAAACTTTTTTATTGCCCGATTGTGTGCTGTTAAATTCGTTTTGAATGCTAGTTAACGTTTGTAATATGCCGCCTAGTTGTGCGGGATGGTTTACTTCCCAATTGTTTTGAGGTGCCAGTTGCAGGCGTGCACCATTGGCGCCACCACGTTTATCGCTATCGCGATAGGTACCGGCCGATGCCCAGGCTGTACTTACCAGCTGAGCAACGGTTAACCCCGAAGCAAGAATGTTTGCTTTAATATTGTCTACATCGTTAGTATCAACCAATTCGTGATCTACAGCTGGTACCGGATCTTGCCAAATCAATTCTTCCTGCGGAACATCGCTACCCAAATAACGTGCAACCGGTCCCATATCGCGATGCGTTAGTTTAAACCATGCACGGGCAAATGCATCAGCAAACTCTTCGGGGTTTTCGTGAAAGTGCTTTGATACTTTTTCGTAAGCAGGGTCTGCACGTAAAGCTATGTCCGTAGTTAACATAAAGGGTGCATGGCGTACGGCCTCATCGTGGGCATCGGGTATAGTACCCGCACCACCATTGTTTACCGGCTTCCATTGCCGGGCACCGGCTGGGCTTCTGGTAAGTTCCCACTCAAAGCCAAACAAATGATCAAAATAGTCGTTGCTCCATTTGGCAGGGGTTGTTGTCCAGGCCCCTTCTAACCCACTGGTAATAGTATCGCCACCATGGCCTTTTCCAAAGGTATTTTTCCAGCCCATGCTTTGCAGTTCAATGGAGGCACCAGCCGGTTCGCTGCCAATATATTTTGAAGGGTCGGCAGCACCATGTGTTTTACCAAAAGTGTGGCCACCGGCTATCAGGGCTACAGTTTCGTAGTCGTTCATAGCCATGCGGCCAAATGTTTCGCGTATGTCGTGGGCAGAGGCCAACGGATCGGGGTTACCATTTGGACCCTCAGGGTTTACATAAATCAATCCCATTTGAACTGCACCCAGTGGGTTTTCAAGTTCGCGGTTACCGGTATATCGTTTATCGCCTAACCATTCAGTTTCCGATCCCCAGTAAATATCCTGCTCCGGCTCCCAAACATCTTCGCGGCCACCTGCAAAACCAAAAGGTTTTAATCCCATTGACTCAAGGGCACAGTTACCGGCAAGTATCATTAAATCGGCCCACGATAATTTTTTACCATATTTCTTTTTCAAAGGCCACAACAACAGGCGGGCTTTGTCAAGGTTGGCATTGTCGGGCCAACTGTTTAGTGGTGCAAACCTTTGCGATCCGCTTGCGCTACCACCGCGACCATCAGCTATGCGGTAGGTGCCTGCACTATGCCACGCCATGCGTATAAAAAATGGCCCGTAATGGCCATAGTCCGCAGGCCACCAATCCTGCGAGGTGGTCATTAATTTAAACAATTCATTTTTTACCTGGGAAAGATTGAGCTTCTTAAACTCGTCGGCATAATTATAATCGCTGCCCATGGGGTCGCTAAGCGCCGAGTTTTGACGGAGGATATTTAACTTTAACTGGTTTGGCCACCAATCGCGATTGTTAAAGCCACCGCCTGCTGCATGTTTTAATGCGCCGCCCATAAACGGACACTTGCTTTCACCGGTACTGGTGTTATGCGGCGATGCCATCGTTTTAATGTCTTCCATATGTATTTGTTTTATGTTTTTTTAGATGAAAACGAAAATACTACTTTGTATTTTTATTGAAATTTATTTTTAATAGATAATATCTATTACCCAATGATCCTTTTCTATAACTATTTGTCACATCTAAGTTGCTACGGAAAGTTAACAAAAAAGCAAGTGAGCAATTAACAGCTTTGGTGTAGCAGCTATAGTTATTGACACAGCCCGCTACTAAGGGCACGGGTAAAACCATTGTTGTAAATACTAATTACGTCGGCAGGAAGCCCCACCGTAGCCGAACCATTTGCGGCTTGTATACGGATGAGGTTTTCAATTTTTTGAGGCATACTTTGACCATTGCCAAAGTAAAGCGGGTAGTCGCTAATATGTTGTAGCGCGCTTGACGCATGGCCTAAAAAACGCAAGGTTCCAGTATCGGCCACATCGGCTTCGGTAACAGTAACCGCCCACTTTTGACGGCCATTGCCTGCTATAGAAAAGCGCATTTCCCGCATTTTTTTTTCGCCGTTGGCAAAGGTTACCGCCAGCACGCTTAAAAACGAACCACCATTTTTGTCAATAAGCGTTTGTATACTTGATGAAGAAAATTTTTTCAGAATGGCCGGAATTTCTTTTATCGTCTTATCCCTAAAAAAAAGCATGGCGCTATCAAAATTGTTCCATCGATTGATGCTTTTATCCATGATGCGTAAAAAATTAAAGCTGTTATCAATATACTTAACATGGCCCGCCATTGCATACACCACACCGTTGGTGTTGTGTATTTTGCACATGCCGGTTTTATTGGCAGTGTAGCCCTTGTTTGTTAACGCCGAAGTGCGGCTATCGGCGCCCAGCCAAACGGTGTCGTTGCTTACCAGCGCTATAATAAGCGATCCATTTACCAGGGGTTTTTGCTGTGCTTTTAATAAATAGGGTACTGTTGCAACAGTTATTGTCAACATACATATCATTACACAATTCAGTACTTTCCCTTCATATAAAGGTGCAAACATTTATGCAGGTATTTCAATTTGTATCAACAGGCCATAAAAAAAGCCATACATCTTTTGCAAAGCATGTACATCGGTTACTCCCTTTTCAAGGGTCATTTCAAGTTTGCGTTCATGGCCGCTACCTGTAATTCCCAGGTTAAAATTGGTACCGATTTCATTAATAAAAGTTTGCAGTGGGTGGCCGGCAAACAGCTTACGTGTAGTGTCGTCGTTATTAGTTTTCACAATTACCTTTTTGTCAAATTCGGCATACCCCAGTGCTACATCCTGCATGCCGAAAAACTTACCTATTTCGTCTAAAAAATCTTCATTGTGAATGGCAAATTTATATTCGCTTTCGGCGCCCAATGAGGCTGAAAACACGGTCATTTCAAAGCCGCCTTCAAAGCCGCCACCTAAATCAATATCTACCACTATGTTTACTAAATGCCTACCCTGGTTTATTTGTACCTGGTAATCTAATAATCCGGTGCTGCCCATATCTTCAGCAACCTGGGTCCAAATATCTGTTTCGTTATTGCCACTAAAGGTTTTAATGTTTTGCATACAATTGGTTTTACATGTTATAGTAAATAGGGCAGTGGCTAAAAATAAATCCGGTTAGGTAAATTTGCCTGTTATTATTTTAGAAGAAGAGTGCTTTGATAATGCCATAGTGCTACCGAAGTAACCCCTAGCAGTTTTTACCAAAAAGTACCTGTAACGTAACAATGCTAACAATAGTTACAAATTGCTATAGAGGGCAACTATTAGCTAACTATTAAGATATAAAATCTGTACCACCTATGCACTATTAACAGCTTTGCTACAATGTTTCTTTTAACCATTTAAAAAATTCGCCCTGCCATACCATTGCATTTTGCGGCTGTAATACCCAATGGTTTTCGGTAGCAAAATATACCAGTTTACTTTTAAGACCACGTAACTGTGCCGCCTGAAATGCTTCCAAACCTTGCCCAATGGGCACCCGGTAATCTATTCCACCCTGCACTATCATCATTGGGCGGTTCCACTTTTGTACATGCATATCGGGCGAAAACTGGTTGTATGCCTTTTGGGCCACCTTATTTTTTTTGTCCCAATAAGGCCCGCCCTTTTCCCAATTTTCAAAAAACAATTCTTCGGTGGTGCCGTACATGCTTTTGGTATTAAAAATACCGTCGTGCGATATAAAGGTTTTAAACCGGTTGTTGTGGTTACCAGCTAACCAAAAAACGGAGTAGCCACCAAAACTGGCGCCAATGCAACCTACACGGCTCTTATCAACATACGGTTCTTTGCTTACGTCGTCAATGGCACTCAGGTAATCTTTCATTACCTGGCCGCCCCAATCTTTGCTTATCTGTTCGTTCCATAAGCGGCCGTAACCATACATGCCGCGCCGGTTTGGTGCTACCACTATATAGCCGGGTGCAGACATTAACTGAAAGTTCCACCTGAAGCTATAAAACTGTGTTAGCGGGCTTTGCGGTCCGCCCTGGCAATACAATAGGGTAGGGTATTTTTTAGTAGCGTCAAAGCCGGGCGGGTAAATAACATATACCAGCATGTTTTTACCATCAGTAGTGGTAACACGGCGGCGTTCCACCTTACTTACTGCAAGGTTTTTAAAAGCTTCGTCATTAACATGGGTCAATTGCACCATGCTGCCATCAGCCAGGTCAACCCAAAAAATTTCGGCAGCACGATTCATATCCGTTCGGGTTATATACAGTTTGTTGCCAACCTGGCCTGTCAAACCCGACACATCAAAATCGCCATTCGTAATTTGTTTTACCGCAGCGTTGCCGTTGCCCGTAGCGCTTACTTCAAAAAGTTGTAATGTACCGTCTATTGCAGCTTCAAAATACAATTTACTACCATCGTTGCTCCACAAAAATGCGTTTACTGATCCATCCCATGCTTTTGTAACATTAACCGCCTTATTATTTATCATTACCAAAATATCCTGCTTATCGGCTTCGTAGCCTTCGCGTTCCATGCTTAGCCAGGCCAGGGTGCCTTGTTTGCTAAATGCAGGGTTAACATCATAGCCCATCAGGCCGGCGGTAAGGTTGGTAGTTTTACCGCTTAATACATCGTAACTAAAAATATCGGTATTGGTACTAACCGCATATTGTGTACCTGCCAATGGTTTAGTTACATATAAAACTTGCTTGCCATCGTTGCTCCAAATATAATCTTCGTCACCACCAAAAGGTTTCTGCGGGCAATCGTAAGGCTGGCCAATCATAATATCCTTACCATCGGTAGCGGGTGCTTTAGGTGTAGTAATAAAAACATGGCTGAAAGCACCATCTTCCCATTCATCCCAATGCCGGTAGTTTAAACCGTCATATATCTGCACATTGGATTTTATGAGTGACGGATAAAAGTCAACGCCAGCCACTTTTGTCACTTTTACGTCCCTGGCCACAAGTAAAAAGCGGCCATCGGGCGATAGGTTTTTATCTTTTAAAACAGCATTTACATCGCTAATTGCTGTTGCAGGGCCGCCAGACAGCGGTATTGTAAAGGAGGTCCGGTTTATTTTATTGGCGGCCATATCAGGTACCCCTACGGAAAACACTATTTTTTGTTGATCGGTAGAAATACCTGCAGCCGATACGCGGCCCAGTTTCCAAAGTACTTCTGCAGTTAAGTTTTGCTGTGCTTGTGCACGTAAATAAAAAAATGGTAAAAGCAGGAGAATACAAAAATGCTTCATATAAATCGTTGTTTATTACCGCGAAAGGTAGCCAGTAAAACGATTATAAAGCGCAACGTTGCGTTAACTATTTGCAGGTAAATAACGTACAAGGATCAGACTAGCTACTGAAAGGTATAAACAGCCTAATTTTATTTTATAAATTTTTTTTGTAGAAACTACTAAATAATGGTTGTTACCGTTGATTAAACCGGCAATAAAATATAATTGGCGATAAATAGACAACTACGGGCAATTATTAATTGTTTTCAGGCGCAGGCAAAAACCTGTTATAAGGTAGCATTGGTTTGTATCACTCTTCCTGCCTGGCAGTATTGGTAATTGCGCCAAAAGCGGAACTAAATTTCATGCCCGAATAAATGGCCAGGTTGTAACGATTGCCGAGAATAATAACAGTGGCGGTATCTTTTACAAAACGGGTAAACGAGGTGTTGTTGCCATGCCACCAACCATTGTGGTACACAATTTTTTGATTGGGTAAAATAAGTAGCCTCCAGCCGAGGCCATAGTTATGTTTACCGGGCTTTTCGTTGCTGTAGGGCGTGGTAGCCTGCTCGTAACTGGTTTTGCTAATAACGGTATTTTTGTATAATGCTTCGTCCCATTTAAGCATATCGCGGGGGGTGCTGTAAACGTTTTTATCCCCATAAATACAATCGAGCGGCTCCATAGGTACCGGCCGGTTATTGGCCAGGTAACTTGGTTTATAATTGGCTGTGTCGGCTATGGAAAAAACGAACGTATTATTCATTTGTAGTGGCTCAAAAATGTAGCTTTTCATGTAATTGGGAAAGGGTTGGCCACTTACTTTTTCTACTATCAATGCAAGTAATGAATAATTGGTATTGCAATAATGAAAACCGCGGTCGGGCAACTGGTACACATCTGGCTTATGTGCAATCATAAAGTTCAGCAGGTCGGTGTTACTGGCAGGGCGTTTTTTAAAGGCGGTATCGCCCGTTAAAAAGTACGGATAGTTAGCAAGGCCGCTTCGGTGGGTTAACAGCAACTTTACCGTAATGCCGGGGTATGGAAATGCAGGATAAAATTTTTGAACGCTATCTTCAAGGCTCACCAGGTGTTTTTCTACCAATTGCATAATTGCCACACCAGTAAATGTTTTACTAATAGAAGCGAGGTGGAAAGGGGTATTAGGAGTAATCGTATCTTTTGTTCTAAAATCGCTGAATCCATTATAATCTTCAAAAACAACCTGCCCATTTTTGGCTATTAAAATACCTCCGTTAAAATTTCGCCTTTGTAAAAAGGTATCATAAAGCAAAGCAAGCTTTACTTTATAATCATTTACCTGTTGTGACGAAAGCTTATTAAAAAAGGAGTCGCTTATATTATTTACAGTTTCTAACTCAATGCGCTTTGCTCTGTTACAGGCCAATATGATTATGATGTACGCTAAAGTGGCTGTTACTCTCAAATCTGTCTTTAATTTGGTGCAAAACTAAGTGAAACACTGTACACGGAATGGTTGCCAGATAGCTAAAAAAATGCCCAATCCGTAAATCTTAATAAGTTTGTACCATTAATTGATATGCCGCCTGCTTATCAACAGTTTAAGGAAATAAGGAGCATTTGTAGAATTATTTACGATGGTACGTTTGCGCATTCTATCCAAAAGCGGCCTAAAATTTCAAGTTTCTTACTCCATTCATCAATAGTGCTCGGTTTGCTAACAAAACTGTTTGCGCCTAATTGGTAAGCCTTGTCAATATCGGTTTTCGATTTTGAGGTGGTAAATATAATTACAGGAATTTTATTAAGTACGAGGTCTGTTTTGAGGGTTTTTAAAGCCTCAAACCCGTTTTTACGTGGCATATTTAAATCCAGCAAAATAAGGTGGGGTAAATGTAAAATCTTTTTGTCACGTAATTTCTCCTGCAAGTAATCTAATAAATACTGGCCATCGGTTACGGAGTCAATTTGTAAAGTAAAGGCATCTTCTTTCAAACACTCTTTAATTAGCTGAATGTCGTCCAAATCGTCGTCAGCTATTAAAATCCTAAACGGTGTGGGCGCCTGGGTTTGTTTCATGATTATTGGGGTGCCTTTAAGTTAGTTTATCATGATGGCTAATTCTTTTCATCAATTAATACATGAAACAAATTAAATATATTAATTGGAAATAGAACCTTACGTCAACCATGACAATAAGTGGGCAATATAGGAATGGTAATGGATATAATCTGTAATATGAAATAAATAATTATTTCGGCGCATCGAAAGGCAGCTTTAGGCCAAACTTATTAACTTATTTTCGCAATCCAAAAAATAACTACATGATCGAAAAGATGACAAGTTATCCCAAAAACAAGATTAATATACTCTTCCTGGAAAACATAAGCGATAAAGCATTGCAGCGGTTTAAAGAAAGTGGATACGACAATGTGACCAAACTTACCGGTGCATTAAGCGAGGCAGATTTGACAAAAGCCATAAAAGAGGTGCATTTATTGGGTATACGATCAAAATCGCAAATTACCCCAAAGGTTTTGGAGGCGGCTACCAAGTTACAAGCCATAGGTTGTTTTTGTATAGGCGTAAACCAGGTAAACCTGCAGGAAGCAACTAAAAAGGGAGTAGCGGTTTTTAACGCTCCATACAGCAACACACGAAGTGTGGCCGAGCTGGTAATTGGTGCATCTATAATGCTTATAAGGCGTATACCCGACAAAAATACTGCTGCACACAAGGGCTTATGGTTAAAAGATGCCAGGGGCAGTTTTGAACTGCGTGGTAAAACTTTGGGCATTATTGGCTACGGAAATATTGGTAGCCAGCTTAGCGTATTGGCCGAAGCAATTGGCATGAAGGTGATATATTACGATGTGGAAACCCGGCTGCCATTAGGTAATGCGGTTGGTAAACGCAGCTTAAAGGAGTTGGTTGCAAATGCCGACATTATATCGTTGCACGTACCCGAAAATGATACTACTAAAACCCTTATTAATAAAACAGTTTTAAAGCATTTTAAAAAAGGAAGTATTCTTATAAATTACGCCCGTGGCGAGGTGGTTGAAATAAATGCACTGGCAAAAGCCTTGCAGGATGGAACCTTGAGTGGCGCCGCCATAGATGTGTTTCCCGTTGAACCTGAAAAAAATGGAGGTGAATTTACCTCGCCATTGCAAAATTTGCCCAACGTACTATTAACACCACATATTGGTGGCAGTACCGAAGAAGCGCAGGTGAATATTGGAGAAGATGTAAGCAATAAATTGTTTCAATACCTTGAAAAGGGTACTACCTACGGATCGCACACAGTGCCGTCCATAAACCTGCCCCCGCAGGAAGGCGCACACCGAATTTTGCATATTCACAAAAACGTACCTGGAGTACTTAGCGAAATTAATACCGAACTAAGCAAATGGAATATCAATATTGTGGCCCAATACCTAAAAACGAACGACGAAATTGGCTACGTGGTGCTTGATATAGATAAAAAACTTTCGGGAAAAGCAGTGCAGTTACTTAAAGAAGTAAAAGGCACTATTAAAGTTAGGTTGTTGTATTAATGCGCAAGTAAGGGCTTCTTGCTTTTAATTAGTACTTACAATTTAGCAAGTTGTTCCTTCATAGCCCTGATTTCGCTGGCATCAACCCCATAAAAATTTTCCATGCCGGTCACCTTTGCATTTGTATAGGTACTTTGCGTACTTATTATTTTTAGTGCCGATGAGTGAAACTCAACGGCACCTGTTGCCTTTTGTACAGCGGTAATGGTTTGCTGCCTGATGCCTGCACCCGGCATAATAATAATACGGTTGTTTGCCTGGGTTACTATTAGTTGTATAATAGCTGCACCTTCCGGTGCAGTTGTATGCTGGCCACTGGTTAAAATACGCTGGCAACCACAATAAATAATGGCCTCTAAGGCTTCACCCGCATTTGGTGTACAATCAAATGCCCGGTTAAAGGTAGCGTCAAGCGGATAGGCCATTTCAACAAAACGGCTGGTTAATTTTTTGTCAACAGTTCCATCCAATTGTAAAAAACCAAACACTATTCCATCGCAGCCACCATTTTTTATGGCTTCCAGGTCTTTTTTCATAACGGCCAGTTCATTACTATTGTAAATAAAATCGCCGCCCCGCGGCCTTAGCATTGCAAATATGGGAATAGTAAGTTTTTGCCGCACCTGCCAAATGGTTCCGGGTGATGGGGTAGTGCCTCCTTCGGGCTGATTGTGGCATAATTCAATACGGTCGGCGCCGGCTGCCGCCGCTTCAATGGCAGCAGTGCAGTTAAAAACCGCTATCTCCAGTTGGTATTTTGTTGACAAGAAAGTAATGATGAGGTTAGAAATAACTTTTGGCATCTACCAAAAAATTTTTGTCGTTGGCATAGCAAACTGCAAAGCTAAAACCTTTTTGCAGGCAAAAGCCACCATATTGCCCCTGCTTGTTAATGGCAATAAACCCCACCTGTATTTCCTTTGCTTTTGCCTTATCGCGTTTTACAATGCGTTCAACGGCTTTTCTGCACGCCATTTCGGGCAAGTTACCCTGCCGCATCAATTCAACAACCAGGTGAGTGCCACAAATCTTTATCACTTCTTCGCCTGTACCGGTGGCGGTGGCAGCACCAATTTCGTTGTCTACAAACAGGCCGGCGCCAATAATAGGTGAGTCACCTACGCGGCCCCTCATTTTAAATCCCATTCCGCTGGTGGTACAGCTTCCACATAAATTGCCCATAGCATCTATAGCCACCATTCCAATAGTATCGTGGTTTCGGTCGCCATTGGGTAAAAATGCCGGGGCAAACGGACCGTGCCCACTTTCAATATTTATTACGGGTTTGTATTCGCTGTTTATTAACCAGTCTTTATAAGCTTTAGTAGCCGACCCTGACAGTTTTTGTTCTTCTAAAATAAAGCCTTCAGCTATAGCAAACTTTTGAGCGCCTTCGCCCACCAGCAACACATGAGGTGTTTTTTCCATTACCCTGCGCGCTACCGAAACCGGGTGCATAATTCGCTCAAGGGCAGCCACACTACCGCAATTGCCAAGCTCATCCATTATACAGGCATCCAACGTTACATAACCATCGCGGTCGGGGTTGGCGCCGAGGCCTACACAACAATTAATGGAGGCTTCCGTTACCATTACTCCTTTTTCCACAGCATCTAACGCCTTACCGTTATTATTTAAAACCTGCCAGGCGGCTTGGTTGGCATTTATACCTTCGGGCCAGGTACTTATTACCAGTGGCCTTGTAATTTTATTTGGTTGACTAAAGCTTTTGTTAGTAAGTAATGCACCTACTCCCAATGATGTTAGTTGAAGAAAGTTCCGTCTGTTTGGCATAAAAAAAATTAAATATATCTACAAAACAACAATGGCGGCTGGCCACAATACATTGTTTATGAACCAAGGTTATTAATGGGAAATGGTAAGTTTTTGTAATAATTCGCCGTCAATCTCGTCACTGTATATTCCAAAGGCGCTTACCAATGCGCCTTTAATAGTTCCATCTTTACTTACAACTGCATAAACCACTTCTTGGTCCGATGGGTTAGAGGCTCCTTCAAACCGGTAGTATTCCGTTATTTCAAATTGGGAGGGCAGCAGGCAAATATCAGTATCAATACATTTAAGCTGGTCGAACGCAATATTAAAATCGATAGTAAAGCCCCGTTGTTTTAAGCCAGTCAATGCCTGTGTAACAGTATCGTAAGTGTACATGATATAAAATTTTACTAAATGTAAATTGTTTTTGCTAAGCGATATTATTGTATTTAACGGTAGCCGAAAAAGAAAAATACAAGTAGGTGGTACGGAAATTTTATGGGTTTGCGGGGTTTAGGACTGTTTTTTGCGTATAGATAAATCAGCTCTTAAAAAAAGGGGGCAAAATTATAATACTAATATTGCAAATACTTTTAGAAGGTAGTTGAAACGGTTTGCCTGCCATATATGATTGCGATATAGACATTTTAATATAAAGGCAGATATGATTGCCTTGAAAATAATTTTAATATGAAAGTAGTAATTGCAGGCGGCGGTTTTGCCGGAATGAAGTTGGCACGAAGCTTAAATAACAAACCCGGTATTGAAGTGCTATTGATAGATAGGTTTAACTATCACCAGTTTCAACCACTTTTTTACCAGGTGGCCACTGCCGGTCTCGATGCCAGTAATATTTCTTTTCCGCTGCGCAAAGCGTTTCATAATAGTAAGAACACGCGAATTCGCCTTGCCACCATCGAAAATCTTATTCACGAAGAAAATAAGGTAATTACCGATGCCGGCGAATTTGAGTACGACATTTTTGTGTTAGCAACGGGTGCCGATACCAACTTTTTTGGTAATAAGGAAATGATGAACAATGCCTTTCCCATGAAATCGACAGTGGAAGCGTTGCAGTTACGCCACAGGTTGTTGTTGAATTTTGAAGATATGGTGAACACTGATGACGAAGTTGAAAAAAACCGGCTGATGACTGTGGTGGTGGTAGGTGGTGGGCCAACGGGAGTGGAGCTGAGTGGCGCTATTGCCGAAATGAAACGGTATGTACTGCCTTACGATTACCCCGAGATTGATTTTACAAAAATGACCATTTTTTTATTGGAAGGAGGCGATCAGACGTTGGGGGCGATGAGCGATAAATCGTCCGAGCAATCGCTAAAATATCTTGAAAAGTTGGGGGTAACTGTTAAGCTAAACACTTTGCTAAAGGAATATAACGGGCAAACAGCCATTTTAAATACTGGTAGCAATATTGAAACTGCTACCGTTATTTGGGCTGCGGGCATTAAGGGAAATGTGCCCCTTGGTATTGACCAATCGTTAATAGCAAGGGGAAACCGCGTAAAAGTAGACCGGTACAATAAAATAGTTGGTAGTGAAAATATATATGCCCTCGGCGATGTGGCATATATGGAAACACCCTTGTTTCCGCAGGGGCATCCTCAGGTAGCGAATGTGGCGATAAGTCAAGGTAAAAATCTGGCCACCAATCTTATTAAACTGGCGGCAAAAAATTCGGAAATTATATTAAAGCAGTTTGAATACAGCGACAAAGGTAGCATGGCAACTGTTGGCCGCAACCTTGCGGTGGTTGACATTCCTAGTCCAAAACTACATTTTGGAGGCTTTTTAGCATGGCTGATTTGGATGTTTTTGCACCTGGTTTTGATTTTAGGAGTTAAAAACAGGATACAGGTATTTATTAACTGGATGTACAACTACATAACCTACGACCAAAGCTTACGGCTTATTTTTACCGAATTTTACCGTCCGCGGAAAAAAGATGTACGCCATGCATCAACCCTTGAACATTTGGATGAAGATTCGAGATTTTAGTTTTGGAAGGTTAGTAATAAATTAAGCGCTATTGATGTTTACAGAATATAAAAAGACACTTACAGGTATCAACAATAAACCTATTTTAGTGGATGTAAGCTTCAGCAATAGTGCGCATGAGCAACCGTTGATTATTTATATTCATGGATACAACGGTTTTAAAGACTGGGGCAATTTTTCCATTATTGTTCAGCAACTGGTAAAGGCGGGTTTTGCTGTAGCAAAGTTCAACTTCTCGCATAATGGAACTACACCAGATGCACCTGAGGAATTTGTTGATTTAGAAGCATTTAGCAATAACAACTACACCATTCAGTTGGATGAAATACGGATGGTTATGGATTGGTGTTTGCATAATGAACAAGTGGATCAATTTAGTATTAATCGTAATAAAGTTGCATTAATCGGTCATAGCCTTGGCGGCGGTTTAGCCATTTTAAAGGCTGCAGAAGATAAAAGAATTACCAAATTAGTTACCTGGGCCGCCATTAGTGAGTGTAAAACGCCCTGGGGCAGTTGGCCTCAAACAAAAATTGATGAGTGGGAACGCACTGGTGTGGCTTACACAGTTAACGGACGCACAAGCCAACAAATGCCCCTTAAATTTCAGCTTTATCAGGATTTCCGACTACACGGGGAAAGATTAGACATTGAGGCTGCCATTAAAAGCCTTTCAATACCCATTTTGATTGTGCATGGAATATTTGACGGATCGGTATTGGTACAAAAAGCCTACGATTTAAAAAGCTTTCAGCCATACGCCATTTTATTTTTGGTTGATAGCGATCATGTGTTTGGTCGTAAACATCCTTGGCCACATGCAGAACTTCCAATTGAAAATCAAAAGGTTGTAGATAAAACAATTGAGTTTTTGCTGCAGGATGGCTGGAAATAAAAATTGAAAATTATTCCTATAATTAATATTATGTTAAGTAGGTTTAATTGGGATTAGGTAACGTCTACCATGGTAAAACAATGCTATCCTTCCATTTCTACCCAATTAATGAACGCCTTAAGCCATTAAATATCAAGCAAAAAAAAGCCGCATTTCTGCGGCTCTCCTATTATTTTGTATTGACGGTTATTTAAATTTGTCGTGCAGTACATTAAGATCGTTCAACTTTTTTTCGTACAAATCATACTCTTTCGGATTTACGCCACGGCTCATATCGCGTTTGTATTCGTACACATTGTACAAAAGGTCGAGACTTTTATTTAACAACCCTTTTTCCTGGCCGGAACGGGTAGTTTTTGCTGCAAGACTGTTAAATGCCTTGTCTAGCCAATTAGCAGCCACATCAGCATCGGCAATTGCCTGTTTATTAACCACAGCCTTTCTGGCTTTAATTTCGGCAGTAACACCTTTTACCGCACTTGCACTATCGGCCGACACCTGAAAGGTTGAGTAGGCGGTAACTGCCGCGTTGTAGGCGGCAATGCCATTGGTGCTATCTTTTCCGTATGCCTTTTTAAAGGCATAAAAAGCTTTTTCATTGTACGGTTTTTTCTGATCCTCAGGTAAATCCCGAACCCTTTCATCGCTGGCAAACACATTTCCATAATCAGTATATTCTTCTGCTGTAAGGTTTCCTGCGGCGTCGGCTGCTTCAAACTTTTTTACGAAGTCGTCTAATTTTGAGTTCTTTTTTGTGTATTCAAATTCAATTTCGCTCCATAAGGTGTTTGAAGGATACACTTCTTTTGCAATTGCGGTGTATTTTTTAAATTTTTCGTCGTTGGGATTATTAAGGTAAAACTTAGTAAGATATTCATACACTCCCTCGTAATCCTTTCCACTAACTTTAATATCGGCTAATTTGCTGTAGTGGTATACTGCCTCTTTTTCCAGCAAGGCGTTTTGCGCGGTTGCCGCAGCATAAAGGTGTGATGTAGTATCGAACGCCGCTGTAGACCATTTCTTTTCAATCAACATATCGCCAAATGTTGCCAGGTTCTTAAATTTATTGTAGGCACTGTCCCATGCCTTTACGTTGTAATATTTTACACCCTCTTTAAATAACGTGGTATAAATACCATTAACACCTTCATAATTGTCTTTTTTTAATTTGTCTTCATTTGGCTCAAGTTCCAGGTATTTTTTTAATGCATCATAGGCCTCCATTTCGGCGCCGGGGTATTTAGGCGATAAGGCTTCATTAACGGCTAATGCGCTGTATATCTCCATTTTTAAAAGGTAACTTTCGGCATCATTACTGGTTTTATCGGACGTAAAAAGTTTATCAACCTCCATTTTTGCATCCTCTAATTTATCAGGTTTCAATAACAACAAGGTTACCGCAGTACGTGCCTTTTTTAAATCCTGGGCATGCAATATATTTCCTGCAACAAATAAAAAAGAGAATGCAATAGCTAACTTTTTCATGTAGTGGGTTTTATTTAAAATCATTGTTTTATGTTAAATAGAAAAATTAGTTCAACTGCTCGTTTTCAGCATTGGTGCCATCTTCCTCGTCCGCAATACCATTCTCATCGTTTTTAGGCGCCTCACCTTCTGTTAGCTCATTTATAGTCAAATTATTTTTAGCGGTGTTTTCGCCGTTATCCAGTTCTTCAACTGCAGTTACCACCTCTGCCTCTTCAATTTTAGAAATGGCTGCAATTTCATCGGCACCGTCTAACCTTATCAGTTTTACGCCCTGGGTTGCCCTACCGGCTTCACGTATATCGGCAATCGATGTTCGGATGGTTAAACCCGAGCGACAGGTAATTACAAGATCTTCGGTTCCGCTCACATCCAAAATTCCTACCAAACTTCCGGTTTTTTCAGTCACGCTGATAGTTTTAACACCTTTTCCTCCCCTGTTTGTAATTCTATACTCATCAATGGGGGTACGTTTACCAAAGCCTTTTTCACTAACTACCAGCACTGTTCTTTGAGTGTCGTCTCTGTTTACACAAACCATACCAATTACTGCATCGCTTTCCTCATCCACTTCTATGCCACCTACACCAATAGCACCACGGCCGGTAGCACGTACTTTACCTTCGGGAAAACGGATGGCCCTACCCGATTTTAACGCCATCATCACATCGCAGTTTCCATCGGTAAGCCTTGCCTCAATCAACTGATCGCCTTCTAAAATATTTATTGCATTTACTCCGTTGGCACGTGGACGGCTAAAATCTTCCAAAGATGTTTTTTTGATGATACCTTTTTTGGTACATAAAACAATGTAATGACTGGTAACAAAGTCCTTATCTTCAAAATTCTTAACATCAATAATTGCTCTTACCTTATCGTCCTGTGGCAGTTGCATAATATTTTGAATGGCACGGCCCTTTGTGTTTTTATCGCCTTCGGGTATTTCGTATACTTTTAGCCAGTAACAACGGCCCATTTCGGTAAAAAACATTAAGGTGTGGTGTGTTGAGGCAATAAAAAGATGCTCTACATAATCTTCTTCGCGTGTTTTACTACCCATTGCCCCACGTCCACCTCTTTTTTGCGACCGATAATCGACGGCGGAGGTGCGTTTAATATAACCCAAATGTGAAATGGTGATTACAACATCCTCGTCTTCAATAAGATCTTCAATTCTCATTTCGTTCGAAAGATAGGATATCTCGGTTTTACGTTTATCGCCAAATTTTTCTTTTATCTCCCTTAATTCTGTCTTTATCAATTCAAATCGTAAACTTTCGCTTCCTAATAATTCCTGCAACTTACCTATCAGTTGCATTAGGCTGTCGTATTCTTCCTTTATTTTATCACGCTCCATGCCTGTTAAACGTTGCAACCTCAGTTCCAAAATAGCTTTGGCCTGTATTTCGTCTAAACCCCAACCGGCATTTATTAAATTTTCTTTTGCAACTTCGGGTGTGGCCGAACTCCTAATTAGTTTAATCACTTCATCCAGGTGGTCCAGTGCAATAAGATAACCTTGTAAAATATGCGCTCTTTCCTGCGCTTTTCTCAATTCAAACTGGGTACGCCTTATTACCACTTCCATTCTAAATTCAACAAACTCAACAATCAGCTCTTTAAGGTTCATGGTTTTTGGCCTGCCCTTACTAATGGCTACGTTATTAATTCCGTAGCTGGTTTGTAGTTCGGTAAACTTGTAAAGTTGGTTAATGATAACATTGGCCACCCCATCGCGTTTAAGGTCAAGCACAATGCGGGTTCCTTCGCGCATATTGCTTTCGTTGTTTACGTGGGCTATACCTTCAACAATTTTACCGGTTACCAATTGGCCAATCTTATCGGTAAGAATATCGCGGTTTACCTGGTAAGGAACTTCGGTAATAATGATTTGTTCGCGGCCACTGGCTTTCGTATCTACATGGCACCTTCCACGCAGCACTACTCGTCCACGGCCCGTAAGCATACCCTGCTTAACGCCTTCCATACCGTAAATAATACCAGCAGTAGGAAAGTCAGGGGCTTTAACGTGTTCCATCAATTCTTCTATCGTTACCTCATGGTTTTCGATATAAGCAATACAGCCATCTATTACTTCGCCTAAATTGTGCGGTAACATATTGGTGGCCATACCCACAGCAATTCCACTACTTCCGTTCACCAACAATTGGGGAATACGGGTAGGCAATACGGTAGGCTCCTTTAAACTATCGTCAAAATTAAATTGAAAGTCAACAGTATCTTTTTCAATATCGTCCAGCATGCTTTCGGCTATCTTTTCAAGCCTCACCTCGGTGTACCTCATGGCCGCCGGCATATCCCCATCCTGGTTGCCAAAGTTTCCCTGGCCGTCCACCATGGTATAACGCATTGTCCACTCCTGTGCCATACGCACCAGTGTATCGTAAATACTGGCATCGCCGTGCGGGTGATACTTACCCATTACTTCACCTACAATACGTGCTGATTTTTTATATGGGCGGTTGCTATTGTTGCCTAGCTCATTCATGGCATATAATACCCTTCTATGCACGGGTTTAAAACCATCGCGGGCATCGGGCAAGGCCCGGCCAACTATTACCGACATCGAATAATCGATGTAGGCAGTTTTCATTTGTTCCTCAATATTTACAAGTATAATCCTGTCGTTGTCGCTGGTTTCAAAAGGCTGTATATTTTCTTCCATGAAAAATGAAAAGCTTGTTTACGATTGTTAACTAATGTTTTACACCTTATTTAAGGTTACCAAAGGTACCTGTTTTTGTGTATTTCGCTAAACAAAATAGCCATTTTTAACCCTTTAACCAACGTTATTTAAAGCAAATAAAAAAAGCCAATTTTCAAGGAGTGTTTGGCTGATATTTGTGAGGTTTATAAGCATTTGGTTTAGTGGAAACAGTGTAGCCTTACATTTACTTTTATCTTAAATATTTTATCATTGGTGACCTACGAATACCTGATTGAAATTAATATAGTTGAAGAATTACAAAATACTGCCAACCGCAGGGAGCTTGACCGGTTGTTTGTAAAAGCAAAAAGTACGCTGGTGCAGGGCGGGAATATTATATTGTGCAGACGCGAAAAAAACGGAACGCTGGCCAGGTTTGATATGATAGATACTGACACTGATTTACTGGCCTTTGAAAAAAAGGTTTACCAATACCTTTAGTAGCCTGGGCCAATTTGGCATAGAGTTGCAAGTGTGCGGTAAATAGTGAGTGGTGAGTAGGTAGTGAGTGGTTAATAGTGAGTAGTGAGTGATTAATAGTGAGTAGTGAATGGTAAATAGTGAATGGTCAATAGTGAATAGTAAATATTTGGTTGTGAATGGTCCGTAGTGAATGGTGAATAGTCAATAGTGAATAGTCAATAGTAAATATTTGGTTGTGAATGGTCCGTAGTAAATGGTGAATAGTCAAGAGTTAATGGTCAAAAGTGAATGGTCAAAAGTTAATGGTCAATAGTGAATGGTCAAAAGTTAATGGTCAATAGCGAATATTCGGTAGTAAATGGTCCGTAGTGAATGGTGAATTATGAATGGTGAATTGTGAATGGTTAAAAGTAGATTGTCAATATTGAATGGTCAAGAGTGAATGGTGAATTGTGAATGGTGACTTTGCTCACAACTGCCTATTCACTGCTCACTTAAATTACGATATTTTACATATAACAAGCTTTTGAACGGCATTGCTTTCTTAAAAAGTTTAAACCTGTAGTGTGCAACGGTTAAATGGACATGCTAAATATTAAAGCAATGCTTTTATGTCCTCCATTATTTTAAAAGCCAGTTGGTTGGCAGTAACCTCGTCGCGGCTTTCGGCATAAACACGAATAATCGGTTCGGTATTGCTGGTTCTAAGGTGTACCCACTCCTGCTCAAATTCAATTTTTAATCCATCTTCGGTATTGGTAGGGTGTTGCTGGTATTTCTTCTGAATAGCCAATAATATTTCGCTGACGTTTACACCGGCCTTAAGGTCAATTTTATTTTTACTAATAAAGTAGTTGGGATACGTTGCCCGTAACTGGCTGGAGGTAGTGTTGCTTTTAGCCAGTTGAGTTAAAAACAACGCAATGCCAATAAGCGCATCGCGGCCGTAATGCAGGTCGGGAATAATAACACCGCCATTTCCCTCGCCTCCTATAACAGCTTTTACTTCCTTCATTTTATTTACTACGTTAACCTCTCCTACTGCACTGGCAAAATGTTGGCCACCGTGTTTCTCCGTAACGTCTTTTAAAGCCCGGGTAGACGAAAGATTGCTTACCGTATTGCCTTTACGATGCGACAAAATGTAATCTGCCACAGCTACCAGGGTATATTCCTCACCAAACAAAGTACCATCATCACAAACAAAACATAAGCGATCAACATCGGGGTCTACCGCAATACCGAGATGCGCTTTTTGGTTTACTACTTCGCTGCACAATTCGGTTAGGTTTTGAGGCAAAGGTTCAGGGTTGTGTGCAAACTGACCGGTAATTGTGTCATTTAAAAGAGTATAATCGTTAACACCCAACGCTTTTAGCAGCGCGGGTACTGCAATGGCTCCCGAACTATTGATTACATCAACCACCACTTTAAATTGTTGTGCTTTAATGGCTTCAACGTTTACCAACGGGTAATCTGTAATAGCCTGTATGTGTTGGCTAAGTAACCTGGTATTTTCTGTTGCACTTCCAAGGCCATCTACTTCTTCAAATTCAAAATGTTCGTTGTTTACTGCCTCCATTAGCACCTGGCCATCGGCTGCGTTTAAAAATTCACCATCGCTGTTTAATAGCTTTAAAGCATTCCATTGTTTGGGATTATGGCTTGCGGTAATAATAATGCCTCCGGCTGCTTTTTCAAAAACCACTGCCATTTCTATCGTAGGTGTAGTACTAAGTCCCACATCAATTATATCCATTCCCATATTTTGCAAAGTGGCCATTACCAGTTGCTGCACCAATGGTCCGCTGATCCGTCCATCGCGGCCCACAATTATTTTATTATTATTTCCTTTACTTTTTATCCATCCGCCATAGGCGGCCGAAAACTTTACCACATCCAATGGAGTTAGGTTTTGACCAGGTAAACCGCCTATAGTACCCCTTATACCCGAAATGCTCTTAATCAATGCCATGCTAACTTTTTTATGGGTGCAAACATAATTCAAACCACTGTATGCATTGGTTACTTAGTTTGTATTGTATTTAAATGCAATAAAAAAAAATTACGTTACCCGGTTACAACACTATGCAGTATCAACTATCTTTAAGCTGTTATGAGCGAAATTTCAATTGGCGATGCTATTAAAGTTTTTTTAAAGAAGAGTAGGCTTAAGTCGGGTATACAGGCATTGCAAATTGACGCTATCTGGGAGCAGTTAATGGGTAAAACAATTGCAAAGTACACTGACAATATCCAGATCATTAATCACACATTGATTATTAAAACCAATATAGGCCCGCTAAAACAGGAGTTGATGTATCAAAAACCAACCATTATAATACGGGTAAATGAGGCGCTGGGCGAAAATCTGATTAAAGAGGTCGTTATTCAATAAAAATTAATATGCTATTAGGTTTACGCACCGTTATTTACCAGGTAAAAGACCTGTCTCAAGCAAAAAAATGGTATGCAGTTTTATTAGGTAAGCAACCTTATTTTGACGAACCATTTTACGTGGGTTTTGATGTTGAAGGATATGAACTGGGATTGCAACCCGAAGAAGACGGAATACAATTTGACAATAGTGCCAAAACTTATTGGGGCGTAACGGATGCTAAAAGCACCTGGGATCTTCTCATAAAAAATGGCAGCATCGCAAACGAACCCCTAATGATGGTTGGACAAGATATACTGATAGGTACCGTAATTGACCCTTGCGGCAATGTTTTGGGCATTATTGAAAACCCAAACTTTAAAAAGGTTAATCCAGATAATAAAGGTTAAAATACCTTTTCGCTACTACTCTTTATGTAGCCGCCATATTCGGTGCTTGCCATGCTAATTACAATCAGGTCGTTTATTGACACCACCCCTTTAAATTCAAAATCATCAAATACCGGCAGCTGTCTTGTTTTGTAGCTATTCATCAACATCATGCATTTATCTACGGAGTCGTTTGACGATACAGTTGGCAGGCTATCGCTCATGATGTCTTCCACTTTGGTATCGCGTGACGACCTGTTCATCAGGATCACTTTATGAGCAAAATCTCTCTCGGTCACAATTCCTTTAAACTTACCGTTACAGGTTACAATTACAAAACTGGTTTCTTCGGTTTTCATAATAGACAGGGCGTCAATAACCGTGTTGCCGACCTCTATGGTATTAAACTGAGGCCCTTTGCCTGCTAAAAAATTGGCAATCGTTTTCATAATAAGGCGTATTTTAATGTTTAACTCAATTGGTAATAAATGTACAAATTTTTGAACAGATATCCATATCGAAATTCAATATTGCATTGGAATTTTTTAATTTCCTTTAATGAGTAAAGTTTGGCAGATGCCAACAATGTTTAAAAAATTTTGCTAGCAAATTAGCTATCAATACGTTGTGGATACTTAGTGGTTTCTAACCCTGGGATCAACAATACCGTAAGCAACATCGGCCAGCAGGTTTATCAATATAAAAAAGGTGGCAGTCATTAAAACACTGCCCATTACTATAGGAAAATCCAGTTTTTCGAGTGCATCTACGGTAATCTTTCCTATACCCTTCCAGCCAAAAATATACTCCACAAAAAATGCGCCGGCAAGTAGTTCGGCAAACCACCCCGTAATAGCCGTAATTACCGGATTGAGGGCATTACGCAAGGCATGTTTAAACAATACCCTCCGTGCGGTTAACCCTTTTGCATAGGCTGTTCTAATATAATCCTGGTCAAGTACATCTAACATGGCACTTCGGGTTAGTTGAGTAATAATTGCCAGCGGCCTGATGCCTAATGTAATAGCAGGTAAAATAAGATTTTTAAGTGCAATTTGCTTTCCGTAAAAAGGGTCTATGTCGTAAAAACTTCCCGTCATATGTAACCCTGTACTATCGGCCAACAAAAAGCCAAACAAATAGGCGATAATGATACCCATAAAAAACGACGGAGCAGAGATGCCCAACACACTGGTAAAAATGGCTGAGGTATCCCAAATAGTATTTTGTTTTATTGCAGCCAGCACGCCCAATAATATGCCAAAAAAGGTAGCCAATAACATTGCCGCAAGGGCTAATAACAAGGTGCCGGGGAGTGCTTCCCACAAAATAGTAACTACCGAGCGTTTGCTTTGATACGACCTACGCAGGTACGGTATTTTTAGCCCGACCTTTATTTCCCCTCCAATAAAAATACCTTTTAATTGCTTTTGCTCAATACTTTTTGAATGGTGAATGGACAAAGGAGAAACATCGTTCAGGTACCAAAAAAATTGCTTCCATTTTGGCTGATCCAGGTATAGCTCTTTTTTAATATTGCTAATAGTGGCACTGTCGCCGGTTTGTCCCATCACTAACCGGGTTGGATCGCCAAAACCCTGGAAAAGGAAAAATACCAATGCAACAACACCCAAAAGCACCAGCCCGCTGTACATTAATTTTTTTACTATGAAACCGAACATAACCAAAAGTAAAAGGCAATTGCCTTAGGTTAATTAAAAATCGTTATACCATTTCCTATTTAGCAACAGCCGAAAGCATTGTTATAGCGTCGTGGTAATCAATATTGGCAAATTTTCCCATTATGGTTCCCTGTTTCATTACAAAGTAAGTGGGTACATCCCTGGCCGCAGTTTTTATTACGGTAGCGTCGCTTTGCAGGTAGTTGATGTTACCGATATCACTTAACATTTCGGCAGCACGCTCGGCCACAGCGGTAACCACAAAAAGTGGCACCTTTTGTTGCTGGCACGCTTTGGCCACCTTTGCTATATTAACTTCAAAACCTTGCCTTGCACTTGTCAAATCTTTTAAAAACACCATTACATACACATTTTCCTGGTTTAAAATGGCCAGGGTGGTATCGTTACCCTGCATTGTTTGCAGCGCAAAGTCGTTTATTGGTGGCAATGCATTGCCTTTGCGAATAAGCTTTTGTATGCGCTCGATAAACGTGTAGGAGCTGTCATTAAAATCAATAGGAAAATGATCCATATCAAATTCCACTATTTCATTTTTGTGTTTATACCTGAAGTTTATAGCAAAACTATCAGGTATGGCCCCTGCTGGTATCTGCATTTTTTCAGCAATATTGTTGCCTTTTTTATAAGGCAGACAATCAACTACTGGTAAATGAATGAGTACATACCATTGCAGCGCAACACAAAATGCCACAGAAACTAATACGGCCATACCATTTATGTAAGATTGAAAAAATGGCTGAATTACTTCTTTCTTATAAAAAATAATTATAATCAATACCAACAACACCAGGTCCTTTATAAAAGATTGTTGCGCCGTTAAAGGAATACAATCACCAAAACAGCCGCAGGTTTTTATTTTACCCGAAAAAACGGCATAACCGGTTAAAAAAGTAAAAAAGATGATAAGCAGTAACAGAAGCCAACTAAAAAGCTTCATTCGCCAACCTAAAATAACGGCTACACCAGCCACTATTTCAAAGGTGTTCATTGCCAGCGAAAAAAACAAGGTATAGTCGTTTAAGAGGGCCAGACCCCAAACTTCAAAAAACTCCTGCATTTTGTAACTAAGCCCCACAGGGTCATTCAACTTTACCAGGCCCGAAAAAATAAACAGGATACCAACCAATAACCTAACCGCAACTAAAAAACCGTACAGCCCTTTGTTTTCATTCAATGTTTTATGGGAAGTTTGCAATAGTTGGATATTTAAAATGTAATTGATGAAAATACTGGTATGCTAACAGTGCCTTACCATGGTAACAAATATGATTAATTCATACTCGTTTCAAAAATAAAACAAAGGGTTCAATGTTTACTTTTAATTGTAGTGGGCGGTTGTTGATAATTGAAAAGCCACTGGTAATGGGCATTGTTAATGTTACCCCCGACTCGTTTTACGAGGGAAGCAGGGTGCAGTCGGTAGATGATGCTGTTGCGGCGGCTATAAACATGATAGCGCTGGGGGCCACCATTATAGATGTTGGTGGCCAAAGTACGCGGCCGGGCAGTACAATAATTTCCGCCGCAGAAGAAGCAGACAGGGTTTTGCCGGTAATTGAAAAGCTGCGGACGTTACATCCCAACGCTTTTATTTCTATCGATACCTATTATGCATTGGTTGCAAAACAATCAGTACTTGCCGGAGCACATATGGTAAATGATGTAAGCGGGGGCAGCCTCGATACCGAAATGTTAGCCACGGTAGGCGCTTGCAATGTGCCCTACGTTTGTATGCACATGCAAGGCACGCCCCAAACCATGCAACAAAAACCCGAATACAAAAATGTAGTATTAGAGGTTATTGATTTTTTTATAAAACGCATAGAAGATTGCAGGTTGGCCGGCATTAGTGATGTTATTATTGATGTTGGTTTTGGGTTTGGAAAAACCACGGAACACAATTTTTCATTGCTTGATAACCTTTCGCACTTCAAATTATTACAAAGGCCGATACTCGCTGGTGTTTCACGAAAAGGTATGGTGTATAAAACCCTGGGGGTTACCGCCAACGAGGCGCTTAACGGCACAACAGTGCTTAACACTATTGCCCTGCAAAACGGCGCTAATATTTTACGGGTACACGATGTAAAGGAGGCACTGGAAGCAATAAAACTGGTAGATAAATTGCAGAACGGTCCGTTAAAATTTTGAACTTCCACAGCGTACCCTTTACTATTAACCCATTATTAAACTATGCAATGCCATTTCGTATCCCTTCATTCCAAAACCTGAAATGGTGCCCTTGCATTTGGCCGATACATGGCTGATTTTTCTAAAATCTTCGCGGGCATGCACATTGCTTATGTGCACTTCAATAACCGGGCATTGAATGGCCGCTATGGTATCGCCAATAGCAACAGATGTATGAGTGTAACCGCCCGGGTTCATAATAATGGCATCTACTTCATTACTTTTAGCCTGTAGCTCGTTTATCAGCTCGCCTTCTACATTGCTTTGAAAATAACTAAACGCAATACCGGGATATTTTTGCACTAACCCGGCAAAGTAACTTTCAAATGTTTGATGGCCATAATAATCGGGTTCGCGGGTACCTAGCAAATTAAGATTAGGGCCGTTTACAATAGCTATTTTCATTAGCAGGATTATATATAGATTATTCTAAAAACCTTTAACCCAACAACGGATGCCATGGTATAGGTTGAACGCTCAAATTTTTATTCAACTACCCTAAAGCGGCCTCATCATTTCAATAAATTCATCAAACAAATAGCGGCTATCGTGCGGGCCGGGGAAACTTTCGGGGTGGTATTGCACACTAAATGCTTGTTTACCTTTTACGCGTATACCTTCAATACTGTCGTCGTTTAGGTTAACGTGGGTAATTTCAATGTTCGGGTTGTTTCTTATGGCCTCAGGGTCTACTCCAAAGCCGTGGTTTTGGGTAGTTATTTCGCACTTACCGGTAACTATATTTATTACCGGGTGGTTTAATCCTCTATGTCCATGGTGCATTTTGTATGTAGGTATATCGTTTGCCAAAGCAAGTAGCTGGTGGCCAAGGCAAATACCAAAAAGGGGTTTTTTCTCCTTAAGCAGGGCTTTTACCGTTTCAACGGCGTCGCTCATACTAGCAGGGTCGCCGGGGCCATTGCTTAAAAAGTAACCCGTAGGATTAAAGGAGCGCAAATCGGCCACCGAGGCGTTGGACGGAAACACCTTAACATGGGCTCCCCTACTGGTCATACAGGTTAGTATGTTTTGCTTTACACCATAATCCAGTACAGCAATTTTAAGGGTCAAATTCTCGTTGCCCTGTTCGTACGCCTTTTTTGTACTAACCTTTGACGCCAACTCAAGCCCATCCATTGCCGGCACTTCGTCTAGCATGCTTTTCAATACTTCAACGTCCGCTATTTCCGACGATATTATGCAGTTCATAGCCCCGCACTGCCGCACATGGGCAACAAGTGCCCTTGTGTCAACATCTTCAATACTTACAATATCATTTTGCTTTAAATATTCATCCAGCGATCCATCTGCAAGTTTTCGGCTATAAAGCTTTTCAAGGTTCCGGCCTATTAATCCCCTTATTTTAACGGTCTCACTTTCTATATCTGTATTTTTTACCCCATAGTTACCAACGTGTGCATTGTTCATAATAACTACCTGGCCAAAATAACTTGGGTCGGTAAATACTTCCTGGTAACCCGTCATACCTGTATTAAAACAAATTTCACCTGTGGTGGTACCAATTTTTCCGAAGGCGTGCCCATAATACAGGGTACCATCTTGCAATAATAAAATAGCCGTTGGTTGATTAGTCATGTTGCGTAAGTATAACTTTTAACGTTTATTGTACTGAGTCAAAAATATAGGTTTCCTGTATGGTATAGTGCCCGGCGGTAAAAATTGTGCACAATAGGCATTTGTCGGCTACCGGGTAAAACATAAAAAAAGCAAAGTCAGTAACGACTTTGCTTTCTTTATGGCCTAAATTATATGCTCATTATTCTCCTGCTTTCTCTTGTTTAGTATCAGTGTTAGTAACATCTTCTGCGATAGTTGTTGGCTCTTCCGCAGTATCAACTACTTCAATGGTATCTTCATCTTCAACTAATAGGGTTGTAGTTTCAACCACAGGTGCTGCTTTATCAATAATTAGTGTAGCGGCGGTGCCATCAGTAGTAGCTTTTTTACGGCTTCCTGCTCTGCGGGTACGCTTAGAGGCTTCTTTTTGCTCGCCTAATCCCTTACCGTAAATCTCGTTATAATCAACCAACTCAATCATTGCCAATTCGGCGTTATCACCTAAACGGGCACCCAGTTTAATAACACGGGTGTATCCGCCAGGACGACTTTCCACTTTTAAGCGGATCACATCAAAAAGTTCTTTAATGGCCTCTTTATCCTGTAAATAGCTAAAAACTACACGGCGCTGGTGGGTAGTGTTTTCTTTTGCCTTAGTAATAAGTGGCTCAACATACGTACGCAAAGCTTTTGCTTTAGCAAGTGTGGTGGTAATTCGCTTGTGCTGAATAAGCTGGGCACCAAGGTTGGCCAATAAAGCCCGGCGATGGCTGGCCTTGCGGCCTAAATTATTTATTTTGTCTCCGTGACGCATGACGTTGTGTTTTGTATCCGCTGCACCGTGTCAGGATTTACAGCGTACGTTTTAAAGTAAAAATTAAAAGGTAAAAATTAAAAATTCTACAACCGAATCTTTAATTTTTACCTTTCCTTATTTAATAATCTTCTTTATCAATACCCATTTTACCAAGATCCATTCCAAAACCAAGACCTCTTTCGTTTAGTACCTGTTCAATTTCGCTTAACGATTTTTGACCAAAATTTCTAAACTTCATCAGATCTTCCTGCTCGTATTGAACCAGTTCGCTCAGGCTGTTAATTTTAGCAGCTTTAAGGCAATTAAAGGCACGTACCGATAGGTCAAGATCTTCCAACGGCGTCTTCAATATTTTGCGTAATTGAAGGGTTTGTTCATCTACCATGTCTTCCTTCTTCTCTTCTTTATTATCAAAGGTTATGTTCTCATCGGTAATGATCATCAGGTGCTGTATCAAAATCCTCGAAGCCTGTTTTACTGCCTCTTCGGGGTGAATAGTACCGTCGGTTGTTACATCCATTAACAATTTTTCAAAGTCAGTCCGCTGTTCAACCCTGGTGCTTTCAATTGTATATTTCACATTCCTTATTGGGGTGTGAATACTATCAATGGGCACATATCCAAAGGGAGTATCCTTCAATTTATTATCTTCGGCGGGTATATAACCGCGGCCTTTACTTATCGTCAGTTCAATATCCAGCTTAGACGAATTATCCATTGTGCAAATAAGCAACGCCGGGTTCATTACATCAAAACTTTGAGTGGCATCGCCAATCATACCAGCAGTAAATTCTGTCTGGTTCTTAATGTTCAGCGATACTTTTTCAATAGCCACCTCGTGGTCAACTTTCTTTTTAAACCTTACTTGCTTCAGGTTCAAAATTATTTCAGTCACATCTTCAGTTACTCCTTTTAAGGTGGCAAATTCATGCTCTGCACCTTCAATTTTAATTCCTACAATGGCGTACCCCTCCAGCGAACTCAATAGCACCCTTCTTAGTGCATTGCCAATGGTAAGACCATAACCTGGTTCCAACGGGCGAAATTCAAACTGGGCTTCAAAATCATTTGCTTTCTGAAGAACAATTTTGTCGGGTTTTTGAAAATTTAAAATAGCCATGTTGTTATTGACGATTTATTGTTTAAAATTTTTTTTGTGAGCCAGGCAACAAACCTTTTTTCGGATTCTGTTGCGTCGCACACTTGTACTGTTGTAATTAGAAGCATCGTTTAAAAAGTAACTAGAGCATTATATTTTTAGGTAATAACCGGTTCAATAATATCATCTATCGAAAATCAATTCCATGCATCTCTGTCATTATTTCATCGGCCATCAAATATTATTTACAAAACAAACCTCCTTACTCATCAAAATCTCAGCCTTTTTGCAATTTTTACTTTTTACTTTTTACTTACTGTATAATTCAACTATCAATTGCTCCCTAATGTTTTCAGGAACGCTTTCCCTTTCAGGGTAGGTAATAAATGTACCACTTAGTTCCGCTTCATTCCAATCCAACCAGCTGAACTTTAAGTTCTTACCGCGAATGGCTCCAGTAAGCGAATTGTTTCCGGAGCTTTTATCTTTTAAACCAATTTTATCGCCCGGCTGTAATTGATACGAGGGGATGTTGGTGACCATTCCATTAACTGTTACGTGTTTGTGGCTAACCAACTGGCGTGCTGCAGGACGGCTAGGCGCTATTCCTAAGCGAAACACAGTGTTATCAAGACGGGCTTCCAACAACTTAATAAGGTTTTCACCAGTTACACCTTTACGGCGGCTAGCTTCACCAAATGTGTTACGGAACTGCTTCTCTAATACACCATACGTATATTTGGCTTTTTGCTTTTCTTTCAACTGCACTGCATATTCGCCCAATGTTTTGCGCTTTCGTTGCGCACCGTGAATACCCGGGGGATTGCTGTTTTTGCTCAACCACTTTCCGTTGCCTAAAATAGGCTCTCCAAACATTCTGGAGATTTTGGTCTTAGGACCAGTGTACCTTGCCATGTTTTACTTTTTGTAGATTTTTAAAGTTCCCGCCGCAGCTCATATAAAATCTTAAACTTCGATCTGCAACAGCTTGTATAAATATGTAAAAATGAAAATTACCTGGTAGTGTGTGCTATCAGGTTTACTTTCAATAATATTAAACTCTTCTTTTCTTTGGAGGGCGGCAACCGTTGTGAGGTAAGGGCGTAACATCTTTAATCATAGTTATCTCAATGCCGCTGTTGGCCAAAGCACGTATGGCACCTTCCCTTCCCGAACCCGGACCTTTTACATATACATCTACCCGCTTCAAACCTGCTTCAAGGGCTACTTTAGCAGCGTCCTGTGCGGCAAGTTGTGCTGCATAGGGTGTATTTTTTTTACTACCACGAAAACCCATTTTACCAGCACTACCCCAGCTAATTACCTGGCCATTTTTGTTGGTAAGAGAAATAATGATGTTGTTAAAAGTAGCACTGATGTGGGCGTCGCCATAGGCGTCAACCTTTACTACTCTTTTTTTAGCAGCGGCCTTCGCGCTGTCTTGTCTTTGCGGTGCTTTCGCCATAATTGTTTATTGAGGTAATCTTTAATAAATAAATCCGGCTAGCCGAACCCAACTCATTCCTCCTGCTTTCATTTAGCTATCCGGCAACGGGTTGTTCTATAAATAAAAAACAGGTCATTCATATTTCGTAAACAACCTGTTTTATTATTATCAATATTATTTTTTAGGTGCCTTCTTTTTACCGGCAACTGTTTTTCTTTTACCTTTTCGTGTGCGGCTGTTAGTACGGGTACGCTGTCCCCGCAAAGGCAAGCCTTTGCGATGGCGTAAACCACGGTAAGAGGCAATATCCATTAACCGCTTAATGCTCATTTGCACCTCGCTGCGCAATGCACCTTCCACCTTAATTTCGTTGGTGATGATGTTACGGATGGCGGTTTGCTCATCATCGTCCCACTGATTCACTTTTTTATTTCTATCGATACCAGATCTGTCAAGAATGTCCTTGGCAGTAGCAAGACCAATACCGTAGATATAGGTAAGTCCAATTTCGCCTCTTTTATTTTTTGGTAAATCAATACCGGCAATACGAGCCATATGTTACTTTCTGATTTTTAATTTGTCGATAGCTGATTTAAATTGCTGTGACGGTTATTAAAATAACACCGTCACCAATTGCTAAGCTGGTAATTATCCCTGGCGTTGTTTAAAGCGGGGATTTTTTTTGTTAACTATATATAACTTGCCTTTTCTGCGCACGATTTTGCAATCTGTACTTCTTTTTTTGATAGATGCTCTTACTTTCATTATTAGTTCAATTTTTCCTATTGCTAAAATGCTATTTGCTACTGGCTAACAGCGTAATTTATTACTGGTTTCTATATTATTTATACCTAAAAATGATACGACCACGACTTAAATCGTACGGGCTCATCTCCACGCCAACTTTATCGCCAGGCAAAATTCTAATGTAATTCATTCTCATCTTTCCCGATATGGTAGCAATAATTTCATGTCCGTTTTCCAACTTAACACGAAACATTGCGTTCGATAAAGCTTCAACTATAGAACCGTCTTGTTTAATCAATGCTTGTTTAGACATAATTTTTTCGGAGCGCAAAGATACATTAACAATAGCTAATAGAGAAAAATTGGTGGATAATTTTACGAAAATTGTGGAAAAGTTAGTAAGTTATCGGTTAGGATCGGCAAAAATAGCGTTATTAACACCGCTGACCGATTAAAATAGGCTCATTATTGTACTGCCTTTGGGCGGTGATTGAAGCGTTTAGCTATTTATGCCAGCGATGATTTTTTTATGTATCGCTGATCGGGATGATAAATAAAAAGACATGAGCCTCCGCAAATGGTATTAATGATAGATAACGAAAGAGCTGTTGGGACTGCAGGGCAACCAAAACTTCTACCTAAATAACCGTTTTGCTTACAAAAGTTTTCAGTGGCATAATCGGCACCATGCATTACAATTGCCCTGTCGCGGGCAAGATCATTTATATTTTTCTCCATACCATCAAGCCGTAACGATAGTCCATGTTTACCATGATACCTTTCAGAGGTGACATAAAAGCCGAGGCTGCTTTGGTTAGATTCAGGTATGTTGGAAAAATTGGTAGCCATTAGCTGACCAGTATTTCTTCCATGGGCTACCAATGTATTTTCAATTAACTTTTTGGTACGCAGGTTTATAATGTATAGCCGCTTGCTGGTACTAGGTTGACTAAAATCGGCAATGGTAATAATATCTGGATTTTTTATTTTACCCATTATCAATAGTTTTTGATACCCGCTGATAGCGTGCGAAAACGCTTGTTCGCTCAAATTTATTTTCTGCAAATGCAGGCTGTCGTATACATCATTATATGGCAAAAAGGAAGAGCGGGAGCTGTCTTTACCATTTGTTAAATCGTGAATAACTAACTGGTTTTTTGAATTAAATGCAAAAATGGCAACGATGGCACCAAAGGCAATAACAGTCAACAAAAACTTTTTAAACACTTGCAAATCAGTTAAAAGGGGAATAAAAAAATGGAATCTTTAGCGTAAATATTTACCCATATATGCAATTTTAATGCTTTTAATTTTAAAAAAGATAAACGAAAGTTGTTAAAGAAAATTGCCAAACTACCACCTATATAATATTACACGCACAAAATGCTGCTTTTATCATAATTATGATGGTGTTCAGTTAAATGTAAGTTGTAATAATTAATAGCAGGTAATGTTTGTATGATGCAGTAATTGCTTGCAACTGACTATTTACCTCTTATTTTGGTTTTGACATTTTTTAAATAACATAGCATTGATTTATGGGGATTATAACATAATTGAAACGTGCTTCTATAGCTGTTTGTTGCATTAAAATAAGTTGACCGGCAAAATTATTTGCCACTGGTTGGGGTTGGTGGCGCCTGTGAGCTCATTATTTAAAAGCCTGCTGTAGCGTACACCTGACAAAACATTTAATTGGTTCCACCATTTTGTATCGGCAAAAACTTCTGCACCTGCCGTATTAAAATTTAAAGTGTTACCGGCATGTAAACTTTTAGCGCGGGTGTGGTCGGCAAACAGGTTTGACCGTAAACGTTGTAGTTATACAATGTTGCCAAAACCAATATCAGGATAGCAAAGTGGAAAATGATAGTTGGCGCCCAACTTATACATTCACGGAAAATTGATTAA
>JBBRUR010000046.1:0-36696 GCA_038247635.1 Chitinophagales bacterium
AATATTAGTTCTGTTACTTTAGCCTACTCCGGAAGTCCAGCAGGTAATTTGGCTACCGCAACAGCAGGTGCTTATACCATTACTCCATCTGCTCCTGTATTTTCGATAGGAAGTAGTAGTAATTATAATATTAGTTTTGCAACAGGTACGTTAACGATAAATGCCATAGCTGCCAGTGCACCTACGGGTATAGTTATAACTCCTGGTAATACGCAATTAAGTGTAGCATTTACAGCAGCTTCAGATGGTGGTTCTGCAATTACAAATTATAAATATTCAACCGATGGTGGATCAACTTTTTTAACAAGACTAACAGGAACTACAGCTTCTCCAATTGTTATAACCACTTTGTCATCAGATGGAACAACAGCCCTAACTAATGGGGTAACTTACCAGGTTCAAATTAGAGCAGTAACAGGGTTTGGAGATGGAACTGCAACAGCAAACACAAGTGGAACACCAGCATTAGCACCTGAAAGCATTTTCGCAAATACAATCACAGGTACAAACCCAAATACAAGTAATCCATATACAACTGATCAAAGTTTTGATCCAAACATAACCGTAACAGGAATAGGAAGAGGTACTGGAATTACTGGTACTAACGCTAATAATAGATATAATGCTACTGCATGGAGTACAGGTGCTTTGGATGTCAATGACTATTTTGAGTTTACATTAACACCAAATGCAGGATATAAAATTGATTTGAGTAGCTTTGTTTATACAGGTCAAGTTTCAACTGGAACTCCAAGTGTTGCCTTCCGTTCAAGTGTAGATGGTTTTGCGGGCAATATTGGAACAGCAACTGTGACAGGAACAACAATTAGCTTAAGTGCAGCAGCATATCAAAATATTACTAGTGCAGTAACATTTAGGTATTATGGATTTGGATTAGCGGCTACGGGTACTACTTTAAGTATTAATGATTTCATTTTTAATGGTAATGTTGTTGCAAACCCAATTGTTACAACTTTAGGTAGTACAACCGCTTTTATTGAAGGTAATAATGTTGTTTCCACTCCGGTAGCCATTGATAATGCGCTAACGGTTACCGATGCAGACAATGCAAACCTGACTTCTGCAACCGTCAGCATTACAACTGGTTTTCAAACAACAGAAGATGTACTTGGATTTACAAATCAAAATGGAATAACAGGAGTGTATAATAGCGTATCGGGTATTTTAAGCCTAACAGGTTCTGCGACAGTCGCTTTTTATCAAACGGCTTTAAGAAGTATAACCTATACCAACTCATCAAACACGCCAAATACTACAAGCCGAATAATAACTTTTGTAGCTAATGATGGTGCTGCAAATAGTACTGCTGCTACCAAAACGGTTTCAGTTACAGCCGTTAACGATGCCCCGGTAATTACCTCCGATGGTGGCGGCGCCTCTGCAGACATCAATGTGGCCGAAGCAACCACCGCTGTTACAACGGTTACTGCTTCAGATGTTGATGGTGTATCTATTGCGTTTTCTATTAGTGGTGGTGAAGACGCCGCTAAGTTTGGCATTAACGCTACCACAGGTGTCCTTTCATTCATAACCGCTCCCGACTTTGAGAACCCAACAGACGTAGGGTTAAACAACACTTATATTGTAACTGTAAGGGCCACCGATGGTAGCTCAAATGATGACCAGACTATAATAGTAACGGTTACAAACATAACAGAAACAACTTTTTATCCTATTACCAGTAACATAAATATTGGCCAATTAAGTAATTGGACAATTAACGCCGACGGTAGTGCCGGAGCTGCACCGTTAAGTTTTGCCTCGGCAATAAATGCCTTCGAAATTAACAGGGATGCTACCTTAACCGGTGGGCTTACTTTTTCGGGAGGCTCAAATTTATTTACCAACGGAGCATCGTTAACAATTGCTTCTACCGGTATTTTAAGCATCTTATCAGGTTCAACGGCCAATTTTAACGCCCAGCCGGTCTTGATAAAATCAACCGCGTCAGGTACAGGTTCTATTGGCCAGGTGTCCGGAACATTGTCTGGCGCAACCAATGTAACTGTTGAGCGCTACATTTCTTCAGCCGGCAATCGTGCTTACCGCCAATTAGCGCCGATGGTTACCACCACCACCAACGTTTTTGAAAACTGGATGGAAAATGGAGGAAACCCAACCGGTTTTGGAACACATATTACCGGCTCAACAAGCGCAACAGCCTTAACTGACGTTGGCCTCGATCCAACCCTTACCGGTACAAAAAGCTTTTACACGCTTAATGCCGCTCAAACGGCATGGGTTGCTGTTTCCAATACCAAAACCATTACATTAAACGCCGGAGTAGGGTACCTGATCTTTTTGCGTGGCGACCGTGGTGTTAATCTTAGCACCAACACCAGTACCAGTAACACTACGTTGCGGGCAACTGGTACGCCATTAATAGGTGATCAGATTGTAAGCACAAAAGGCAGTCCCACGCAGTTTAGCTATGTAGCCAACCCGTTTGCCTCTGCTATTAACTGGGCTACTATTTTCAGCAATGCATCAAACAGCTTTAATAATGTAAATTTTGTTTACTACGATCCCAATGTAAACCCGCCTACCGGTGCCTATGTAAATGTTAGTAACGTTGGTGCGGTGTCAAATATGGCAGCGTTGCAAACCAACGGTACCATCATACAATCTGGCCAGGCGTTTTGGGTAAATGCCACAACCGATAGCATAGCCATTCGCGAAGCAGATAAAGCGGCGGTTAACGACCGCAATGTATTTAGAACCAACAATGGGCAGATAGAGCGCTTGCATATATCGTTATTCTTTAACAGCACCGAGTTTGGTCGCAGGTCGGCCGATGGAATATTGGCCCAGTTTGGCAACGATTTTTCGGCCGCTGTGGACAAAATAGACGCACCAAAGTTTAGCAACTTTAACGAAGACATCGCAATTTTGCGGGACGGTAAAAGGTTGGCAATTGAGGCCCGCCCATTGATAGGACAGGCCGATACGTTGCCCTTACACATAGACAAGTTAAAAATACAGGCTTACGAGTGGCAGTTTGACCCAAATAATTTTGACGCACCAGGTGTGCTGGCTTACCTGCACGATAAATTTTTGAACAACGAAGCACAAATAAGCCTTACCGAACGTACCATTATACCATTTACCGTAACCAGCAACACGGCCAGCAGCGCCAGCGACCGTTTCCGCGTAGTCTTCCGCAGCATAGTGGTATTGCCGGTAAGCTTTACCCAGGTAAAAGCCTTTGAAAAAGGAACCGCGGTACAGGTAGAATGGAACCTTGCCACCGAAACAGGGGTAAAGTTGTACGAGATAGAAAAGTCGGCTGACGGCCGCAGTTTTACCAAAACAGGTACACAGGCGGTACGCACTATCAGCAACGCCGACAACTACCAGTTTACCGATGTATCGCCATTTGCAGGTAATAACTATTACCGCATTAAAGCCCTTGAAAAGTCGGGTAGCAGCAGGTACAGCCAGGTGGTAAATGTAAAAGTAGGAAAGGGTAGTGCAGGCATATCTGTTTACCCTAACCCGGTTAATGGAGGCAGCATTGGATTGCAGTTTACCAATCAGCCAAAGGGTAAGTATACCATCAACTTATTTAATAACATAGGCCAGCAGGTGTACAACAGCCAGTTTAACCACATAGGTGGAAGCGCCAGCCAAACACTGCAATTAAATAGCAGGCTGGCAGCAGGTAATTACCAGTTAAGTGTAACAAACGGACAAATAACTACCACACAAAATGTAGTAGTAATACCTTAAAACCCCCGACAAAACACACTTGAAACTGTCTGTGATCAAAAAAGAAAAAAACCGGAAAAGCAGTCTTTGCTTTCGCGGTAAAATATCGGTTTATTAAAACCAGCTTACAATAAATAGAAAAAGCCGCCTGAAAGGGCGGTCTTTTTGTGCCATAGATTTTAAGATTAATAATTGCATAAGTATGCCTGATACGTAGTGCACCACTAAATGCAGCGCCGATTTTGCTAACGATATTTTAATATAAGGTTGATAAATATGTATTTATCTTTCGTATTGTTAACGATGGCCAAACGATAGCTTTTTTTTATAAATCCAAACCCCCTATCTAAATGTTTGACCAAATAATCCTTTTTATTGACCAGTATGCCTTATGGGTTGCGTTTGCGATTGGTTTAATAAAACTATTTCACATTTTACTATATAAGGGCCTGCAGCCGCGCTACATTATACAAACCTATTTTACCATTTTTTCGGGAGTAAATGTTTCTGATTCAAAAAACTATCATCAAAAATTCCGCTTTCGCCAAATACATAATGTACTTACAGTAGCCTTCTACTCTTTTTTTGCGATTTGGCTAATAGTACACCTAACCATTGAGGTAAGTGTTAGGTAAGCGTATTTACTTTAACTAAAAGCTAATTTTAAACCATTGTGGCATTTACGCCCAATTTTTCAAAATGAAGATCAGATGCAACCTTGTTTATCTAAATTGACTCTTAATATCGGATTGTTTAACGGAAATGCTATTGAGGAATGTAATAATATTTCCACGTAATCTATTGGTTTTCGCAAATGGTAGTTTTTTCCACTATTTTGAAAACCATATTGATAACCGGCTCGTAAGTGGTGTTTGTTTAAAACCTTTAAAATTTTTCATATGCTAATCGTTGTTTTTACCGGAATGTTTGCTTCGTCTGCCATTACCTTTTGGGTACTTACCCGCGAAAACAGTTCAAAATCGTCAAAAGCATAAATTTACAAGCCTTCCCTTATTTAAAGGATAGGAGGCGACCGCTTCCCCTTTTTTTACCGTAACCTGTCAAGGCTTTTAATAAGTTTACGGTCTTTATTGATGCCCAGCAAAGCCAATACAAAAAAGAAGATTACGGCAAAACTAAATATAGAGCCTAACGAAAGGTTGCCGTTTATAAAGTCGTTCATTTTATTGAAATACAGGTAAAGGCACACTACCTGTAAAACAATTCCCAAAAACGTTAATTTAGTTTGCAGTGGGCGGTTTTTAAATAAAAAAATACTGACTCCCGCAATGGTGCCCACTATCACTGTTAATATAGTTAGTACAATGTTATAAAAACCATTCAACTCTTTAAAAGTAAGTAGGTTGGTGGTGCCGCTATAAAACGGAAACTTTAGCGATAAAAAAATGCAGGCGGTTGCCAATAACAACCAAATGGTTTGTATACGTTGTATCATAAAATAGATTTCCTCAGTTTCATGGACAAAAGCCAATGTGCATTGGTCAAAAATAGGTTGCGCTCAAAAAAAATTGCAAGTGGTATTTCCGGTACTACTATACAAAACTTTCGATAAGTGATGCTGCGTGCATTTCAGGATACAAAGGAAACTGGCTCATAAACTCGTTTACCTGGTGGCGAATGGAGTGCAGCGTGCTTTCATCGTCGGCATTCATTAATGCATTATCAATCATATTTACTACAAACTGCATATCATCTTCCTTTAATCCACGGGTGGTAATGGCCGGTACGCCTACCCTTATACCGCTGGTTACAAAAGCGCTTTTATCATCAAACGGTACCATGTTTTTATTTAGGGTAATGTCGGCCTTGCCTAACACATTTTCGGCTTTTTTGCCGCTAATGTTTTTGTTGCGAAGGTCAATTAACACCAGGTGATTTTCGGTACCACCACTTATAATATTATATCCTTTTTGGGTAAAGGCATTGGCAATGGCCTGCCCGTTTTTAATTACCTGCTGGGCATAGGTCATAAAGTCGTTGGTCAGTATTTCGCCAAAGGCCACCGCTTTAGCTGCAATAATATGTTCCAAAGGGCCGCCTTGTGTACCCGGAAAAACGGCCATATCCAACAGGTTGCTCATCATGCGCAGGTTTCCTTTTGCATCGGTAAGGCCAAATGGGTTTTCGTGGTCGGTTTTCATTAATATAATACCACCCCTTGGGCCACGCAAGGTTTTGTGTGTGGTGGAGGTTACAAAATGGCAATGATTAAATGGGCTGTTTAGCAGGCCTTTGGCAATTAAACCTGCAGGGTGTGCCATATCGCATAAAACAAAAGCGCCTACTTCGTCGGCCACCTTGCGTATACGTGCATAATCCCAATCGCGGCTGTAGGCACTAGCCCCACAAAATATCAGCTTTGGCTTTACTTCCCTGGCTTTGGCCTCCAGCATTTCGTAATCTATAAGACCTTCGTTTTTTGTTACGCCATAAAAATGCGGTTGATATAGTTTGCCGCTAAAGTTTACCGGGCTACCATGGGTTAAGTGACCGCCCATACTTAAGTCAAGCCCTAATGTAACGTCGCCGGGTTGCAAAATGGCCAACATTACAGCCGCATTGGCCTGCGCGCCGCTGTGTGGTTGCACATTGGCATATCCTACTTTAAATATTTGTTTTGCACGGTCAATGGCCAATTGTTCGGTTTGGTCCACAATTTCGCAACCGCCGTAATACCTGCGGCCGGGATAGCCTTCGGCGTATTTGTTGGTCATAACCGAACCCGAGGCTTCCATTACCTGCTGGCTGGTAAAATTTTCGGAAGCAATCAGCTCAAGTCCACGGCGTTGGCGTTCAAGTTCTTTATTAATTAAATTGAAAACCAGGATATCTCTTTGCATTGTATCAGGAATTTAGATGTAAAAATAATAAAATGGAGCGGCACGAAAAACAAAGATGTTTGCAGGCCTCCGATTAATTGTTTTGAGGTAAAAATATAGGGTAATTGTGGCAATAAAACTTGCCCGGCCGCCATTGGCAGTATATAAGGCGTACTAGTTTTTAAAAAACAAGCGGTATGTGTTTAACAGGGAGTTGGAAGTTGCGAGCCGTTGGCTGTACAAAGGCCAAAGCCGATAATGAAAAGTCAATGGTGGATAGTCAATGGTGAATAGTCAATGGTGAATGGTTAATAGTCAATGGTGAATGGTCGATGGTGAATGATGAAAAGTCAATAGTCAATGGTGAATAGTCAATGGTAAATAGTCAATGGTAAATGGTCAATAGTCGATGGTGAATAGTTGGTCAATGGTGAAAGGTCGATGGTGATTGGTTTATAGTCAATGGTGAAAGGTCAATGGTGATTGGTTTATAGTCAATGGTGAATAGTCGATGGTGATTGGTTAATAGTCAATGGTGAAAGGTCAATGGTGATTGGTTTATAGGTAATGGTGAATAGTCGATGGTGATTGGTTAATAGTCAATGGTGAATGGTTGAATAATCGTGAAAAGTCAATCGTGAAAAGTCAATAATGTATAGTTAACGGTAAATATCGGGTTGTAACATGTTATGGCATAAGGTAATCACTAACAACAGGCCATTCTTTTTTCATTTATATTACCATGCTTTATAAATAACATGACACTTTTAATGATTAAACATTTTATAAACGCTACTGTACCCTGTTGTTAAAAATGCCTTCTGCAAAGCATTTGTGCAATAACCAATTTGATAATCCATTTGTTTAAATGATAAATTAATATTGTTACCAATGCGGTAATATCTGGTATATCATAATTAAACTATCTGTTTGCTGGGTAGTAAATAATGATGAAAAAAGTTCCTTTCTATCTATTCTTCATAATATTTTGATGGTAAAAACGGGCAACATTTATAAACCCATTGTGTTTAACCGATGCAGAAACGTAAGTGTGGCCTATTAAATTTTAGTAAAACCTGTTATTTAAATGGCTAAACACAACGCGTAACTGTAAGGCAAGCGTAAAAAAACCATTACTTTCACGTTTCCAAAAAATCTGTGCAGGGCCATATTACCATATTTTAAATTTAATTGGAAAAATGTGCTGTAATGTATACGGCTAAAGGTGTTACCAATGAAAGCAATTATACCTGTGGCAGGTGCTGGAACCAAGTTAAGGCCACATACTTATACTCAACCCAAGGCGCTGATACCCATTGCGGGAAAAACTATTTTAAGTTATATAGTTGACCAGTTGCACAGTGCCGGTATTAACGAGTTTATTTTTATTGTTGGTTATTTGGGCGAAAAAATACTGGAGTATGTTAATGCAACTTACCCTGATTTGACCTGCCATTTTGTTTACCAAAACGAACGTAAAGGTACCGGTCATGCTATTGAGCTAACACGCACAATAGTAGGTGTATCGGAAGTTTTTGTGGCCCTTGGCGATACAATTTGTGAGTACGACGTTAAGGAAATGGTGAATAGCCCCTTTAGCATGTTGGGGGTAAAAAAAGTTGATGACCCGCGAAGTTTTGGCGTAGCAGAAATTGACGATGAGGGCTTTATTATGCGGGTGGTAGAAAAGCCTGCTATACCCAAAAGCAACATGGCTTTGGTGGGTTTGTACAAAATAAAAGAAACAGAATTTTTATTTGATTGCCTGCACCACATTTTTGCCGAAGATATTACTACACTGGGCGATTATAACCTTACCGACGCATTGGATTGTATGATTCAGCGTGGTGCAAAGTTTAAACCGTTAAAAGTGCGTAACTGGTTTGACTGTGGTAAAAAAGATACGCTGCTGGAAAGTAATGCCACGCTTCTTAAAAAATTTGGTGGTAATGTAAATGCAGATAATCATACGTTTGAGGCAACCATTATTATTGCACCGGTAAGTATTGCGGGCGGCTGCACCATTAAAAATTCAATTATTGGTCCGCACGTAGCCATTGGTGCCAATACCAACATTCAACACTCCATAGTTCGCGATAGTATTATTGGGTCGTACACCAATTTGTTTGAGGTGGTGCTTGATAACTCACTTATAGGCAGCGATGCCTCGGTAAAAGGCCTAAGCCGCAGCCTGAACATTGGCGATAATACTGAAATAGATTTTGGGTAGAGGAAAAGCTGCAAACTGCAAGCAGCAAGCTATAAGCTACAAGCCATCAATAACATATAGGCAGTAGCTTTAAGCCGCAAGCCGTTAGCTTAAAGCTAATAGCTACAAGCCATCAACAACCTATAGTCATTAGCTTTATACCGCAAGCCATTAGCTTTAAGCCGCATGCTACAAGCCATCAACAGCCCATAGTCAGTAGCTTTAAGTAGGAAGCCAACGGCAAATAGTAGTTGCGTTAGCTATTAGCCAGTAATCTTTAACCGACAACCGTTAATCAACAGCTTGCAACTTGCAGCTTGCAACTTGCAGCCACTAATATTTCCTAAACGCCCACTTCCACATTTCTTTCCAGGTTACTTTTTTGCCATACATTAATATACCTGTGCGGTAAATTTTGGCGCTTATCCAGGTGGTTCCTAAAAAACCCAATACCAATAACGACATGCTTACTAACAATTGCCAGTAAGGTACGGTGCCGGGTACGCCAAAGGGTATGCGGGCCATCATAACTATTGGTGAGAAAAAGGGTATCATACTGCTGTAGGTGGCAAGGCTGCCCGATGGGTTGGTAATGGCATTTATCATAATTACAATTGCAATGATAATGGGCATGGTAATAGGTAACAATAGCGCCTGTGCATCCTGCGGATCTTCGTTTACCGAGCTGCCTACTGCGGCAAAAAGCGAGGCATAAAAGAGGTAGCCGAACAAAAAGTAAAATATAAAGCATCCCACAATCATTAGCCAGTTGGCACTTCCCAGTGTGTCCTTTAAACCTTCAAACTGCTTTGCCGTATTGCTGGCCATACCCGCCGAAGCATTGGGCATTTGCTGGCTGGCATTGGCTGCCTGCTGTATTGTATCGGGCGAGAGAAAAGCGCTTGCTGCTGTTGAAAGACCTATTATTAGCACTATCCAAAGTAGTAACTGTGTAAGCCCCACGGCGCCTATACCTACAATTTTGCCTATCATTAGCTGAAAGGGCTTTACACTACTTACCACCACTTCGGCTATACGGTTTGTTTTTTCTTCCATAACGCCCCGCATAACCATGGACCCATATATAAACAGGGTAATGTAAATTAAAAAACCGCTTCCATACCCTATGCCATAGGCCAGGCTACTATTGCCCTTTTTTATTTCGCCACCTTCGTAATATGCCTGGTCTAATTTGGCTTTTTGAGCACTTTTGCGGGCACTGTCCAGCGACTGCATATCAATGTTATACTTGTTTTTCAACATCTTATTTTCCATGGCCTCATTTATCCTGTCTTCTACATTGGCTTCGGCAATAAGGCCAAACTGCTTTTTAGATACCAGCCTATACGTATCGGAACTATCGGTGGGTGCATATAGTATTGCACTGTATCCTTTTTCCTTATAATTTAAACTGTCAACCCCCGGCACAAACAAAAAGGTTACGGCTTTACTATTGTCAAGTTTGCCCCCTAAAATATTTGCCCGGTCAATAACTGCTACATTTTCTTTATCAACATTTTTAACCGATATAAAGGTCACTGCCGTTATGAGGCCAACAAATAACAGGGGGGTTAAAATGGTGCTTAGTATAAAGGTTTTATTTTTAACCCTGGTGAGGTATTCCCTCGATATGATAAGCCATATTTTGCTCATAGTATAATGTTTGGTGTGTTTGATTGAAGTGGTTATGCTACTTTTTGAAACTGCCTGCTGTTTTTGGTTCCTTCTATCAGCTTTATAAAAATTTCGTTAAGGGAAGGCAGTATTTCGTTGTATGCCTCAATCATAATATCATTGTCAATAAAATATTTAAGTACTTCGTTGCTGTTGCTGGTATTCTTTATTTTAACTACCAGTTTGCTGCCGTTGTGTTTTATAACCTCAAAGGCTTCACTAAACATGGTGCCGGGTAAATTGGTGGCCTGCACACTAAACAGGTTTTCTTTAAATTGTTGTTTTACATTAGCTACAGTGCCATCTAATATTTTTCTACCCTGGTTTACCAGCACAATATGGTTGCATATTTCTTCTACCTGCTCCATTCGGTGGGTGCTAAAAATTACAGTAGCACCATCTTTGGCCAGTTGGTGTATCTCGTCTTTAATAATGTTGGCATTTACGGGGTCAAGGCCACTAAATGGTTCGTCTAAAATGATCAATTTGGGGTTATGTAACACGGTAATTACAAACTGAAGTTTTTGGCTCATACCCTTACTAAGGTCTTCTACTTTTTTACCCCACCATGTTTCCATTTCCATTCGCCTAAACCAGTATTTTGTTTTTTCCAGGGCATCTTTGTACGATAAACCTTTTAACTGCCCCAGGTATAATGCCTGCTCGCCAATCTTCATTTTTTTATACAGGCCACGCTCTTCGGGCATGTAGCCAATAAAAAGATTATCGCTTAATGGTTCAAACTTTTTGCCATTAAAAATAATTTCGCCTTCATCAGGATAAAAAATACCGGTAATCATTCGTAGCAGGGTGGTTTTGCCGGCGCCATTAGGCCCTAACAGTCCAAAAATGCTTCCTTCTTCAAGCGAAAAACTAATATCGTCCACGGCTTTTTGCGTAGCGTAGTATTTCTTAAGATTTTTAAGTTCTAATAAATGCATGGGTCTGCGGTTTAGTTTTAATAATCGGGGGCTTTTTTTTTATGTAACGTGTTAGTGCGTGTAATTATAAAAGTATTACAGGTACAAGTCATGTTTTTTTAAAAGTTATATAGTAAGGGTTTTATTTTTATGCACAATATAGGCTTTACGCTGTGCCATAACTTTGTGACAACTGGTATTTTTTAAAACCAACATAGCAAAACGCATTTAAACAGTAATAAATACCCATGCATGATTTTTGTATAGATTGTTTCAATTAATTATAAAAAAAATGTAATTATCTATGAACATATCATTTTTTAGCAGCCAGCCTTACGATAAATTGTTTTTTGAGAAATATAATGCAGATTTTGGTTTTAACCTTACTTTTTACGATGCTGGTTTAACGCCCGATACCGCCGGACTCGTTCACAATTGCGACGCAGTGTGTGTATTTGTAAACGATAAACTTACTGCCACTGTTATTGAAGCAATAAGTAAACAAGGGGTAAAAATTATTGCGTTACGATGCGCCGGTTTTAATAATGTTGATTTGGACGCTGCACGGCAATTTGGTATGAGGGTTTGCCGGGTGCCAGCCTATTCGCCCGAGGCGGTGGCTGAGCATGCAGTGGCTATGATATTAACACTTGACCGTAAAATACACAAAGCCTATAACCGTGTACGTGAGCAAAATTTTGCGCTAAATGGTTTATTGGGTTTTGACCTGTATGGTAAAACCGTTGGGGTTATTGGCACAGGCAATATTGGTATTGCGTTTTGTAAAATAATGCTGGGCTTTGGTTGTAAGGTGGTGGCGTTTGATTTAATGGCCAATAAGCAAGTAGAAGCAATGGGGGTACAATACCTGCCGTTAATGGATATTTTGCCGGTAGCCGACATAGTTTCGCTCCACTGCCCGTTAAACGAGCAAACCAAACATCTTATAAACAACGAAACGCTTGCTATGATGAAGGATGGGGCCATGCTTATTAATACCAGCCGTGGCGGATTGATTGATACCGAGGCGGTAACGGCCTTCCTTAAAAGTGGTAAACTGGGTTACCTTGGTATTGACGTGTACGAGCAGGAAGAGAAGTTGTTTTTTAAAGACCTGTCGGACGATATTATTGAAGATGATGTTATTGCAAGGTTAATGAGTTTTTCCAATGTGTTGGTTACTGCCCATCAGGGCTTTTTTACGCGGGAGGCACTTACCCAAATTGCTTTAATTACTTATCAAAATGTTAAAGAGCTTTTGAAAAACGGCAATTTAAGCAAGGCAGGTACGTTATTAGTTTGATAAATTTTTGAATGAAATTATCTTTTGGCCAAAAAACTTTTTCTTTGTTAATATGAAATATGCTAAACAATTTATAATTGCAGTGGCTGGTATTTTTTTTATGGTTTCCTGTCAAAAAGAGCTTAGCCTTGAAACCGGAAGTATAGGGGGTATAGCGCAGGGAACCTTGAAGGATTCGTTGGGCGATTGCCAGCCAATTACTATACGCGGGCCTTATTTTGCCGATAGCCTGCTTACCGACAGCAATTTTGTTTTAGTTCAAATAAATGTTGCGTCGCCGGGCCGGTACACCATTAGTACCGATAATCAAAATGGCTACTCATTTACCGATACGGGATTTGTTACCATACCCGGCCTTCAACAAATAAGGCTAAAGGCAAAAGGCAGGCCTATTTTAGCTGTTGTCAGCGATTTTACGGTAACTTTTGGAGGCAGTTTTTGTGTTTTTTCAATTTCGGTATTGCCAAAAGCTACAGGGCCTGCGGCAGTGTTTACATTATCGGGTACTGCCAATAATTGCACCAATGCAGTAGTATTGGGTTCGTATTTTACGGGTGTAACCTTAAACACCACCAATATTGTAAACATACAGGTAAACGTTACCACGCGAGGGCCATACACTATATCCACAACGCAAACCAACGGTATTACCTTTACACGAAGTGGTACTTTTACCAATACCGGCATACAAACAGTAAACCTGCAGGGGTCTGGTACACCGGTTGCAGTGGGTGCCAGTGTAATACCTGTTACAGCCGGTAGTTCCAATTGCAATTTTACCGTTAATATTACAGCACCCCCCATTGTAAATTTGAACGATTCAGACACCGCATGGCAATTTACACAGGGTAGCACTAATTTTCGCGGCACCTTTGACTCTGTGGCCTTTAGTAAACCAGCTACGTCGCCATTTTTTATTTTGCAGATGATAGGCCTTACCAGCGCCACCGGCGATACTGCTATGATTTTGGGCATAGCTATGCCAGGCTCAACAATACAATCAGGAACGTATAATACCACTACATTGGCAGGTTTTTCGTTTCAGGACATAAATGTAAACCCCAACGTGGTTATTTATAGCGCCGACCCGCTAATTACTACTCCTGTTGTAAATATTTCGGTGGTGCTTAATTATAATGCAACCACCAAAGTTGCATCGGGCACCTTTACAGGTACGGCTAAAAATGCTGCTAATGCGGCGGTACCCATTACGCTGGGTAAGTTTAGGGCTCAGGTACCATAAGTTAAATTATTTGTGCTTACTTAGCAATACATTAACCACCTGTAACGGGTGGTTTTTTATTTGTGTGCCATGGAATAGTCATGTAAAATCAGCACTCCTTAAGCAATACACAGGAATGTATTGTAACCCGCAAAATTAAAAAGCTGCGAAAAGCACTTCGGTACAAGGGCTACTGTGTCTACACAAAATAGGTGAGGACAAAGCGTTTCAATATTTCATGAATAGCATTCTTTTTTACGACAGGGGTGAATCCTGTTTGGAGTGAGAAGGAGAGATTTATACTTAAAGGCTTTTTAGGTGCCTTCTTTACCCATGTAAACAGGAAGCACCTACCTGAGCTTACATCATTCTTTCTATATAAATTTCTTTAAACAGGACGCTTTTACAAAGCAAATGAAAAATGAAAAAGCTGCAAAAAACGTATTAGTATTCCCATGCCCTGGAACGACGCAACGGCCGTTAAAACAAAGCTAAAATGACCGATCCCCAAAAAAACAGCATTGCCTTTTTATGCAACAAGCAATGTGTTCTACAATTATACCTTTTGCAAACCGTTTGCAGGCGCTATAATACTGATGCAAAAACAACGAACTGATCACAATGGTTAGTTCTAAAAACGATCAATGGCAATTAGCCTTTACCCTGGCAACAAAAGTATTTTTTGGGAAAAGGAAAATTCTACTGTATCTGCACATTATCATCTACCGGTGCGTTGGTTTCAACAGTTACATTATTGTTTTCTTCCTTCTTTTTAAAAAACCTGTTTTGAAACACTAAAATGGTGATAACGCCGGTTGAGATGGAAGCATCGGCAATATTAAATACTGGTCTAAAAAATTCAAATTCTTCGCCGCCCCACACAGGAAACCACGACGGGTAATGTGCATCGCGAATTAAAGGAAAGTAAAGCATGTCAACCACCTTGCCATGTAAAAAACCTGCATATCCTTTACCAGCAGGAACCAGGTTTGCTATGTTTTGCATGTAAGGATCGCTGTCCTGAAAAATAAGGCCATAAAACAAACTATCTAAAAGGTTGCCCAGCGCACCTGCAAAAATCAGTGCACTGCATACTATAAACCCGGTGTGGTTCTTTTTTTTAATAAAATCGCGAATGATAAAAACCCCGGCAATTACTGCTGCAAGTCTAAAAAGGGTAAGCACTATTTTGCCCCACTGGCCGCCCATTTTCCAACCCCAGGCCATGCCTTCGTTTTCAACAAAGTGAACCCTGAACCATTCCAGCCCAAATACCTTTATTTCCTGCCCAAGGTAAAAGTTGGTTTTAATGTAAAACTTCAACGACTGGTCAACCAATAAAATAGCCAATATAATCAGTACAATGGTCCTCGACTTCACTACAAACAATTTTTAGTGCGCAAAGATAGGGAAACCGCCTGCACCAAACGGGGCTGCTGAACCATAAGAATAGTACAATTTTTGCCTCTCCGGGCAAGCCACTGTTTGCATTTAAAAGTTTTTGTTTTGGCAACTACTCCTGAAAATAGGTTCGTTTTACCCGCTGGCTAATGCCGGTCAGTATTTCGTAAGCAATGGTTTGGCTCCAGGCGGCCACCTTTTTAACGGGTATATTTTCGCCAAAAAGTTCCACCTCATCGCCTTCGCTTATACCTTCTATGCCGGTAATGTCAATCATAGTCATATCCATACATACGTTGCCAATGGTAGGGGCCATATTTCCATTAACGTACACCTTACCAATTCCATTGCCAAGGTTACGGCAGTAACCATCGGCATACCCAATGCGTATGGTGGCAATAGTGGCATTTTCGGCTAATAAAGTATGTCGTCCGTAACCTACACTTTCGCCCGCATTTACGTTGCGTATTTGTGCTATGGTACTTTTAAGGGTGGCTACGGTTTGCAGCTTTAATTTACTGGTATTGCTACTATCTACCCCGTATAAACCTATGCCCAACCGCACCATATTATATTGTAATAACGGGTGCCGGGCTATACCAGCGGTATTGGTAAGATGTTTTAAAAACGGGTAACCGATAGCCTTTTCAATTTGCTGGCAGTAAGTGTTAAAAAGGGTGGCCTGCTGCAAAGTAAAAGTGTCGTGTGCCGGATTTTCGCTGGCTACCAAATGGCTAAACACACTTTGTACCGCCAGGCGGCGGCTGGCAGTTAGCGTTTGGGTAAGCATGTCAATATCGTTTTGATTAAAACCCAGCCGGTGCATGCCGGTATCTAACTTAATATGAACAGGATATTGAGGTATTGCCAGGTTAGCCAAATATTGGTCAAAGGCTTTTAAAATAGCTGGGGAGTACAGTTCTGGCTCAAGATTATTTTCGACCAAAAGGTCAAAAGTCACTTGTTCGGCATTCATTACCATTATAGGCATGTGAATGCCTGCTTTGCGCAACTCAACCCCTTCGTCAGTGTAGGCCACCGCCAGGTAGTCTACTTTGTGAAACTGTAGTACGGAGGCAATTTCGGCACTGCCGCTGCCATAGCTAAAGGCTTTTACCATAGCCATTACTTTGGTACCGGGTGCAAGTATGTTTTGGTATTGAACAAGGTTGTGCACCAGCGCATTCATGTTTACTTCAAGTACAGTTTGGTGTGCTTTTTCTTCAAGCCAATGTACCAGCCGCTCAAATGCAAATACCCGCGAGCCTTTAAATAATACTACTTCGTGTTGAAAATGATTGCTGGTAGCAGTTTGCAAAAACGCATCGGTAGAAGCATAAAACTCGGTAGTGACCGGTCGATTTTTATCAGTATTTTGTTGTTCGTGGTCAGAAAGGCTGTAAAAGTCGGGTCCTATAAAAATAATACGGTTAATGTGCCTGTTATTGGCTTTGACAAAAACTATCCCGGCTAACTGCTTAATGGTGTGCCCCGACTGGTAGATATCGGACAATACCAGCGTAGTTTTTCTGCCGGCCGATTGCTGCGACAGGTAGTCCAAGGCCAGCTCTATGGACGATAAATCGTTGTTATAACTGTCGTTAATGATGGTGCAATTGTTCACCCCTTTTTTTAATTGCATCCGCATATCCAACGGTTGCAATTGGGTCATTTTTTGTATAATATCGCTTTGTGCAACGCCTAGCTGAAGTAATACACACCAGCACGTAACTGCATTGTCAATAGAGGCCTTATCGGTAAAGGGAATGGTTATTTGTAGTTGGTCGGCAACGTTGGTGAGGGTTGCCCTTATGGTGGTGTTACCGTTATTGGCGGTGGTACCAATAATGGTCATATCGGCCCTGGTTAAAGTACCCCAGCATAACACCTGTACTGGTTTGTTAGAAATGTTTGTTACAGCAATAGGCTGGCTGCCCAATTTTGTGTCGCAGTCTTTACAATACACCAGGTTATTAACTTCTTTAAAAAGCAATAGTTTTTGGGCAAGTTTTTCGTTAATAGAGGTAAAGCCTTCGCTGTGGGCCTCGCCAATATTAGTTAGCACGCCCATGGTAGGTTTAATAATGGTTTGCAGGTATTCCATTTCGTTGGGTTGCGATATGCCTGCCTCAAAAATGGCCAGTGTATGGCTGGCATTCATTTGCCAAACACTTAATGGTACGCCCACCTGCGAGTTGTAACTTTTGGGGCTTCGCACAATATTGTATTGGTCGCTTAACAATTGGTACAGCCATTCTTTTACCATGGTTTTACCGTTGCTGCCAGTTATGCCAATTACAGGTATAGTAAACTGTTGCCTGTGCCATGCGGCCAGTTGCTGTAGCGCCCTTAACGGGTTAGGGGTTACCAGGTAATTGCAATCGGCATACGAGGCTTCGGTGCTTTCGCCAATTACAAAGTTTCGCAGGCCGCGCTGGTATAGTTCGTCAATATACCTGGAGCCGTCGTTACGTTTGGTTTCGATGGCAAAAAAAAGGGTGGTACCGGCAAACACCAACCGCCTGCTATCGGTAAGCAAATGCGCAACCGGGCTGTTGGGCGTTATTATTTGTGCCTTACATTTTATAACCAACGCCACAGTAGCAATGGAATACATACGCTATTAAATTATATTGAAACAGCCCACCCGCAGCCGGCTAACGGTTATGCATCTACCTTTGTTACCTCGTGTGGCAATGCGTTTTTTCGCGCAGCAATACCTGAGTAAATAATTGAACCGCTTAAACATAGCACCACAAAGGCCAACGAAACAAATATGGATATGTGAATATCAAAAAACTCTATTAACATTTTTACGCCTATAAACACTAACACAATGGCAATGCCCTGCTGCAGGTAGGCAAATTTATTTACTGCTCCTTTTAGTAAAAAAAACAGGCTGCGCAACCCCAAAACCGCAAATATGTTACTGGAGTAGATGACCAATTTATCGTCGGCGGTAAAAGGCACATTGGCCTTGGTACGCACCAGCGATACTACGGTAGGTATGCTATCCAATGCAAAAACAATATCAGTAAACGCAAGCATAATAACCACCAACGCCAGCGAGGTAAAAAATATTTTGCCGCCAATATTTACAATAAACCTTCCATTCGCCTCTATATTGGTTACCCTAAATAACCGCATGGTTAGTTTATATACTTTGCTTTGGCTGGGGTCGTAATCGTGGTCATCTTTATTAAAAAATAATTTATAGCCAGTGTATAACAGAAAAAAGCCAAACACGTACAACAACCAGTGAAACCGGTCAATTAACTCAATACCTACGGCTATAAAAACAATTCTAAACACAATGGCCAGCAGTATACCAATTAACAAGGCCCTGGCAGCATCGTCTTCTTTCACTTTAAAAAAGGTAAATATTAGTATGAAAACAAAAATATTGTCAACGCTCAGGCTCCACTCCATTAAGTAAGCGGTAAAAAATTTGGTAGCGACAATGCTATTTTTTTCGAACCATAGAAATAAACAAAAGCCTACCGAAAGCCCTACCCAAAACAGGGTTTGGTACAAGGCTTTTTTTATGGTGATGTGCGCATGCCGCTTGCTCATGACCCCAAGATCAAGGGCCAGTGCAATTGCCAGCACAATACCGAAAACAAGATAAATAACCTGATCAACAGTCATGAAATATGGTTTGAGGGGCAAAAATAAGGCTTTGCTGCTGTTGGTTTTACCCCCTGGGTTTATTAAGCTATTAACGATACAGTTGCTTGCGCCGTTGCTGGTAAACAAACCCAAAAAGCAACACCAACAGTATAGGTACTAAAATATTAACGAGTTGCCAGGTGGTTTTTTCCGCGGTAATCTTTTGCTTGTCTAACAGCCGCAACGTAAAATCTTTAGTGCGGGTGTCTAAAATGCCATTGCCGTTTACCATGTAGTCAAGGGCGTTCATCAAAAACTCTTTATTGGCAAACTGGTAATTTTCGTATTGCTGGGTACCCATTGCTAACGGGCCTTCGCCTTGGGTTACTATGTTGGTAACCATATCGCCATCGCTTACTATTATTTGTTTGCTTTCTTTAACACCTTTGGCGGTAAACGGTTTATTGGTAAAGTTGGCCAACGTATCGCCCATAGTGGTGGTAAAACGGTTGGCATAATTGGAAGTAAATTTACCTTCTAATAAAACGGCTATTGGTACAAAGCTTCGGGTAAAATTGCGCAGGTCCTCCTCAGTTTTTACACTTTGCAGGCTTACCAAAGCCGGCGAGCTTAAAACACGGCTGTTGGTATCGGTGGCAAGCAAAATTGTTTTTTTAATACCTGCGGCTTTTACAGTGTCAATGCTCGATGGAAAAATGGCCAACACATCGTCAAGGTTTTTGGCAATGGGATTGCCTGATGGCGAACTTACCAGTGGGTAGTACGGAAACGGAAGCCGTTCAATTTGCGGCTGGCCACCCGACTGACCTACTACTAATGGTTGACGGGCGCTTTTAAGATCCTGCAACAGGTCGCTGTTTATGCGTATGCCATACTTAAACAACTGGTCGTCGATATTTAAGTTTTTGTCAAAGGCCACAAAATCGCTTTGAGCCCTAAGGAGGCTATCCATTTCGGCATATAGTTTATCAATAAACCAAATAACATTGCCGCCATGCATAATGTATTGGTCAATTTTTAACTTTTCGGTTTCGGTAAACGGTACCGAGGGTTTCACTATCATTAATGCATTAATGGTATCGGGGTTTAATTGTGCAATGGCAAGGTCAAGCACACCAAAACGGTAATTGGTGCGCATGGTTTCAAAAAGGTCCCGTACCGTGGGGTTTAAGGGTTCGCCGTTGCCGGCGGCGTAGGCAACTACGGGTATAGCTTGGCGGGTAAGTTTAAAAATGGCATCGGCAAATTTAAATTCTAACAGCGCCTCGCTGTGGTTAAGGGTACTTTCTTCGTCGGCACCGGCTTTGCCGCTCATAAGGTCAATAGGTATTTGCAGCGAGTTGTTAAATTTTATTATAGCCGAAGGAAATATCCATCGTTCGGTAGTTTCCTGGCCCTGTTTTGCTGTTACCTGGTTATTAAAGGGTTTTATACCCAACATTGCCAGGCTATCGTATACTGCATAACGAAGGCTATCGGGTAGGCCCGCACCTGGCCGTGTAAAGCGGATACGAATATTGGATTTACCGTATTCTTTAAACTCATTCAACAATTCTTCGCTGGCAATGCTAAGTTTTTTAAAGCCGGCGCTTAAATCGCCAGTTAAAAAAACCTCTATATCAACAGGGCCTTTAAGGCCCGACAATAAATTTTTGGTTGAAGTGCTTAACGAATATCTTTTTTCGCTGGTAAGATCGATACGGTAATGGATAATGGATATGAGCCACGTTAGCACTACAAAAAACAACGCCAGTATTGCCCACCAAAATTTTTGTTTTAGTATTTTTTGTAGCACGGTGATTAATTAGGAAGTAAAAAGTAAAAAGTAAAAATTAAAAATTAAAAAATGAAAACCAACACGGGATTGGCTGCTATGATCGCTGTAAAATATTTTTACGGGTAATGAGTAAAAACAGCCAGATGACCAGTATGAAATACAAAATATCGCGGGTGTCAATTACCCCGCGGCTAATGCTTCGGTAATGAAAGTTGATGCCCAACATTTCAATATAATAATCGGCGCCATTGGCAAACAAGGGTAATTTACTAAGGGCCTCAAAGCCGCTGTATAATAAAAAACATACAAATGCGGCCACTATAAAAGCCACCACGGTATTATTGGTAAAACTGCTGCTGCATACACCTACTGCTGTATACACTCCGGCCAAAAAAAACAGGCCCAGGTAGCTGCCAATGGTGGCGCCCACATCAATACCGCCTTTTGCACTTAGTTGTTGTATGCTTATGCCGTAAACAATGGTTGGCAACAATGCTATGGCCACCACCAGCAGGCAGCCAAGGTATTTGCCCATTACTATTTTACTGTTGGTTAGTGGCAGTGTTTGCAAAATTTCGAAAGTGCCGCTTTTATACTCATCGGCCATACTACGCATGGTAACTACGGGTACTAAAAACAGCAAAACCAGCGGTGCTAACGTAAAAAAATTATCAAGTGAAGCGTAGCCAAAATCGAGGATGCTTGAATTGGGAAATACGAATAGAAAAAGCCCCATAATCAATAAAAAAATGATGATGGCAAGGTAGCTTGTCAGGCTGCTGAAAAACTGTTTCCACTCTTTGGTGCAAATCATCCACATTGGCCAAAACTAACAGGAAACAAAAAAACAAAACAATTTTTTTTTACATGGTATAAAACTGTGTATTTTGTACACAAATCACAAATAAAAATAAACTATATGAAAAAAATTTACTCGCTATTTTTGTTGTTTATGTCTGCATTTGCCTTTGGGCAAAGTAACTACCCCGGCAACGGTAATGAGGGTTTTGGGGGGCCGGTTGGTAAAGGATCGTTGGACATTTTAGATGATGGTACCATAATCACTTTTAAGTTTAATAAAGGTACCAACAATTTTAACGATGCGCTTGTGATTTACATTGATGCAAAAACAGGTGGCTTTACCACTACATCCTCTTTTACCGACAAGTCCGATGGGTTGCGTTCGGCCATATCAGGATTTGGAACCAACGACGGCACTGATGTTCGTTCTACCCTTACATGGTCGGGCGCAAACTTTATTCCGGATTATGCAGTTGCCTTTAGTAAAGATTTTGCCGGCGTTTGGGAACTAAAATCGGGTGCGGAACACACTTTTATAGCCTCCGCTAATCTAACACCCTCCGGAAGCGCTTCTTCGCCTTTGTATACGTTTACAGTTGACAAGGCAGCATTTATTATAGCTGGTTCTCCGGCATTTAAGTTTTTTGCAACGTACACTTCCCAAAGTGCTTTTAGATCGACCGAGGCAATTGGCGATCCTATGACTGGTTTTACACAGGGTTGGAACCCACAAACTGTTGAAGGTTTTAATACTTACCCCAGGCCAGCGTTACCCGTTAAGCTGGTAGATTTTTCGGCTGTGAAGGATAAAAATATGGTGCAATTAAAATGGATGGTTGCCCAGGAAAGCAATATTGATAATTACCAAATTCAGCGCTCGGCCAATGGCATACAATTTTTGTCCATCCAAACCATAAAGGCCCGCAACCAATCGGTGCTCCAACCTATTTATACCACAACCGATACACGCCCTGTTACCGGTAAAAACTACTATCGCTTAGCTATTACGGAAAACGGCCGCCAGGAATATGGTCCGGTAAAAGTGGTAACCATGGGTAAAGGCAGTGGAAGCATTGCTATAAATTACACTTCCGGAACTACCAAATTGAATATACGGCTGCTTGGCAAAGATGCCGGTGCCTATACCATGAACGTGGTAAACACGCTGGGCCAGGTAATGCAAAGCACCAAATTTGAACATGATGGTGCCGAAGTTAACCGCTCATTTGATATGCGGTCAGGACTTGCCCGTGGCATTTATCGCGTGGTATTGTTTAGCGATACTGACAAGGTTTCGCAAGCCTTTATGGTGCATTAATACTGCCTTAAAATACCATTATAATTTAGGTTCTTACTAAAACAAAAGTTGATTTGCTATAGTTTTATAATTTTTTTATAGAATACTTTTAAGATACACACAACCCTAACCAATACTTCTTATAGCCCTGCTACAACCATAGCGGGGCTATTATTTTTATTGCAATTACCAGGTTTTAAACCGGGGAAACTTAACATGGAACTTGAGCATTGGCAATAGGGCAGGTCAACATGTATTGATCATAAAAAAAGGCTGGCTTTTTGGGCCAACCTTCAACTTATCATTATTTTATAGTGATTATTCGCCATTTGTTACACTCAATGCTGAATATAAAATCATGATAAAAAAGGCTAAATAAAATTACCAACAGTTTAAGAGGGCGTCCTCTATGGTCATAGAGGCAGGCTGCAACGACTGATGAAAATAGCTATAAAGCCCGATTCAAAAATATCAGTACCTGATTGCGTATAGTTGTTTATTTTTTGTTTACTTAAACCAGCATTCTCAAAGGTTCTTCCAGCAGTGCTTTTACGGTTTGTAAAAATGCAGCACCGGTTGCACCATCCACCACGCGGTGGTCGCAACTGAGGGTAACTTTCATTACGTTGCCTGGCACCACCTGCCCATTTTTAACCACTGGTATTTTTGCAATACCTCCAATGGCCAAAATACATGCATCGGGTGGGTTTATGATGGCAGTAAATTCATCAATACCAAACATGCCCAGGTTACTTATGGTAAAGGTGCTTCCTTCCCAATCGGCAGGCTGTAGTTTTTTATCTTTTGCTTTTTGTGCAAAATCTTTTACTTCGGCCGATATCTGGCTAAGCCCTTTGCTATCGGCAAAGCGAACTACCGGTACCAGCAAACCTTCGTCAACTGCTACCGCTACCCCAATATTTACATGATGGTTATACCGTATTTTATCGCCCAGCCAACTGCTGTTTACTTTGGGATGTTGTTTTAACGCAACAGCTACCGCCTTTAACACCAGATCATTAAAGCTGATTTTTACCGGCGACATTTCGTTTAGCTTAACCCTGGTTTCTACTGCCTGGTCCATGTCTATACTCATGGTCAGGTAAAAGTGGGGAGCCGAAAATTTGCTTTCGCCCAGGCGCTTTGCAATTATTTTACGCATTTGCGATACGGGAACTTCGTCGTAACTAACCTGCCCAATACCACCGCCGGAGGCTGGTGTAGGTTGCGGCACTTCTGCTGCTTTTGCAGGTGCAACCGGTTTGCTTTCTTTGGCGGGTGCCGTTGCAACTGCTGCCTGTTTAGCCGGTTGGGCCAACGGCTTATAATTGTCAATGTCTTGCTTAATTATGCGGCCGTTGTCGCCACTGCCTTTCACTTTTCTTAGGTCGAGACCCTTTTCTTCAGCAATTTTTTTGGCCAGTGGCGAGGCAATGATCCTGCCTTCGTTCACTACTTCCTCGTCGGTAGTTTGTAGTGGCGCGGGTGTGTCAGCGGTAAATGTTTGGACCGATGTGTCAGCTTCCTCAGCAGCATTGCCAGCCGGTAAACCACCACCATTTTTACCTGCGGCCACAATGGCTGTAATATCCATTCCTTCTTTGCCAATAATGCACAGTAAATCGTTTACTAATATTTTTTCGCCGGGTTTGGCACCCTGGTACAATAATATACCATCTTTATAGCTTTCCAATTCCATGGTAGCCTTGTCGGTTTCTATATCGGCCAATACATCGCCTTTGCTTACCTTATCGCCTACATTTTTGCTCCAACCGGCAATTACGCCGTCGGTCATAGTATCGCTTAGCCTTGGCATTAGCACTACTTCTTCCATTTTACTAATATCAATACTGGGCGATTCGTTGATAGATGCAGCTTTTTGGAGCGTGGGTTCCGCTTCATTTTTTTCGGCAACGGCGGCTGTAGCGGCTTGTTTTTCGACTGGTTTTTCTTCGTTGGCGGGCTGGTTTGCTTCGGCTGGTGCAGCTTCATTTAAACCGCCAGCGGTATTTTTAGCTATCAGTTCTTTTACATCTTCACCCTCTTTGCCAATAATGCAAAGCAGGTCGTTTACCTGCAGTTTGCCACCGTCGTCGGAGCCCCTGTGTAGCAGGGTGCCTTCCTGGTAGCTTTCCAGGTCCATAGTGGCTTTATCGGTTTCAATTTCGGCCAGCAGATCGCCTTTATTTACTTTATCGCCTACCTTTTTATGCCAGGCTGCAATAACTCCCTCTGTCATAGTATCGCTTAGCCTGGGCATTAATATCACTTCCGCCATATACTTTAATTTTATTTGTCGCCGCCGGTTGGTGCCATTTTAAAAGACATATCGTCTTTTTTTTTTTTGAGCCGTGAAATTACGTGAAAAAGGGTATTTGCCAAGGGTGGCCTGCAAATTTATTGATTGGCGGCCGGGGGGGGTAACGCAAGGGCAATGCCAGGCTTTGTTACAAAAAGGATGGTTTATTTTGGATTGATAATTTTTAAAAAACCGGCAGATTTGCCGCTACCGATGCCACAATATATAAAATGGCCGAAGCCAGCAGTACAAATTTTGCAGAGGCAAACATAAAAGTGGAGGCTACCAACTCGTTACCTATGAGTCCGTTCATTGTTTTAAACATCAATATATTTTTAAAAATATCAAAGGCACTTGCTACTATTACGGCATTGGCTAACCAGCGGCCAACAAACCTGTTGGCAAGGGTGTGGCAAACCAACCACAACAGCCAGCCGTAACAGGCTATAAATATAAAATCGAGATAGGTGTTTACCCTTGCGAGGGGAAGTAGTGCCGGTGTCCACGCCTTTGATATAACGCCTGCTTCGGCCGGGGTACGTGCCAGTTCAAAGCTTACTATACCGGGGTGTTTTATTGGGGATGGCCAACGGACGGCCGTGGATGGACATTACCGCCATCATGACAGCGGTGGCAACAAACGCAATGAGCAACTTTTTTTTCATACTAAAGCAAATTAAAACCCTGTGCTAAAGTAACTATTACCATTAGTTATAGCAACCCAACAAACATCGGTACTGGTATTACAACCTTTGCTTTACCCTGTGCAATTATTGCAATAGTTATGGTACTGTGGCCATCAATAGCCTTTATTTTTATGTTTAAAAAGATGGGTAGCAGCATTTAAAAATCCATCTCTAATTTTAACCGGTCCTTCAGCTCTTTTATCAACGGGTTATCTTGTACCATGCGTTGAAATTTTTCGCGGTTGGTTAATGGTACTTCTGTTATTGAGCCATCGTCAGCCAAAACTTCTATGCTAAATGAAAAACCTATGTGTTTATTGCAATACTCCGTTTTAAGGTAATCGAGCAGGTCAATTTTTTCCTGCTCAATAAATTTTTGCTGCAGCGATGTGGAAACGGTTATCATAAAATGGCTATCGTTTACCACCTGTATCTGCGCAATATTAAAAACGGTTACCACCGAATTTTTTTGAGCCAATTTTAGCTTTTCGGTATAAGAGGCCCATTTTTCAGTTAAACTTTCAGGGGTAATAGTAATCGCAGTTTTTTCATCTTCTTTAACCTCCAGGGCATTTTTATCGCGAAACGATTGCAATAAACTTTTTTTGGGACCAGTAGTTGTCGGGGCCGCAGTTGTTTTAACTGCTGCCGTGGCGGCTAAATTATGTGTAAAAGTACTTTGGCCAGCTATTTCAGCAGTTGCTGTTGGTTGTATTGTTTGTGGTACCGCAGAAGGTTCAATAAACAGCGACGCTTTACTATCGGTGTTGGCAGCCGCTGGTTTAATTGGCGCAGGCGCATTGTCTACTATTTTTATGCTGGGGATCGGGGTTATTTTATAGGCTATAGGGCCGTTAACCCGCTTTTTTTTTACAATACTACCCGCCTGGTTGTCGTAAGTAAGGTCAATTGCCTGTTGTAAAAAGCAAAGTTTAATAAGTGCCAGCTCCACATGCAGGCGCTTGTTACGGGCCATTTTATAATTTATTTCGGCCTCGTTTAAAATGTTTAAGGCGCCTACAAGGTAACCTGCCTGCACATTAGCGGCTCCTTTTGTATACCGCTCCTCCAAACCTTCTACAACATCTAACAACCTGGCTGCCTTTGCATTTTTGCATACCAGCAGGTTTCTGATAAATTCGGCATAGCCGTTTAAAAACATATCGCCTTCAAAGCCTTTTCGGTTTATTTCGTCAAATAGTAACATGCCACCGCCCATATCCTGCTGCAGCTGTGTATCCAGCAATTTAAAATAGTAGTCGTGGTCAAGTATGTTTAAATGTTCAAGGGTGTTGGCATAGGTAACTACGCCATTTGTAAAACTTACAATTTTATCCAGTATGCTCAGGCTATCGCGCATGCAACCCTCGCTTTTTTGTGCAATAATTTGCAGGGCAGCTTTTTCGGCTTTTATCTGTTCCTTGCCAACAATTTCCTGCAGGTGCTCAACCGTATCGTTGTTGGTAATGCGTTTAAAATCAAATATTTGGCACCTGCTTAAAATGGTGGGTAGTATTTTATGCTTTTCGGTAGTAGCCAATATAAAAATGGCGTAGGGTGGTGGTTCCTCCAGTGTTTTAAGAAATGCGTTAAAGGCCGAGGAGCTTAACATATGCACCTCATCTACTATATACACCTTGTATTTACCGGCCTGTGGCTGAAAACGGACCTGGTCAACCAGGTTGCGTATATCGTCTACCGAGTTGTTGCTGGCAGCATCCAACTCGTGAATATTAAGCGAGGTGCCCCGGTTAAACGATATACAGCTTTGGCAGGTGTTGCACGCTTCGCCATTGGCAGTAATATTTTGGCAATTAATGGTTTTAGCCAAAATACGGGCACACGTGGTTTTGCCCACGCCCCGCGGACCACAAAACAAAAAGGCATGCGCCAGTTGCTGGTTTTTAATAGCATTTTTAAGGGTGGTAGTTATATGTGCCTGTCCCACCACCGTATTAAACAGTTGCGGGCGGTATTTGCGTGCAGAAACGATGAATTTGTCCATTTTTGAGTACACGGCATTTGACCGGGGCTGCAAATTAGCAAACTTTGTTAAGGGGGGATTGAGTAAAAATCAAAAATTAAAAATTAAAAACTAAAAATTAAAAAAAATCATACGCTGTTAATTGAGCGTAGCCGAAGCCATCGATAGTGGTTAAAAATTATAAATTAAAAAAGCTAAACTTCCGTCGGCTAATCGTACCTGCCGTTGGCCGGGCGTAGCCATCGTTGGTTGAGCGTAGCCGCACCGTTGGCTGAGCTTAGCCGAAGGCATCGGTAGTGGTTAAAAAAAAAGTAAAAATTAAAAAAAATGAAGCGCCCTTGCCTAAGCGTAGCCGGAGGTAGCAATTTATCATGAAAAATTTTAAATTTAAAATTTAGAATTTAAAAGTAAAAAAGGTCAGGTAGGCAAATTAAAAAGGAAAAGATAGTTTTGCAATGATAAATGTTGGTTTTAAAAAGATGATTTGTTTATGAGCTCCACCGACCCATTGCATGGAAAGACTCTTGAAAGTATCCTTGAATATTTGGTGGCCAGGTATGGATGGGAGGTTTTGGGTAGCCGAATTCGTATAAATTCGTTTACAAGCAATCCCAGCATCAAATCGAGCCTTACTTTTTTGCGTAAAACGCCCTGGGCACGAAAAAAGGTGGAGGAATTGTATGTGCGCACGGTAATAAGGGAATGACTGCTTGAACTTCGCTTTTATATAACAAGCGGCCAGGTTGTTATAGGGACTTGTACCTAATGCTAATTCGTTATCACAATTCTGATATACTTATTGAAGCCAACGCATTTTTACCTGGTCAATGAAACTCGAATTTTTTTATTACCTCAAAAGGATTCTGCTTAACGATATAAATGCAAATATTTGTATAGATAGAGCATTATTAAAAACTTTCCCGCTCATTTTGAATTGGTTGCTCACTTTCAGCTATAAAGTCCGCTGAGAATTTATTAAGGGGGTCAGGTAAATTTTGCAGGGGTTTATGGTACGGGAAACACGAAAACGGCGTTATCAACCTTTTTTACATATGCCTTATCATTATCTATTTTAAAATTTTTGAGTAAAACGATAAACTGATCATCCTCCTCACTTAAAATATTGATTGAAAGAATGTTTACACTCAAGAGAGAAAAGTTACGGGCTAAAAATTTTTCCGCAAATCAACCCCATCAATTTTAAAACACAATAATTTTACAATTATTTAGACAGAGACAAACCTATGCCAGGCATTGTAATAACCTAAATGAGTTAATCTATCAACTAATGATACTATGGTTAAGGTCACAGGCAAACCTGCAACAACAAAAACCGATTGACCAAATATTTTTATGCAATAATCCTTACATCACCAAAGGATGCCGTTCAAAGGGAATAGTCTGGTCAAAATTATAGCGGTATGTTATCATGCGGCGGCTTTGCTGGCCACCAGTGGCTTTGTAAATAGCCAACATGCGCGGGTTCCAGTCGCCTCCCCAGCCCATTTCTATACCATCGTAGCGGCCCTGCTTCCTTACCAACAATGCGCCGGAGTAAATCATAAAAGCATCAATACCCAATGCCTGAAATTTTGGTACTATACCAAAGGCCACGCCGTTCATTTTACGGGCGGGTTTGGTTTTTTGCAGGTACAACAGCCGTAGTTTTTGCCACCACCCAAACTTGCCGTCAAAATATTTAAAATACTGGTTTAGGTCGGGTATGTTTAGCCACATACCAATGGGTTGTTCCTTGTAATAAGCAAACCAAATAATGCTTTCGTCCATAATAGGCTTCATTTTATTAAAAAGCTTTATGGCTTGTTCGTTGGTTATTTCCTTACCGCCCTCGTGTTGGGCCCAGGCCGCGTTGTAGATGATAGCAAAATCGTGGGCGTATTTTTCAAGCTTATCTTTTTGTATGTGGCGTGCTGCATAATCGGGTTTGGCGGCAAAGCGGGCATGCCGTTCGGGGTATTTTTCGCCAAGCGTACCGTAGGCGGCCAGCGTATAATAATATTGGTTATAAAAATTTTGAAAGCCATAGGTTTCAAACAATTGCTGATAGTAGGGTGGGTTAAACGATATGCCGTACATGGGTTCAACATCAAAACCTTCTACCATAAGTCCCCACCATTTATCGCGTTCGCCAAAATTAACCGGGCCGTCCATGGCCTGCATTCCCTTGCCTTCCAACCAATTTTTGGCAGCATCAAACAACAGGTTAGCTGCCTGTTGGTCGTTTATGCAATCGAAAAAGCCACACATGCCCATGCGCAGTTTATCGCCTTTATTTACATATTTACTACTGGTAAACGCAGCTATCCGCCCAATTAGTTGGTTTTGAGCGTTGTACAATACCCACCGGGTAGCTTCGCCATATTTAAACTGCTTGTTTTTTTGTACATCAAATACATCATTTACTTCGTTATCTATTGGACGTATGTAGTGTGGGTTTGGTGCATTCATTAAAACATTTGCCCTTATAAATTCATTCGCCAAATGCCTGTCTTTTACCTTTTGTAGCTGCATACGTTGGTGGTTTCCGTTTTAAACGATACGCCAAAAATGGTAAATTATATTGAATTCTGGTTTTGTTTTTTGCAGGTACCATTTCCGTATTTCGCTGGTATTCAAAGTAGTACAACTTTAATAAAATAACGAAGAAAGAAATAAGTACGGGGCCAAAAATAAGCCCGGTAATGCCAAACAATTTAAGACCCATAACAACGCCTAACACGGTGCAGATGGGGTGAATATCGGCCATTTTTTTTGCCAGTATAAAGCGCACCACATTATCGGTAATGCCTAAAACCAGTAAACCCCAGGCAGCAATAAAAATGCCCTGCCAGGTATGGTGTATCATAAACAGGTAAATGGCAAGTGGAAGCCATACCAGGCCTGTGCCCACAATTGGTAAAATAGAGGTAAAGGCAGTTACCACCGCCCAAAAACCGGGTTCGGGCAGGCCTGCAATAAGGTAGGCTATATATGCGACCACCCCCTGCGCCACTGCAATTGCCGGCACCCCTACAGCATTACTATAGGTTAGTGCAATAAGCTCTTTTCCAAATATTTCAATTTTGTTACGTTTAAATGGCAGAAAAAATACAATGGAGGCTTCTAAACGGCCAAAGCCTACCAACATAAAGTAAAGAAAGAAATAAAGAATGGAGAAGGATACGAAAAAATTCATGCTCTCGTTTAGCAGTGTTTTAATTAAGCCTGCACCATATTGCTTAACGGTTGCAATGTTTTCGTCGCTAAGTATAGTAAGGTTGTAATTATCCTGCAATTGTTGTTGTACTTTTTTAAGACCTGCTACCATCATTTCGGGGTGCGTAATATAAAACTTACCCTTGCTGTACAACATAAACCCCAATATGGCAATGGGTAACATAATAATCAAAATTGAAATAATCATTATGACCGATGCAGCTAAACTTCGGCGCCAGTGATATTTTTTTACCAACATGCTCATATACCGGCGGGTAAGTATGTAAATGATTACCGACCCTAAAAAAGCAATAAAAAACTGCAGAAGGCTCATAAATAATAGCATGCCAAACACAATAATTATGGCCAGGAAAAAATAGCGGCTGTGCAATTTATCGGCGGGTACTTTGTCCAATGGCTCGTTAAAGCCCTCTGTGGCTTTACTTTCTACCTTGTTTTTTTGCGGGTTAAAATGAAGATTGGGGTCAGCGTTATTGGGATCCATTCAATTGGTATAAAATGATAATTTGTATAGTAGCGCATGTTAAAAAACTGTACCACCCACCCGTAACGTGCTGGTTAAACAAATATTGTAAAACCTATGGAGTAGAGGCATATGCCAATGCGGTTACGGTGGCATACAAATTTGTATATTAGACCTAAAAGTGCACAGGTTGTAAATTTGTATTTAAATTTTTGAGATGGATATTATTGATAAAGAGAAGCAAACGTTTTTTGAGGAAACCCGGGTAATGGTGGAGGAATATGTTGACGACAGGGTTTTATTATTTAAACTTCAGGCCAGCGAAAAAGTGGCCCGGCTGGTATCGCGGATGTACATTTTATTTATTCTTGGCATTTTACTATTTGTTGTACTATTGATAATAACAGTAATTGTGGGCTACTTTCTTGCTTTTTTAACCGACAATTTTATTATAGGTTTTGGCATTGTTGGCATTGTGTACCTTGCGCTAATTTTGGTTTTGTACCAAATGCATAAGCGGTTTTTAGGTAAACGCGTAATGAATGCAGTGGTAAAAACCTTATTTGAAACCAACAACGAAGACAATGCCCCTTAGCCCATCAAAAATTGTAACTATAAACGACCTGCAGCGGGAGCAGTTTGTTGTTCGCGAAAGGTTAAAGCTTAGACAGCAGTCGTTAAAAAATAAAATGTACGAAATACCGGGCGAACTTGCCGCTGCAGGTGTTAATACCTTTATACCGCGCATTTTACGCGGTAAGGTTACCAACGCCGCACTAAACGGCGGCAAAAAAGTTATTAATACTATTTTTGCACCCGACAATACTACTACCCGCAAACTAATTGGCGAGGGAGCCAAAAGTGTGGGCGTGTTAAAAGGTATTAAATCGCTTTGGAACCTGGTAAGGCGGCGTTAACTCTTTTAATAGTTGGGTTGTTGTATTAAACATCATGCTGTTGATAGGCACATTACTGTAAAAAATCAATGCTGCCTAAATCATCCATTATTATTAAAAAAGTTTTTTAGTTTTTATGACCAAATATGCACACGATACAATAGTACCGTTTAAGGAAAGTGAATTAAGTAAGAAAGAACAGGTTGCCGGCATGTTTGACAAAATAGCCTTCCGGTACGACTTTTTAAATCGGTTTTTATCGGCTGGAATTGATGTTAGCTGGCGTAAAAAGGCCATTAAGGAACTGAAATTGCTACAGCCCCAACAAGTGTTGGACGTGGCCACCGGCACTGCCGATGTGGCGCTGTTGACTTACAAAATGCTACAGCCTCAAAAAATTACGGGCATAGATATATCCGACGGGATGCTGGAACTGGGACGTAAAAAGGTTGCAAAGCTTAAGTTATCTAATAAAATTGAACTGCTTAACGGCGATAGCGAAACAATAAATTTTGCTGATAATTCGTTTGATGCAATCACGGTAGCTTTTGGAGTCCGCAATTTTGAACACCTTGAAAAAGGTATTGGCGAAATGCTGCGCGTATTAAAGCCCGGTGGCAAATTGGTGGTGCTTGAATTTAGTAAGCCGAAGCAGGTTGCGTTTAAAGGGTTGTATAACCTGTACATGAACAAAGTTGCCCCCGGCTTTGGTAAACTGATCGCTAAAAATGGTGATGCCTATCAATACCTTAACGACTCGGTACAGCGTTTTCCCGAAGGCAAGCAATTTATAAACATTATGGAGGGTACCGGTTTTACTGACACCTACTATAAACCACTCACCATGGGTATTTGCACTATTTATTGCGGAACTAAATAAATGGTTTTTGTTAACAAATTGCCTTGTAAATTGCCTTCTAAACCTATTAAAAATTTTAATATAGCACAATTATACCCTTATTGGATTTGTTGGATTAAAAATGTACACGATGAAAATGAAGGGAGTTAATTACTGTTATGCTTACCTGGTGGTTGCTGTTAGCTGTATTAGTACGTTATTGGCACCGATGCAGGCCAATAGTCAATACAAGGAGTTAAACAGGCCCAACCACGATAATTTGCCCTACTTTTTTGGTATGTCCATATCGTACAACCACTCGTACCTGCACCCCAGCAAACACCCTACTTTTATACAAAACGACAGCGTGCTGGTGGCCGAACCCGGTAGCAGTGGTGGTATTGCGTTGGGACTGTTGGCTACATTGCGGCTAAGCGATCGATTTCAGTTTAGGGCTAACCCACAACTAATTATTGGAGGCGCTAAATATTTTTTATACGATTTAAAATACCCCGATCCAGCTTTTAACGAAACTACCAGCATTAAAAAAACATTGCCTTCCACCATAGTAAGTTTTCCGTTTCAGTTTAAGTTTAACAGCGACCGTATTGGCAATTTTCGCACCTACCTGTTGGGCGGCGTAAAGTACGATATGGATTTGGCCAGCAACTCATCGGCCCGTAATGCCGAAGACCTGGTAAAACTAAAAAAGAACGATTTTGGTGTAGAGGCAGGCATAGGGTTTAACTTCTATTTTCCTTTTGTTACGTTTACACCCGAGCTTAAAATAAGCAATGGCCTTACCAATGTACACAGCCGCGATGCCAACCTCAAATTTAGCAATGTGTTAGACAAGCTACAGTCGAGAATGATCGTGTTTTCTATTTTGTTGGAAGATTAATTTTTTTTTTGGACCATGCATTGGTTTGTTTGGGGGTCACCGTTGCGTCGCACAGCGTGTACTAAAATGCATAATGCATCAGCCTTTTATAATATTATTTAGTTTGTATTTTACCTGCCATTTACCGGGTTAAGTCACCGGCTTTTTCATCGTTATTTCAATGGCCCCATTGGCCGCCTTGTTGCCATATTTGTCAATAGCTTGCCTGCCTTTCAGCACATTGATACTTTCTATATCGTTGGGTTGTATAAGCTTTATTTGGTCGTTGGTTATTGGTTGGCCATCTACCAAAATAAACGGGTTGGCGGCTGCCTGTTTGCCGTCGTGCCCAATAATAATTTTGGCTGGTGGCTGTACTGTTCCGTCTTGCTTTTTCAACGTTATTTCTACTACACCGTCTTTACCACCGGGGCCGTATATTTTTATTGCTGTTTCGCCTTTGTATATAGATACAGATTGGATGGTATTGGGGTTTATGTCTTTTACTTCACTGGCAATTGCTTTCTTCCCATCTATCATATACACTACATTGTTGGTTAGCTGGTCTATTGGTAGTTCATTCGCTTCCATTGTAACGTTAGAAATTGTTCCGGTTAACTCCCCGCCATTTTTGGTGCGATTGTGCACGGTAATGTTTCCATGACCGGTTATTTTGGTAATCACCGTTTTGTCGCTGTTTACCGTTAGCGTATCAATTGAAATTTGTATGTTGTCTTCATTTATAGCACCATTTGTAACATCACTTTCGTTGGCCTTTTTTGTTTTAGTAATTGTGGTTATTACTTGAATAGTTGGTTTAGTAGTGTCGGTATATGCAGAAGTTTTTTGCGGTTGTTGGGCAGTTTGTTGCGCCTGTGCCCGCTGTACCGATATAGCCAGTGTACAAACAATAATTATCATGGCTGCCAAACCGCTAAGGCGGCGCAGGTAAGTGTATTTTGGCTGTGTTGAAGTGGTAATCATAAATAATCGTCGTTTAATGTTTGAAGAAAAGAAGGGATTGCTTAAACTGTTGTGTTGAGTTAAATGTGCAGGCATGGTTTGGAGAATCATTTGGGCAAAGGCAGCTCCATTTTGCTGGCCCACAGCTTGCTGGTCGGCCAAAAATTCGTGTATCATGTTTAGCTCGCGGCGGATAAACCAAAAAAAAGGGTTTACCCAAAATATACATAGCAGTAAAGAGGTAAACAGTTTATCGAAACTGTGGCCCTGGCGTATATGTGCCAGCTCGTGGTTGAGCATGCGGGTACCGTTGGGCGTGGCCACATCAACATCGTGCCGCCAAAACAGCCAGTTAAAAAACGAGAATGGTGCGTTTTCTAACCTGGTTATCATGAACTTAATATTTGCCTGCAATGGCATGGCCGTATGGCTTTGGTAAAGGCGTACCATTTGTGCTACACCCACTATTATTTTTGCCAGCAATGCAAGCGATATGGCCGCAAAGGCAAGGAGTGCTACCTGTTGTAAACTAACTACAGGTGCGTTTGATGCAGCACTGTTCCATGGCAGCGAGGTTATTACATTGGCAAGCTGCTGGTTTTGCTGGTGCGCCTGTATGGGAATAGTTACCAATGGGGCCACCACCGATAATACCAGTGATGCCAGCAGGTAAAAACGGTTCCAGCGGTGAAAGCGTACGTTGTACAAGGCCACCCGGTAATAGCCAAACAATACCGCGGAACAGATAAGCATTTTTAGGAGGTACATTGGTATGGCTGCCATGGCTATTTGTTTTTTAGTTCGTTTAACAATAGTTCAAGGTCGTTTACGCTAATTTGCTGCTGGTTTACCAAAAACGAAACTGCGCTGCTATACGACCCGTTAAAGTAGTTGGTTACCAGCGTGCCCATGCTGTTTTTGCTGTATGCTTCGCGGCTAACCAGCGCCTGGTAGCTGTTATTGCGGCCCACTGCTTCGGCGGTTACGTACCCTTTTTCCATTAGTATTTTTAGCATGGTAGCCACGGTATTGCTGTGTGGCTTGGGCACAGGCATCGTTTCTAATACATCCTTTAAAAAAGCAGTGTCGTGTTGCCACAAGGCCTGCATTACCTGCTCCTCGGCTCGGGTTAGGGTGCGTTCGGTATTAATGGATATTTCGGGCGTTTGTTCTTTTTTCATACCAATGGTTGTTGTTTGTTGTGCAGGGCTACAACTGCCCTTTATTTTTAAATCACAAAACGAATGTAACTATGTTTTTAGTTATAAACAACTAATTTTTTAGTTAAAGGAAAAAATGGTATTATTTAAATGTTAAACGGAACGTTGCCACTATTGAAACATGGTGGCTGGAGACAAGAAAATGGTGTGAAAAAAATATGAATGTGACCAATAGTAATATTTCGCCCTGTCAGTGCTTTAAAATGAATGCTAACCGTATCAGGGAACTGCACCCCTGGCTGGTGTATTTCGGCCCCTCAGGCCTGTGTAATGAGAAGAAAAAAGCAATGGTTTTTTTTGGAGTTGTATATGAATGTCACCAATAGTAATATTTGGCTCCGTCAGGGCTTGTAACATGAACGCTAACCTGGTCCGGGTGCACCCCCGGTTGGTGTATTTTGGCCTTACAGGCCTGCGGGGATAATAA
>JBBRUR010000047.1:0-36455 GCA_038247635.1 Chitinophagales bacterium
ACCATATCTTTTGAATACAGCACCTTCAGGTGGTTTGCATACTTCGTCTGTACAACGTATGCGGTAGGCCTACTACCATCTTTTATACAACATTGAAAAGAATAGCCCATTCTTTTCATTCGTGACACACCCTGCAAAGGCTGAAAACATTTATTTGAACATTCTGGCTGACAGGCTGTGCAATGTTAATGCAGTACAATCCAACAAAATCATAGATGCAGCACACAGGCAAATGCAGGTTTTGGCGGTTGAAAAATGTTCAATAAAATTCGCTGCAGTATAAGAGTGCGACGCAACGACTGTATCATGAAAGCTTAAATGTACTGGCCCAAAAAATATAATGAACGCTTCTTATTTTACGACGGGTAAGGAATTTGAGCATACCTGTTATGAGCTTATCATTTTTATGTAGGGCGAATTGAGAATAGTGAATGGACATTGCAAAAATTTAAAGTGTTATGAAGTTGTGGCCATTGAAAAACGTCGGGAAAAAATATCCGGAAAAAGTTGCATGTTCATCGTTGATCCCGCAATTGTACACACGTTATGGCATAAGGCAAGTAGCTAGGTTAGTGGCAGGCAAGCGTTACCTGTATCTTCTGCTTGCGATGATTTGAGATATCGTTCAAACTGTTCTGCCAATTCAACTACTGTTGTTGATTGATTACATTTATAAACTTCTATTGCCTTTTCCAGACAATAGTGTTTTAAAATGAACGCATCTTTTGAAAGGACAACAGGCTGTTTTTTAAGCACCATCAAAGTTGCCTGAATACCACTTTCTTTTTCCGATAGCGTTTCAAATTCTTTTTTAATCAATCCTTTTTTACTTTGAAGGCTGCTCACTTCTTTTAACATCGTTTCCCCATTAGTCAATCCCATATTGACTTGAAGAATAGCTTCTTGTTTGTCTTCAATAATGAGTGATCGTGAAGGAGCTACTGCAAATTGTTTTGATAATTCAGCTTCGATAACTTGTATAAAGCCGGGGGTTTTAGTAACGTCAATAAAATTGATACAGTTGAATGCTTCGGGAACGGCTTTGAATGATAATGCAATCGCCTGAATAGACAGCAGCTTTTCAATTTCACGTTTTACTGCGCAATCCATTTCGTTGCGGCAATGGTTTTTTAAGTAATAATCATCCGAGAATATGGGAATGAAGTATTTGGTGTCTACAATAGCCCACATGTATTTTGTCGTGAACATCTCTCCGATGCCGATGCTTTTTTTATCGTAAAATATTTTTAGCTTTTCGCCATTAGGCTTGGTATAAGCTGCAAGCGGTGCATACACATATTTGTCTACCCAATCGCTCTGGCTGCGCGAATAGCTGATAAATACATCGTACTTCTGCGAGCCTTCTGCCACACCGGTAACAAGAAATTTGTGTGCAAAGCGATAGGATAAAATGCAGGCCACACAGGTAGCCACAATTGTGTGGCTGGCTGGAATAACATAATTAAAGCTGAAGACTACCCTGAAGTAAGAAAAGAAGATAAGCGCTGTGACTGCAAATGAGATAAAGGCAATGACAGCGGGCTTTGTTTGCAGCCGCTTTACATACTTAAACAGCAGCGCATAAATGAGTACTGAGATAAATGAGAAAAACAAAATTTGACCTATTATCAAATACAGGCTTTCGATTGGCAGCTTCAAACCTGTATTGCTATCGAGCAAATTACTAAGTGCCCACGTTACTATGTAGGTGCCAGGTATTTGCCTTTTGTTGTCAATGTTCACCCGGTCGTTTGCCATATCGCCAACTACCATTATGTTTTTATTCATGTCAACTGCTACTTTATGTGCCGCTCCTGGTTTAAAAATGCCGGGAGATTCATTCTGGCCGGGAATAAAAGTATAAGTTGCCTTTTCCATCATTGACGGTGAACGATAAGGCACTAAGGAGCCAACCCGTTTAGAAATATGGCTGATACTGCCAGAGGAATTTAAGTCCATTCCTACCTTTTGGACCAGCGACCCTATCAGGACCGAATCTTCCCCAAGACTCGAAAAGAGATAAATGTCATTTTCATAATTGGCAACGTCCTTATCCGGGTAAAAAAAAGTATGGTACCTGCCTGCTCCTGCATTTATTTCTTCGGAGCCTTTAAGGTAATTGCTGTATATATCTGTAGCGTGATTGGCTTCCACGGCGTCAAAATCAATATTGTTTATTTCGAGACGCTCATGTTTTTCGTTGATGTTGTAGGAAGCATACACCGGCACTTTTAAATCTTTCAGTTGTTTTAACGCCGTCTTTAACTGAGTTATATAAGTTGAGTCGCTGCTAAAATAAAGGTCTAACAATACTCCTTTGGGACCTTTATTATTTTTTGCTTCTATTGCAATTGTGTTTAACAGGTTAATGATGTTACGCCTGAAATGGTTGTCATCATTAACCTCACTACCCGCTTTGTTCTTTTCGAGATTAATAAGCACAATATCTTTATTCAGCTCATTATTCCAATTGCTTGCTTTGTTTGCTTCATTTACAAGATAGTTATCAAACCGTCTAAATTTGACGAGAACAATAAGCAGGGTGACAGTAATAAAAAAAATAAAGAGATAAAGTCCTAAACGCTTTAAGGTAAGCATTGTTTTTTTTTTAAGTTCAACAAATAACTTGTCGAAACAAGCTTAGCATGTCGATAAAAAATCAATCAAAACCTGTCTTAATATTCGTTAGGAGCTTCCTATTTTCAGGCGGTAAAGAAACTTACGACTAAAAACCGCCTGAACCTTTTAGAATATTACTTCCTTTTTATCGCAGTCAAAAACATATTAGAGGTTTGCTTGAACAGGAAATGTTTGTCTGGCTACCTTTTACGTACAACCTTTATCTGCCTGTTCATAAAATTCCTCACTTTCTTCTGTATCGCCAATAATATCATAAGCCCAACCACAAAGCTCTGCCACCTCAACAATGTCGTCGCATATTAATTTAAGGGCTTCCTCGTCATCATGTACAAATTCTATATCCTCCTCTATATCTTCTATTATCTCTTTCAAAATTTGAAGAGCCTCCTCAACTAATCGGGAGCTTTCTTTTAAATTGCCTGCAAGATTATATGCCTCTGCTAAAGATAGCTGCGCCTCTAACGTCTCAGTAGCATCCTCTCCATATTCGCTGCCAAAGTATTCATAAGCTTTTTTAAAATGAGCAATAGCTTTTGCGGGTTCCTCCAAAGCTATATACAGCTTTCCCAAACACATAAGATCCTCAGCCTGGTCATCCTCATCTTCACTATCAAGTTCGTTACTAATAGCATTAATTGCTTCAAGATAATCCCTATAGTCAAACGGCTCATCGCTTGAAATAAACTCACCGGAGCCTGCTGACTGCATTGTGGAAACCGATTTACCGATTTCACCTCTGCTGTTATTTTTTACAGGAACGCCTTGTATGGTAACTTTACGTTGTTCTGTAATGTGAACGGTTCCTTCATTAGTACTAATACTCGCTTTTTCATTTTTTCCAGAAGACAGATCCGTAAATGTAAATTCAGTCGCTCTGCTTGCAGCCGTGGTTCCCCGTCCATTTGAATTTCTGTAATCGTATCCAACAAATTTTCGAGGGTCTACTTTATTAATGATGGAGGCTCCATCGCCCGATACAATATGGTTTTCGCCTTTAGCAGTAAGTACTACTGTATATTCCATTGACTTTAGATTGGACGATCTTATATTTTGAGTGCCCCCGGGTGATTTGAGCTGAACTAAGGTATTGGCAGGGATGACTAATTTAGTACCGGACCTGAGGCTTGCACCTTTTGTAAGTGATTTACTATTGGCGCCTTGTTCCTTTGGAGGAAGAACATCAACATTTGCTGTTTCTACAGGTTTGTTGTTGTATCGAAGGCTTACAACTTTGCTAACCTGTTGCGCATTAAGGCAAGTCGTATTTAAAAAGAGCCCGGCAACAGCAACCGCACATAATTTGTTGGTTATGCTTCTTTGTTTTAAAAGGTTCATCATTGCTGTTTTTTTAGGGTTTGTAAAGGTTGAAAAAAAGAAGAAATTAGCCTTAATAAAAGTGAAGGCAAAAAAAGAGGGTTTTTGACGGAAATTATATTAGGCATAATTATCTAAAAGTACATAATTCTATTTGTTAAATTGGAGGCGATAAATATTGCTGCAACGCAACCCTTACATCTTGTAGCTATACTTTGTTGTACGTTTTTTGCTACTTCGCCATACTTTCAACCACGCTATTTTTCAGTTCTTACGTTCATTCTAAAAGTGCTTTCCACGGCATTACACAACTCTTTATCTAATGCTGCATTTCAGTTTACATATTGTTCCTCAGTCATAGAAGCTCGCCATTGTAAAAATGGCATAGCATCAGAACCAACCGGGTGGCTCACTTTAAGCGGAACGGTGGCTCACTTTGAGCGGAACGGTGGCTCACTTTCACCGGAATATACACGGGGTCAGCCCCGTCTTTTTTCGGGGCCTGCCCCGTCTTTTTTCGGGGCCGCACTTTTTTATAACTGTTTTTTTGGGCGATAAACAGCAGAATATCTATTAAACATTGTTGCGTCGCACTCTTGTACTGATGATTCACTACGCAGCTTTTTACACCCCATCCACAAAACCTGTACGGCTATATACCTTTGCCCAATTACAATAACTAAAAACTTTCTCAATTGCCTTTATTGTATACCCTGCTTTCTTTTCTGCCTATTGTATTGCTGGTGATATTACCCCTGGTAATAAACATACGTTTTGCAGCCATTGTTACGCTTGTCGTTACCAGCATTCTTTATTTTGTATGGGATTTGCCTCTACCCTATTTACTCGCTACGTTAGTTGCTTCATTGTTTTCCACAGTTGATATTCTAATGATCGTTTTTGGCGCGGTGTTTCTATTTGAGATGATGAATGCATCAGGCTACATTGAAAATATCAGTCAATCGATAAAGGGCATCCATCCCTCAAGAGAAATTCAATTTTTCATTATTGCTATTGGACTTACAAGCTTTTTTGAAGGGGTAGCAGGTTTTGGAACGCCAGGCGCTATTGTTCCCCTGCTGTTAATCTCTATGGGTTTCAACCCTCTATTATCTGTTGCAGCCGTTTTGCTTTTTGATGGATTGTTTGCGGCCTTTGGCGCTGTGGGCACACCGCTTATCGCGGGCTTAAAAACACCCCTTGAACTTACAGAAGCAGCAATTGCAAATACAGCCATATACAGTGTGTGGATGCTGGCTGCTGCAAGCATTGTGGTACTGGTTTTTATCCTGCGGATGTACAAAAAGGCTGAGGGACCCTTGGAGAGAAAAAAGCATGTCGTTTTATTGTTGGGCATGGCCATTTTGCCTATGATTTTATTTGCCTACCTGTTACCTGAGTTCAGCACCATACTTGCTTCAGTTTCCATGTTACTCTTATCTGTTTTATATTTTACAAGGGGCAAAACAAACATCAATGCTAAAGCCTGGATGCCTTACCTGGTGCTTGTCATATTGCTATTGTTGCCAAAGTTAATTGCGCCTTTAAGCAGCCTGCTTAGCTGGCAATTCACGTTCAATGCTATCTTCAATACAAACATTGATGCAGCATTAAAACCCTTACAATCTCCATTGATACCGTTTGTATTGGTCGCATTACTTTTTACCAGGCAGAAAAGCTATTATGCTAAAAGCTTACAAACAGCAGGGAAAAAATTGGTTACAGTAGCGTTGCTATTGTTCCCGATTATTGCAGTTGCTCAAATGATGCTCACCTCTGGTGTTAGCCAACCTTCTATGATTAACCAGGTGGCAGAAGCTTTTAGTCATACAGGAAGGGGATATGTTATGTTGGCGCCTTTAATTGGTATAACGGGTGCATTTGTTACAGGTAGCACCACCCTATCGAATATTGTTTTTGGGGCATCCCACCAATTTACTGCTCAACTCCTTTCACTCGATCCTGCAGTTGTATATGCAGGTCAGCTTTCGGGGGCAAGTATCGGCAACGCTATTTGTTTGTTCAACATCATTGCTGCATGCTCCGTAGCCAACATTGCAGCGCCAAACAAAGTATTAATGAAAAACCTATTGCCCTGCCTGGTAGCAGGGATAGTAATAGGCCTGATCAGCTATATCTTACTACAGCTTTAGTGGACTATCAGCAATAAGAAAAAAAAAATTTGCTGGTTCAAAAAGTTCATCGTTATTTTACGATATAACTATGGGCGCAACAAAATCATACGAGTTTAGTGTAAAAGAAAATAAGCTTGCCAGGGTGGCAAAGGCTTTAGCACACCCTGCTAGGATTGCTATTTTGAATCTCCTTGCAAAAAAGCAGGCTTGTGTTTGTGGCGACATAGTAGATGAGTTACCGCTTTCGCAGAGCACCGTTTCGCAACACTTAAAAGAACTGAAAGAAGCGGGATTGATTAAAGGTGAAATTGAAGGTGCAAAAGTTTGTTATTGCATAGATGCGAACGAGTGGAAAGCCGCACAAGCAGTATTGAACCAATTTTTTGAGACGTATAATGGCGGCACCAATTGTTGCTGACCTTTTTTTTGGAAGTAATCATCGTAATATTTCGATCACTTTAAAATATAAACACAATGGAAACACAAGAACAAGTAAAAGACATGGTAAGGCAGAAGTATGCTGAAATTGCTTTACAGGATAAACAAACCAATGAAAGCTCATGCTGTGGCGCGGGTGGATGCAGTACCGAAGTGTACAACATCATGGCGGATGATTACAATACATTAGAAGGTTATAATCCTGAGGCTGACCTTGGATTGGGCTGTGGTTTACCTACACAGTTTGCCAAAATAAAAAAGGGTGATGTAGTTATTAACCTGGGAAGTGGTGCAGGCAATGATGCCTTTGTAGCGCGCCACGAAACGGGTGAAACAGGGAAGGTTATCGGTATTGATTTTACACCGGCAATGATTGAGCGGGCCAGGCAAAACAATGAAGTAAGAGGTTTTAACAATGTTGAATTCAGGCAGGGCGATATTGAAAAAATGCCGGTAACGGCTAACACGGCAAATGTAATTGTAAGCAATTGCGTGTTGAACCTGGTACCGAATAAGGATGGCGTGTTCAATCATATATTTCGGGTATTGAAACCTGGTGGCCACTTAAGCATTTCCGACATTGTATTGGAAGGTGAGCTGCCAATACAGATTCGCGAAGCGGCTGAAATGTATGCGGGCTGTGTGTCGGGTGCTATACAGAAGCAGGTGTATATTGAGTTGATTGAAGCCAATGATTTTACCAACATCACCATTCAAAAAGATAAAGCCATTTTCATTCCAGATGATATTTTAAGCAACTATTTATCTGCTGAAGAAATTGTTGCATTCAGGCAATCTGGTACCGGGATAAGAAGTGTGACCGTGTATGCTGAAAAGCCGGTGGAGAAGGAAGCTTGTTGCGCGCCGGGGTGTTGTAGTTAGTTTCTTTTGAACCACTAACGGCACAGCGACACGACGAAGACACGACGGAAGAAGATAGCCGCTAAGGCGCGAAGACGGTAAGGAACGCTAAGATTTCTTTTGAATTACTAACGGCACAGCAACACGACGAAAACACGACGGAAGAAGATAGCCGCTAAGGCGCGAAGACGGTAAGGAACGCTAAGATTTTTTTTGAACCACCAAGGCACAGAGCAGGAAATAGTTGAAAGATGGTGGATGACAGTTGGCAGTTTGTTTTTGCCCGTGCTGGTGTTACAGCGTTAGCCGTTGCATGGTGTTATCACCTGCAACATGTGCGTGGGCTAAGTATAAGCCAATAAGCTATCCATTGTAGTGGGTCAATATTTCAAACTCATCAAATCCCTTCTCATAAAATTTTGCTGACGAAAATTGGTAATCTTCAGGAAATTGGCAAATTTTCCACTGTGGTAATGTAGGGTTTTTGTGTATATAGTTTAGCTTTTGCAGAAAAACATGCCTGCTCCACAAATCGATGCTCAAAGGATTACGCTCCCAAAATGGTATTCTCTGTCACTTGCTTTTACTTTATAGGTTTCCAATTCCGGCAGGTTTGTTTTCTGCAGTTGAAACTTCATTTGCTGTGCCGTATATTTTAAAAAGCTCTGCTGCACTTTTGCTCTTTCATGTTTATCTTGAATTTGCCATATCAGGTAAATGTGGTTAGGCATCCGCACAAAACCATATAATACCACTCTGCCGTCTTTTACCAAAAATTGCAAGCTGCTAATAATAATATCTTTAAATGCGTTTTTGGCAAGTAAATATTTCCATTCTAAAAAGGTAGCTGTAAAGAATTGAGGATACTGATTAAAAGTTATTTCAGACATCTACGAAAAATAGCAGAGATATTTGTTTTTTGCAAGCAGGCTTATGGTGTAAGTTCGCCTAAGCTTCGGTTGCAGGTGATAACATCCTGCAACGGCGCTGCTGCAGCAACACCCTGCAAAGGCAAAAAACACGAGTGCGTAAAGGCTTACGCCACACCCCCCACCAAAAAAACCCCCTACTTCTTTAACACCAAATCTTCTTTTGCTGCCCACAGGCTTATGTCTTGTTTGCTTAGGGCGGCTGCCATAAGATCGGGAAATTTATAGGGGGTGCAGGCAAAAACGGGAATGCCAATATTAGATAGAAATTGAGCATTGCTATGATGGTACGAGGGTGCGCCTGCATCGTTAAGGGCAAGCAATACAATTAGCTGCACCCCGGCAAGCACTAATTCAACTGCACGTTTTCGCATTTCTAATTCGTTGCCGCCTTCGTATAAATCTGTAATAAGAACAAGCACCGTATCGGTAGGCCTTGTTACGATTTGCTGGCAATAGGTGAGGGCAGCATTAATATCAGTTCCGCCACCTAATTGCACTCCAAAAAGTAAATCAACCGGATCGTCAAGCTCCTCAGTAAGGTCGGCAACGGCGGTATCAAACACTACCATTTTTGTTTTAATAGCAGGAATGGACGCCATTACAGCACCAAAAATGCCCGAATAAACAACAGAGGTACCCATAGAACCGCTTTGGTCTAAACACAGCACAACATCCTTAAGCGAATTGCGCTTTCTGCCATAACCAATTCTTGTTTCGGGTATGATGGTTTTGTATTGGGGCTGGTAATGCTTTAGATTTTTTAAGATGGTGGCATGCCAGTTGATTTCGTTGTGCCTGGGCCTTCGGTTGCGAACACTTCTGTTTAAGCTGCCAATGATTGCCTGTTGCGTGGGGGCTGCCAGCTTTCGCAATAACTCGTCCACCACCTTGCGCACCACCTGCCTGGCTGTTTCTTTTGTTTTATCGGGTATTACCCGGCTAAGGGTCATTAACGTGGCTACCAGGTTTACATCCGGCTCAACATTTTCCAGCATTTCTTTTTCAAAAAGCATTTGGGTAAGGTTTAATCGCTTCAATGCGTCCTGCTGCATTACCTGCACCACACTCGAGGGAAAGAACGTGCGTATATCACCCAGCCACCGTGCAACATTTGGAGACGATGGTCCGAGGCCTCCCTTTCTATCAGTGTCGTACAATGCTTCCAGCGTTGAGTCCAATTGAACATCTTTGCCGTTTAGCGTAACGCCGGTTCCATCGCTTTGGTTGCCGCCCAGTACCAACCGCCATTTGCGTATAAGGGTTTCGTTGCTCATAATTGTATAAATACAGTGGGTTTCACTAAGACCTTTTTAGAGATTGGAAGAAGATTTTGTCATTAACTTACAATTGTTTTTAAAAGTAATAACCAGCTAAAAATAATGAAAGAAATAACTTTTATAGTAAAAGAGGCAGAAGAAGGTGGATTTTATGCCGAAGCAGTAGGAGCAGGTATTTTTGCCGAAGGCGATACTATAGAACAGTTGAAAGAAAATATAAAAGGAGGCATCGAATGCTTTTTTGACAACATAAACCAAAAGCCTTTCAAAACCCGTTCTCCTTACCCGATAGACTGAAATGCATTCAAACTAATTAGATAAGAAAGTTGAAAAAAGCATTTCAGTATCCCGATGCATCGGGACGTTGCAACGGCCGTATGAACAAAGCTAAAATGACCGGCCCAAAAAAAACTAAATTATTTGCACTTTAGTTCTTACCAAATAGGAGACAATGTAAAAGTCATTTGAATAGAGATCTTTATTAAGCTTTTCTGCAATTTGCCATCCTCTATATTAAAATTCAATAACCTTTTATTCGGCCTGCTACTAAAGCTTTTGTAACCCCAACACCTGCATCACCACCGGTATTCCCCGCTTCGCCCTTTCAAAATCAAAATTGTTATCCTTTTTTACAATCGTTGTTATGTTCTTGCCCACCCTTACCTTTTCACCTAACTTTCGTTTCTCCGGTTGCGAAAAGTTGGCGAATGTTCTTCTTAACAAAGGAAGAACCTGTATAAATACGTCTTCGTCCAAACCTGCCACCCAGTTGTTTACCACATTCCAAAGGTCGTTATCTATTAAGAGTATGGTGCCGCTGCCTTTTAAAAAACCTTCCAACCAGGCGGCGCTTATACCGGGGGGATTGCTACGCGACATTTTGTAATTGAATACCTGCACCAGTTCATTTCCTTCCAGCAATTTATAATCAGTAAGCAATCTAACAGCGTAACCAGCAACCACGGGCGAAGTGTTTTGATTGCCGGTTATGGTGCGTAACGCCTGTTGCCATTGAGTGGTGATACCCGGCTGCTGCAATACATTTACCGCGTCATTCAGTTTATAAAACAACTCCAGCAATTTTTTCGCGGCATCTTCATCAATAGCGGTAACCGCATTGGGTAAGCTTACGCAAATTCTTATAATCATTCCTTCAAGAATGTTTAATACCAGGTCGGCATCCGTTTTACGCACATTGCCATAGCGACTGACTGAAACCAATGGCGGCACCGCTTCCATTAATTGTACCACATCGCCGCTTGCTGCTGCCAGGTTGTTTATCCGCGTTATCAAAACCTGCACGGTTGCAGGCAGTTCGGCTGGCAGCGTTTGTTGCAGCAACTCCGAAACCATATATAGCGAAGTGGCCTTTTGCGCTTCATCACTTACGTACTTCGATGCAGCTTCTTCCACCGTATTACCCCAACCACCTTTTTCAATAATATCTATCGACAACGCAGGATCCCATTGCAGCCGCCATTGCTCTTTAAAGGTTCCTTTTCCCGCTACATCATATTGCTGCCCCCACTTTATGTTTAACAAGCGTAAGCGGTGCAACAGGATGCTTCTTTCAAGGTTGGTGTCCTTACGCAGGTCGAGCGTATAATCTTTAAAATCAGCGGTGGGCGCAAGTCGTAGTTTTTTTTGCAGCTTTTCTATGTCAACCTGCAAAGGTGGTTTGGGTATTGCCGCCGGAACTTGCCCCAGCCGGTTGCTAACAATCAATTCATCGTAAATAAGCTTTAGCAAAACCTCTTCACCATTGCACAATACGCTTAAGGTGGCTTCATTTAACTCTTCCAAACCTGCCTTTGACAGGTTGCGCATTGCGGCCAGTGTTTCGGCCAACCGCACCGCTTCTATTACATGCGCAACCGATGTATCCATTCCATTTTTACGAAAAAGGTGCGCTACGTTCGTCATCCATCGTGTTCCATCATCGTGTGGGTAATTCCATACATGCTCATACCAACCCGGTGAGTTAATGCCTGCCCCGTACCCGCTTCTATAGCTCAACCTGCCATACGTCCACGGTACCCAGGTGCAATCTATTTTAACTTTTGGCAAAGCCTTCAGTAGCTCGTTATCGTCTTTTTGTTTTGGCATGTTCATTAAAGCAGGCACATGCCATGCCCCGCATATCACTGCTATGTTTTCAAACATTTCTTTTTCGGCCTGCCGTATCATTTTACGCATGTGCGCTTCGCGAAGTTGTTCCAGCTTATCTTCCTTTAAAGGCAAATGTTGCCGCAGGCTTTGCATCGCTTCGGTTACCGCCTCAAAAACCTGTTCACCATTTTGGCGGTGTTCAAACATTTGCTCCCACCATTTCTCTCCATTTTGGTAGCCAGCCGCCTGGGCCAAATAAGATATCGGGTCAAGCTTTATCTGTTCTTCACCTGTATCATCCTGGTTGTTTGCACCAGGTAATTGTTCCGTATTGGGTGAGTCCGATTGGCCGGTTGGGTCAGATGGTTCATCTTCTTCCTTTTTCAGTGCATCACGTTCAGCGTTTTCAATGGCTAATTGGTTCGATATTGGTAAATCAAAAAAGCGCACGTGTATTTTCTGCCTGCGGGCATATAATATCGCCTGCCATTCGGGAGAAAACGTGGCAAAAGGATACAGCACCGACCGCTGTGGATCGTCTGGCTGATAACATAAAATAGCAACGGGCGGCTTAAGCGCAGCATCATCTGTCCACTGCAAAATCGAATCCGCTTCGGGCGGGCCTTCAATCAAAACAATATCCGGCTTCAGTTCCTCCAAAAATGCCTTTACATTTTTAGCCGAACCGGGCCCATGGTGGCGTATACCGAGCATGTGTGTAGTCATAGTTTGTTTTTTTGAGTAAGGGGAATAGGCAGGAGTGAGGAGGCAGGAGTAAGGAGGCAGGAGTAAGGAGTGAGGAGGCAGGTGGAAAGGCAGGAGTAAGGAGGCAGGGGAGAGGAGGCAGGAGTAAGGAGGCAGGAGTAAGGAGTGAGGAGGAAGGTGGAAAGGCAGGAGTGAGGAGGAAGGTGGAAAGGCAGGAGTAAGGAGGCAGGGGAGAGGAGGCAGGTGGAAGGAGGCAGGTGGAAAGGCAGAAGTTAGGAGGCAGGGAAGAGGACGCAGAAAATTTTATTGGGGAATAATAAGGCAAACGGGTCACGCCTTTTTAGGAAATAGCAAAAGAAAATATTAATCTCGGTATTTTTTTTCCTGCCTTCATTTTTACCCAATGACTTTCTTCTTACTTCTGCCTCCTGCCTTCTTACTTTCTTCAATCTTCTGCCTAACCACATCTTCTTCCCCTCCTGCCTCCTTACTTCTTCCTAATAACTTTCTTCTTACTTTCTTCAATCTTCTGCCTAATACCTTTCTTCTTCCCCTCCTGCCTTCTTCCTTCTGCCTTATAACTTTCTTCTTACTTTCTTCAATCTTCTGCCTAACAACTTTCTTCTTCTCCCTTCTGCCTCCTTCCTTCTGCCTAATAACTTTCTTCTTACTTTCTTCAGCCTTCTGCCCAATAACTTTCTTCTTCTCCCTTCTGCCTAATAACTTTCTTCTGCCTCCTTACTTCTGCCTAACAACTTTCTTCTTCCCCTCCTGCCTTCTTCTTACTGCCTCCTGGCCTTCTTCCTACTGCCTCCTGCCCTTATTCTTCCTGCCTCCTGCCTTTTTCCTCCTGCCCCTTCCTCTATCCCAAATCCCTGCACGCCCTATAAACATCTTTCCATTCATCCCGTGGCTTTAAAACAGTTTCAAGGTATTCCTGCCAAACCACTTTGTCTTGAACCGGGTCTTTTATTACGGCGCCGATGATACCTGCTGCCAGGTCATCGGCCTTTAGCGTACCATCGCCAAAGTAGGCAGCCATGGCAAGCCCATTGTTTACAACCGATATGGCTTCGGCGGTGCTAAGTGTGCCCGAGGGAATTTTGATCTTTAATTTACCATCCAATGTTACGCCGTTGCGCAATTCTCTAAAAATGGTTACGATGCGGCGGATCTCCTGCAACGCCGGTCGCTCCACAGGTAACTCCATTACTTTTTCAAAGCTTTCAACCCGCCGCTTTACTATGTCAATTTCTTCTTCAATCGTTGCGGGCACGGGAAGTATAACGGTATTAAAACGCCGCTTTAGTGCACTCGACAGTTCGTTTACGCCCTTATCGCGGTTGTTTGCCGTAGCAATAATATTAAACCCTTTTGCTGCCTGCACTTCGGTATTCAGTTCGGGTATCGGCAACGATTTTTCTGACAGGATCGTGATCAACGCATCCTGTACATCGGCGCCTATTCTGGTAAGTTCTTCAATCCGTACAATCTTACCATCTTTCATGGCACGCATTACCGGTGTTTCCACAATAGCCCTTGCTGATGGACCCTCGGCCAATAACCGCGCATAGTTCCACCCATAGCGGATCGATTCTTCGCTGGTACCTGCTGTGCCCTGCACAATCAATGTGGAGTCGCCGCTAACTGCCGCAGCCAAATGTTCGCTCACCCAGCTTTTTGCCGTGCCGGGTAAACCATACAACAGCAACGCTCTGTCTGTTGTCAGGGTTGCTACCGCAATTTCCATCAGGCGTTTATTGCCTATATATTTTGGAGAGACTTCAAAGCCGTTTTTCAGTTTTCCTCCCAGCAGGTAGGTGACCACGCCTTGTGGTGTAAGCTTCCAGTTGGTGGGGCGTTTACCTGTTTCCTGCTTCGATATTTCTTCAAACTCTTCGGCAAACAATTGCTCGGCATGCTCCCGCAATAATGTTGACATGTTTAGTATTTTGTGTTTAAAAAGCTTTAAGTGTTTGTGTTCTTAAATTAATTAATTGGGCAATAAAACCGCTTGACTTTACCCAGGCCTCTTTTGCATAAACTTCATCTGGAGCGAATTGAGGAAGTTCAGGCAATACATCTGCGGCAAATAATAGAATATTGTGTTTATAAAACAACCGGTTGTACGTGTAATTATTTTTAGCGGTATGTTTAAAAATGTCTATTGTTATTTGTAAACTCCATTGCTGTTTACCATAGGTAACAAGGTAATGCAACACCGCATCCGCCGATTGCTGACTTCCTAAAAACTCGCGGGCATATTGTTCACTTTCAGCAAGGGGCAGTAATAGCAACGCTTCAGGGTAAAATTGATCGGCTGAAACTGCCAATACCGCTCGCAACATTTCAACATCTTTAAAGGTATTTGCTGCTATGCCAAATGCGCTGACGAAGTATTTTGTTTCTGCTGATTTGTTGAAGCGTTCTATTATTTCACTATACGATAACTGGTAATGCGTTTTTAACAAACCAGGAGGTACCGCAGCAATTAGCTGGTAAATAATAAAGTCATTTTCTACTACACCTTTTTCGCTGCTTATTTTTTCAATACCGGTTTTAAAAATGGCTTCATCTTCAATATCCGCCAATTTAATTTCAATTACATCTTTTGACACAAGGCCTAAAAATCCTTTTTCTTTTCTTATTGAAATTGACTGTTTAAGTATTGACCAATATAATTGTACAATGTTTGAGATGGGTATTTGCTTTAGTAATACCAGCGTTTCGTCTTTTACCTTTTGGCCTTTTTCACTTAACAATTGCTGTAGCCACGCTACGTCTTCATCGCCTATATTAACCTTTAATTGTTTTAATAACTCCGTTTTGGTATTGGCATTTTCGAGCGGCCATGTTTGTTGTAAAAGTGCCATTGCCTTTGCGGGTGCTGTCTTTCTTAATTCCTTTAAAAAGCATCTTCGTTGTTCTACTGTTCCTGTTTGCCACAAACTTTCATCGGCAACGGTTGTGTCAAATTTCCAGGCTTCATTAAAAGGCAATAACCATTTACCGCGGTTACCCGAAACGGTCAAAATTTCCTGTTGAAGCCACTTGTACTTCATGCCCAGATCGAATAGTAACGGAATATATTCCGGTTGAATGATTTGATTGGCACCAACACATTCTTTTATCCATAACCCAAACAGGCTTTGACTTTCTATTGAAATTATATCATTTAAAACCCCAACGGTAGCAGCACTGCAATAAACCTTTGTTTCCGCTTCGGCAACGGTTTGAAGTACATTTTTTTTTAATGGCTGGTTACCACACTTGCGGTAATTGAAAGCAACAGCAGCCATATTAAGGTATTGCTCTTCTTTATCGCCGCTTTCATTAATGGAAGTAAAGGCTGCAGCAAGATCTTCGTTAACATCTTGCAACCTGAGCTGCCTTTTGTCTGTGCCTAGCAAGGCAGTATGAATAATATTATCCCAAAACTCCATTATAAACTTTTATAGGTTTCATTATGCCAGGCTCCGATGGGTTCGTATACATTTTCTTTACCAACTACCGCAGTTGTCAGGGGCTTTCCGCCGCTAATTGCCACCAGCTTCCAAATGTTTTTAAAGTTTTCGTTCACCCGTATAAGGTCGTTGTTTTTATCGGCCAGCCACCAGCTTTTTTCATGCATAACCGGTGTAACCTGGTTAACAACATAAGGCTTTACCTGCGTAAAAGGTAGTTTAGCGTCAACGTCAGTTTCTGTTTCGGAAATCTCCTGCCAGCCGGAAAATACATTGTTAAGAGGCGCAGCAGCAGTGGTAAGTTGTTTTTTAATAATCGCTCTTAAAGGCATGGCTGAAGAATAAAATACTAACGTTGCCTCTATAAACATGCCGGGCGTAAGCGATAATTGCCCACCCTGGCCTCTTACAATAAATTGCAAAATCAATGCTGCCTGTCCAGAACCTGCGGCATGTAACCAATATTTTTCAACGGTCAGGTTATCATCTTCTGTTACCTGTTTTCCCAGCACAAGCCAGGTATCGGTCAGCCCTGCTTGTTCTTTCAACTCTTCCTGGCTTTGCGTAAAACCAATTGAGCTTCGCACATCGTTTACCAGGCTGGCAGAAAGTGTTTCCTTGTTTTTGTAAGCACTAATCACTATATAGATGTTCAAAAGCTGGTCAAGAAATTCGGTCTGCCAGGCATCTTTAAAAAAGCTTACCTGGCCCAATGCCTTTACCATTGCGGCTAAGCCGGGGGCTTGCGCATCAATCATCCGTTTTGCTATTTGTTCCCAAAAACTATAGGGCTTTTCTGGCAGGTTTATTATGCCATTGCGTACTATATCTTTTATCCAAAGCAAAAGTTCTTCTATGCCATCGGCCACTTTCTTTTCGCGGTTTTCGTGCCGCTTTGCCTGGGCAACAGCATCCACAGGTTTTTCTTCTTTGTCAGTTTTCTTATCATCTCTGGCGGCCCGTTTGCTTATCCATTCGTTTACCCAGGCAGGCATTTCCGGGGTAGTAAATGTTGCTTTGTTTCTACTATACAAAAGCATTAACCCAAGACCATGCCTGCACGGAAATTTTCGGCTGGGACACGAACATTTAAAGGCGGTATCGGTAATGTCTATCTGCGTTTGATAAGGCTTGCTGCCACTGCCCTGGCACTCTCCCCAAATAGCCAGGTCATTTACGCCTTTACTCACCCATTTGTTGGGATTGGCTAAGTCTTTCCCGGCTTTTTTTGACGATTCATCCGGTGCAAGGGCAAGTATCTGGTCTTCGGTAAAGTTCAAGGTGTTGTTGGTTTTTAACAATCAATAATTTGTGCAGTGATGGCTCTATTATCAGCAATCCCATGTATAAAACACCTTTGAGAAATCCTTTTTTGCAAGATCGGCCGGGTTAATAAAGAAATTGGCCACGCCACAATCACCCCACATAATGGCGCCTATGGAGTCGATTTGCAGAAGAAGTACAAAGTCTATTATATCTGCCCGATACATACGGGGGTCTTCTTGCGTAAAATAGGCGTAGCCACCCATTTTATTACCTGTAGAAGTAAAATTGTCCCAAACTTCTTCCTGCAATGCTTCGGCTACTGCCGGGTATTGGTAAATGATTGATGGTAAATCGACGATCATCTTTTGATCAAGCCTAGTATCGCCCACGCCAAAATACTCTTCCGCGACGTCAAAAGTAAGTTGATGAGGTGCAGAAAGCGGGTTGTATTCAAATTGCATTATGTTTGATAAAAGCGAAAAGTCAGTTTCAAAATTCTTTACCTCGTCCCCGGTAAAGTATAACACTTTTGCTCCTTCTTCAAGGCCGTATATTTTATGGGCCACTATATAAAATTGCAGGTAACCAAAATTTGGATAACCCGCCAACACCGGTATTTCACTGCAGTTTATTTGCGCCAGCGGATACATTAAATTTTCATTTTTATCTGTTGGATAGCTGTAACCCTTTGGCAGACAAGGCAAAAAACCAAAACCGCTTTGCTTAATATTATTTTGCTCAGCCGGTGTGGCAGTTATGGAAATATAATTGAGTTTGGATTTTGCTATTTCATTCCAATGGGGGGCCAGGGCTTTAGGAAGATTAACGCCGGGGGCTACCTCTACAGGCTGCAACAGATCCTTTTTATTAGTTGTTGCGGGTTGTACGGTAGTTTTCGGTTTATTTTTAAAAAAGTAGAAGAAACCCATGATTCGGTTAGTTTTGGTGTGTGATTAGCGAAACAAATTATCCCTTTTGTCTCAAACAAATTTGAAATTCAAAAAAAATACCTATTAAATTTTTGAACGAATTTCAAGGCAATTCCTTGTTACATTTATCGTTTTAAAACCACATGCAATTAACTTCTTTTATTGATTCTTTATTAATAGCAGGCAATGTAACAGTAGAAGGCTCACTGTCGTTGATTAGTGAACACGACGATCGTAAATGCCTGAAACTGTTGCAGCGTTTTTATGACGAAGATATTTTGCACATGGCGGCAAAACCGCCTGCATTTGATAAACATGGTGCTTTGTGGGCTGCCAGGCATATGTATTTTTCATTACAACTAACTGTTATAAGGGAAATAACAGAAGACGAAATTCGCCAAACATTACTTGCTTTTAATACACCAATTACCCCGGCCGCTATATATTCCGCCGATTTGGTGTTGCGACATTTACCGCAGGTTTTTAACCTGGCCAAAGGTTTGGCACCTTCGGATATTATGGTAACAATGATGGGTGAAACCGCAGTAAAATGGCCGTTTTCATCCATCGGAATTAAGTTGGTTGGCGAGGCAGATGAAATAGTAATTTTGTCGCATCCCAGCCTGAGGATTGAATATGCTGACCGGATTATTAGGGCCAAAGATATTAAACGGGTTAACAATAAAAATAGAGAAAGTATAGCAGAAGCATTAGGAGATTATGCAACTGTACTATGGCCGGAGTTTCACGAATTATTAAGCAACACAAATACATGCACATCAACAGCAACGATACTACCCTGATTGATAAACTCAATAGTGTTCTTAATCATCTGAAAGAAAAATTTGTAGGTAAAGATGATATTATTGACCTGATGGGCATTTGCCTTGCAGGCAGAGAAAATATGTTTTTGTTAGGCCCTCCGGGCACGGCTAAAAGCGCATTGGTAAAGGAATTATCCAAACTGCTTCATGGCAAAACCTTTGAGTACTTATTAACCCGGTTTACCGAACCCAACGAATTGTTTGGCCCCTTTGATATTAGAAAATTGCGTGAGGGCGACCTGGTAACCAACACCGAAGGAATGTTGCCCGAAGCTAACCTTATTTTCCTTGACGAACTGCTTAATGCAAACAGTGCCATTTTAAATAGTTTGCTGATGGTGTTGAATGAAAAAGTATTTAGACGCGGCAGGGAAACGAGAGACTTGCCGGTTGTTTTGATTGTAGGCGCCAGTAACAGGTTGCCTGAGGATGAAGCACTGCAGGCGTTATTTGACCGTTTTTTGATACGTGTAAAATGCGATTATGTTAACCCTGCATTACTAAACAATGTGTTGGACGCCGGGTGGAAGCTTGAACAAAAAGAGGAGGTTAAAAACCCCGGAATATCAGTTGAAGATGTAAATACCATTCAGTCAAAAATTGCCACCATAAATTTGCAAAACATCAGGCCAGCTTACATTAACCTGATTGAAATGATGCGCAATGCCGGCGTTCAGCTATCAGACAGGCGTGCTGTTAAATTGCAACGCCTTATTGCTGCCAGTGCCTTGCTTTGTAAACGTTCGGTTGCCATCCCATCTGATATGTGGGTGATGCGGTATATATGGGATACTGAGGAGCAGCGCGAAGTAATCGCCGGCATTGTAAACAGCGTGGTGGAAGAAGACAAAGATGCTCCACAGCAACATGTTAGGGCAAATATAAATGGCGTACCCGATGCCGATGAAATTTTTAAAGAAGTAATTGGAATGACGGAAAAATGGGAGGTAAGCGACCTGGCATTATCTGAGCGAACAATTATTAAAGACCGGCTGCGCTACCTGAATGGTAGATGCGAATGGATACCCAACCAACTACAGCGGCAGTATGTATTGAAGCCAATCGATACGCTTTGGCAGAAGATCCTTCATTCTGCCTAAAAATTAAAAAACCTGTAAGTAAAAATGAAAGCGTACCTGCTGGTAATAACCAAAAACGAGCTAAATGCACTTGGTGCCATTAGAGGCATGCCCGGCATAATGGTGGCCGAAAACAATTACCTGTATGTAAAGGGAATAGATGACGCCATGTTGAATGATAAACGTGTAAAGCAGTTGCCGGTGCTGCAGTCATACAGGCTGGATGAAGAGGGTAGGATGTTTCCGCTAAAAGGGTTTACTCCTGTAGCCTTATTGCCTTTTTTGCAATGGTTGCCAATTGCTTTGTTTTTAAAGATAGCATTGCCCGTATCGGCCCTGCCGGGAAGCATAAGCGACAAGTTGCCCATTCGCCTGCTGCAAAGTAACGGGGCACGGAAAGGCTGCGCAATACTGACCAGCCTTGAAGCATGGAAAAACTATATAGAAACGACCTCCGCAGCCAGGATAGAACATTTGCAATTTGCAGTAGCAATGAACGGGGAGGTGTTGATTATGGGAACACCGTTGCCCGCCATACCAGGTAATGAATTATACAACGAAGGCGAGGTGCTGGTACCGGCGGGTTATGTATTTGAGGCACCACTGGTAGCAGGCATCCTGCATAAAAAGTTAAATGCAAAAAAGAACGCAGTTTTACTTTTTATGACCTCCGGCGCCTGGCATACCATTCCAAACGCCTCATTTGTAAAGGCAACCCGATCCGGTGTTCGCTTAACAACTATAATGAAAGCCGAATGATAGCTGTTGCAAATAATTCGGTGGAGTACTTTCGGCAGTACAACAACTACTTTTGGCAATGGGCCGAAGGGGGTAATGTAATTGAGTGGAAGCATGGCAAAACTATTTGTTATACTAAAGATTTTGTGCTGCTGATGAAGGCGCTGACCAATTCAGGATTGCCATCTTTCGGGTCGGTATTATTAATTTTAACGGCCTGTAACGATAGCTGGACTTCTACATCAGAAGCGATTGGCATTCTTTATGGGCTGAAACAATCATTGGACCGGACCGAAGGAGATTGCGATGATGATGTATTGGATTATTACATTAACCAGGCTGTAAAGTGCATAAACATGATTACTGCACTTCCGCAGGAATTAAAACAGGGAATGCAACGTGCCCACCTGCTGCACGAAGTTTGTAAAAAGGCAAAGATTGTTATTTGTGAAGATGATTTGAGAGGTGCTGCCGACGATTTACTAAGTGGCAGGTTACAACCGGAAATCAGCAATGATTATCTTAAAATTACCTGGCATAAGTATAAAGAAGATCTTGAATGCATGGTAGGCATTTTTCATAGGTATTCCCTGCCCGCAAAGTTGGAGCGGCAACTACGCACCGGCTTGTTTGAGATGCCGCCACCTGCTCCAATAGCATTACCCCCACCAACTGATTTACCCGCTGTTGCTACCGGCTACCTGCTAAAGGATCTTGCTGCGGAGCATAAAACAGCAGGCATAGCGGCGCTTGCCAAACGCCTTATTGCCGCGCTCAATATCCCCATGCATTCGCAGGGCAGCAGCGATCAATTATTTGGCGGCGTAAGCGATATTACCAACCGTGGAAATTTTGACCGTTTATTACTGTCGGAACTTGCTTACGATGATAATGTGCTGCTTGCAAGGTTAGCCAACAACGAAGCCCTTTACCTGCGAAGAGAGGAGTTGCCCGCCCAGCCAAAAAACAAACGGGTTATTTTAGTAGATGCTACGCTAAAAATGTGGGGAATGCCCCGCGTGTTTGCCATATCGGCTGCAATTGCCTGTACGCTTAATGTTAAGCATGGCGAAACAATAGAGGCGTTTGTATTGGGTGGAAGTGAAGCCATACCAGCCGATACCAATAGTGTTGGTGGAATAAACAAGGCACTTGCAATCCTCGATCCCGACTTGCATTGTTTTGCTGCGTTAAAAAAATATTGCTTGGCTAAATTGGCAGGTAATAAAACCGATACCTTTTTTATAAGCCTGTCGGATACAGTACATGCTGCGGGTTTTCAACAATTACTGGCGGAGTATCCGTCTGCCTTCAACTTTATAATTACTGTGGGCCGCGATGGCCAAATGATATGCCACGAAGTAATCAATGGGCGACTAAAAAAGGTAAGTGCTGCAAAGTTTGATGTTGAAGATATTTTGAATACTGAAAACACAACCAAAGGTAAAAAGTTGATGGATTTGGAACTTCCAGCTTTTTTTCACCAGGAGGTAGCTCCTTTGTTATTTCCAACAACCGCTTTGCGACCGCTCGGGTTAAACAGCTTTTATCATAAAAAACCCGGCGTGGTGGCTGTAACCGAAAGTATGCGTTTGCTTCACTGGCCAATGAAAGATAAAGGAGCTTCAGAATTACTGTCAACAATAGAGCAGGGAACGTATGCTTTTGGATATGATGGCGAAGACCTGCTGTTTGTTTTGGTAAATATTGAGCGCTCACCCGGGTTAATATTGTACACAATCAATATTGGCAATGGCGTTGCAGACAGGTTTGAGTTAGATATTGAAAAGAAAGGCGTAGTGAATGCGGTGTACAACAGCTTGCATTTTTACATGCGCACTAATCCCAAAGAAAACAATAATGTAGTTATTATTAACTGCACTACAGGCAAGGTAGAAGGAAGTAAGCCGTTTGAGTTTTGCGCACATATTTTTATTTCTGCCGACCAGTTTCCTACAGAAATACTTACCGGGAATATTAAAAAATACATAAACAATGGTTACAATGTGTTGCATAGGGTTAAATCGGTGGGTACAACCTTGCCAGGCATTCTTTGTATCGATAAAAAAATAATTACAGTGCCTACATTGACTTCCAATCACCTTACCCTAAAATTTTTTGAACATACATTTAATAACAGGGCGCAAAAGGTGGAGGAGAAATACTTTAAATATAACATTGGCCTGGATATTTTTAGTTGGGCCGACGGCAGCAAAGCCATGATAGATTCAAGAGGCTTTTTACATCTTGTAAGTTCCAATGCTTTGTTGCCGCAGGTTACATTTGTTTTAATTGAGAACAAAGCATGTGCCTGCTGGTCATCTGACGGCAAAGTTGCCGGAAATCCCTATTTTCTTTCTCCGAAGCGGGTTAACGGACCAAGTACGCCCATAGATTTTTATACAAACTATATTGCCCCGATTATCAAACACATTAATGAAGCATGACCATAAGCTTACAACATAATGCAGCAGTGCTTCACCAACCCGTGGCGGCTTTTGTTCGGGGCAATTCTATTATTGAATGGCTAACAGAAATTAGCCGGTGGAATGTTGATGCTGGCAAGCTTTCATTTTATGTACTGCCAACTTCTGTGCAATTGCCTGCACCTGCAGGCTTGTTTGTAATTATCAACAATACAATTGAAGCCAATAAACTTAATGACGCTTATGGCTTACTTGCAGAAAGGTTGTATGTGCCGGTTCATGCGTCAGTTTATCCCTATTGCAGCCCGGCGGAGCTAAAAGAGATATTGATGTGGGATGTACAGGTTTTTCACCCTACAATAGGGCTGGTTGGTTTTGATAAGGAAGATGCCCTCTCTCTTGAACAACTTTTTAATTATACAAATCCTGTTGCAATGCAATGGGATTTCGCCCATCCTGGTGTTCCGCTTCGGCCAGCATTGATGCAGGTACAGGTTTCGCAACCCACACAGCAAGAGGTGCTTGATTCAATAAAAAAAGATATAGATGCACAACCATTGAAAGATATACCGGGTGCTAAAGAAGGAAAATTACCGGCGATTGAAAAAGTAACAGATACTATAAAATACGGCATGTTGAAGGCACTTTATTCGCTTATAAACGGTGCAGTGTTTTTAGGTAACGTGCTGCCTGCCGGTAATAGTAACCGTTTGCAAAATGGAAATGCCAGCGGAACACCATCTTCGGGCATGTTTGCACAATGGCAAAACTGGCTGGAGAAGAATATGGAAATGCTGGAAAAAAGGCAACAGGATGAATTGCAGCGGTTGATGAAAATGTTTGAGGAGAATCCTGAACTGGCGCTGCAGTATGCCATCCCTTTAGATTCAAAATACCTTGATCGGGGCAAAACAAAACCATCTTCTTCTTTATTAACCTGGCGCTCCACTATTTTTAATATAAAAGACTTGGGTGGCCGCAGCAATGTTAATAGGTGGGATATTGGAGACCGGTATTTCGACCTTCGTACCAAATACCTTACATCGGCAAAAGCATTAATGGCGAAGGGTAATTATAAAAAAGCTGCGTATGTGTATGCCCACCTGCTGGCAGACTACACATCGGCGGCAAATGCGCTGGTGCAAGGCAAACATTATCGCGAAGCGGCGGTTTTGTACAAAGATCATTTACACAATACCAAAGCCGCGGCCGAATGCCTGGAAAATGGAGGCCTTATTATAGAGTCGATTGAGCTGTATAAAGAAATGAATGAAACCGAAAAAGTGGGCGATCTGTACCGGCACTTAGAACAACAGGAACCGTCAAACAGGTATTTTAAATTAACCATTGCTAAATACCTGGCAACAGGTAACCAACTGGAAGCTGCCAGGATATTGCACGAAAAAATGAAGGAAGATGCAAGAGCCAAACAAATATTGCTGGATGGCTGGAATAATAACCACCACGCCGAAAGCTGCCTGAAACGTTATTTTGATATTGTGGCCATTACCGCAGAGGGCAAATTAAAAGAAGATGTAGAAAAAATTTATAAAGACACCGATGAAAAAGACGGCCAATTGCTAAACGTATTGTTGCATGTAAAACAATATTATGCTGATGAAGAATTAGCAAACCGCACTACCGACATTGCCTACGAGATTATGAGCAAAAAGGCTGTTAATAACGATCATTCACTATTGACACAGCTAAAACAGTTTGTACCTGGCGATAAGCTGCTTGCGCCCGATGTAAGCAGGTATATTCAAAAACGGCCCAAAAACAGGCTTAACGAACAGCAACCATTGCTAAAGCTTGATCCGGATGTTAAATGGATGGATGCCACCTGGTACCGTAATCAATTGTTGGTGGTAGGTACCAAAGGCCAAAAATTGCAATTGGCAAGGTGTAATTGGTATGCAAATATTGAATACACCACCTGGCCAAACGATATAACGAAGGGTGAAAAGCTTTGGATCATCAGCAACCCGGTCCAGACCAATCAAATTATTATAACTGGCTCAAAAAAGTTTCGGGCAACCACGGTGCAAATTCATAAAAACAAATATTTTGAGGACGTTATTGAAATTATTGATCCTGTGTGGCTGCCCACTAATCATATCGGTTTTGCGTTGACCAACGTAGGCGTATCATTTCTAGAAGCAAACAATGGATCCGCTACACTGCATAACTACACACAAGACGGATTGCTAAAAAACAGTGTCATCTGCAAACCAGCTAAAGAAGAATTTGTTTTTCATGATTCGAACAACCACCAGTCGCTTATTAAATGTGGGGTAGAATATTACAAATTGTTTGGTAACACCATTGTTGCTATTGATGAAAAGGGAGCTTACGCTCATTATACCTTACATAGCGGGTTAAGAATGTTTGCAGTAGTAAAGCAGCAAAAGGGAACCCTTGTTTTAGTTAGCACCAATGCCGGCTGCCACATGTTACACTATCTAAACGGGGCTTTTGAAGAACGGGTGGATCTGTTCGCCGAAGAAAAAATTCCGACAAACATTTCTTTTCTAACTTCTACTGCGTTTGCGCTGGTTCAAAAAAGTAGCGTTGAGATTTACTCAATAAATGAAAAAACTATTTCAACGTTGCGCACTATACAAACCGAAACGAACATAATATCGGTAATACCAGCCTACACCAATCAAAAGTTTGCACTGGTAGAGGAAACAGGCGCGGTATCAGTTCATGAACACGGTTAACTTAGTTATACCAATATCACTTTGCTTTACCAAAACACAAAGCAAAAACAGCCAATTTGGTAGCAGAAATTGAAAAAACAAGTAAAAATTACCAGTGGAACAAAGCCCAATTATATATACCTATAATTACGAAGGCACTAAAAAGGCACTAATTGAAACGCATGCAAAAAATGGTCGTACGGTTAAGTTCAATAAAAAATATCTTCTTATTGCTCTTTTGCTTCTGGTGCTATATTTTATTTCAATTTTAATATCATATCCCAATCCTAAATATAGCTTTCTGATTGTAATTTTTTTGATTCTATTCTCCCTTAGTCTTTTTTATAAACCTTATTTTGCCTGGCAAAAACATTTAGTAAATAAAAATATAATTGCTGTAAAAAAGGTATTTGAAAAATACCAATTCTACATTGTAACGTTCGCCGAAGAAGATATAACGATAGAAACTAACATGGAAAAAAATATTCAAAAATGGCAGGAAGTAACTGATGTAATGTTAGAAGGCAAGCTCTGTTATTTTATAAATGGAGGCACAACTTACTTTTATGTAAAGCGTAGTATGGTTCCTGAAGATGTAACACGACTAAAAGAATTAATAAATAAAAAAACAGGTCATACTGCAGCCACTTAAACTTGATAGTTTAAACAACATATTCCACTTTGTGTGCAAATCTGTGTTCCTAAGACTTTAGAACGGTCTGGTTATTAAACATATTAACCATTACCCAAACAACGACTAGTCCTCAAGCCTGATCGTCAATAATCAAAACGGTATCTTGGTTCTATTCATCTTGTCGCCGAAACACAATAATCTCCACCCTTCTGTTCAACGACCTTCCGTCTGATGTTTTGTTGGAGGCAACCGGTCTTGATTTTCCAAAAGCATGAATAGTTATCCGGATGCTGGCAACAACATTATTGGTAACAAGCCATTTCATTACCGCTTCAGATCGTTGTGTACTTAACATTATATTTCTGGTATCTGAACCCACTGAATCCGTATGTCCTTCTATATAAATACTGTCAATTGTGCTGCTTTTATTATCAACCTTAAAATACACCTCAAGCATTTTTATGGCATTCTCTTTTAAGTCTGCTTTATTAAAATCAAATAATACATCGCCAAGTTTTAAAGTATCGGGTTTTGGCGGTTTAGGTGCAGCAGATGCAAGCGGTTTAACGACCGTTAGATTCTCTTTTTTATCACCGCTTAGTTCAACCGGTAGTTTTCCTTTGCCGTATAAAGTATAATCCATGTCCTTATGCCGGTAATCGTACTGGTAAATACTTGCTTTGTTAAGCATATACGCAGCACACACTGTTTCAAGCGGGTTGGTTGAAGTCAACGAAAAATTATCGGGCATAAGCGATATTGTTTGTGGGCCAAATAATCTTTTTTTTGTGCTTAATAAATCTTCGTTTATAAATGTTCCAAATGTCAGGTATCGCTCATTTCCATCGGCAATAAAACGATATTCAAATTCAAAAAATGAAGTTCCGGCAACGGGTTTAATTTGTGCAATATTTGCAGGGTTCATCATTTTTGAAAACGGTCTTTTCGGTACATAAAAGTTTTCGCCGATGCAAAAGCCTGGTGTTAAAATAAGCTGCGAATTGAGACGAGCGGATATCCATCCTTTAAAAACGTATTGCTTACCCTGTTGCAGGTTGCAGGGCAGTATTGTGCCAATGACCGGCGTAAAATCTTTATAGCCATTCCAGTTATAAAATAAGGCAAATGAATTGGCCCCCTGTGTACCCGGCTCATTACTAACCATCTGCACCTTTACATCTTTCAGGTAAAACCATGCTTCCACCCCACAGTCGGCATGGTATTCCTTACAGGTGTTTATCTCTTTAAAATTGCCGTTAAGTAAAAGATTGGATTGGCAAAAGCCGGTAGGAATTACGCAGAAAATAAAGACAATATAGAGGAAGGCCCGGCATATATGTCCGTTTGAAATAAACATGCTGATAAAGATAATACCTATGTAACTGTTTAATTGGCGAAAAAATCAGCCACAACGGCAAGCAGGACTTTACTGCACCATTTACGGGTGTTTAGGAATGCAGGCATTTAGCCGTATGGTGTTAATGCCCTGCCAGGTTTGGCACTAAAAATAACAATAAATTGTGCTTAAAATGGTTAATAGAAGATGGTTTGTATGCAATTGTAGATTGGCGGAACATTCATATCATTAAAGGAATACCTGACACGGGTATTACAGTTGCCGGAGTGTTTCCGATGCCAGTCGCCTAACCAAAACGCTGTTGCCATTGCTTCATTTGTTTCAACTATAAAATAAGTTAGCTATGTGAAGGTCAGGCGGCCATTATTGGCGTAGATGAATGATGGTCAGGCGTACAACACTGGCGTAGATAAATGATGGTCAGGCGACCAACAATCGGGTAAATGATTGAGGTCAGGCGGCCACCGATAATTTAGATGAGTGAGGTCAGGCGGCCATTATTGGCGTAGATGAATGATGGTCAGGCGTACAACACTGCGTAGATAAATGATGGTCAGGCGACCACCATTGGCGTTGATGAATGATAGTCAGGCGACTAACACTGGAGTAAATGTTTGAGGTCAGGGAATCACAACTGGCATATAGCTACCAATAATGGCACGTTGTTGAACGGGAGCACCTGCAAAATTGCCCAATAACTGGTAGTTTCTTACTATAGCCTGCGGGTAATTTGTATTATTTATCGTTCGTTTTTCTAATACTAACAATAACCGACTTCGATGCCGGCTGGTTACTTTTATCGGCCACCGATTGTATGGGTACCAGTACATTGGTTTCGGGATAATAAGTGGCAACACACCCCTGCGGAATATCGTATTCTACAATTATAAACTTATTGGCCTTCCGCTCTATAGTATCATAATTGCTTAAAATATCTACCACATCACCTGCCCTGCAATTGTTGTTAGCTATGTCGGCAGCATTCATAAAAATTACCCGCCGTTCGTTGTACACACCGCGGTAGCGGTCGTTTAGCGCGTAAATCGTGGTGTTAAACTGGTCGTGGCTGCGTATGGTCATCATCAACAGTTCGCCCGGCTGCAGGGTAGGGTGGCTAAGTTCGGTTACACTAAAAATAGCTTTGCCGGTGGCCGTTTTAAATTTTCCTTCCCTGCTGCCGTTGGGCAAGTAAAATCCACTTGGCTCTCTAACTCTTTCGTTATACCTGTCAAACCCAGGTATCACCTTTTCAATGTCGGTTCGTATATGGTCGTAATTTTTTTCAAACTTTTCCCAATCAATTACCGAACGGGTGCCCAGTGTTGCTTTCGCCAACCGGCAAACGATTACCGGTTCGCTTAACAAATTATCGGATACAGGTTTTAATATTCCCTTGCTCATTTGCACTACACCCATCGAGTTTTCGCACGATATAAACTGGATTTCACCCTCCCGCTCATCTTTATCGCTTCGGCTTAAGCAGGGTAAAATCAAGGCTTCCTTTCCGTGTACAAAATGGCTGCGATTTAATTTGGTTGATACATGTACGGTCAAATTGCATTTGCGCATCGCTTCCGCAGTATAGCCCGTATCTGGCGTAGCCGATAAAAAATTTCCACCCATGCCAAAAAATATGGTGGCTTTTCCTTCGTGCATAGCTTTAATTGATTTTACTACATCAAACCCGTGTTTGCGTGGCGGTATAAAACCATACAACTGCTGTAGCGCATCTAACAATTCAGTGGCGGGCTTATCGTAAATACCCACCGTACGGTCGCCCTGCACATTGCTGTGTCCACGTACAGGGCAGGTGCCGGCGCCAGGTTTTCCAATGCTGCCTTTTAATAGTAACAGGTTAACAATTTCCCTAATGGTATCCACGGCGTTTTTATGTTGCGTAATGCCCATTGCCCAGCAAACAATAATCTTGCTTTTACTTGCCAGCAATTCACATACTTCAATTAACTGCTGGCGGCCAATGCCTGCTATCAATAATAATTCATCGGTATTGTATTGCTGTATATGTTTTATTAATTCGTTGTAACCACACGTGTTTTGCTGTATAAATGTTTGGTCGAAAACACTGCCAGGCTGTTTGTTCTCCATTACATACAACTGATGCATGATGGCCTTTAACAATGCCTGGTCGCCGTTCAATTTTACCTGCAAAAAAATTTCCGTGAGTTTGCTGTCAATACCCATTATGCCTTTAACTTCCTGTGGATTATCAAAACCCAGCAAACCGGTTTCTTTCAGCGGATTAATTGCCACGATTTTTGCCCCGTTGCGTTTGCCTTTTTGCAAAGCCGTTAACATACGCGGATGGTTGGTTCCGGGGTTCTGCCCCATAATTATGATCACTTCTGCCTCGTAAAAATCGTTCAACGTTACCGATCCCTTACCAATACCCAATACTTCGGCTAAAGTAAAACTGGTCGACTCATGGCACATGTTGCTACAATCGGGCAGGTTGTTAGTGCCGTATTCCCGCACAAATAGCTGGTACAAATAGGCGGCTTCATTACTAGTGCGGCCGCTGGTATAAAAAATAGCCTGGTTAGGACTAGCCAATGCATTCAGGTATTTGCCAATTAGCGAAAAAGCATCGTGCCACGCTATTGGCTGGTAATGGGTTGCATTGGCAGGCAGGTACATAGGTTGTGCTACGCGGCCATGCCTGCCAATGGTAAAGTCATCTTGCTTAGCCAGGTCTGTTACCGCATTTTTTGTAAAGAAGTCAGGCTTTAACGTCTTTGTTGTGGCTTCTTCAGCTACTGCCTTGGCTCCGTTTTCGCAATACGCGCCAATTCCCGAACGCTCATCGTCGGGGTCGGGCCAGGCACACGAGGGGCAATCAAACCCCCCTTTTTGATTTAGCACCAATAAGGCTTTCATGCCCCTGATTGCGCCAGCTTCACTTATTATTTGTTTTGCGCTTTCATACACTGCCGTAACGCCCGCAGCCGTTGTAGCTGGTTTGGATATTTTTAACCCTGTAAACGTTTCGGGGTTTTCAGCACCCGGCAATTTTTTTATTTCCTCGTCCATACTTAACAGGTTTTAACCGGGTTTTCATAAAAATCCGCTTGATCTTCCGTTTCTGATGCATCTATACATTTAAAGTCTTTTTCAACCAAAATATGCAAAGGTTGTCGGCCTTCAACAGGCATGTGCGCTTCTATGCCCACCTGGTCAGTTCCCAACCAATGCATCGCGTCCTTTTCAGGCAAATACACTGTCAGGTTTCCGTTGGTAAAAAAGGCGGTCATTGCCGGTTGGCGGGCAGTCTTTATGGCGTACACAAGTGTGCTGTCGGCAAAATGGGTTTGTTCTTCTACCAGCCCTGCCTTTGCAAAAAGGGCTATGTCTGACTTTGACAATCGTAACCTGATAGCGTTACCCCTGATGCGTATTTTCATAAGTATTGATCAAAATATTTTTGGTGCCGGTATAAATATTAAAGGTGTTGTTTCGCAAAAAGCCAACCAGGGTAATGCCAAACGCCTCAGCCGATTGAACGGCCAGGCTAGACGGAGCCCCAATGGCCGCAATAGTAGTAATACCCGCCATCCACGCTTTTTGTACAAGCTCAAAACTAACCCTTCCACTTAGTAATAACAGGTATTGGTAAAGTGGAAACAGGTTTTGCAGAAGCGATGCACCAATTAACTTATCAAGCGCATTGTGGCGGCCAACATCTTCGCGGGCAAGTATTAATTGCGCATCAATAGTAAATAATCCACAGCCATGAAGCCCACCGGTTTGGTCAAATACCTGTTGATGGCTTCTCAATATGGAGGGCAGGGTAAGGATGGTTTCGGACAAAAATTGTGGTGACAGCATATTATCAGCAGGTATGCTTCGAACCGTTTTAACCGCTTCAATAGAAGTTTTGCCGCAAACGCCACAACTTGAGGTAGTGTAGAAATTTCTGTCCAGGTTTTGTTGCGAAAGGTTGACCCCTTCCGCCAGTGTTATCTGTATTTTGTTACCACTGCATCGGGATAAATGGTCTACGCTTATCACCTCATCAATCGCCTTTATGATTCCTTCGGTAAATAAAAAGCCAATTGCCAGCTCATTATCATTACCAGGCGTTCGCATGGTAACTGAAAGATTTTTTGTTTGCTGCGGTTGTGGCCCATGTAACAATCTAATCTCCAAAGGTTCTTCCATTGCCAACAAGTCGCTTTTAGACAACGTATCGTTTCCACAAACTTTAATTATCTGTACTGGAAAAGAAGAAGAGGTAATCATAATTTACTTAAATAAAAAAATGACAATAAAACCATGCCTTTTCACAAAAAGTGTTTATTGATAACCATGGTGGTGTTTAGTTTTTTAAAGGTAAACTTTCAGGGGATAGGAAGTGTGTTGCTGCTATTTTAAAACTTTGGGTTTTTAAAATGGTAACATACCAGCATTGTTGATGCGACTATTTTACCTGTGCGCTAATTGGCAAGCCTGTTGGCATGTAATGTTGGTTGGGCGACCAACACCCGCAAAAACCGGTATTGTTAGCCGGGCAACTAATAACGGCTATTGTTGGTGAGGCTACCAACAACTACATTGCAGACAATTGGCGAATTTTGGTGCAAAATGCAATTCAAATTACATTGCAATCGCTGGTATGTGGTCTAAACTTGGCGGAAGTGTATAAGGGGTAAAACCTGCTAAGTTTGAGTATAATTTTTAAACAATAAATTGACAGGCGATAATAGAGCGAATAATTAAAACAATTAATCAGTTGCCTGATGACAAGGCAGCGGAAATTTCTGACTTTGCCGGGTTTGTTATAAAGCAGTTCTAAGAAAGACAGCTTACAAAAGATATTAAACGTTTGACCTCAAACAGTAAAACATTTAATTTTTTAATGATTGCTGCTATTAGGTACACCCAATACTTAATATAGAATCATGATTTAAAGGGCTGAATAAAATTACCAACAGTAAGACAGCGACTTCTATGGTCATAGAGGCAGGCTGCAACGACCTCTGAAAAAAGCTATAAAGCCTGGTTCTAAAATATCAGTACCACATTTCGGATAGTCATTCCTTTTTTAAATGACCAGTAGGATCTCTATAGCATAAAAGATCTAATAGTAAAGTATAATAGCTAAAGGAGATATTGTATTGATTACTTTTCCGTATACAAACCTAGGTGGCTCTAAACGGCGTGCGGCAGTTATAATTGCAAATAGCTTGCCTGACCTTACTGTTGGCTTTATTACCACGCAACCTGCTTGGCGGAAGGCAACTGATGTTTTGATTAATCCGACCTTTACAAATGGCCTTCAAAATATATTACTTATCCGCACAGGCAAAATTGCAACCTGCGATAGAGCTTTAAAAGAGGGTTTGCCTGGTAACCTTTGAACACGTTAATTGTAGGAGCTTATTGTAAAGCTGAAACAACTTTTTTAATTTACCTGAGGTTTTAAAATTTATTGGAAACAGAATGTTGGTCTGGCGACCAACATTGGCGAGAGCCGACCAGCGTGGGCAGTTTTTTTTATACTTTATCAGGTCATTTTTTATTTCCCCCAATCAGTCTGACATGATTTATTTAGGCCTGCTTTAAATAATTTCAGTAATTTGAATTTTAAAATTGACCATTGAATGCCCTTTTCATTATCAGGTAAGAAACGCTGGATGCTACTGCTGATTGTACTTACCGGCAGTTCTTTTATTTTTCTTTCAAATCGGTCTAAAATAAATTACACTACGCAGGTTAAGCCTATCATTAATAAAAACTGCATTACCTGCCATGGCGGTGTAAAGCAAAAAGGCGGCTTTAGTTTATTGTTTAGAGAAGAAGCTTTAGCTAAAACCGAAACGGGTAAATATGGTATTGTGCCCGGCGATGTGGGCAACAGCGAAATGATACGTAGAATTAACCTGAAAGATCCGGAAGAAAGGATGCCTTACAAACACGACCCATTAAGCGACGATGATATTGAAGTATTAACCCGTTGGGTAAAGGAAGGAGCCCGCTGGGGCGAACATTGGGCTTATGAAACAGTTGAAAAAGTAGAAGTTCCGCAACCATCCAAATGGTTTGGGATTTTTAAACAAAAAAGTGACTGGGCAAAAAACGACGTGGACCACTTTGTAGCAAACAAATTACACGAACAGGACCTTTCTCCATCGCCCATGGCGGATAAACAAATATTACTACGCCGGGTAAGCCTCGATATTATTGGGATGCCGGCCCCGGAAAACCTGGCTATAAAATTTTTAAACGATCCGGGGGCCAATGCATACAATCAACTGGTAGACTCCTTATTGGCACTATCCGCCTATGGCGAAAAATGGACATCGATGTGGCTTGACCTGGCTCGTTACGCTGACACTAAAGGGTATGAAAGAGACGACAGCCGCAACATTTGGAAATACCGCGACTGGCTGATAAAAGCGTTTAACAGGGATATGCCTTACGACTCATTTTTGATAGATCAAATAGGCGGCGATTTGTTACCCAATGCCACTGACGAAGATTTTATTGCCACCGCTTTTCATAGAAACAGTATGACCAACGACGAGGGCGGAACTGACAACGAAGAATTTAGAACTGCCGCCGTAATGGACAGGGTAAATACTACGTGGCAAGCTACCATGGGTACTACTTTTGGTTGTGTTCAATGTCACAGCCACCCGTACGACCCATTTAAACACGAAGACTATTATAAGTTCATGGCGTTTTTTAATAACACCCGCGATGAAGATACCTACGCCGATTACCCGCTATTGCGTGCTTATAACGATAGTATGCAACAGGTTTTTAATGATGTAATTGCATGGGTAAGCCAAAATGCATCGAAACAAAAAACCAATGAAATAAGTACCTTTTTAAAAACGTGGCAGCCAGCTTACAACTCGCTTACCTGCGACAATTTTACCAACAGCGAACTTAGTGATACCAAGTGGCTTGCATTTCGTAACAATGCCATTAGCCGCCTGCCTAAAGTTGAACTGCAATACCGAAACGAGGTTATATTCAGGTACAAGGCTGGCACTGAAGGCGGTATTTGGAAAATTCATTTGGACAGTTCGGGTGGAACAGTAATAGCCACTATACCACTGGCCCAAACCAAAAATGGCTGGACAATTGCCAAGGCCCCTTTAGGTAAAAGCATTGGCATTCACGATGTTTATTTTACCTATAGCAACAGCCAGTTAAAAAAACCCACGGACAACGGCGCGGTGTTCGACTGGTTTTATTTTAATGAACGCTTTCCGGGAAAAGGAAAACCCGGTTACGAAACAAAACAACAACAATATTGGTGGCTGCTTACCGCCAATGTACCAACTACCCCGGTTATGATGGACAACCCATTGTACATGCAACGGGCTTCGCATGTTTTTGAAAGAGGTAACTGGCTGGTAAAAGGTGATGAGGTGCAGCCGGATGTCCCCGCGTCGCTAAATGCTTTTCCGGCCAAAGCGCCCCGAAACCGGCTGGGACTGTCCATGTGGTTAACATCAAAACAAAACCCGCTAACTGCCCGAACAATGGTTAACAGGGTGTGGGAACAATTATTTGGCAACGGTTTGGCTGAAACGCTGGAAGATTTTGGCTCGCAGGGCATTCCGCCTACGCATGTAAAGTTGCTGAACTGGATGAGTTATACATTTATGAACGATTATAATTGGAGTACCAAAAAGCTAATAAGATTGATAGTAACCAGCGCCACCTATCAGCAGGATTCAAAAATATTGCCTCAACATCTGCAAAAAGATCCATACAATAAATGGTACGCAAGGGCGCCGAGGGTACGCCTGTCGGCCGAGCAATTGCGGGACCAGGCTTTGTGCATTAGTGGGCTCATAAGCAAAAAAATGTATGGCCCCAGTGTTTACCCGTACCAACCACCCGGCATTTGGCAAACTCCGTACAATGGCTCAAAATGGGTGCAAAGCGAAGGCGAAGATCAACACCGCCGGGCGTTGTACACTTACTGGAAACGGTCGGCTTCCTATCCATCTATGATAACTTTCGACGGCGTATCGCGGGAATTATGCACCGTACGGCGAATTAGAACCAACACGCCATTGCAAGCGCTTACCAGCTTAAACGACCCGGCAAACATTGATATTGCAAGGCACCTTGCAAATAGAATGCAAAAATTATGGCCCAAAAATGTTACGCAGCAAATAGGTACCGGCTTTGCCCTTGCAACCAACCACGCCGTTGATGAAAAAAGTTTACAGGCACTCGAAAATTTATATGCAACAGCCATTAGTATATTTAAAAAAGATGCGGGCAAAGCGAGTGAAATAAACGGTGGCGTTACTACCAATAAAAATGCAGAAACCGCCGCACTAACCGTGGTAGCCAATGCCATTTTAAATTTAGATGAAGTGGTGGTGAGGAATTAAAAATTGTGAATTGTAAGAATTTTATTTTGAATTTTAAATTATAAATTTTGAATTGAGAAGGGTAATGGTGAAATTTTATTTTTAATTTTAAATTTTAAATTAAGAAGTGTGAATGGTGAGATTTTATTTTGAATTTTAAATTATAAATTTTGAATTGAGAAGGGTAATGGTGAAATTTTATTTTTAATTTTAAATTTTAAATTAAGAAGTGTGAATGGTGAGATTTTATTTTGAATTTTAAATTATA
>JBBRUR010000048.1:0-36149 GCA_038247635.1 Chitinophagales bacterium
AACATCTCCTTCAATAACATCTCCTTCAATAACATCTTCTTCAATAACATCTTCTTCAATTGTTTCAGGCGCCTGGGTACCGTCAACAGCCTCATCAATTTCTGCTTCGTCCAGGTCAACATCAACGTCATCATCTTCTTCCAAATCAACATCGTCATCGCCATCTTCACCACCTGGCTGTTGCATGGTAATTGCGCCAAATTTGTTAATCCAAAAAGTAGCAGGTTTCTGCAAAATTGTTTGCACTTTGTTGTCTGTAATTGTTTTCATAAAATGTGTTTTAATTCAAATATAAAGGTAGATACAATACAAAATTTATCAATTTATAATGGTGGTTTGCCGCCATTGCCAAATTGTACTGTAAAGTAAGGTACTAAACACATTTGCCCCATATTATTTTTATTATTTAATAAAATTTTCATGATAATTAAAAAACCGCCATTGGCAAAGTAATATTTGCAACGCTTACGGGCTGGCAAAAAAATTGCATAGTAGCAGCTTTAGCCATAGGCATGCAAAGTGTTACCTGGCTTTAGGCCACCAATAGTTTTTTAGTAAGTAGGCTGTTGGTGGACGAAAAAATTTTTAAAAATAAAAAGTTATGCGAGCTATTTGGACAGGGGCAATAGGTTTTGGGCTGGTAAACATACCGGTAAAAATGTACACTGCCACCGAGCGAAGCGAGCTTAATTTTGATATGCTTGATAAGGACGATCTGTCGCGTATCAAGTTTAAACGGGTAAACGAAAATACTGGCAAAGAAGTAGCATTTGGGAATATAGTTAAGGGGTACAAAACCAATAATAAATACGTGGTGCTTACTAAACAAGACTTTGAAAGTGCTGCAGCAAAAAAAACAAATACTATCGAAATATCCGAGTTTATAAAAGAAGAGGAGATAGATAGTATTTATTTTGAAAACCCTTATTTTTTAGAGCCGGTTAAAACGGGTAGCAGGGCTTATGCTTTACTTAGGGAGGCTTTACAAAAAACCGGTATGGTAGGCATTGCCACTTTTGTAATGCATAATAAAGAAAACTTGTCCATTCTTCGGTCATCTAACGAGGTAATTATATTAAACCGGATCCGTTTTTCGCAAGAAGTACGCGACCCCGGCGAACTGCACCTGCCCGAAAAAGCCACCATTAAAAAAAGCGAAATGGATATGGCAATATCGCTTATAAAACAGTTGTCGGGCAAATTTGATATTACTGCCTACAAAGACACTTATACAAAACAACTCCTTTCGCTAATTAATGCTAAGCAAAAAGGTAAAAAAGTAAGCGTGCCCAACATGAAGGTCGTGCATAGCGAAAAGGAAGATCTTATGTCGCAATTAAAAGCAAGTCTTAATCCAACAACTTTAAAATCAAAAAAAGCTTCGTAAACAATTGCAACGCAACTGCTTTTGTTAACGGGCTTTGTAAGGCAAATAATGAGTCTTTCCGACTATAATAAAAAGCGAAACTTTGCCAATACCGGCGAGCCACGTGCTAAGTTGGCATTAACCAATGGTGGCGCATTGTCGTTTGTGGTACAAAGGCATAAGGCCAGCCGCTTACATTACGATGTACGGCTTGAAATGAACGGGGTTTTAAAAAGCTGGGCCGTACCTAAAGGGCCAAGTATGAACCCTACCGACAAGCGCCTGGCAGTATTGGTGGAAGACCACCCACTTGACTATCAAAACTTTCACGGCAAAATTGCCGCAGGTAATTATGGCGCAGGGCTTGTTGAAATTTGGGATTCCGGAACGTATTTGGCGGCGGATGGTGGTAGCAAAGTTGAAGACCAAAAACAACTGGAGGCGGGCCTTAAAAAAGGCGATTTGAAATTTATCCTTCAAGGCAAAAAGTTGAAAGGGGGGTTTGCACTGGTAAAGCTAAAAAAGAGCGGGGATAATAGTTGGTTGCTAATAAAGCATCGCGACGATTTTTCGGTTGAGGAACATTATGATAGTGAAAACCTTACTCCAAAAAATTCGCCCATCAACAAAAGCCTAAGAAAACGATTGATGCCAGGCGAAATAGATGATAGCAAAAAAGCCGTTAAGGCAGTAAAACAAACCTTGTCGGGTAAAGTAATTAATTATTTGCCCGCAATGCTTGCCAGGCAAACCGATAAACCGTTTGATAGTGGCGATTGGTTATTTGAAATTAAATGGGATGGTTACCGCGCTATTGCGGAAGTTGACGAGGGTGGGGTAAAACTGTACTCGCGTAACGGAAATGCTTTTAATAAGCAGTTTAGCATTATTGCGGAAGCGCTGGTCAAAGGCAAAACAAAGGCAATATATGACGGCGAAATAGTAGCACTGAACCATGAAGGAAAACCTGACTTCCAATTATTGCAACACTATAACGACCATCCCGACACGTTTATTTGTTATTATGTTTTTGATTTGTTATCGCTAAATGGAAAATCGTTGGAAGGCTTGCCACTTATTGAACGAAAAAAATTATTGCAACAACACCTTTCCACTAACCCGATTATACGGTATAGTGACGATGTAAAAAAGGAGGGTGTAGCATTTTACAAAGTAGCCAAAGCCAAACAGTTAGAAGGCATAATGGCTAAAAAATGCGACAGTTTATATTATCGTGGTAAACGTAGCGACGAATGGCTGAAGATAAAAAACCAGTTGACCATACAGGTTGTAATTGCGGGCTTTACCGAACCCAAAGGATGGCGAAAAAAATTTGGAGCCTTGGTAATTGGGTTGGTAAAAGAGGACGAATTGGTTTTTGCAGGTCACACGGGTGGAGGGTTTACTGACAATGAACTCTCGGAAATCTATTCACTTCTTCAGCCGTTAGTAACCAACCAATCGCCTTTTAAAGCTGGTGCAAAAACCAATATGCCGGTAACCTGGGTAAAACCAATACTGGAATGCGAGGTAAAATATACTGAGCAAACAAAAGACGGCAGACTAAGGCATCCCATATTTATGCGGATGTTGCCAGGGCAGCGTGCATTAAAGAAAACGAGGGGGACCCGGGTCAATAATAAAATGCAAACCGAAATAAAAAAGGTAATCGGAGGTAAACAAACCAAAAAAGAAGTGGGAGACAAAAGCAAAACAGTACAAGTTGGAAAAAGCAAAGTGGAACTGAGTAATATGCATAAAATATTTTTTCCCGGCAAAGGCATTACCAAAGGCAACGTGATTGATTACTACGATAAAATAGCAGGTTATTTGTTGCCTTACTTAAAAGGCAGGCCACAATCGTTATTACGAATGCCCAACGGAATTGATGATAAGGGCTTTTATCATAAAGATGCGGGTGAAGGAGCCCCGGCTTTTGTAGCAACCGAAAAAGTATATTCTTCCTCAACCAAAAAATACATTGACTATATTATTTGTAACAATAAAGCAACGTTGCTTTACATGGCCAATTTGGGTTGTATTGAATTAAACCCCTGGCATAGTAGTGTTAAACAACCTGACAAGCCTGGCTATTTGATCATTGATCTTGATCCTTCAAAAAATAATACTTTTAATGATGTAATTGTAGTGGCCCGTATGGTTAAAAAGGTTTTTGATAAAGCGGGTGCAGAAAGTTATTGCAAAACATCGGGGGCTTCGGGCCTGCATATTTATGTACCATTGGCAGGTAAGTATACGTATGACCAGGTAAAAGATTTTGCACATTTGGTGTGCCTGTTGGTAAACCAGCAATTGCCCGCAATAACAACCCTTGAGCGAAGTTTACGCAAACGACCCGCCGACAGTATTTATCTGGATCATCTTCAAAACAGAAAGGGACAAACCATTGCTGCTGTATACAGTTTGCGGCCAACAGCCGCAGCAACTGTGTCAACACCCTTGCTGTGGACCGAAGTAAAAAAGGGTCTTACTCCAGAAAAGTTTACCATAGATACTATTTTTGACCGCCTTGCAAAAAAGGGCGATCTGTTTAAAAGTGTTTTACAAAAAGGTATTGATCTTCAAAAGTGTCTCGAAAAATTATCGTTACATTAAAAGTAAAGCCATCTCCTAATGTTGGCCCTTACACTTGTGGTAATATTTACATTTTTGTAAAATAAAAGTGTGGTTTTTAATACAATAAATTACTTTAAGTAAAATTCTATTTCTTTAATTACAAAATTATCCACAGTATTTAAAATACCTGTTGAGTAAAGGTTGCCCAATAAAACCAATTAATTAAATCTAGATTCAGTATTAAAATAAAAATAACTATCAAGTTATTAAAACGTTAACAAAAATAGAAATCTAAATAAATTTTTATTTATTCTATTTTTCCATAGCGGTATTTATTCGTATTTCTCCTATTAATTATTATTATTTAATTTTCAACAAAAATATAACGCTATTGCCTGTAATCCCTTACAGCATTGGCTTTGCTTAAATAACCACATAATTATTTTGTTATTGACCCTCATAATTAATTTTGATAATAATTTTATTTCAAAAATTATAGAAATTAAAAACTGGCTTAAATTTTACTTCGTAGGTACATTGGGGTACAATTAAAAAATATCTTTTGAGTTTAAATCTAAAAAATTAATGATCATGAAAAAAGAGAACGCTTTAAAAAAGAATTTGCTGTTGGCGGGCGGTAGTGGTATATCGGCATTGTCAAGAAGAAAATTTCTTGAATTTGCCGGCGTCGCTTCGGGCATTGCATTTATGGCTGCATGTAAAAAAGATAATACCAACGAAGACGGTATTAATCTTGGTAGTGGCGATATAGGTATTTTAAATTATGCCAACGCTTTGGAACAACCGGAAGCAGCCTTTTATATACAGGTGCTGACTACGCCGTATTAAGGTATTACTGCTTTGGAAACTACCTATATGACGGACATTTGCGACCACGAAATTGCGCATCGCGAATTTTTTAAGAATGCGTTAGGTAGCAGTCCTATACAAGGGTTGGAAGTAAATTTTACCTCTATTAATTTTGGTAGCTGCGACAGCGTGTTAGGTACTGCCAAGGCTTTTGAAGACCTGGGTGTATCGGCTTACAATGGTGCCGGAAGGTTATTTCAATCGCCCGATTATTTAACCCTTGCCGGAAAGATCGTTTCGGTAAAAGCCCGTCGTGCTGCGTTAATTAGCGACCTCATTAGCAATGGAACTTTTGCTAACAGCAAGGTAATTGACAGCAACGGTTTGGAAAAGAGCCGTACTCCACCGGAGGTGTTGGCTATTGCCTCAGCATTTGTAACAACCCGATTAAACGCAGGTAATTTACCGACCTCTTAAATTTTAATGACATGAACTTAATTAACATTTTTGGCGAACTGGAAAAATCAGATCCTGAAGTTTACGAACGAATGGATACAAGGCGTGCAGCCCTAAAAGGCTTTGCCAGCATGAGCGGAAAGGTTGCCCTTGCGGGTATTCCCATTGCTTTAGGCTCAATGTTTAAGAAGAGCTATGGTCAGGCTAATAATGGCACCGTGCTTGAAATTTTGAATTACGCTTTGACTTTGGAATACCTGGAGGCAGAATTTTACCAAATGGCCATTGCCCGTTTTGGTCAAATAGGTGTGCCTGCCGGTGCAGCGCAGGCGGCCATTACCACCATTGGTAACCACGATACACAGCACGTTGCGTTTTTAAAATCGGCTATTACCGCAACAGGTGGTACCCCCGTTGCAAAGCCCAACTTCGATTTTTCAAGTGGTGGTGGATCAACTACCGGTCCGTTTGCTAACGTATTTTTAAACTACCAAACGTTTTTAGCGGTAGCGCAAACTTTTGAAGATACCGGTGTGCGTGCTTACAAAGGCCGCGCAGTTGAGTTGGTAAAAGGTGGAGATCTTTTACAGGCTGCTTTAAACATTCATTCTGTAGAAGCAAGACATGCATCGCACATACGTCAAATGCGTAAAGCAAACAATTTTGCCGATATTAAGCCCTGGATCACTTTAAAAACAGCGGTGGAGCACCCCAACCTCCTTACGATGGAGAGGAAAATACTATGCAGGCTGGTATTCAAATTACCAATATAAATGGCAAAGCTATTTTGGCCAATGCCGCCTCAGAAGCGTTTGATGAAGGTTTGACCCTGACGCAGGTTTTGGCTATTGTACAGCCGTTTATTGCCAGCTAATGCTACTTTGCAATATACAAGCCGCACTGCCCCATTTTTTTTAAAGCAGTGCGGCTTTTTTATTTTTTTTTAAAGACTATAAATCATTACACCATTCGTAAAAAATTAATTTAAACAATATGGTGGTAACCGCATTTTTTTAAGAAAATATTTTTTGGCCAGGTAATTTAAAACTACCAATTAATTTATTGGCGGCTGTGGTAATAATGTTAGTAGCTAACCAAACATACCGTAACAAGTATTGCCATGATGTGGGTGGTAAACTCATATATTGATATCGGCAACTTACAAATTATCAGGAACTACCACGGTAAATGTTGCTCCCTCGTCAAGCTTACTTTCCGCAAAAATTTGCCCGCCATGATTTTCAACTATCTTTTTACAAATAAATAGTCCAATACCGGTTCCTTCGTAGCTGGCGTGGCCATTTAGGCGTTGAAAAATGACAAATATTTTTTCGGCAAACGTGTTTTCAAAACCAATGCCATTGTCGTTAAAAGTTATTTGCAGATATCCTGGAGCTGATTGTAAGTTCAACAGCGGGGCATTGCTGGCAGTAAGGTATTTGTGTGTAATAGAAATTTTTGGAACAACGTCTTTTTTGCTAAATTTTATTGAGTTACTTATCGGGTTTTGAAACAACTGGTTAAACTGCGAAATGTTTACCCTGGCCACGGGTAATTGATCAAAAGTGATCTCTGCCCCGGTTTCATCAATTTTATAGTCAAGGCTGCTTAACACATCGTCTAATATTTTTTGAAGGTTGGCGTTGGTAAACTTCTTTTCGGCCGAAATAAGCGATATAGACAGAACGTCGTTAATGAGTTGCTGCATTCGCTGTGCCGACCTGATCATTTTATCTAAATATATCTTTCCATCGTTGGTCAAAAGGTCGCGGTTAGTAGTAAGCAACCGGTCGCCAAACGTTGCTATTTTACGCATCGGCTCCTGAAGGTCGTGGCTGGCCACATTTGCAAAGGCTTCAAGGCTGGCATTGGATTGTTGTAGCAAATGGGTTTTATATACAATGGACTGTTCCATTTGCTTCCGTGCAGTAATGTCTAACGCCGAACCAAGTACTTGTAGGGGTTTTCCATTTTTATCGCGTTTAAATATTATTTCCCTGGTAAGCATCCATACCCATTGTTCGTTTTTGTGTTTTACCCGTGCCTCAAACTGGTGTATATTGGAACCATTGCTACTATTTACTTCGCTTAAAAAACGTTTTCCCTGGGTTACATTGTCGTCCGGGTGCAAATAGAAGGTCTTTACATTGCCGGCATGGCCTATCAATTCTTCAGGTTCGTAGCCCAGCACAGATTTTACTTCCCTGTTTATGTAAATAAATTTTTGCTCTACAAGGTTAAACAAATACAAAATAGTGGGCGATGCTTCCGCAATATGTTTTATAAAATATTCCTGTTCCAGCAGTTTATTTTCTTTTTCAATGGTGTCGGTAATATCCACCGATATATGTAACAGGCTTTCTACTGAGCCATCGGCCCGGCGGTCAAAAACTGTTCCGTACGACAGCATCCAAAGGTAAACCCCCTGAGTATTTAACACTCTGAACCGATATTCAATAATAGGTTTCTTGTCGTTTATTTCATTTTCGTCCCTTATATGTTCAACAGCAAGTTTGTTTTTATTAATAATAGCGGCCAGGTCGCCGGGGTGTATAATGGACGATACAAAGGTGGTTCCATTGGTAATGATCTCAGAGGGATTATAACCCAACAGTTTTTGCAACCCGGCACTCACATACAGGTACTTTTTTGTTCGCAGGTTGTACAATGTAATTATGAAAGGCGTAGCGTCGGTTAGTTTGGTTATAAAGTACTGTTTAGACAGTAGTTCTTTTTCAATCAACTTTTGACGGGTAACATCCTGCGCATTACCAATTATTTTTATTGGTTTACTTGCTTCATCATACACCGTTTGGCCTTTGGCATGTAAAAATTTTACATCACCGTTTTTAAGGCGTATCCGGTAAAAAAAGTCGTGGTGTCCAACCTCAAAGCCTTTTTTCATTTCGGTTTCAACAATCATCTCATCGTCGGGGTGATTAAACGTACCCAAAAAGGCTGCTGTAAGGCTCGTTTCCTGGTAAGGGATGTTGTACATTCTAAACAACTCATCCGACCACATAATTGTTTGTGTAGTTAGGTCAAAAATGTAATTGCCAATGTGGCTCAACGCCTCAGCCTGTTTAAAAAGTATTTCGCTCTGCTTTAACCGTTCAATCAGCCTGTATCGATGGCTAACATCCATTATGGTGCCCTTTACGCACAAAACACCGTTTTCTTTACATACGTTCCCCTAACCCAAATCACCTTCTCCACATTCCCGGCAAAAAAACGGCATTCATAATCGTAAATGCTCAATGTTTTCGTAGCTTCTTCAACCAATTTTTTAACCCGTGGCCTGTCGTCATGGTGAATGTGCGATGAAAATTGATTCAGTTCGCTTTTATCGCTGTAGCCCAGTATGTTTAATAATTGGGGTGTAGTGGTGCCATCATAAGTTTCAAGGTTCCACTCAAAACTTCCCAACCCGGCAGGTTCGTGCGCCTGTAATAACTGTTCTTCTCTTTTTTTTAGCTGTTCCGAAACATTCATCAGTTCATCAATATCAACGGCTATACCCAGTATTTGCCATGGTGCTCCCTTTGCATTTCGCCGGTAAATGGTTTTGGAGTTATTAAGCCATTTATACTGTCCATTTTTATGCTTTATGTGGTGTATTAGCTGCAACTTTTGTCCATCGGCAATTACGCTTACATCGTTTAAATGGGCAAATACTTTTTGCCGGTCGTCGGGGTAATGAAGCATCTCATCAATGTTGGCGCTCATGGCTTTTAATTCTGCATTGCTGTAGCCAGGTAATTCTTCTATTTTATTGTTTACAAAGGTTATTGTACGTTGTTCCACATTGTATAGGTAAATAATGCCAGGCGAGGTATCATTAATATTTTGTAAAAAATTGTCAGGGTGGCCTTTTGTATCTGTGTTAGCCAACAACACTTTCTTTGTTATGGTGTCTTCAATAGTAGCAAATAATATGTCTAGCTCTCCAATAATTGAAATCAATAACGTTACACTGCTGGTATATTTTGGAAGTAGATCCGTTAAGCCTTTTTTTTGTATGTAAAGCATCTGCGAAATATCAGGCGCACTAAACTCATACACGCCTAAAAAAGTAACATAATATTTTCTGCTTTCTTCAACCAGGTTGTTTACATACCCATCAGCTTTATTATGTGCCAGGTGTTGCAACAACGGCAGTGTGGCCGTTAGGGCAAGTTCAAAAAGTGCCTCTTCTTTTAACTGGGTAAAAAAAGTGCTTACAGGCAATTGCATGGCTTTGCTTAATGTTATTTGGCTTATAACAAAGTCGTTCAAATGTTTTGTGCTAACAAAGTTGCAATAGGCTGGTAAACTGCTAAAATGTAGCGGCTGTTTTAAAATTGGTTCGTTTTGCAAAGCCGGTCAGTCAATTAATTATTAAATAAATACGTTGTTTATTTAAACAAGTTGGTCTATTGTATAAACACAAAAGGGTGTTTTTGGCATGTAAAGTCAAAATTGACAAAGCAGGCCGGTCTGCAAAAATATTACTGACAGATCGTTTTATTTACATCTGTTGTTAAATACTTTATCATTGTAAGCCTGTGCTAAAATGCCTCAAACGCCCGTAAATGTAATGGTTTCATTTTTTATGATCATTACCCTGGCTATGTTGTTAAATCCGTTTTAACTTTTTACCCGTAATTAATAATACTCAGTTGCATTTAAAACAAACCATTGCATATTATTTTTTGCTTTTATACACTTTGGCGTTGCTGCAGCCAATTGTACCGGTTATAAATAAATGGTGGGCGCATGAGTTTAATAATATTGAACATTTGTTAAACGTGCATGCAAAGTTTGGCGGCGATCGCCTGCAGCTACTGGTGGCCGAAACCAGCGATCAAAGCAATAAAAGCCATATGCAGGCCGCTACGGAAAACATGAAGGTGCCGGTTGCATGTAGTTGCAACCACAGGTTTTTTCAGGTCGGGTGTAAAAATGAAAACACAATTTTGCCCAATAGTAAGCCAACGATCTTCGCAATTTTCCCCTTCACCAGCTTTTCTCCCACCCAGGTATTTTTTTGTTTAAAAAAATGAATATGAGTGGTCGGTCGCTGCCCAAAGGACGAGTGGAACGCCTGGCCTTGGTAGCGACAGTACGTTGCCGGCCATAGGTGTATTTGGCGCCATGGCCGGCACCTTTAGCCCTAAAATAAATGTGTATTACAATGCTGGTAATAAAGCACAGGTTTATGTGTCGGCCGGCTGCGGTTATTAAAGCAACGATGCGCGGGCAGCAGTAGTGCAAAACGGCAACAGTGTGTTACCAGCCTTGCCGGGTATGGATGTGGGCACCATAATTAAACTATTTAAAAACATGGTAGTAAACGTTGCTGCATGGTACAATTACCTGCAGCAGGAGTTTGTGTACAGCGGCGATGGCGGCTTTGTGGAATTTAGCGGCAAAACCCGCCGGTTGGGCATCGATTTCTCGGGCCGGTACCAACCCATTAAACATTTGTACCTGGATGTGGATGTAAACTATGCGCATGCCCGTGTTATTGACGAGCAAAAGGGCGAAGATTTTGTACCACTTGCACCAACCCTAACCAGTAGCGGCGGCATTACCTACCAACATCTAAAGGGATGGAGTGCAAGCCTGCGCTATCGCTACCTGGCCGACCGGCCGGGAAACGAAGACAATAGTATTGTAGCAGAAGGCTACATGATTACCGATGCAACCCTGGGCCTGGTAAAGCCAACCTTTGAGGTAATGCTTTTTGTAAACAACGTATTAAACACCCGTTGGAAGGAAACCCAGTTTACCACCCTTACCCGTCTTAAAAATGAAGCGCAACCGGTAGAAGAAATTTGTTTTACGCCCGGTTACTCCATTTGCAGCACGGGTAGCAGTTTCTTATTTTTTTGGTAAAAGGTAATTAATATCTCCTTTCATATTAATATGCAGGCGAAATGGAATGACCGCCCCCGGTTTAACATATCCGGGGTTGGTTTTATTTTTCTACCCCCACAACAGCTATCATGCTTTGATTAAATCATACTTCTTATCGTTAATCAATTAGCAACACCAGCCTTTAATAAAAGATAGGCATCCTGATGTAGCTGCCAGTGTAGTTGATTGGTCATTACCCAAAAGTATTGTCCATGGGCCATTACCTGTACCAGCAAATGGCTACCCATGTATTGCACTTCAGTAACTTTCCCTCTTACTCCGTTGGTAGGGTCCGAGGTTATCATCAAACCTTCGGGTCGGATAATTAGCGGCAAATCGTTCAGTGACAAGGTATTTAGGCTATCTAACTGGTGTAACAATGCAGGCGGAAGATGATTATATTTGCCAAAAAGACCTGCTATATATTCGGTGGCTGGCATTAAATACAATTGCTGTGGTGTACCGGTGTCAGCTATGATTCCATTTTGCAGCACTAAAATAGTATCGGCCCAACTTAATACATCCGTGGGGTCGTGGCTGGTTAACAGGCAGGTAATGTTAAGTCGGCCGGCCACTTGGTCAATTACCTGTTTAAGGGTGTTTTTGTGTGCCATGTCAAGGTTCGAATACGGTTCATCTAATATCAGCAATTTGGGCGAACTTACCAGTAACCTTGCCGCGGCTATCCGTTGTTTTTCGCCGCCCGATAGTTGGTCGGTGCGGCGTTTAAGCAGGTGGCTTATCTGGCAAATATCAAATATATCCCTTGCATCGGCATCAGGCCATTGGCTGGCATATTCAAGCAATTCCTCTACGCGGTAGTTGTTGCGCAGCTCAAAATATTGCGACAGGTAGGCGATGCCCTTATGCCCCGGCAGCAATTTATCTTCGGGTCCTGCTACCTTTTCTCCTTCAAAAAAAACCTTGCCGCTGGTAGGCTGCACCAGCCCGGCAATCATTTTAAGCAAGGTGCTTTTGCCCGAACCTGTTTCGCCGGCTATCGCCAGTTTTTTAAATTGGATTAATTCAAAACTAATATTACTTACCACTTCATTTTGTTGCAATTGCTTTGTGAGCCCCTTTACCTCTAAAAAATTCATAGTTGTAAAGAAATAGATTATTGCCCCCACCGCAAGTTTTTATTGCGGGTAATTTTTGTAGATGTTGGCTTTTGTGCTTTTGTTGAACGGGCAGCAGTAACACTTTTTATTATTGTTGTAGCGGTCTATGTAACTATAAAAAGGCCTCACTTTTACTTTCAATAACAATATTCAACTATCATTAGCGGCCACATCAATATAACTTCCCACACAATTTATTCGGTCATGGCACAGGTTCATAGTCAATTTAAAACCTTATCGTATAAATTTATAACCTTTAAAACGATCTAAGTTACCTGTTTGGCAATCTGCAGTTTCAACAGGTGTACCATCAGTACAGCAAACTGGTGTATAACCTATGCCTGCATTATGTATTAAACCCGCACGATGCGCGGGATGTAACGCAGGAAGTATTTATAAAGTGTACCAGCATTACCACCAATACAACCAGCAGGTGGCCAGCTTAAAACATTGATTTATTGCATGGCGGTTAACCAATGCCCCGATTTTATAAAGGCAAAGCATTTAAAAAAGCGGTTGGGCTTTTTAACCCGATTATTTAATGCCATTATCAGCCAGCCACATAACGGGGTTGTTACTGTTGACCATCCCGTTATTGATGCCGAAAATAAGGAAAGCTTTCAGCTATTGCCTGGCATTATTGATGCACTGCCCGATAATCAAAAAACTGCTATCATTCTAACTAAAATAGAAGACCGGCCACAGCAGGAGGTAACGCAAATAATAAATATGTCGGCAAAAGCGGTGAAATTGCTGCTACAACGGACCAAACTAAGCATTGCAAAAAAGTTAACAAAAAGCGATGCTATCATATAGCGTAACATCATGCATAGATAATGTAGCACGACGGAAGCAGCATGCCGGTACCAACCAAATAACCTTGGCCAACTGACACTTTTTAAGTGGTAATAAAAGCGAGATATACAACCTGGCACGCCGGTAGTACTTTACTGCGGAAGACCTTGGTTTTACCAAACACAGTACCGAATTTTTACATACCGAACCTATTTTGCTGGTTGATGAAAACAAAAAGTTACGGGGAATTTATAATGGCCTTTTACAATTGGACATGGAGCAATTGGTAAAAGACATTGGAATATTGAAAGATGAATGAAGGATAGGGCAAAAAGCCATTCTATTGATCGAAACCGTTGGGCCATCCAAGATCTTTAAGGCCCTTCACTTTTTCAAGAACACTTTCCTGCATTTCAATTTTATATTCATCCATTTTTAAAGCCAACACCTCGTTTTGTAAAGCGAGGATTTGTACGGCTAACAGGCCCGCATTTTTACTGGCATTCAACGCTACCGTGGCCACGGGTACGCCGTTGGGCATTTGCAAAATTGAAAGAATAGAATCCCAGCCATCAAGGCTGTTAGACGATTTAATCGGTACCCCAATTACCGGCAGGGTAGTAATGGCGGCTATCATACCGGGTAGGTGTGCAGCGCCGCCGGCCCCGGCAATAATTACTTGTAGCCCCCGTTGCTTTGCCTTAGTGGCATAGTCAACCATACGCAGAGGGGTGCGGTGTGCCGACACCACCGTAACTTCAAAAGGCACGTCAAACTGTTTGGCTATGTCGGCTGCTGCCTGCATAACGTTCATATCGCTATCGCTGCCCATAATAATACCTATTTGTGGTGTTGACATCTGGATGGTTTTTTTGTTTGATGATGGCAATTGCAATGTGGACGATTTACACCGGTAGTGCCCTGATCGTAAAAAATACGTCACTAACAACTTTTGTTTTACCTAACACAACGGTTATAAATTAATATAAACGTTTGGCAAAGTTTGCACCATTATCAACTAAAACCCCTGCCATCTAACAATTACTCACTAATTACCTTCAGGGTATGTTTTATACGGTTGGCCTGGTGTATCAGTTCCTGTTTTTCGTTGCTTACAATAGTTACGTGGCCCATTTTACGGCCGGGTTTGGTTTGTTTTTTTCCATAAAGATGAACAAACACATTGTCAAGTGTTAGCACTTCGGTAAGTCCATTGTACACTGCATTTCCTGTTTGGCCGGGCGCCCCTACAATATTAATAATGGCCGATGGTAGAATTGCCGCGGTATTTCCCAGCGGGTAATCAAGCATTACCCTCCACAACATATCGAACTGGCTACAAAAGTTTGCTTCAATAGTATGATGACCGCTGTTGTGCACCCGTGGGGCGGTTTCGTTTACCAATACTTCACCGTTGATATCTACAAACAATTCTACTGCAAATATGCCTGCACTGCCCAGCGACTTAACCACTTTTAAAGCTATTGCTTCGCATTTCCAAAGGGTGTTTTTGGTAATGTAGGCAGGGCTTAACTGAAAGTCTAACAGGTTTAACAGCGGGTCAACTAACATTTCCGAAGGTGGGTAAATGGCCGTTTGCCCCACGGCATTCATGGCTACAATAATGGCTATTTCCTTTTGAATTTTTACCATTTTTTCCAAAACCGCCGGTTCATCAAAACCATTGTCAATTTCGCTTACATTGTTTATAAGTTGTACACCCCGGCCATCGTAACCACCCATGGCTAATTTGTGTACAGCAGGTAAAAATTCATGTTGTTGCTTTAATTCGGCCTTATTATTAGTAATGGTGAAGGGGGCAGAGGGTATTTCGTTTTGTTTATAAAACTGCTTTTGTAATATTTTATTTTTAATGGTTTTTATGGCTTGCGCCGAAGGAAAAACTTTTACACCTTCCTGCTCAAGCCGCTCAATGGCCTCCACATTTACGCTTTCAATTTCTATAGTAAGCAGGTCCAGCCCTTTTCCAAAATTATAAACATCGTCATACGCCTGTATATCGCCCTTTACAAAATGGTGGCACAAATGCGCCGAAGGACACAATTCATCGTTTTCCATAACGTAGGTCTCTACCGCATAATTGGCCGCCTGTTGCAATAGCATTCGTCCCAACTGCCCACCACCCAAAATACCCGCTTTTTTCATTTATACTTTTTTACCTTTTAAGATTAATCTGTTTACCCGTAAGTGGCAAACCTGCGTTTTATAACACTTTAAAACCAAGGCACTAAATTAGCCGGATTTTAAAAGATGCCATTACTTTTTTATCGGTAATGTTTATTGATGTGGAGATAACGCTCAAACCTTTTTTACATACCGCTTTATGACCTTGCTTCCACTACCATTGCTTACCATTATTCACCAGGTTGTTCCCTCGCTTTTAAAACAGCGTCAACATGTAGCCGTTTAGTTATTATTTGCATGGGTTCATTATTGTCTATTGGCCAGTTTTCCCGCGGTTTGTCCCTATATAATTCAATACCGTTACCGTCGGGGTCGTTTACATAAATAGCCTTCGAAACACCGTGGTTGGCCAAACCGTTATTAGATAGCCGCCCGGCAGTAATTGTTGATACGCCTTTGCAAGTTTTTTTCGGGTGCTATACAAAATGGCATAATGGTAAAGCCCGGTGCTGAACAAAAGGAACGGAGGAGCATTTTTACTTTCCCATGTATTTAAACCATTATGGTGGTGGTAATTACCGGCCGCCAAAAAAACGGCCTCGCATCCATACCGTTTTGTAATGGTAAAGCCCAACAGGTAGCGGTAAAAGGCTAGTGGCCTGTTAACATCGGCTACTTTTAAATGAACATGGCCATGGCATGTATCGGCAGGTATAGTGTACGTCATTCTATATTTATAAAAAAGGTCATCCAATCTTCATTGAATGACCTTTTTTATAATCGTGCGTTGATTATCTTTCTTCTTCTACCAATGAGGCGCCAAGGTATTCGTAATTTAACCGGGCGATATTGGTCATCGATATTTCTTTGGGGCAGGTAGCTTCGCAGGCACCTGTGTTGGTACAACTGCCAAAACCTTCGCGGTCCATTTGCGATACCATGTTAATAGCCCTTGAATTCTTTTCGGGGCCACCCTGCGGTAATAACGCAAGATGTGATACTTTAGCCGATACAAAAAGCATAGCGCTGCTGTTTTTGCAGGCTGCTACACAAGCTCCGCAACCTATACAAGCTGCCGCGTAAAATGCACGGTCGGCGTCGTATTTGTCAATAGGTATGGAATTGCCGTCCACTGCATTACCTGTATTAACGCTTATAAATCCACCAGCCTGTATTATTCTGTCAAAGGCTGAGCGATCTACAATAAGGTCTTTTATTACGGGGAAGGCGTTGGCTCTCCATGGCTCAACCACAATGGTGTCGCCATTTTTAAAAGCACGCATGTGTAATTGGCAGGTAGTGGTTCCTTCCCACGGACCGTGCGGTTTACCATTAATATACATGGAGCATGAACCGCAAATACCTTCGCGGCAATCATGGTCAAATGCAATAGGGGATTTGCCAGTGGCAACAAGTTCCTCGTTCAATACATCAAACATTTCAAGAAACGACATTTCGCTTGAAATGTCATTCACTTTATGCGTTTCGAAGTTGCCCTTGCTCTTATTGTTTTTTTGACGCCAAACTTTCAGCGTCAAATTCATATTGTAATGTTCCATCTATTCACCTGTTTTTCTTTGTAATCAAATCACCTTTCCGTTTACTTATAGCTTCGTTGTGTTGGCTTTACTACTTCGTATTCCAAGGGCTCTTTATGTAATTGCCAGTTATGATCGCCCTGGTATTGCCAGGCTGCAACATACATATAATTTGCATCGTCACGCAGTGCTTCGCCTTCTTCAGTCTGGTATTCTTCCCTAAAATGACCACCACAACTTTCGTTTCTGCTTAAAGCATCAAGGCACATTAATTCTCCTAACTCTATAAAGTCGGCCACACGGGTTGCTTTATCCAGTTCGGAGTTCATTTCATCAATTTCGCCGGGAATTCTCAGGTCACTATAAAATTCCTGTTTCAGTTGCTTCAAATCTTCAATGGCATGTTTCAATCCCTGCTCATCGCGGGCCATGCCACATTTATCCCAGATTATTTTACCAAGGCGCTTGTGAAAGCTTTCAACTGTTTTTGTACCGTTGATGTTTTTCAATTGCTTAATCCTTTCTTCTACTTCTTTTTCGGTAGTAATAAAGGCTTCATGATCGGTTGATGGTAATGCAGTCCTTATATCATCGGCCAGGTAGTTTCCCACTGTATAGGGAGCTACAAAATATCCATCGGCAAGGCCTTGCATAAGTGCCGATGCACCTAACCTGTTAGCACCATGATCGCTAAAGTTACATTCGCCCAGGGCATATAAACCGGTAACGTTGGTTTGCAGCTCGTAATCTACCCAAAGGCCTCCCATGGTGTAATGTACTGCCGGAAAAATACGCATTGGCAACTCGTAAGGGTTTTCGCCGGTAATTTTTTCATACATGTCAAACAGGTTACCGTACTTTTCCTTTACTACTTCTTTGCCCATGCTTACTATCGTAGCATTGTCAACATTGTGCATATCTTTTTTACCTGCTTCAATGTTACCATATCGCTCAATAGCTGCAGCATAATCAAGATATACCGCCTGGCGGCTGGTACCCACACCGTGTCCTGCATCGCACCTTTCTTTGGCTGCCCTTGAGGCCACATCGCGTGGTACAAGGTTTCCAAAGGCGGGGTATCTTCTTTCCAAATAATAATCTCGTTCTTCTTCGGGTATATCGTTGGCCTTGCGCGTATCGTTTTGTTTTTTAGGTACCCATATGCGGCCATCGTTACGCAAGCTTTCGCTCATAAGCGTAAGTTTACTTTGGTGGTCGCCACTAACCGGAATACAGGTAGGATGTATTTGCGTAAAACAAGGGTTGGCAAAAAAGGCGCCTTTTCTGTGGGCCTTCCATGCGGCAGTAACATTGCTGCCCATAGCATTGGTTGATAGATAAAATACATTACCATAACCACCGGTGCATAACAATACTGCGTGGCCTGCATGCCTTTCCAATTGTCCGTTAACAAGGTTACGGGCTATAATACCACGTGCCTTACCATCAATGGTTACAATATCGTGCATTTCGTGGCGGGCATACATTTTTACATTGCCGAGGGCCACCTGCCGCTCCAATGCCTGGTAGGCTCCTATAAGTAATTGCTGACCGGTTTGGCCTGCTGCATAAAACGTACGTTGTACCTGTGTGCCACCAAACGAGCGGTTGCTTAGCAATCCACCATATTCGCGGGCAAAGGGAACCCCTTGTGCAACACACTGGTCTATAATGCTGGTACTAACTTCGGCCAAACGGTGTACATTGCCTTCGCGGCTGCGGTAGTCGCCACCCTTAATGGTATCGTAAAATAACCTAAACACGCTGTCACCATCGTTTTGATAGTTTTTGGCAGCATTGATGCCACCCTGTGCTGCAATACTGTGTGCACGGCGGGGACTATCCTGAAAACAAAATGCTTTTACTTTATAACCCATCTCGCCAAGCGAAGCTGCGGCAGAAGCGCCTGCCAAACCTGTTCCCACTACTATGATCTCCATTTTTCGCTTGTTGGCCGGGTTCACCAGTTTACAATGGTCTTTATAGTGTGTCCACTTTTTTTCCATGTCACCCGATGGTATTTTTGCATCTAGCATATCTTAAAAAATTAGCGTTATAAAAATTTAGCTTACTATGGTTATTATGAAATAGAGCGTAAATAGAAAAGTGATATGAACCCCGTTAAATTTGGCTTCATCTACTTAATTATAAAACGGTTGTGCAAGGCATATTGTTTCAAAGCTAGCTGTATTGACCTGTGTCCTAAAAACTTTGTTTATAAAATATTGCAAAAACAGTCAATTATCCTGTACCTATCCACCTGCTGGTGCGTAGGTTATCCAGCCCAAATACATACTAACGGGCATCATGGCAAAGGCTGCTGTAACAATCAACGAAAAACCAACACCTGTGGCCTTTAATAAACCTAAGTATTTTTTATTGCTAACACCAACAGTTCTAAACGCACTTTGAAAGCCATGTAAAAGATGGTAAGCCAACGATATGCAACCAGCAACATATAAAACCACCACAACAGGATTTTGAAAAACATTGACCATTTCGGCAAATAAGTTATGATAAGGCTTTGTCATGCCTACGTATGCTACTTCGCTTAATGGGGTAACATTGCCTATACCACCAAACCTTGAGGGAATCCAGAAATGGTACATGTGCATAATCAGGAACAACAATAATAATGTTCCCAGTAAACCCATGCTTCTGCTATACCATTTGCTACCTCGGTTACCATAATTGACGGCATATTTTACAGCTCGTTTCTTTTGGTTTTCAAGTGTTAAAAGGTACCCTTGCGCAAGGTGAAGTATGATGCCGCCAAAAAGCCCCACTTCCATAATCCTAACTACTATCGTAGAACCCATAAAATGCGCTCCGGCATTAAACATTTCGCCATTGTCGTTGGCCCATATCGTTGCATTTAAGCCAACATGTACTACTAAAAAACTAATAAGAAAGATGCCCGTGAGCGCCATTACAAATTTTTTGCCTATGGAAGAGGTAAACATTTGTTTAAAGGTCATATATACAATTTTGTATTTAATAATCGGTGCAAAAATAACTAACGAACGTGAGTAAATATCAACTGGTACCTAATATTTTGCAATCCATAACATTACACGCTAAAGTTCTAAAGCAGGAATGTCCATAATAAAATTCAGTCTTTAAATCTTCTCAAAAATTACCCTTATCCGCCGGGCAAAGTAACTTTTTGCCTACACCCTCTTGTGGTTCAATGGCCGTTAATATGGCCATAGTTGCCTTTTAAGAAATTTTTTTCGATTATAGATATGATAGTTGGCTTGTAATGTAAATAGTTTTTTATTTTTGAAACATGTTCACTACCCTAAGTATTGTTTGGAACAGTTTTAAGATGGCATTGGAAGAATTGAAAAACAATAAACTACGTACCTTTTTATCGCTGTTTGGAATTACCATAGGTATTTTTTGCATTATTGGGGTACTGGCAACCATAGAAAGCTTAAAGTCAAAAGTGCAGGCCGACATAAAAAGTCTTGGTAGCAATACTATTTATGTAGATAAGTGGCAATATGGTGGCGATCCGGGAAGCTTTCCCTGGTGGAAATATGTGAAAAGGCCTTACCCTACTTTTAGAGAAATGAACAATATATCGATGCGTTCGCAATTAAGCGATGCGTCGGCATATACTATTCGCACCCAAAGTAATCTTGAACACAACGACCTTGTAGTAGATGGTGCCCAAAGTTTTGGGGTAACCGGTGGGTTTAGCCAAATTGTAACAGTGCCGGTGCAATATGGCCGGTACATTAGCGAAAGTGAGTTTAACCAGGGGGCTCCGGTAACAGTAATGGGTTTTACCAACGCCGAAAACCTGTTTGGCAATCCGGAGAATGCAGTGGGTAAAGAAGTTAAATACAAGGGCAAGAATTTTACTGTAATCGGGGTAATAAAAAAGCAGGGAACCAGTTTTGCGGGCGCCTGGCAGTTTGATGAAGCAATAGTGCTTCCTTATAAAATGTTAGCAAGCCTTGTAGTGGTTGAATTTAATAGCCCATTAATTATGGTAAAAGGAAGGCAGGGTGTTTCGTCAGATGCACTTGTTGATGAACTGCGGGGTATTATGCGGTCGTTACACAGGCTTGGCCCCCGCGATGAAGATGATTTTGCGTTGAACGACATAAATATGTTCAGCAAACAAATGGATAGCGTATTTGGCTCGGTCAATCTTGGTGGATGGGCCATAGCAGTATTGTCGTTAATTGTGGGCGCCTTTGGCGTGGCCAATATTATGTTTGTAACCGTTAGGGAGCGTACCAGCCAAATAGGATTGAAAAAAGCCATTGGTGCAAAAAGCTCTACTATACTTACCGAATTTTTGCTGGAGAGTTCGTTTTTGTGCCTTGTAGGCGGATTAATAGGACTATTGCTGGTGTTTTTATTGACAAAAGCGTTGAGTGCTTTTCTGCCTTTCCCGATCAATATCTCTGTTGAAACACTATCGCTGGCGATTGGGATTTGCGTAGTGGTGGGTGTTTTATCGGGTATAATACCGGCTACTACTGCGGCACGGTTAGACCCCGTTGTGGCTATACGTATGAAGTGACCTGCAGGCCTTGAGCGTGGCATATTTTACGGCGTTTTTACTTACCCTTAATTGATCTGTTGGGTTTATGATTTATATACTTGCAATAGAATCATCGTGCGACGATACCAGTGCGGCCGTTTGTTGCGATGGCAACATGCTTTCTAACTTTGTGGCAACGCAAAAAATTCACGGGCAGTATGGCGGGGTAGTACCCGAACTGGCCAGCCGCGCCCATATTCAACATATTGTACCGGTGGTTGATGCTGCGTTGGCAAAAGCAGGTATTACCCTTGAGCAGGTAAATGCATTTGCCTTTACGCAGGCACCAGGGCTTATAGGAAGTTTGCTGGTGGGCGCACAGTTTGCAAAATCGATGGCGCTGGCGTTTGATAAGCCATTGCTAACGGTGCACCATATGCAGGCCCACGTGCTGGCTAATTTAATTGACGATCCAAAGCCAACTTTTCCTTTTTTATGCCTTACTGTAAGCGGTGGACATACACAAATTGTGGTTTGTAACAGCCCTTACCAGCTTACAGTAATAGGGCAAACCATTGACGATGCAGCAGGCGAAGCTTTTGATAAAAGCGCAAAATTACTTGGTTTGCCGTACCCTGGAGGGCCATTGATTGATAAGTATGCCAGGGATGGAAATGAGCACCGGTTTGCGTTTCCCGAACCCAGGATACCTGGCCTCAATTTTAGTTTTAGCGGGCTTAAAACGTCCATTCTTTATTTCTTAAAAAATGAAACAGGCAAAGACAGCAGTTTTATTGAAAAAAACATGGCTGATATCTGTGCCTCTATTCAAAGCCGGATTATTTCTATTTTAATTAATAAGTTAATAAAGGCAGTTGACCAAACGGGTATTAAGCAGGTTTGCATTGCTGGCGGCGTTAGCGCTAACAGCGGTTTGCGAAACACCCTTGTATTAACCGGTATGGCGCACGGCTGGCAAACCTTTATTCCCAAATTTGAATATTGTACCGACAACGCCGGTATGATTGCTATAACGGCGTACTATAAATTTCTCGCAGGCGATTTTGCCAGCCTTTCTGTAACACCAACTGCCCGTGCCGGGTGGGTATAATAACCAAAATAAGGTCGAAAGTACCGGGCTGAATTTTCCCCAAAATTTTTTGGGCCAATACGCCAAAAAGGTATAAAAGTTAAAAGTGCCTTAAAATCTTATAATTCTCCCTATAAGTGTATCGTTAAAACCCCCTATAAATATTACTTATATGTTTTGGATAAAACCTCTGTAATGCCTCACTGGTAAGGGTTGCAACAATGTTTTATTTTTTTTATTAGAAGACACTTTCCATTTTAATTTTTTTTTGCTTAAAAATTGGCACGATTAAATTTAAAAATAACAATGCCTTTTACGGGTATGGTTGTACCCATATAAGGCACCGTCTGTGAAATGAATGTTACAACTTTACAACATGTAAATAGCAAGCGTCCAAAATTGAGAAAAAGACACGGCTTGGAAACAAGTTTTTCCGGAAAACAAATTCAAGGGTTTTTTCCAAAAATGGAAGGTTATTTACGTAAAAAAGTATCCATGTATTCTAAACAAATTATCCACCTATCCTAACCAATCAATCGCGGATTTTATGAAAACAATTACCCAGGCAACTGACACACAACTAGTTCAGTTTTTTCAACAAGGAAACGGACAGGCTCTTGAAGTACTTATTAATCGTTTCAAAGACAAAATTTATTCATCTATTTTGTTTTTGGTAAAAGATAAGTACCTGGCCGAAGATCTTTTTCAAGATGTGTTTATTAAGGTGATAGACACTATCCGAAACAACAAGTACACCGAAGAAGGTAAGTTTTTGCCATGGGCGTTGCGCATTTCGCACAACTTGTGTGTAGATTATTTTAGAAAAATAAAACGTAGCCCTTCAATTAAAACCAGCGATGATCGTGACATTTTTGAAACCCTCAACCATAGTGAAGACAGCCCTGAAACAGGTATGATGAAAGGCCAAAGCCACGACAGGGTTCGCCGATTGCTTGATATGTTGCCCGAGGAGCAGCGCGAAGTGATTGTGTTAAGGCATTACGCCGATTTAAGCTTTAAAGAAATTGCCGAAATGACCAACTGTAGCATCAACACCGCTTTAGGCCGTATGCGGTACGGTTTAATAAATATGCGTAAAATGATGGTTGAAAAGCAAATAGCCATTTAAGTATTTTTATAGTACCCGCTTTTTACTAATACTCAAAATGCTTTTTCGCTTTTACAAAACCAGCTACAAGGCTTCTCGCCACTTTTTAAAATTTAATATATACTGTCATTTGTACTCAACAATTAACCCCTGATAACATCAGGGGTTAATTATTTTATATAGTGTTTGCAATAGTTATAGCCCGTGTTTTTGCAAGGTAATTTGCCGTGGCTTAGGCAGTAAAGCCAATAAGTTTACAAAGCGGCAGTTATACAAGTGGTGGTAAGTGTGTAAAACGGTCATGCAGCCAAAACCATCCTATATTTGTCACATGCATTAAAAACAGCAGCGCCTATTTGGTTTAATTTTACATAGATAAGTTTGTGTTTGACCTTAGCAAAAAATATATTGGTGTTGGCGTGTTGTGTGGCGTTTACTAATAAGGGCTTTGCGCAACCTTATAACCCAAGCAACCTGCGAAGCAAAATAATTGCTGTGCAGGTAAGCCAGCGGTTAGACAGTTTTAGTATTGTTCCGCTTACCTTTTTTATTAAAGAAGTTGACACCACTTATTACCATATCGACCTTATAAATGCTGTTCTTAGCTGGAAAAAACAGCCCCCAATGGATAGTGTACACATAATGTACCGTGTTTTTCCTTACCGGCTAAATGCCACAGCACGCCGCTACACTTACGATAGTATAGTAAATAATTTTAAAGCAGCACCCTTTATATTTAACCGAAATGGAAATCCGGGCAACGTAGCTGGCCTTTTTGATTTTGGTACTATGAATTATAATGGAAGTTTTGCACGGGCACTTAGTTTTGGCAATAACCAGGATGTGGTGGTAAACTCCCAGTTTAATCTTCAACTAAATGGGTTGTTAGGCGATAGTATACAGGTGGCTGCAGCCATTACCGACAATAATATACCCATACAACCCGATGGAACTACCCAGCAGCTAAACGAATTTGACAGGGTGTGGCTTCAATTTAAAAAAAATGGATGGGAAGCTAATCTGGGCGATATTGATATAAGGCAAAACCAGTCGTACTTTTTAAATTTTTACAAACGGGCCCAGGGCATATCCTACAGCACCACTTCCAAACAGGGGCCAACATTAATTAATAAAACAATAATTAGTGGTGCTGTGGCAAAAGGTAAGTTTACCCGCAATATTTTTCAGGGGTTAGAGGGCAACCAGGGGCCTTACCGTTTACAGGGTGCCAACAACGAGTTTTTTTTTATTGTGCTTGCCGCTACCGAAAGGGTGTTTATTGATGGGCAGGTATTGCAACGTGGCGAAGACCAGGATTATGTGATCAACTACAACACCGCCGAAATATCGTTTACCCCTCGCCGCATGGTCACAAAAGATAGCCGCATACAGGTAGAGTTTGAATATGCCGACCGTAACTATCTTAACGCATTATTATTTGCAAGCAACGAAACCGTAATCAACAAACGGCTTGCTGTTACCGTTTCGGCCTATAACAACAGCGATGCAAAAAATTCGCCTATCAACCAATCGCTCGATAACCGGCAGAAACAATTTTTAAATGCTATTGGCGATAGCGTTAATAAAGCTTTTTACCCATCGGCCGTATTGGATAGTTTTGACGTGGGCAAAATATTATATGCGCGGATTGATACGGCTTATAATGGCACCACCGACTCCATATATGTTTTTAGTACGGATAAGGACCGCGCAAAATATGCCCTGGGCTTTATTGAAGTTGGTTTTGGCCGGGGCAACTATATAAACGATTTTAATGCAGCCAATGGCAAAGTATATAAATGGATAAGGCCGGTTAATAATATGCCGCAGGGCAATTTTGAACCTGCCACTTTTTTGGTTACGCCCAAAAAACTACAGGTATTATCAATAAGCGCTTCGTATAAAATTGGGGACGAGAGCCTGTTAACAACTGAAGTGGCCAGTAGTAACTACGATGCGAACACGTTTTCGATAAACGATAAAGCCGATAATAAGGGCCTTGCTGCAAAAGTTAACTATACCAACAACATTAATGTAGGCGGTAAGTCAGCTTTAGCTTTACAAACCAATGCAGGGTACGAATATGTGCACAAAAATTTTCGGCCTTTGGAACGGTTACGGGCGGTAGAATTTTACCGGAACTGGGGCCTCGATTACCTGCCGGTTGCTGCCACCGAACAACTACCCAGCCTTACGCTAAAACTGGCCGACAAAAGGCAAAACTACGTTCAATACCGCTTTACCAGTTACCTGCGTAGCGACAATTTTAAAGGTGCCAGGCACGAAATAGATCACAAACAAAACATACAGGGCTGGCTGGTAAACAATGTATTTTCACTTACCAATAGTAACGCTGCTACCAGTGAAGGATTTTTTTTACGACCCTCTATTGACTTTTCTAAAACCTTTGAGAAATTAAACGGCTTTACGTTTGGTTCAAATTTTTTTATTGAACACAACGAGGTACGCAATAAATTAACCGATACTATTAGCCCCTTAAGTTTTGCGTTTACTAACTTTTCGGCATTTATTAAATCCAACCAGCTAAAAGATAACCGCTTTAGCCTAAGCTATTTTACCCGCAAAAACCAATTGCCTGTTGGTAAGCAGTTATTGGCCGCGGACCAAAGTCAGAACTTTACACTGTCGGCCGAATTTTTAGGCAATAGCCACCACCAGCTTAGAACCAATATTACATACCGCCTATTAAACATAAAAAATACACAGTTTATTAACCTTACCCCCGAAAACAGTTTACTGGGCCGTGCTGAGTATGCTATTAACGAATGGAAGGGTTTTGTAACTGGTAATGTGTTGTACGAAATGGGTTCGGGGCAGGAGCAACGGCGGGACTTTTCGTATATAGAAGTGCCGGCTGGCAGGGGCGAATTTGCCTGGAATGATTATAATGGCGATGGTATACCACAGATCAACGAATTTGAAACGGCGGTTTTTCAGGACCAGGCAAAATATATACGGGTGTTTACACCTACCAACCAATTTGTAAAGGCCAATTATACGCAACTCAATTACTCGTTAACGCTTAGCCCAAAAAACCTGCTGGCCCAATATCGAAATAAAAAATGGGCCAATGTATTGGGAAGGTTCAATCTTCAGTCTACGCTACAGGTAGCCAAAAAGGTTTTAAATACCGGGTCGGTTGTTTTTAATCCGTTTAAGGGCGGCATTGCCGATACATCGCTTATTACCCTTAACAACGCAATGGCCAATACGGTTTCGTTTAATCGTTTTAGTTCAAAATGGGGTTTAGATGTTAGTAATAGCCGCAATTATAACAAGGCACTGCTAACCTACGGTTTTGAAAGCAGGCAGGTAAACGATTGGAGCATAAAGGGCAGGTGTAACATTACCCGGCAATTTGGTATAGAATTGGTGCAAAAGCTGGGCAATAACTCGCTGGCAACACCCTCGTTTGCCAACCGAAATTATAATATACAATCGGTTGTCAGCGAGCCTGGTTTTACCTACACCCGCGGTACCACTTTACGGTTTGTTACCGGCTACCAGTATAACCATAAACAAAACAGCCCCTTAAACGGTGGCGAAACATCAACTAACAATAGCTTTACTGTTGAAAGCAAATACAATGCTGCAAACAGTATAAGCCTTAACGGTAAATTTACTTATAGCAAAATTGATTACACTGGTGCGGTCAATAGCACCGTTAGCTATATAATGCTGGATGCTTTGTTGCCAGGAAAAAACTATTTGTGGAATATTGACCTGGTAAAGCGCCTTGGTAATAACCTTGAGCTTAGCTTTCAATATGAAGGCCGAAAACCTGGTTCAACCCGTACTATACATACTGGCAGGGCGTCGCTTAGGGCGTTGTTATAAATAAATTGTTTTGACGTGCAATTGGCAATGACAATAAATATTTTCAATTATTCCTACCGTTTCTAATCATTATCCGCCGCGTGGTACACTCAAAGCTGAATATAAAACTATAATAAAAAAGGCTGAATAAAATTACCAATGGTATGAGAGTGCGCCCGGGCAACTGCCAGCCCGACGAAACTTTTTGGCGGGGCGTTAGCCCCGAGGGCAACGACTGGTAAAAACAGCTATAAAGACCGGTAGTAGAATATCAGAACCTGATTATGATAGTCATTCCTTTTATTTCTAAAAAAAAGCTTCCATAGTTTTACACTATGAAAGCCTTGAACACAAATTTGCTTTTTACATTATCCGAACAAACCGCCTTTCTTTAAATTTTTTACACCTTCGCCAATTTTATAACCATTGTGGTAAACATAAATTTTATACTCGCCGGTTTGGTACTTACCATCCTGCTTCCAGTCAAAGCTTACATTCATTTTTTTACCCTGCTCGTATTGTACCAATACTTTGCTTGTGTAGGGTTTGTTACCTTCCTCGCGTGTATCAAAAGTACCACTGTTGCTACCTATAACTACCGGTTGGCCGTTAGGCGCAATAACCGATACAAATAGTTCCTTTGTACCGCTGGTTGAAACCCTGTTTTCATCAAGATTAAAGGAAATACGCAACATATCTACTCTTTTAGCTGTGGTTGTTTGTTTTTCTTTACCACTATTTTTTATATCAATCGGGGTTATGTTCATGTTAGATGCATGAAGGGTAGAGGCAACATCTTCCACTTGCCTTTTGGCTGCTTCTGTGGTAGTAAGGTTTTCAGCTAACTGCTGTTTTTCGGTGGTCAACTGTGTTTTTTGTGTATTTAAATCCTGGTTAGTGCTGCTTAGTACCTGGTTTTCTCCTTTTAGCCGGTCAATTTCGGCCACCATTTCGCCAATTTTACCATTCAACTGGCCAATTAGTTTACGGGCCTGTGACAATTCCGAAGCAGTAGCATTTTTATTGCTGGTAATACTGGAAATCTGCTTTTTCAAATTGTTGATCTCCGACTGGCGCTCCGACAGGCTGCCCTGTAACTCCGTATTGTTGCCGGTAGCAGTATCCAATCGTGCCAGGGCATCGTTATATTCCTGTTCTATTACATTACGGGCACTGTCAACATTAGTATATTCCATTTGCAGTTGCGAAATAGATTCCTTGGTTTTATTTTTATCGTAAATGATGTACGCCCAGGTACCTAACAATGCAACAATTAAAATACCGTAAATTAGTTTTCGGTCGTCGCGTTTGGGTGAGGTAGTAGGCGAGGTGGGATTTCCAGAATTTTGTGGTGTGTAGCTCATAATAATAGTTGTTTAAATAGCCTGTTATAAGATTATAAAATTAAAAAAAAGTAAAGTGTCAGCCCATAGTAATTCTTTATTAGATTTGTTACTTATTGATATTGAAACGGTACCTATGGTGCCATCGTTTGATTTGTTACCGCCGGAATGGCAAAAATTATTTTCAGACAAAATTTCAAAAACGGTGCCAGAAAATTTTTCCATGCCCGACAGCTACCGGCAAAAGGCCGGTATTTTTGCAGAATTTGCTAAAGTAATATGTATTTCTACCGGTTTTTTTTATGTGGATAAAAGGGGAAAAACCTGCCTGAAAATAAAGAGTATTTACAGTGATGATGAGCACGATGTGTTGATAAATTTTTTGGAACTGGTGCGGCTTTTTTCAGAAAAAAACCGGTCTTTTAAGTTTGCAGGTCACAACATTCGCGAGTTCGACATTCCTTTTTTAGCACGACGCATGCTTATAAATAAAATTGATCTTCCCCCGTCATTTCAATTACACGGCGCAAAGCCCTGGGAAATTAATATGGTGGATACGCTGCAATGGTGGAAGTTTGGCGACTATAAAAACTACACATCGCTAAACCTGCTGGCCAATGTGTTGGGGGTGCCCACCAGTAAAACCGATATTGACGGCAGTATGGTGCAGGATGTTTATTATATACAAAAAGACGTTGAACGGATAGTTGCCTATTGCCAACGCGATGTTGTGGTAGTAGCCCGCATTATACAGGTGTTTAAAGGCTTAACTGTTATTGCCGATGAGTGTATATTTTACGCCTGAAACCTTGTTTGTAAATTTATTTGCCAATAAATAATATTGTTGGTTATAATGCACCGCCGTGTAAAGCAGGCTCCGGTTTGGAGGTAGCTTTACTTGTTCTTCAAAATTTTTTCTTCAATAATACGACCAATACTATCGGCTATCCAAGGGTCAATTGCCCTACGTTTGTCAGGTATCCAACAGCCGCTGTCATCCTGTTTTATTGTACACGATACGGTTGATTTGCCTGGGGATGAAAGGAGCACCTTATAAGTGATTGGCCCTGTTTTTTCTTTATTATTTTGTAATGGGCAGGTAATGGTAGCGTAATAAGTATTTTCATTTTTTTCAAATGATCCAACTATTACATTAAAGCCTGCACTATGCATAATGTTTTCCAGTGTAATGATTTTTGAATTGATCGTAAATATTTCCTTGCTGTTTTGCTTTAAAACGAGCCCTTTCAAAAAAATGTTGTGATAGCGGCAGGTAATTTATTTTTTATGTTAATTATTTTGATACCCTAAAAGGACATTGGGCTGTCCCGTACCTAATTTCTCTTAAAGGGATAAATATGTAAGCTTGCAAAGCAATGTGGTATTGGTTTTTAGCGATTTAAATTTTTATTTGCCCAAATATGGAAACGTATTTCCCTTTAAGGGAAACGACGAAAAAATAAAATAATACCTTTTTTAGGTATTCGGTCAAAAGGCTTACAGTTTTATAAAAACTAAACTCGTACAGCCCAAATTTTTAAATATTAAATAGTGTGGCCAAATGCAGTATTTGGGTAACCTTACTAATATACCGTAAATATAATAGGCAGGGCCGGCTATTTGCACAATGGCAATTATTGGTAGTTGTATTCTATTTTGCCAAGCAACTCTTTTTGTTTGTTAAATACAATTTCCCTTTGTTTAAGTCCGTTAGGGTTGTACACATAACGCCATATTAAATAGTTGGCATTTACGCTTTGTGTTTGTATCATTTGGGTTATCATACCTGCTGCATCGTATTCAAACATAAAGTCGGGCAGCATCTGCTTTGCCTTTCTATTGTAACGTACTATATCAGTCAGGTTGTTAGCGTTGTTAAAAAAGTAATACCAGTTTTCGGAAAGGCGATCGTTTTTAAACCATTTTTCTTCGCCTACATTCCCTGCTTCATCTAATATAAATTTTATAAAAAGGCTATAGGTGTTGTTAATAATTTTTACCATTTGTGCGGGCTTACCGTTGGTGTAATAGCTCCAAACATGTTGCTCTGTGGATATTAAGGTACCATCAAAATCGCGGTTGGTGGCGGTGGTGGCCTCCAAATTTCCACCATCATTGTACTTGTATAAAACACTATTAATAGCATTGTTGCTGCTATCAACCGTTTTTACAAGCAGGTTGTTGGTAAAGTAACTGGTAAAAAAAGCTTCGCCCGAATTAACGGTAGCACTATTGGTAACTACTACAGTACCGTTATTAGTAATGGTTTGTTCAAGCTTAAAATCGGTAGATGGCTGACTATTTCCTTCAAAGCTACTGGCCACTACCTTTTTAAACCCCGTCTGTGCCAGTTTTTTATGTTGTTCGTTGGTTTGGCGTGTGCCAACAACATCTAAATAATAGTACTGGCACGAGGCACCTAAACTTGATGCAAGTACTATGGAAATGACCAGGATTATTTTCATTAAACTTTATTAACTGTCAAAAATAAACGCATATGTGTTAATGAAAAAACATAGGCAGCTAAATTTGCGCTGTATTGGCAAAATGGTAACGCCACTACTGTTTTTTTAACAATTGTATTCCATCAACAGTTATTTTGTTTTACATTTTTACCCTAATGGCAAGGTGCCAGACTTAACCGGAAGGTTATATTTACTATTTAAAACAAAAATTATGGCTACACTGGAAGAGAATTTTTTAGGATTGGTTAAAATAATGGATGAGTTACGGCAACAATGCCCGTGGGATAAAAAACAAACCATTGACACCCTTAGGCCATTAACTATAGAAGAGACATACGAGTTGACCGACGCCATTAGCAATAACGATTGGCAGGGAATTAAAGAAGAATTGGGTGATTTAATGCTTCATCTTATTTTTTATGCAAAAATTGGTGAGGAGCAGGGGCAGTTTACCCTAGGTGATGTATTGGAAGGAATAAGTAAAAAACTGGTGTACCGGCACCCCCATATTTATGGCGATGTAAAAGTTACCAGTGAAGATGACGTAAAGAAAAATTGGGAACAACTAAAATTGCGCGAAGGAAAGAAGACCGTGTTAGGCGGTGTACCCAAAGGCTTGCCCGCTGTGGTAAAAGCCATTCGTATACAGGAAAAAGCAAAGCAGGTTGGCTTTGAGTGGGACAACAAAGCAGACGTATGGAAAAAGGTGGAAGAGGAGCTACTTGAACTAAAGGAGGCTGAAGAAAGCAATGATAAGGCACATATTGAAGAAGAGTTTGGCGACGTATTGTTTAGCCTTATTAATTACGCACGATTTTTGCAAATTGACGCCGAAGGCGTATTGGAAAAGACAAATAAAAAATTTATGACGCGCTTTATGGCCATGGAAGCAGTTGCCCAACAACAGGGAAAAATGCTGGCCAATATGACCCTGCAGGAGATGGATGACATGTGGAACGCCATTAAGAAAAACAAAACCACTTGATAGAAACCCTACAAAAAAGCACTTTCAAAAACGGCTACCTGCTTATTACTGCAGCCTGGCTATACACACTTTCGTTTATATTTATTAATTATTGGTCATACACTTCGTCGCCCTCACGGGTTAAGCTGCAATTTGAAAAATACATTGTAAACAACGAAAAGGAAATAGAAGCATTTTCATCGGACGGCGCATTATTACAGGCCATTGCAAATGGCAGGTTGGGCAATCAATACACATTGTGGCTTACCCCTGATAGGCCAAAATTATTTGTTTATACACAAACTTCGTATAGTAATCCGCAATTGCGATATTGGAACACCCAACAGGTGGTGCCGCAACCACGGGACTTTGACCGGCCCGATGGTAAGCACTTTGTAGTATACCCCAATGGCGAATTTGAACTGGTAAAGGAATCATTTTTTTTGGACGGCCAACAGGTCATCATCATTGGGCTTGTGCCCCTGCGCTGGAACTATTTTGTAGAAACAAAATATTTAAAAACCAATTTTCCGGGCATACCAGGCCTAAGCGACCGATTTATTTTGGCAGGTAGTAATGCAGCCATTGTAGTGCGCAACGGCGACGGAAAACCCCTTTTTGGACTACAACCAAAAGAAAACATCTCAAAGCCGCCCACTGATATTTATAGCCTGGTGCTTCGATTGGCTTCCCTCGTTTTTGTGCTTATTTTTTTTCATGTTGTGGCCGGCGAGCTTTCAAAAAAGCAACGCCCTTTGGCTGGCTTTGTGTTTTTGGTGGTAGTAATAACTGCGCTAAGGGCAGTAAGTTATTATTTACCCATACCCTTTACGTACCATAAGTTTGAGCTGTTCGATTCAATAGTATATGCATCTAATTACCTACATCCTTCTTTGGGCGATCTGTTAGTTAATACCATACTTATTTATTGGTTTATAATTTTTTTTAAGCTCAACTGCGTTGGTATTGTGCAACAAATTAAGCCGGTTAAAACAACATTGGCCTGGGTAGCAGGGGCCATGCTGGCCATTGTATTAATTGCTATGTCGTTTGCTACTGCGGGTGTAGTACGCAGCTTGATTGTGGATGCGAAAATTTCGTTTAATATCAGCAATTTTTTTGGGCTAACGGTGTACACCTTTATTAGTTTTTTTATATTATGTTTTTTAACCTTGTCGTTTTTTAATCTTTCGCACCTTGTAATAATATTGTTTTATAAGCTTGTTAACCTGCCGCCGTGGGGCAAATACCTGTTGGTAGCGTTATTGGGGTTATTTTATCTATCCGTTTTTTTTAAAAACAATTATATAGAAAGTAACCTGTTTGTGCTGGGTTGGTTATTGTTATACCTGTTTATAGTGGAGCAGCGCCCGGCCGATTTATTAAAGCCGTTGCTCCGTTCGTCGTTCTTTCTCGTATGGATTATTTTTTTTACTTCCTCTATATCGTTGCTTATTATTTATCAAAACCAGGCCCAGGAACTACTGATACGAAAGCGGAAGGCCGAAGATTTGGCTATGCAAACCAACCCATCGGGGCAAAATATTTTAAGCATTGGCGTATTAAGTTTTACCAACGCATTTTTGGCCGATAATTTTGAAAAGCTTACTTCGCAGGTAAGCAACCGTAATTTTAAAGATAGCTTGCTGAGCGAAGGTTTTTCGGGCTATATGAATAAGTACGATACCCACATTTATACTTTTAATAAAAAATTTGAACCGCTTTTTAACGATGACCTAATAAGCTACAACCTGCTTACCAATATTATTTTAAACCAAAGCAAACTAACCGATGTGGCCGGCCTTTATTACCATGAGGCCGATTTTGATAGCTATAGCTACATTTTTCAAAACGATATAAAAGATTACAATGGCAATATCAGGGGGTATTTTTTTTTGGTAGTAAACCCAAAGCGGTTTCAGAGCGAGGCATTATCGCCTGAATTGTTTAGGCAGGTAAGGGAAAGCAACAACGAACAGGCTAATGGCTACTCATATGCAGTTTACCAAAAAGGTAAATTAATTACTAACCGGGGCGATTATAACTTTATAAATCAACTGCCGGCGGGTAAAAAAATATTGGGCGATGTTGAGCTGGTAAAAAGTGCCAGTTATAGCCAAATGTGGTATAATGCAGGCAATAATAAGTTGATTTTGTACATAAAAGAAGGCAACATTTTATTTGAGCTTGTTACCCTTTTTGCCTACCTGTTTGGCACCTTTTTAGCCATCATGATTTGTATTTTGGTAAGCGGTTTTTTACTTAAAACCCGCTTCCGGTGGCAGCTTATAAAACAATCGTTGCGCCTAACCATACGCAACCAAATACTTACTACCATTTTATTTATCAGCGTGTTTTCGTTTTTGGTAATAGGGGTGTCAACCATTTCGTTTTACATAGCCCGCTATGAAAAAAATAAAAAAGAGCGGTTATCAAATGCCATTCATACACTGGCAAAAGAAATAAAACAGCAGGTAAGCACTAACCAGGTTTTTGATGATGTGGTTAAAATATACGACGAGGGTGCAAGCAGCCAGTTACAACTAAGCATAAAAGAGATATCTGAAATACATGATGTAGATGTAAACTTTTATGACCTTTTAGGAAGGCTTAGGGTGTCAACGCAGGCCTATGTTTACGACAAGCAGGTACTTAACAATTTAATGGACCCGGTAGCCTATTACCGCCTGCATTATAAACACGAAATACAGGTAATGCAAAACGAACACCTGGGCGCTTTTTCGTACGTAAGCATATATATGCCGGTAATGGACGATAACGACGAACCCTACGCCTATATTAATATACCAAACCTTGACAGCCAAAGCAGCCTAAATAAAGAGATCTCAAATTTTTTGGTGACACTTATTAATTTAAATGCATTGATTTTTGTGTTGGCCAGCCTGATTGCAGTGTTGCTTACCAACCGTATTACAAGGTCGTTTTCGTTAATAGGCAGTAAAATGAGAGATGTTAACCTGGGTAAAGTTAATGAAGCAATTACCTGGAACAAAAAAGATGAAATAGGTGTGCTGGTGTTAGAATACAATAAAATGGTTAGCAAATTGGAACAAAGTGCGCAAGCCCTTGCAAAAACCGAACGGGAGGGAGCGTGGCGCGAAATGGCAAGGCAAGTGGCACACGAAATAAAAAATCCGCTAACGCCTATGAAGTTAAGCCTTCAGTACCTGCAGCGGTCCATACACGACAATAAACCCGGTATAGAACAATTGTCGCAAAAGGTGGCTGCCACGCTGGTTGAACAAATTGACCAACTGGCTAAGATAGCCTCCGACTTTTCGCAGTATGCCAATATTGATTATGCCAACAACGCAGTTTTTGATGTTCGCGAAGTAATTACCTCCCTCATGAACCTTTACGGCAACAACGAGCAGGTAAATTTTGTGTGGCATATGCCCGGGCAGCCAGTATTAATTGTGGCCGACAAAGCCCAGATTGCCAGGCTATTTACCAACCTGTTGCAAAACGCAATTGAGGCAACGGGCAACGGCGTAAAACCTGTTATTGTTGTAGTTATGGAGGTGCAGACCAATGCAGTACTTACAAGCGTGGGCGACAATGGCGAAGGGATTTTACCTTCCATGTACGATAAAATATTTACGCCTAATTTTACCACTAAATCGTCGGGTACGGGTTTGGGCCTTGCCATAAGCAAAGGCATTGTAGAAAAAGCCGGTGGCACTATACTGTTTAAAACCGAGGAGGGTTGTGGTACCACTTTTTTTGTAAAGTTTCCGCTGGCTAAAACTGCCATGTTCCAAACACCGGACGATTAAAATACCCGAAGTTTAATAACTTCAGGCAACCTGGAGCTGATATTTTTGAACCACGCTTTATCGCTTTTTCATCAGTCGTTGCAGCCTGCCTTTATGACCATAGAGGTAGCACTATTGTACAGTTAGTAATTTTATTCAGCCCTTTTTATCATCATTTTATACTCCGCATTAGGTATATCAAAAAGCGGATAATCATTCTATTTTTTTGAATTAAAACAAGCAACAGTCAAAAAATAGGGTACGCCTATAGCATACTCCACGGTTCTATCATCGCCATTACAAATTTTATAAAAATCAAAAAAATATCTCAGCATTTACTTAGAGGTTAACCTTGTTGC
>JBBRUR010000049.1:0-34920 GCA_038247635.1 Chitinophagales bacterium
ATCTGCTGCATCAATGGCTTTTCTAACGTCTTCACGGTCCATGTCGGGGATCGCAGCCAGCAATTCCCCGTTTGCAGGATTTATAACGTCAAATGTTTTTCCACTTGCTGCGGTTACCCACTCACCGTTAACGTATGCTAATGTTTTAAGAAGATTATTTTTCTGCACTTTATTTAGTTTGTGTTTAATAACATCTTTTTTTTTTAACCAACAGTTATTCTTTGTGCTGCTCCGGTTGTGTCACTCCCTTGTACCGCATCTTTTTAATGCACCTTTTCACCCTTCGTAGCTAAGCCTATGCCGCTATTAAAAGGTGGTTATAATCTGCCGTATCGCCTCTCCTTTTGCCAGTCGCTCAAAGCCTTCGTTCACTTGGCTTAATTGCAGGGTATGTGTCATTAGTTTATTAACCGGCAACCTGCCCGATTGATACAGTGCAATGTATGCCGGTATATCCCGTGCAGGTATACAACTGCCAATGTACGAGCCTTGTAAAGTACGTTCCTCAGCCACCAGCTTTGTTACCGAAATTTGCATCAATTTAGATGGATGGGGCAAACCGGCGGTCACTGTTTTTCCACCCCTTGCAGTAGCATTGTAGGTAAACTCAAGCGCCTGCACTACGCCCGCAAATTCCATCCCAATGTCAACACCGCCATGTGTAAGATCCCTTACTTGTTCAACCGCATTTTCATCGGCAGCATTTACGGTATGATGCGCTCCTAATTCAAGTGCTTTGGCCAGCTTATCGTTATTTATATCAGCCACAATTATTTTGCTTGCACCACCGGCAAGGGCACCTACCAGCGCAGCAAACCCCACACCTCCCAATCCGGTAATTAATATGGTCTGCCCCAATAACAACTTAGCTGTATTAATTACGGCTCCAACACCGGTCATTACTGCACAACCAAATAAGGCGGCAATATCAAATGGTAAGCTCTTGTCAATACGAACAACTGATTTTGTGGATACTACGGCATATTCAGCAAAACCGGACACACCCATGTGGTGGTGAATGTGTTGTTGCTGGTGATTAAAGAGGCGCATGCCATCACCCAGCAGCTTTCCCTTGTTATTTGCAGCTACGCCGTTTTCGCAAAGGGCAGGGCGGGCCGTCATGCATGGCATGCAATGGCCGCAAATAGGTACAAAGGAAAACACCACGTGGTCCCCAATCGCCAGGTTGTTTACTCCGTTGCCCAGTTCAACAATTTCACCTGCGGCTTCATGGCCCAAAACCATCGGCACCTGCCGTGGGCGATTGCCATCAATTACTGACAGGTCCGAATGGCAAAGGCCTGCTGCATGTATTTTAACAAGCACTTCACCGGCTTCGGGCCTGTGCAATTCTATTTCTTCAATACTTAATGGATTGCTTTGGTTGTAGGGCCGCTCAATGCCCATTTGGTAAAGTACTGCAGCGCGAATTTTCATTGCGGGGATTTTAAAGAGTGAAGCAGATTTTTAAGGTTGTTTTGCCGTTGTTTCGGCTTAGAAAAAATGGAACGATGATGAATCTGATGGGGCAATTCCGCACAAAACTACGTTGCCTTTTTTATTTTGATAACAATCTTCTTAACGGTATCATACCCATCAACCTTAACGCCGGGGCAATGCGCTGCGGGAGGAAATACGATAAAAAAGTCATTGAAACCCGATTCATGAAATTCCCCTTTGCCAGTGTAGAACCCAATGTCCTTTATTGAATCGTAGGGGGTCATAACTGCTGCGGAATCAACGGGACTTATAGCCATCTTTTCTTTGCCTGAGATAACGTGGTGAATATCTATGTACACATGATGACTTTCCCATTTAGCAGTGTCGGGATTTTTTGCCGGCCCTTCTGTTACCAGCGCAAACACATTATTGCTGTCAATTGGGTGCCTGCCTACAGGCAAACTATTTAAGTCAGTATTTTTTAGATAAGCAAACGCCGTGTCCCAGGCCTGTTTGTTTGCTTCGTATTCGGCCCTGAACTGTTGCTGGTTTATTGTTTCATGCGGCTTTAGTGCCAAACCATTTAGCCATACTTTTTCTTTATACCAGTTATCTGTTTTTTGACTTGTATCTTTTGCTTCGTTACAGGCTACCAATACTGTTGCCAATAATAAAACCGGTAAGCACAATTGCAGCAAGGTGCGGGTGTTCATGTGTTTCATTTGGTTGTTTTCTGGTTTGCTATTTGATTTACGCGACCTACTCCAAACTGGTCGCCGCTTTTGGTAGGTTTACCTCCGGCAAAATGCACTTCCACCATCTTTTCGCTGGCTACATTGTTAAAGTGTTCATCTTGCAGCGTGGTTATAATTTTTCGGGTTTTTACATCAATCACTTCACCGCTGCTGGGGTACGCATACTTTCCATCAAGGCTAAAGGTTATCCAGCCCGGCATGTCCTGCAATGGTATGGTGGTTAACTGCTGGTAAGGCTTAACGGCACTAAAAATATGGAGGCGCATGTTGTGTCCGTCTGCCAGCCATAATTCCTTTTCATCTGGTGTAAGGCCTATTCCATGGCTCGGATTTCCATGCCTTCTTACCGGCCCCATTTCCCAGCCTTGTACAATAATATGGTCAAGCACTTTGCCGGTAGTAAGGTCTCCTACTTCAAAGCCCAGCAGGCTATCCACTGTTACAAAAACAAGGGTCTCCCTGCCGTTTACCGTAAAGGGGCGGATGAAGTTTTTGAAAGGGCCAATTTTTTCTACTACTGTATGCGTGTTAACATCTGAAACAAATAATATCGGGGAGGCTATGTCGGCCATGTACACCCTTTTACCCGATGGGCCATACAATGTATTGTGGGCTCTTTTTACGATAGTAATTTTTTTGATGATATCACCGGTTGCACAATCCACCACGTTCCAAAAATTCTTTTCCATAGAGGGCAGGTACATTGTTTTACCGTCAGGCGAAATGGACATCCGATCGCAGCCGCCTTCAAAGGTTTTTTCCCAAACCATTTTGTCGGTAGTAAGATCGATACGCTGTAAACCCTCTATGGTACTTACAAATATGCTATTGAGCTGCACACTTACTGCAATGCCTTTTACATTGGAGGGGTCGCCGTTGGTATGCAATCCGTTTGTTTTAATACGCTTTACAAACTGGTGGTTGTTGTTAATGTCAAACACAAGCAGCCCATGCCCGCCATAGCCAAGGTAATCGCGTATGCCGGGTGTAGCCACGTAGAGATACCGGCCAGATGTTGTTTGTTGTGCCAATACCTTAAAGGGAACAAAGGATATTAATATTGCACCTATTGCCAGGCAAGCAAAAGTTACGAATGCAACGTATCGGGATTTTTTAGTAAGCATATTTATACAATCGTTTTATAATTAAAAGGTAGTACATTTCTCAAATGACCTTTTACTTTTTACTTAATAATACTGTTCTTCCCATTATTTTACCGCAGAGGAATACAGAATTTTTCAGAAAAAACACCAAAAATGGAACTTTCAAACAAAGCATTCGTTTGTTGATAATTGCAAAAATAATTTGGCGAAAGCCAAACCTTATTTTTTTTATTTTTTAAATAGTCCCAACCCCGTGCATGCAGGTATTTTAATATGGTGTTGGGGAGCGTTCCTAATTAAACCTATTTTATTTTGACAGAGATAGCCACTTTACATTTGGCCAGCCGAAATTTTAAAACTGTCCCTAACTGCGTTCGTTCCTTCAACTATTTTACCGCTGGCTATTTTTACACGCTCACTATAGGTTAAGCAGTATAATGTGGGTATGGTCACCTCAATTTTTTTATTAATACAAGCCAGCATAGTATTGTTCAAACTTTGTTTGGCATTAATAGAGGTTGCAATATTTCAAGGTTTATAATTAACATGATTGTTGCTTTTCAGTTTGGTGCAAACCTCTTTTGGCTTGTCAGCAAAACCGTCCACTGCGGTGTAGACGGTTCAATTATAGTTGATTGTTTTTATGGCCACTAATTTTATGAGGTGGAAAAGTTTAAGGCGCGTTCATAAAGTATTTTGTCAATTACATCAATTTCTTTGGCCCCTAATTCACAACAAGGTTTGGCCATTGTTAGTATTTGAGGTTTGCTAAACCTTGTAAGCAATGAAGACAAAGGCATGATAACTTTAAAAATTAAGGTATAAATGCCCTAAAATACTGAAAAGGTAAATAAAGCAGGAGATGGTGTTCGATAAAATGACGTCGGCTTATGTTCTTTCAACTTACGGATCGCATTTCACTTGCACTTCCCTTTATTTTAATAGTTGACGTTTTTTTTCACTGCTAATTAATTTCTAATTAAAGTAGTAAGGCTATGAACCCGCAAAAACCTGCGCCAGCTATTATCGCCCATGATATCCACGCTTTAAATAAATTGTTTTTATGTGGTAGAAAAAAAATATGAAGCCCAAGATGAGCCATCATAAAAATGTTACATCCCCTAATAAAATAAACAATGTTAGTGCTGTGGGTTAATTGCCGGTAAACAATGAAAAAGAGCGGGATGCGTGCAAACAGAAATACAATGTATCCTAATTTGTTGCTAAGCATTGAAAGCCCCGGAAAAAGTCGCCACTCTTTACAACGTATGGCATCCATTTCGTACATTGTTAACAGGCTTAGTCCTAAATAAAAAAAATGTGTTCTGTCATACTTTAGCTAACAATTTTTTTAGTTTTTACAAGGTTATACCTACCCTATGTAAACCTCCAATTCTCTATTTTAACAAAAAAATTCGTAAACAGCAATCATCGGCGGAAAGCAACAACCCATTCGGTTTAAAACAGTTATAATGTAAATTACAAATCACCTGCTATAATCAAAAGTAAACTCACTAAGATCGGGCAAATATTTTCGTTTCCGTTTTAATTCATATTCATAAACAACCTTACCCACATTTTTCATAAAGGGAAAACCAATACTATCGTACTGGTAGTCGTCGCTGTTAAAAATTCCTTTTTCGTTGCAGAAAATGGTAGCGCCAAGCATGAATTCTACCTTGGTTTCAAAATCGACTATGTACGCTACATCGGTCAAAAAACCATAGGCATCCCCTACCTTATTAAAAATTCTGATGTTCGATGGCATGCTCCCCTTCTCTGATCCGTACAACAAAAACTTTACATATGCATCCCAGTATTCGGTTGAGTCATATTCCGGATAAGTGACTTCGCGTGGCAGCGAACTCATGCTTTTGTAAATAAAGCTATAATCGCTGTCAGACAGGTTGAACCGCTGGCGTGCTGGCACCGATAATGGAAATAATACCGAACGCAGCATTTGGTGCAGATCGGTTAGGTATAGCCGGTTCTTTCGCGAAAAATCGAAGGGAGTGTTAAGCAGTTGACCGTTGCTGTAATAGCCGTTTCCCAACAGGGTTTGGCGGGGCTGGTACCGTATGTTGTTGTAGGCGGCTGGCTGCTGGTACAACAAGTTGCCAGCCGTATCGTAAAACGAAATAGCATTAGTATGGCGGTTTTCCTCTTCGGTTAGTGGTACGCTTAGCCTGTGCAATATTTGTGCGCCGGTGTAGCTTTTTGCATACAACTGCTCATTAAAATATTGCTGTCCCAAAAATTCGTACAGCCGGTTAAACGCTTCATTATCGCTCACTGCAAATATCTCCCTGATGTATTGCTCAATCGTAGGCCGCGAGTCGGCGGCTGTTGGGTGCGTAAGTACCGCTTGCTGCCCGGTAAAGCTACTGTCGGTAATAATGGCCGTGGTGCGGTCTATACCCTGTTGTTGCAGCTCGCCCAGCTTTTGCAGTGCTAGCAAAGCAGCCGGCATTTTTACCGTGCTGGCGGGGTAAAAATATTGGTTGCTGTCAAGGTTAAACGTATAGTCGGTAAACGTGGGTACGTTTTGTTTGTTCCGGCTTATTTGGGAATAAATAATTTGCACCCGGTAGTTTTGCCGGTTGTCCATAATTTTTTTAAACATGGCCGGGTTGGCCTGCAGCAGGTTTTCCAATACATTCACGGGCAAATTATTTTTGGTAGTAGGCGGTGTTTTTATACCAGCGCAGCTAAAAAGGGCTATGCACAAAAGGGTTGTTAAGCGATAGATCATACGAATACAAATAACTATAAAAAAAGGGATGATGAGCCAAAGCCCATATCCCTTTTTATAAAAATTAATCAATATTTATTTATCGACAAAACAGCTACTATGCAAATGCTTTATCGCCTTTGGCGTAAGGTAAACAACCATCGTACCTTCCGGGAGTTTCTACGTAGCGACGTGCCTGTTTGCTACCAATTTCGCTGGTAAAAAAACCCAACATGGTCAGTTCCTTCATCAACCTGAAATAATGTGAAGGGTCTTCCTTCTTTTTATCTTTTTGGTAAGCCTTTTGCTCAGCATCCAGTTTTACCAGCAGATCGTGCTTCTGCTTTTCGTTCAGCTTCATAAACTTATTGCTGTAGGCTTTGTCTGCCTCGTCGTTTAGCTTTTTCATTCCTTCTTTAAAGGTTTTTTGCTGCTCATCGGTATAAGTGTCTTTTACCATCACGGTCATAAAGGCACCCACATTGGCCGCTTTCGCGCCGGGCGAGCTGGCAGTGGTTGGCAAAATGGTTTCGCCCACTTCGTTCAGGTAAGCAATATCGTCGGTAGTAAAATCTAAAGTGGCCGAAGTGCTGGTTTTACAGCCGGTTAAAAATGCCGAACTGCCAACAATCGTTCCGCCTAATAATAAAGTAATGCTTTGTACGGCTTCTCTACGGTTCATATTTAAAAAATTAAAAATTAAAAATTAAAAATCCCGGTTGGTTTAGCTAACTACATTTATCCCAGCAACCCTATATTAAAACCGTCAGTATACTTTCGTTTTACAAACTGGTTAACATCATCAAAATTTGTCACCTTCATGGCTGTTTTATCCCAAAGCAGTTCTATGTTACGGCCGGGATAATTAAAGCCATTGCCGGTAGTGCGTGGTACGCGTATATCCTGTGCCCGCAGGGCCAGGTTAGCCATTAGCAACGCCTCCGTTAACGGCCCGGCAATTTCAAACGGCGAGCTCAGCTCCTTTTTTCCATAACCAGCAATACAACCTTCTACCCATTGGGCATAGTGGCCATTGCTACCATCGGGCACCCGTGCAATGGTTTGGGCTACATTAACCTGTTTGGTTTTGGAAGTAGGCAGCAATTGGGGGTTTGCGCCATATGTGCCGCAAACCATTTTGCCTTTGGTTCCTATAAAAAGACATCCATTGCCATTATCGCCAAACATCTCGTTAGGACCTAATTCTTCCGGGCGTTCGGGTTGTATGCCGCCATCCATCCAATGCACCCGTACAGGTGTTTCGGTTTTAGGCGTTTTAGGAAAATCGATGGTTACGTGGCTGCTGGGCGGGCAACTTTCAGGAAAATACCCCCGTTTAAACTCATCAACAAACACACTGCCTGCACTTGCCTGTACTTTTGATATGTACGATAGGTCCAGCACTCGGAAAGCAGGCTCAATTAAATGACAACCCATATCGCCCAGGGCGCCGGTTCCATAGTCCCACCAACCACGCCAATTGAATGGCACCAGTTTATCAACATAATTTTTTTTGGGAGCAGTACCCAGCCAAAGGTCCCAATCCAGTTCTTTAGGAATGTCAATTGCCTTATCGCTCCATGGTATGCCTTGAGGCCAAACGGGGCGGTCGGTCCAAACGTAAACGGTATGCACACTACCAATAAGGCCTGCGTTGTACCATTCCATCAATTGCCTTACGCCATCGCCCGACGATCCCTGGTTGCCCATTTGGGTAACTACTTTGTATTTTTTGGCGGCCTCGGTCAATATCCTTGCCTCATTTACATCGTGAGTAAGTGGTTTTTGTACATACACATGCTTGCCTAATTGCATAGCAGCAAGGGCTGGGGCAGCGTGGTTATGGTCGGGCGTGGATACGGAGACTGCATCAAAATTCTTCGATTCCTTTTCAATTAGCTGGCGCCAGTCTTTATAATACTTTGCCTTGGGAAAACTTTTAATGGAGTTGGCAGCCCTCCTTTCGTCAACATCGCACAAAAAAGCGATATCGGCTTTGCCGCTTTTATAAAAATTCATAATGTCGCTTTGGCCTTTGCCACCAGCACCTATGCCGGCTACCACCAACCGATCGCTGGGGGCAACAAAGCCCCGGCCCAGTACATGCCTTGGGATTATCATAAAACCTGCCGCGGCAAGGCCAGTACTTTTAATAAAATTGCGCCGCGAATTATCGGTAGTTTTTTTTTGTTCTTCTTCTTTTTTCATATTAGCCAATCATTGATATTGTTAAATAATGAAGCCGTTTTTTAATAGATTACATGTTTTGCTTTTTCATTTCGTTTACGGCATAGTCAACCGCCCTGGCCGTCATAGCCATATAAGTAAGCGATGGATTAACGCACGATGCTGAAGTCATAAACGAACCATCAGTTACAAACACGTTTAAAGCATCCCACACCTGGTTGTTTTTATTTACCACCGAAGTTTTTGGATCTGCACCCATACGGGCGGTTCCCATTTCGTGTATGCCCATACCGGGCCACGAGCCGGCATCGTAAGTTGATACCTCTTTCAGTCCTGCTACTTCCAGCATTTCTTTAGCATCGTTCATCATGTCCACCCGCATCTTCTTCTCATTATCTTTAAACTCTACATCAAAGGAAAGTACTGGTAAACCCCACTTATCTTTTTTCGTTTTATCAAGCGATATCATGTTTTCGTGATAAGGTAATGTTTCGCCAAAACCAGTAATACCCATGCTCCATGGTCCGGGTTCGCTCAATGCGTCTTTAAAATCACCTCCAATGGTCATTTCAGCTACCTCGCGTTCCCAACCCTGGCGACTTGCTGCACCCTGGTAGCCAAAGCCGCGAATGTAATCACGCTTTTCGCCATTCAGGTTTCTAAAGCGGGGTATGTAGATGCCATTTGGGCGCTTTCCATAATAATACTTATCGTCAAAGCCCTCTACTTTACCTTTTGCACCAGCCCTAAAGTGGTGGTCCATAACATTATGACCTAATTCTCCGCTGCTGCTGCCCAAACCATCGGGCCATACATCGGTAGCAGAGTTCATTAATATCCATGCCGAGTTTAATGCGGAAGCGTTTACAAATATGATCTTAGCAAAATAGTCGTAAGTCTTGTTGTCCTGCGCGTCTAAAACCCTTACGCCTGTTGCTTTTTTGGTATCCTTATCGTACAATATTTCGGTTACGATTGAAAATGGGCGAAGCGTAAGATTACCTGTTTTATTAGCAGCAGGTAAAGTAGACGATTGGGTGCTAAAATAAGCGCCAAACGGGCAACCCAGCCAGCACTTGTTGCGGTATTGGCAGTTAGCCCTTGCCTGTAGCGGTTCTGTAATATTTGCTACACGGCCTATAATAATATCCCGCATTCCATTAAAATTGGCCTTCACCTTGGCAGCCACATCTTTCTCCACACAGTTCATATCCATGGCCGGCAAAAAGTCGCCATCGGGTAATTGTGGTAAGCCATTTTTGCTACCGCTGATACCGGCAAACTTTTCGGCATAGCTATACCATGGGGCAATATCCTTGTACCTGATAGGCCAGTCGATTGCTACACCATCTTTAAGGTTGGCACCAAAATCGATATCGCTAAAACGGTAGCTTTGACGCCCCCACATTAACGAGCGACCGCCTACGTGGTAACCCCTAAACCAGTCAAAGCGCTTTACCTCAGTGTAAGGGCTATCCCTTTCGTTGGTCCAATAGTCCAGGTTCATTTCGTTTAGCGGATAATCGCGGCTAAGTACAGGGTAGTTTTCTACCATCTCCTGCGTACGGCCTCCGCGGTGCGGAAACTCCCACGAGCCCCTGGTGGCGTTTACATAGTCTTTAACATGTTCAATATCTTTACCCCTTTCCAACATAATGGTTTTTAACCCTTTTTCTGTAAGCTCCTTTGCAGCCCAGCCTCCGCTGATTCCTGAGCCAATGACAATAGCATCGTAAGTATTCGTGGCCATTTAATGAATAATTTAAAAATTAAAATATGAAGAATGAAAACCGTTTATTAATTAAAAATTAGCTGATGCATGAAGCATGTAGGCTTTTACAGACCATAGATTGGGTATGAATGCCAAAACAATCTAAATGTATTTTTTTAAAGCAATTAAAAACAAAGAACTTTTATTTGGTTGCTTTCGCAATTCATTAAACATCGCAGCAGAACACCGCATTCCGCAGCGATTCAATTTTATTGGAGGCGACGGGTATAAACTCCTGTGCTACGTAGCCCTTATACCCGGTTTTAGCGATGGCCTGCATAATTGCCGGGTAATACAGCTCCTGTGTTTCGTTTATTTCGTGGCGGCCAGGCACTCCCCCGGTATGGTAATGGCTAAAGTGTTGGTGATGCAGTTGAATGGTTCGTGTAACATCGCCCTCATTTATTTGCATATGATAAATATCGTATAACAATGTAAAGTTTGGCGACGCCACTTTTTTACAAAGTGCTATGCCCCATGCGGATCGGTCGCACATATAATCCTGGTGATCGATCCGGCTGTTTAACAACTCCATTACTATCATCACACCTCTTTTTTCGGCATGAGCCATAATATTTTTTATGCCTGAGGCGCAGTTTTCCAATCCCTCCTCATTGCTTATACCCCGGCGGTTACCGCTAAAGCAAATCAGGTTTTTGTAGCCTGCGTCGGCCACCAGGTCAATGTGTTTGGTATAACGATCAATTAATTCGGCGTGGTATTGTGGATCGTTCCATCCTTCGGTCAAGCTTATTTCGGCGCCATTGCACATACTACAGTCAATACCATGTTTTTGCAATGTTGGCCAGTTGTCGGGGCCAACAAGGTCTATGGCTGAAAAACCCACCTGTTTAACAACGTTACACAATTCATCCAGCGACATAAAATTGTAGGTCCACCAGCAAACAGAATGATTTATGTTGCCTTTTAATTGTAATGAATGGCTGTTATGGGTTTGACTCATGCTTTTTTCATAAATATTTTCATTACCCCTGTATATTTCTTTTTAAAAGATGTATTACATTATAACCATTTATATGGTTTATTTTGACGGTACGGCAACCATGGTAGGTTGCACCCCTACATTGGCCATAATAGCGGCTACAGGCTGTTTTTTTAGTGGTTTAAAAAAAATGGCAAACACAACAAATACCACTGCTGCAATTGCTGCTGGTACAATCCAAATAACCGTCCAGTTATGGCCACCTGCCACCGAATATTTTTCGGCTACCAGCCCGGCTATCCAAAAACCTATTAACATGCCTACCCCGTAGGTGGCCAGGGTTATCATGCCTTGCGCCGACGAACGTATGCGTTCGCCCGCCCGTTCGTCAGTATAAATTTGCCCTGTTACAAAAAAGAAGTCGTAACAAACGCCGTGTAAAATTATACCGGTATACAACATCCAAACCCCGCTTCCAATGTTTCCATAGGCAAATAACAGGTAGCGAAGTACCCATGAGGCCATACCTATTAACAACATTTTTTTAACGCCCAGCCTAATAAAAAACAGGGGCATTAAAAATAAAAATAATGCCTCGCTCATTTGTCCAAAGGCCATTTTACCAGCTGCACCTTCCAGTTTTAACTCGTTAAGGTAAATATTGGTTTCCTGGTAGTAAAATGCCAGCGGTATACAAATAAGTAAGGAAGAAATAAAGAAGACGAGAAAATTCCGGTCTTTTAACAGACCGATGGCTTCCAACCCAACGATTTCGCTAAAGGTAGTTTTGGTGCCCTTGCGCGGTGGGGGTGTATTTGGTAAAAAGAAACTGAAAACCCCTAACACCAGCGAGCAGACTGCTGCCAGTTTAAAAGTGCTGGCCAGGCCATTGGTTTGCTCCCAGGCCATCCATCCTATAATTAACCCTGCTATTATCCACCCAATGGTGCCCCATAACCGCACCGACGAAAACTCTTTTTCGGGAATAACCATTTGCTTAAACGATACCGTGTTTACCAATGCCAGCGTAGGCATATAAATGATCATGTAAGTAAGAATGGCGGGGTAAAACGAAGCGAAATCATTAATGCCCGAGAGGTACCAAAGAACAGCGGCCCCTGCAAGATGCAGCAGCCCCAATATTTTTTGTGCAGAAAAGTATTTGTCGGCAATAAGCCCAATAACAAAAGGTGCAATTATGGCACCTAACGATTGAGTACCATACGCCAACCCTACCTGTACATCGGAAACCTTTGGTATAGATTTTAAAAAAGTACCCATTGTTACATACCACGACCCCCATATAAAAAAGTTCATGAACATCATGGCCGAAAGCTGTAACCGGGTAATTAATTTCATCAGGCGCAGGGTAATTGATAAAGATTTTAAAAGTAATTGTTTTTTTTACACTTTTAATTGGGCCATTAGTAATATTTGGTGATGATGATAAAAAAAGATAAAAAATGCCTGAATTATGAACGGGCGGTTAAATATCTTAGCAACGCCATATTGAACACGTTAATTGCGTGATGAAGCAAAAAACACCATATTAAACTATAATGGCCCTTGCTTGGGTGGGCAACAAAACAATTTTTCAACTTCAATAACTCGTATGAAAACAATAAAAGGACCCGGAATATTTTTAGCGCAGTTTTTGGGCGATAGTGGCCCGTTTAACAATTTGGCATCGATATGCCAATGGGCCAAAAACCTTGGTTTTGTGGGGGTGCAGCTACCCGCCTGGGATGCACGTTGTATTGACCTGCAAAAAGCTGCAGAAAGTAAAACGTATGCCGACGAGCTGAAAGGGTTAGTAAATGAGTGCGGGCTTGAGATTACTGAGCTGGCTACCCACCTGCAGGGCCAGTTAGTAGCAAGCCACCCCGCTTATGATACCATGTTGGACGCATTTGCACCCGAAGTAGTAAAAAACAATCCCGCTGCCCGCACCGAATGGGCCACGCAGCAATTAAAATTTGCAGCAAAGGCATCGCAAAACCTTGGGTTAAATGCCAGCCCCACTTTTAGCGGGGCTCTTATGTGGCAGTATATGTACCCATGGCCACAACGGCCCGATGGGCTGGCTGACACTGCTTTTACTGAACTGGCTAAACGATGGTTGCCAATATTAAATGTTTATGAAGAGTGTGGTGTAGACCTGTGTTACGAAATACACCCCGGCGAGGATTTGCATGACGGTGTTTCGTACGAAATGTTTTTAGAAAAAGTTGACAACCACCCGCGGGCTTGCTTGTTGTACGATCCGTCGCACTTTGTGCTTCAGTGTTTAGATTACCTAACTTATATTGATTTTTACCATGAGCGCATAAAAGCGTTTCATGTAAAAGATGCGGAGTTTAATCCTACCGGTAAACAGGGGGTTTATGGCGGCTATCAAAGCTGGCTAAACCGGGCCGGCAGGTTTAGATCGACCGGCGATGGGCAGGTAGACTTTAAATCCATTTTTAGCAAACTGGCCGCGTACGATTATGCGGGTTGGGCGGTAATGGAATGGGAGTGCTGCCTTAAACATCCTGAGGATGGTGCCAAAGAAGGTGCTATATTTATACAAGATCATATTATAAGGGTTACCGAAAAAGCATTTGACGATTTTGCAGGTGCAGGAAGCGATGAACATCTAAATGCGAAAGTGCTTGGTTTGAAATAATTACATTTACTTTTAATTTTAATAAATACACACTAATGAAAAAAGGTTTTTTACTTATTGCCACAGGCGTTGTGGTTACGTTAAGCACATGTATGATTAGTTGCGGAGGAAATGCCGAAAGCGACGCAAAGAAAGAGGAAGCTGCCCCCTCCGAAATAGCAATGGTTGACCCAGCCATACACGAAGGGCTTGAACTGATTGGCAAAAGCGACTGCCTTACCTGCCATAAAATAAATGAAGCAGCTACGGGGCCTGCATATGCTGCTGTTGCTGCAAAGTATAACGGAAACCAGGCGGGTCAGGACTCTTTAGTAAATAAAATTATTATGGGCGGCGCGGGCAATTGGGGGCAAATAATGATGCCTGCACACCCACAGCTTGCCGAGGCCGATGTAAAAAAAATGATTACCTATATAATGTCAGTTAAAGCCGAATAAATATGAAAAAAACGATTGTAGCAGCATCCATACTTCTTGTATTTACCTACTGTAGTAATACAAAAATGGCCGCCCCTGTTGAGGCCGAAACCAAGGGCAAAGGCGCAAAAGCTAAATGGATTAAATTGTTTGATGGAAAAACCACCGCCGGTTGGCACTCGTATGGCGAAACAGGCGTTAACCCGCTTTGGAAGGTTGAAAACGGTACATTGACCCTTGACGAGACCATTAAAAAAGGGCATGGAGATATTGTAACCGACAATGAGTACGGAAATTTTGACTTGAAGCTTGAGTGGAAAATAGCAAAAAATGGTAATAGCGGTATTATATTTTTTGTACACGAAGACCCATCAAAATACAAAAACACGTATGAGACCGGGCTTGAAATGCAGGTGCTTGATAATGATGGCCACGCCGATGGAAAAATAATTAAGCATAGGGCTGGTGACTTGTATGATCTTGTTTCGGTTAATAACGAAAACGCTAAGCCTGTGGGCGAATGGAACAAGGTGGAAATTAAAAGCCTGAATGGAAAATTGGAGTTATATATGAATGGCAATCTTGCCGTTACCACCACCCTGTGGAACGACGATTGGAAAGCAATGGTTGCCAAAAGCAAATTTAAATCGATGCCCGCTTTTGGAACCTACCAGCAAGGTAAAATAGCTTTACAATACCATGGTGATAAAGTGTGGTATAGAAATATAGAGATCAAAGCATTATAATTTTTTCTTTCGATTGCCTGCCAAAGCGCACCCGTCTCATTTATTGAGATGGGTGTTTTTTTTGTTATAAACCAGCGCCAGCAAAGGCTTGCCGCTTTATAAAACCAATGCATTGAAAGTTTTTTTGGTAGATATACCTCAACCTGTACATTTGCGCCGGAGAGTTGGCAGAGCGGTCGATTGCGGCAGTCTTGAAAACTGTTGACTGTAACAGGTCCTGGGGTTCGAATCCCTAACTCTCCGCCAAAAACCTCCATGGCTTTTGCTACGGAGGTTTGCTGTTTTATAGCCTTATGTAGATTTTCAGGGAATTTTTAAAATTATTTTAGCTACTGAATAAAGACCTCAAGAAGGAGTATTTTAGGAGAGATGCCAGAGCGGTTGAATGGGTCAGTCTCGAAAACTGTTGTACGGGTAACTGTACCGAGGGTTCGAATCCCTCTCTCTCCGCCGATATCAATATCAAAATTGCTCAAAAGCCTGCAAATTAAATGTTTGCGGGCTTTTTTGTTTTTAGAAGAATAGAAAATCTAACAATTGTAACAAAATATATCTTCCATTTGCCGGTTACCAAACTGTACCGCCAAGCAAAAGGCTAATGAATATGAGCTTCACCTGCACCTCATAATTATCATTATCCGGATTGCTACATACAGCCAACATTTCATTACTAATATCGGCTCATTTTTTCACCACGCTTATTCTGAAGTAGATATTCTTTTTTGTGAACTGCTAAACCTTAAAAAGGTAATTTATGCCTCCGTCGGGGATAATTTATTTTTTTAGCAGTACAAATAATAATTTAAAATACGGTGAGAAATACAAATATCATTTCAGTATTAATTAGTTTTAAAAAACAAGGCCTACGTCAGAAATGTAAACAACATTGTAGTCCGCGTTATTTCAATTAACAGAGGCATCCAAATTTAAAAAGACAAATACTAAAGAAGGCTGGCTGACATTCGTGATGGCCGGAGATACGTAGCAGTTGTTGTGGCTTAGGGAAGAGCAACGTTTGCAGATTTTAAATTATTGGCATTAAAGCCTAATAAATAATACAATTGGCTATTGAAAATTGAAAAACTCCCCGGGCCGCTATTCCTTCGTGGGTTGAAGGGGTTTTTTGACCAAAGGCTATGTATTCAATCCGTACGTTGTTTTCCCAATATTTTGAACCATTCAGGGTTACAGCAGTCTTTACGGATACTACAGCAAATGCCGAAATGGTAAAATTGGTAGTGTAATCAATATTGCCGTTATCGGTAACCCTGCCAACAACCTTATTACTGCTCATTCCCTGCCACGAAAAGGTATCAAAGTACCAATACTAAAACCGGTGCCGATGGTAATGCTAGTGGTTGCCATGGAAGTACAGCCTGTACCGGGTTGGTACTTCTGATACCCGTAATAGTGGTACCGCTTAAACCGTTAATAACTGCACTTGCCCCTGTGCCACAGCCGCCAGAGATAGTTACCACCGAGGCGAATGTGTAACCACTTCGGCCGGTTAAAACAGCCATTGCAAAATGCCTGCAATGGTGGCCGCTTCTGCGGGTACTACATAATACCCTGAAACATTGGGTTTACATAAAATTATTACTCAATATTCTACTTTCAAAGGGCCGCAAATTTTTATTTTACTGCCTAAGCATATTTGATAACGGTCATATTGTCCTCTTAAAAAAAGTGCAAAAGTATTGAAAATCAATAAAATAACCAATTATAGCACCGTAACGGTCCTGGTAAAAGTGGCCGGATTAAATGTACCCAATGCGCCTGTTGTTACCAGCGAAACTGTGTAGGTGCCGGCTTCTGTATAAGTATAGGGAGCGGATCTTTGTGTTGACGGCGGCTTGCCATCGCCATAATTCCAAACAAAACTTGCCCCATTTAACGAAGTATTATTAAAGCTAACCGTACGTGTATTTACAGTGGTAGTAAAAGTAGCCGTTGGCACCAAAAAAGCAGGATCTACCAGCACGACAGCCGTAGAAGCTACTGGCGATTTTTTATCGCTGCTATTGACACCAATGCTAAAAGCGAATTTTTTAGTTAGATTTGATAGTAAAAACGGTAGATCTACGGCTATATTAAAAGTCTTCTCATCATCACCATCTGCCAATGTAACTGAATTAGCAACCGTAAACCGGTTGGAAGCCAACAACTCTGTGCCAACTGGTAATCGACCAGCAACCAGCAACTTGTTAATTGTATCTGAATTAGGCAAAATATTCACCGCTATGCTGCCTGCTTTATCTGCGCCTGAACGCACAACGGCTAAAGGAATATTTAATTTTTGCCCAGCCAGGTCGGCTATATAGCGAAAGGTTCTGCCGGGAACAGCAACCGTATTTATAAAATAAATGCCGTTTACCGCGTTGCCGGTAACAGCGGCAGGTAAATAAATTGTTTGCTCAGGAAAGTTGGCTGAAACAACAGGTACGTACTTTGTACACGAAACTGCCAGGGAACATACTACACCCAAAACAACAACAAGCTTATATGTTTTCATAATTACTTTGGTTAATTTTTTTTAAGTTATAAGTTTAATTACCAAATGGGATTTTGCACCAATCCTGGTGCTGTGCTCAACTCTATTTGCGAAATAGGGTATAAATACATTTGTGGCAAAAACACCCTGGTCTCTACTATTTCAGGTGTGTATGTAAAAGTAGTTGCACCAGTTAAAATTATTTTTACACCTCTTACAGGGGCGCCTAAAGTTGCGGGGGCAATCATCCAGCGACGCACATCCCACGCCCTGTGATCTTCAAAAGCAAATTCTATTCTGCGCTCGTTACGTATGCGCTGGCGTACCTCGTCTTGCAGGCCAACAGGTATACCAGGCATGGCTACACCCGGCCTGGCCCTAACACGATCAACAAAAATTTTTATATCTGCATTACCGGGATCATACTCATTCAATGCCTCCGCATAGTTAAGGAACACTTCCGCAAGCCTAAAATATATCCAGCTATGTACAGCAGTGGTATTGATTACTAAATTCACACCCTCGTTTACATACTTACGCAAATAATAACCAGTTTTGGTAGCATTGGGAATGGGCTTTCCATCTCTTCCACCTTCCCATATTTGTACAGCTCTGGTTTGCCCTGCTATTGAAGAAAAATTACTGGTGTTGGTGACAATAGAGTTAGCCAAACGTGGATCTCTTGCGGTAGCTCCGGTAGTGGCGTAAGGGTTAGCCGCATGTGCCGGATTAGACCAATCAAAAGGAACGGCGGAGGTAGCACTCACTCTTACTTCATAAGCATCTACTAAATTTTGCGAAGGGCCTGTACCGCTTTGACCGCGGTCAAAACCAATGGGAAAATTATTGATTTCAAAATTATTACTGGCGGTATTTCTACGGGTAAAAATGATCTCCGTATTATTAAACGATGTAAAAAGTGTGCGATAGTTATTATGCAGAGCATAGCCGGTACCAGGTAAATCTATGACAGCTTTTGCAGCATCGGCAGCGGCCTTCCAGCGGGCAGCCCTATTGCCAGCCGGTAACGAAATAAGCGCGGGATTAGTGTAACCACCAGCCCAGGTGGTTGTATTGAATAAATCGCTGGCGGCGTAAAGCAGCAACCTGCTTTTTAATGCCAAAGCAGCGCCCCTCGTTGCACGTCCCAATTCGCCGGTTGCGTGCACAACTGGCAAATTAGCCGCAGCCGAATCGCATTCGTCGCTAATAAACTTTACACAAGCATCGAGCGTATTTCGGCTAATACCAACTACATCCTGCTCAGTAAGAACAGTGGTGATTATTGGTACACCGCCATAACGTTTAATCAATTCAAAATAAGTAAATGCCCTTAAAAAGCGAGCCTCAAACTTCCACCTGTTAAGTTCTTGTTTCCTTAAACTTAACGTAGCAGGATCAAACTTAAAATTATCAAGGTTTACCAATTCAGGATTGATTACATCCAAAAAAATATTCACCTTTCTGATAGATCTAAAACTAACGTCCCAAACCTGCCCTGGATTACTAATTGCGTTCCATGAACCCAGGTTAAAGTTTTGAACCGAACTTGTTTCAACGGCATGCTCAGCTTCATCTGTGGCAGAAGCATTCATAGCAGTACCTCCAATTTCAGTAAAGCCCTCCCGCAGGTCTATATAAATACCGTTTAATAGATTCTGCAAACTCGTAAATGTTCGTTCAATCTGTGCACGGGTTAAATCGGTTTCCAATTCACGGTCTAATTTCTGACAACTGGCTACCACTATCAGTAAAAATAGCGGCAAGACTCTAAATATTTTCTTCATAATAATGATATTTTTATTTTGATGCTTTAAAAAAAAGCAGCATTAGAAATTTAATCTTAATCCCAGCGAAACGGTACGCAACTGTGGATAGCCACCTAGTGCTTCCGCATCACCTTCTTCAATTTTATCCATCGTAAACAGGTTGGTTCCATTCAGGTAAAGCCTTGTTTCCTTTAATTTCAAATTTGATAACAATTTACCACTAAAAGTGTAACCTAACTCTGCTACCCTCAATTTTAAAAAGCTGCCATCTCTCATCCAAAAGGAAGAAAAACGGAAATTATTGAGGTTGTTATCTGCAGCGAGGCGAGGGTAGCTGGCGTCGGTATTTTGGGGGGTCCATCTATCCAACGCTATCTGCGATACTGATCCATTGTTCTGAAAAGCCTGAAAGCGGCTACCTCCGATATATTCATTAACACCTGAAACTCCCTGAAATATCAGGTTTAGGTCAAAGCCCTTGTATTTAAAACCCGTGGTGATACCCATGGTCCACTCGGGAATATTAGTTTTGCCAATAGCTTTGGAATCATTACCATCAATAATGCCATCCGGAACACCGTTTGGCCCACCAATATCGCTGTATTTAACGTCACCTGGCCTAACCACTATGCCCAATGGCACTGCACTTGCATTTATTTCTGCTTGTGTTTGAAAAAGCCCTAATGCCTGCAAACCAAAAGGTTGTCCAATGGGGAAGCCGGTACGAAATAAATTTCTGTTGGGTTGAGAAGCCTCGGCGTTAAAATCAATGGTACTTTTGGTATACGCCACGAAAGCCTCGGTAAAAAACTGAAATGATCTGCTTTTGTCTGCGGAATAATTGACCGAAAACTCAAAACCCTTGTTGGTAGCTTTGCCAATGTTTTGATCGGGATAACCATTAAATCCTAATAATTGTGGCAAAACCGAAGTAGAGGAAGCCAGAATATCAGAGCGTTTGTTGTTAAATACATCCAGCACGAAGCCAATTCGGTTTTTCAACTGCAAATCTAGCCCTATGTTGGTCTTTCTATCTTTCTCCCAGGTGATAGCTTCGTTGGCTCTGCGGCCCTCGGCCAGGCCAAATGCATTGGTATTTCCGGTGCCCAAAAAATAAGTGGCTGTAGTACCATACCGCTGGAAAAACGCAAAACGCTGCCCGCCAATTACCTCATTGCCAACAACGCCATAAGAACCCCGAATTTTCAAAAATTTTATGAATGAACTGTTTTTAAGAAATGCCTCATTTGAAGCAATCCAACCGAGGGAAACCGCAGGAAAAAATCCATAACGATTGCCTGGTTTAAAATTTTCTGTACCCATGTAAGAAGCGGTAAACTGGGCTATGTATTTTTGGTTGTTTACGTATGTTAGCCTTGTACCAACACTGTTTGTTTTATAAGGAAAATTCTGATTAGCGACATCTGTATTGGGATAGTTTCTATTAATATCATTGTTATCACTATTAAACAACACCAACCCGGATATATCATGTTTCCCAAATACGCGATGGTAATCTAAATTTGCCTGTATAGCATTATTCCTGTTGCGGCCTAAAATTGTTTCTTGTGGGAACAAGCTGGTTCTCTGGCCAAAAGAAGAGATAATTGTATCTCCCGCCGTACCTCTTACAATACTTTGTCGCTGATAACCTTTTCTTTTGTTAGAAGCTGCTTCGTAAAAGTTGTTGAACGACACGGCTACGCTGGCTTTTAACCCTGGGGTAATAAAACCAAGCAATTGGGTTAAACGCAAAGACGATTGTAGATTGGTACCCGTAGAAGTAGAAAAACCTGTACTCAGCAAGTTTCCAATGGGGTTGCCAGGATACGTTTGATTTCCTCCAAAAGACCCGTTTGGATTGTAAACAGGGAAAGCATTGGGTGCTATTATATCAAATAAATTATAAGTAGCGCCTGTAGTTAGATCGCCTGGATTTTTTTTCTCTTCCACTGTACCGCCAATATTAAGTTGCGCCGATAAATTCTTGCTAACGGTAACATCAACATTTACTCTAAAATTATATTGATTAAAAGTAGAATTACTACTTTCCTCATTTTGATCGCCAAATTTTTTATAGAGCCCATCGCTGGTTAAACCATTTAACATAGCAAAATATTTAACGGTGTTGTTGCCACCAGAAAAATTGAGGTTATAGTTTGAAAATGGTGCTGCCTTTCGCAATGCCTCGTTGTACCAATTTACATTGGGACGAAAAAATGGATCCGTTCCATTTTTATACAAATCCAAATCGTTTTGTGTGTACAACGGCGCCCTGTCATCATTACTTAGTGCTTCGTTAAAAAGTAATGCATAGTTGTAGGCATCTAAGCCCTTTGGCAACGATGTGGGTTGCTGAAAGCCGTACTGCGCGCCAAAACTTACCGTAAGTGGTTTATTTACTCCTTTTTTAGTAGTTACTAATAACACACCGTTGGCGGCACGCATACCGTAAATGGCGGTAGCCGCAGCATCTTTCAGTACAGTAATTTCTTCAATTTCTTCAGGTACAAGCTGTGTATAAGTACCCAAAAATCCGTCGATGATTATTAGTGGTGCCTGGCTAAAACCAAAAGTATTTGCCCCTCTTATTAAAACGCCCGGGGTATTTGCTCCGGCTTCGTTACCGCCCTGGTTTACTATTAAACCCGGTATGCGTCCGTACAAGGTATTGGTTAAATTATTGGTGTAAGCAGGTCTCAGTTCCGCCCCGGTGCGTGAGCTTACAGCACTGGTTATATATTGCTTTTTTTGGGTACCAAAGCCAATATTGGTGTATGGTGTATTTTCTACAAAGGTTACAATGGTATCAGGCACTACCTTTTGTGCAAAACCCTGGCAGGCAAAAAGCAGGAAAGCATATGTAAGTGCAAACCTGTGTTTGATAATTCTTTTTCTCATAAAACAAGTCGTTTTCAATTAAAAAATCTAAAGATGTTTATTTCAATTTTGTTCAGTTACCACCCTGGGTTTTGTTTTAAATTACCCTTCAACACCTCATCGTTTAGAAAGGGCAGCAAATAAGCAGTTGGCGTAAACACCCTTGTTTCAAATACAAATGGTTTATACGAAAAAGCGGTTGGAAAAGGAGTGGCGTTGTTAAGACGGGTTATTTCAAGCCCCCAAAAATCACCATTCATCACCCCATCATTTGTACCAATCACCCAACGTCTAAGGTCGTTAAAGCGATGATCTTCAAAGGCTAATTCAATGTCGCGTTCGTTTTGTACCCTAAGCCTAAACGCATTTTTTGTAAGGTTGGCCGGAAGATTGGGCATGCCAGAGCGAGCGCGGATTCTATTGACGTTATCATAAGTCTCTAAAGAAGGTCCTGAAAATTCATTCAAGGCTTCGGCATAACTAAGCATCATTTCATTTACCCGAAAAATGGGGTTGTTCACGGGCTGATTGGCCAACGGCAGTGCGTCGGGAATATGCTTCAAAAGCCAGAAGCCCCCTTTACAGGTGTTTTTATTGGAAGCACTACCCTCCCATATTTGTATACGGGTAACGTTGGAGTGTAACCTGGCCCCGGTATAGCATACGGTTTGGCTAAACCGTGGATCCAATTCTGCATATTTCTGCAACAGGTCATTGCCGCCCGAATAATCCCAGTTTTGTGGTGTTCCATCACGCTTCTCGTACTTGCGCACAAAATTAAAAGTAACGGTGGGAGGTGTCCAAAAACCTCCGCCGTTTACAACATGATCGTTACGAGGCACTATAAATTGCCAGGGAAAAGAGAAGATACCTCTTGGCCCACCATATATTTTACTGGATAGAATAATTTCGGCATTATCCGTCTGCTCCCATGCAGTGCGGTAGTTTCCACTTACACGCTGACCAGCTACCAGGGTTGGTATCCGGTTTCCCGGCACATCTATTAAAGCAAACCCATTTGCGCCTGACCAATCAAGCACCGCTTTTGCAGCATCGGCTGCAAGCTTCCATCGGTTGTTATCAAAATTACCATAGCAAATCAATTTATTGTCTTCTGCACTACCATAACTGGAAGGAGGTGTGCCGGTATTGAACAAAGGGCTTGCGGCATACAATAAAGTGCGCGCCTTTAAAGCCAGGGCAGCACCTATGGTAGCCCTACCAGTAAAAGCCGAGGTTTGTGCATTAGGCAAATTTGCCACGGCATCATCACAATCTTTTACAATCGCATTTACACACTCTTCCAGCGTATTTCTTGGTATTTTCGACTCTACTATGGAAACAATGCGTTTGTTAACGATTGGAAATCCACCGTAATTTCTAAACATTTCAAAATTATTCAACGCCCTTATAAACTGTGCTTCACCAGTTACCATTTTTTTGTACTCCGGACTGGCATCAGGCACTTCGTTTATACGTTCCAACAAAATATTTGCCACGCGTATGCCCATCCACCTTAAATGATACCGGTAGTCTCTACTCGAAACGATATTGAGTGGCGTAATGTTACCTGCATTGTAATTCTGATCCACCGAAAAGCTTTCAGAACTCTCCGCTTCATCGGTTGTGCCAAAAAGGCTGGCATTCATATTTATGTTAAAGGCACCGTTGCTACCTGGCAGGTTTCCACCAAAGCCAGCCTCAGCACCCCTAAAAGGAAGAACTGAAGTCATTCCAAACTGATAAAGAGTGGCTACATATCTTTCAGTTTCGACCTGTCTGGAAAAAACAATGTCTTCATTAATATCAACCCCTGGCGGCTTATCCAAAAAGTCTGTTACCTTTTTACAGGAAAATAATAAGCCGGCGCTTATGCCAATGCTTAGAATGAACCGAATATTTTTTTTCATAAAAGCTATTTAAAATTCCTAAATCGTTACTGTTATTTTTAAGGCAATAAATTAGTTGTTAAAAGGTTACGTTTGCGCCTATATTTAACGTGCGAACCAATGGATAGGGTTCAAGATTTGCTCCGATGTTTACCGTTTCCGGATCAATACCCTGTAATAAGTTGCTCCAGGTATAAAGGTTGTTTGCATTACCAAAAATCCTTAGCGTTTTAATACCAATCCTGGATAAAGCTTTGTTTTTGATGGTGTAGCCCACTTCCACGTTTTTAAGGCGCAGGTAGCTGGCATCGTCTATCCAAAAGGTAGAAGTTACATAATTATGGGAAAATCCGTTTGCATTATTGCCTACCGCTAACCTTGGAAAATTAATGGGTAGCCCCTGGTCAAACCGCTCCTGGCTCCAGCTTTCCTGCAAATAATTGGCTCCCGAAGTAGGGTTAGCATCAAAGAAGGCCTGGTTTGCAAACCGGCTATAGTTAATAGATACATTACCGGCACCCTGAAACAGGGTTGAGAAATCGAACCCTTTATAATTAAACCCAAACGAAAAACCATAGATAACCTCGGGTATAGAAGGTTTACCAAGTGGGACTTCATCTAAGAAATTAATAAGACCATCGCCATTTATATCGCGATACTTAATGTCGCCGGGCTGTAATCTATTTGAGCCCACAAAAGTTGAAATTGGTCGTTTAGCATCGTTAACTTCTTCCCATGAATTATAAAAACCATCGGCTATATAACCAAAAAGCTGACCAAAACGCTGGCCTGTACGTTGCTGATAAGGGAACAGGCGGGTAATTTCATCCTGAAATTGAACGACGTTTGTAGCATACGAATAGTTGGCTTTTATCGTATAGTTAATTTTCTTTACACTGCCTCGATAGGTCAAATCTACCTCATAACCCCTGTTGCTCATTCTGCCTAAATTTTGTGCCGATAAAGCAGTTCCGATTAAACTGGAAACTGTTTGTGGAATGGCAAGAATATTGTCTCTCTTTTCCTGAAACAAATCAACTGTTACAGAAAGTTTACTCTTAAAAAAGTTAGCTTCAATACCAAGATTAGATTTTAGTGCTCTTTCCCAGGTTAAAAAAGCGTTGCTAGCCCTTCCCTCGCGAATACCGGGATATGACACATAATTAGAGCCGATTACTCCCCAAAAGTAATATCCTGCAGTAGCCGTGGGGAAAGTACCTGTTGGCGAAAAAGCAGTAGGCCTGTACAAAAAGCGACTATTGGGATTGGTTAAAAAATCACCACTTAACTGGTCATTTCCTACCTCACCATAACTACCTCTTATTTTTAGGAAGGTGATAATATCATTTTTAGGAAAAAAACTTTCGGCACTTGGCACCCAACCTATTGAGTAGGAAGGAAAAAAACCGAACCGGTTACCTGGAGCAAAATTTTCTGTTCCATTATAAGCAGCGCTAAACTCGGCAAGGTAGCGGTTTTTATAGTCATAAACGGCACGTCCAACATAGCTTTGGTAGCCGCTTGGTACTACAAATGCAAACGATGGGTCAGCAGTTTTAATACTGTTGTAAAGCAAAAGACCGGTTATGCTATGGTCTCCAAAACTTCTTTTGTAATCCATTGCCAGCTCCAGCGTAGTTCTGCGGCTACGGTTGGGGTCAGACCTGCCATAACTCAAGGGTTGCTCATCGCCAAGCTGAATATAGGAAATAGAACCGTCGGGCAACCTGTCAGCCCTATAGGTAATCAGGGGTTTGTTGTACACTTCAAGTTGCCTGTTGGAATTTTGATAGGCCACAATGCCATGCATACTTAACCCTTTGGTAATAAAATCAAGGTCATGATCCATCCTTAAAGAACCATTTAACAGGTTCCTGAAATCGCGCCTATATCCTGAAGACAAAAGATTGGTATATGGATTATTAGCCGGAGTGCCGTTTAAATTGGTAATGATCCTTCCGTCAGTTACACTGGGACCAGGCGCACCAAGCGGATTAGCCACCGCCAGCCAGTTCATTATATTTCTTGTATCGGCGTTATTGCCAGTCCTGTTTTCTAATTGTGTAGAAAGATCAAGGGCAATTTTGAACCGTTTAGATACATCAAAATTTATGTTGGAGCGGAAATTGTAACGCTTATAACGGATCTGCGCATCGAATCCTTTTTCTATTTCGGTGTTTTTAAAAAGCCCTTCCTGGTTAAAATAACCTCCCGAAATAAAATATTTTACCTTATCTGTTCCCCCCCTGATATTAAGGTTATGCTGTTGTTGTAACGACGTCTTTTTTGTCATTTCTTCGTACCAGTCAACATCCGGGAAAAACAAAGGATCTTCGCCGGAGCGGAATTTTGCAATATCCGCTTCGGTATACCTTGGAGTGTAAATACCATTGCTTACATAAGTGTCGTTTAAGAGTGCCTTATTAAACGACGTTGCATAGTCGGCACTATTTAGTCTATCGCGAATTTGTGTAAAACTATTAAATGCATTGTTGAACGAGTAATTAACAACCGGCGCACCGGTTTTACCTCTTTTGGTAGTGATAATTAAAACCCCATTGGCCCCCCTTATGCCATACACTGCCGTAGAGGATGCATCCTTTAATATGGTAAGACTTTCAATTTCATTTGCGTCGATATTGTTGAAATTATCCACCTGTATACCATCCACTAAAACCAATGGTTCCTGGTTTCCGGAAAATGTACCAACGCCGCGAATGAGTAAGCGGGAAGCATCGTTACCCGGCTCACCGCTTGCCTGGGTAGCAAATAAACCTGGTAAACGACCCACAAGGGAGTTACTTATATTAGCCACCGGAGATTGTACTAACTCCTTAGTACCAATAGACGACTGGGCGCCCACGCTGGTAAGCTTTTTTTGCTTACCATAGCCTATCACCACCACATCATCCAATTCCTTATTGGTTGAATTTAAAACAACGTTAAAGCTGGTCCTGGCACCCACTTTAAAATCTTGCGAGGTATGCCCAACTACACTAACCGATAATGTTGATTGCGCATTGCGTACGTTAATTTGAAATGCCCCGACATCGTTGCTGGAGGTGCTGTTGGAAGTACCTTTTTCATTTATGGTAGCACCTGAAAGAGGTTCATTTTTTTCATCTCGTATAACGCCCGATACTTTAACCTGGGCATGCGAAACAATAGAAATTAAAACAAAAATTAAGCCTAAGATAGCTTTTGGTAAAAGTAGTTTTTTCATTATAACAATCGTTTTAGGTTCAATATTATTGAACGTTAAATCAATAATATTGTAAATGAAAGAAATTTTTAGCTCACTGCCAATTAATTTTATGAAATATTTACATGATTTTGGAGATTTATTTAAAAAAATATTTTTTACAAACTTTAAACACCCTTTGTTTATTGAAAGCCGGGCAAAGATTACGGCAAAATAATCGGCTATTTTCAAAATGACCTAAAGAAAAAGGTTATTAAGACAGATATATGGCCACATACTTTTTAATTCAACATAATTGAATTGAGAAGCTATACTATTGTTGAATTCTCAATAATAAAAACGTTAAAACTAATGGAAAGGGCGATAGATATATTAAATTTTTTGTTAAAAAAGGCCAAAGAAACGATACAGTTTATTAAGATGCCAGAAAATACAGCAATCAGCCAGCCTGCCACAGGTAATATTGTAAAAATGTTGGTTACAAAAAATTACCGGTGACATGTATTGCGTAAAAAAGGTTACCGTATTGGAGCCGATGCTTACCAGCTACCGGTAACCTTGCCCACAGTCAAAATGTAACATTAGCCGCCAAAGATTTTATGGACGTTTTGACGGAGCAATTGAACGAAACCTGTTTATTGGCAGTGATTAGAAACAACAAACGTTTAAGGTTGCATACTTTGCAAAGCAATTATGACCGGCCGGTGAGTACTCGGTAGCAGGTGCCCATTTATGTTACGGCGGGCGGGCGGCTTTTGCTATAATATTTACCTTAAGAAGAATTAGAAAAAATTTTGCAGGCAGCTGGCTTACCCGATGTACAGGAATGGCCCGACAGGCAAACAGGGGAGAAACTGGAAAAAGCTTTACAAATAATAAAAAAGAGGAAGATGTACAGACAATGACTGCCACCCATATTATAAATTTTGCCACGGTAATACATAGTAATAAGGAAGTTGTTGCCAGCCTAAGTGTTTATGTTTCAGAAAGCAGGGGTACTGCATAGCACAAAAGCAACATCGTTAACTATATAAACAGTACTGCAAACAAAATTAAAGAGCGACTAATTAAAAAAATGCATAGCGCTGGTTACTGCCCTTAAAAATTATTGTTTCACCGTTAATAAACATATTCAGACCATAGGTATTTTACATGGCATTTGGTCTTTTCAACACAAAACGAAAAGCAATACAACGGACAAAAATACTATGTAAAGCCGCAAAGAAAACCGGTTCAAAGATAGTACATGGTCCTCTGTCTAATTTGCATAGAAGCTTCTAATCCATCTACTTTCAATACGTGGTTATCCATTACTGATATCTTTTTATTTGAAACCGGAGGTATAGCCTGCATGCGCTATCTTAGTAGATGTGAGTTAAATGATGCCTCTTTACACCATACACTTAATTGCAGTAAAACTGAGGAAAAAAAATGCAAAAAGCACTTCAGTAAAAGGGTGTGACCTCTACGGTCATAGAGGCAGGCTGCAACGGCCGTATCAACAAAGTTAAAATGACCGGCCAAAAAAAAATAAAATGGCTGTACTTTAGTTTGCGTTAAGTGAAGTTTTCGGAATTTATGATAGCTTACCAATTAATAGAGGCTTAACGTTTATCCTTTTTGCTTTGCCAATGAAAAAAATATTATTATTGATTTGCTTTTTTGCTGTAACAAACCATTGCATTACGCAGGTTTGCGGTACCCCCGGTGTTGATGGCCCGGTAAATATTGCCGCTTCTATTAACACGTATTATGCCCCAGCCGCAAACGCCCTGCTTATTGCAGGCGACAAAAGTTTACTGCTGGATGCCGTTGCGCCTAACGACCCTTACGGTAATAGTTTTGGAAGTACGCCTATAAAAGCAGGCGATATGTTGTTAATTATTCAAATGCAGGATGCAGACATTGCCTTTACCAACAACGAAGCTTACGGCGCCAACAACCCAGCCAGCGGACCAGACGGTTTGGGCGGTACCGGCTTTTTAAACGCAGGTAATACGGGCAGGTTCGAATACCTTATTGCTACCAACGCTGTACCGCTATTGGGTGGCAACGTTACTTTTAAGGGCGCGGGTAATAATAACGGGTGTGTATTTTCGTACACCAATGCACCCGCTACAGCCAGCCGCGGTAAAAAAACCTTTCAAGTGGTTAGGGTACCCCAATTTTCAAATCTTACCCTCACTTCCAATATATCAACACCCCCTTTTAACGGGCTTGCCGGGGGTATAATCGCTTTTGATGTTTCGGGCGATATGAATTTTAACGGCTTTACCATCGATGCGTCGTCAAGGGGTTTTAGAGGCGGTTATGGTATTATTGCTCCATCGGCCGTAAACATTAATAGCCTGTATGTAGCCAATTCAACTGATACCAGGTCGGTTGGTAAGGGCGAAGGGATAGCAGGTACGCCCCGGTACATGTGGGATGGTTATAACCAGGTAGATAATGTTGCGGAGGGATTACCCGGTGGCAGTTACGGCCGCGGCGCCCCGGCTAATGCCGGTGGTGGTGGCAACGACCACAATGCCGGTGGTGGAGGTGGTGGTAACGGCGGCGCTGGCGGCGTAGGCGGCGATGGTACTATTTTTGGCGGCTCGGGGCCGGGTACTTACCCAAATGGCGGCCGACCCGGATCAACTACTTATACAAGCGCTTTGCCTGATATTGCACGCATTGTTTTAGGCGGTGGCGGCGGTGGTGGCGATGCCAACAATGCCCTTAGCGGGGTGAAAGGAGGGGTTGGCGGAGGAATAATTTTAATAAATGTTGGCACAATTTCGGGCAAAGGAAGCCTGTTTGCAAACGGGGGCGACGGGGCCCGTGGCGCCTCAGGAACCAATCCTGACGGTGCCGGCGGCGGCGGCGCGGGGGGAACAGTATTTATTAAAGTTTCAAATCCCGATGCTGGTGCTGTGCTTACTATTGAAGCCAATGGCGGTAACGGCGGCAACACCGAAAACGATCGCCTGCTTTCCGACCAACACGGACCGGGCGGTGGCGGCGGCGGCGGACTGGTATACTATTCAACGGGTGCCGGTTCGGTAACAGTACAAACAATTGAAGGTAAAGCGGGCTTTACCAACTCGGGCAATGGCACCAGCCATAATGGTGGTAATGGCAAAGCGGGGATAACAAAATCTTATAACCTTACCGATCTTCCTGCCTACCTGCAGGGGGGCGGGTCGGCTTGCTATCCAAAGCTCACTACCTTTTTATCGTCGGGTACCGTGGCAAACAGGTATCCTGGCAATCAATTTATTTACACGGTTAAAACCACTAACGCAACGGGTGGTGGCAATGCCGGTGGCGTACAAATAGCACTCACTATACCTTCAGGTTTTGCAATTGCATCGGCACTGGTTACCTATACCGGCAATGCCGGTGGACCTGTATCAGTCAGCAACCTGGGGTCAGCTTTAAATGCCAGGTATGGCGATTTTAATATATCCCCCGGCGACACGGTCATTCTACATTTAATAATGCTGGTTGATTGTGCCGCACAGCCAGCCAAATACCACTGTAGCGCCCAGACAATTTACCTGGACCCATCGCGGACCATTATTGAACCGCAGCGAAGAATCGCTGCTTTTATAAATGCGTTTGTTGGCACCCCAACCAGCTACCAAACCGGAACGGCGGGCAATGTACCAGGCGCTAATTATAACGGCAACGCGGCCGCCAGTATTTTGGATGATGTAACTATTTTACCCCTCACTCCTATTCAAAACAACACCATCAGCATTGCGCCGTCGTCATTGAGTTTTTGCGAAAAAGGTGATCCCGCTATTATTAACGGATCAGTACCAACTGGTGCCGATGGGTCTTATACTTATCAATGGCAATTTTCGGCCGACGGTAGTACGTTCACTAACAATTCATTGACCAGCAAAGATTTTGATCCCCCTATAACAGCAGCTACAGTGTACTACAGGCGGGTGGCCCACTCTGTAGTTTGTGTTCCCGAACAATATAGCAACGTACTAAAAATTGCCATCAGCCAAAAACCGAAGGTTGATTTTATAATGCCAGGCATTTGCGTAAAAGATGGAGTCGCCAACTTTATTAATACTACTTCAACCCTTGATGGCAGCGATTCGGCCCTTCTTTTTAAATGGAACTTTGGCGATCCTGCATCGCCCCAAAATATTTCTATTGCAAAAAGTGGAAGCCACAATTTTTCATCTGCTGGTGATTATACTGTGCAACTACAGGTTGTTTCAGGCGCATGTATTGAAACAGTTTCAAAACCCTTTACCCTAAATGGAAGTATTCCCAAAGCCGATTTTTCGTTTACGGGTAATACAACCCTTTGCAGCAATTTGCCGGTTGCTTTTATAGATAAAGCTACGGTAGATTTTGGCGGCCTTACCCGGGTAGAATGGTACTTTGATTTGGCGAACCCAACCGTGACGAAAACCGATAGCAACCCTGCTGCCCGCAATGCGCCGCCTGCAAGCTATACACACAATTACCCATCGTTTCATACTCCCGCAACAAAAAATATTTCTGTTAAGATGGTTGTTTTTTCGGGCCTGACCTGTAGCGACGAAAAAACAATGGTCATTGCTTTGAAAGCTTATCCTAAAATTGCTTTTGGTACAATATCGCCCTTATGTACAAATGCGGCTGCCGTACAAATTACCCAGGGCGCGGAGGTGCAGGGCTTACTTACAGGCGCGGGGTCGTATTCAGGTACTGGCATTACCGCAGCAGGCTTGTTTTTGCCAGCAGTTGCAGGTACCGGAAATCATTTAATTACTTACACCTACGTTGCAAATAATGGCTGTGGCGACGCAAAATCACAAACGATTACCTTAAACCAATCGCCTACTGTAAAAGGCGGCCATGTAGAAATGCTTGAAGGTGGACAAGCGGTACTGAACATTAATGTCACTGGCCCTATTACAAATTATCAATGGTCACCACCGTTGCATTTAAACAATGTCAATATTGCTTCGCCCATAGCCGCGCCGTTAACTGATACCCGGTATATTATTAAAGTTTCAACCGCCAATGGCTGCACGGCTGAAGACACCATGCTTATTAAAATTCTAAAAAATCCAAGAATCCCCAATGCCTTTTCGCCCAATGGCGATGGAATAAATGATGTGTGGCAAATAGCCAATATTAACAGCTACCCTGCCGCCACAATCAGCATATTTAACCGTTACGGTCAGCAGGTATTTTATGCTACAGGCGATAGCGATGCATGGGATGGAAAAAATAATGGAAAGCCGCTACCGGTTGGTACGTACTATTACATTATTGACGCAAAAACAGGAAGGAAACCGTTTAGAGGTTCGTTAACTATTTTGAGGTGATGGTGTGGTTGAGGGCAGTTTGTTTTGCCCACTTTTATCACCTGCACAAACTACACTCGTAAAATGCAGAGTTCCTTAGCTCTTGCAAATAAATATGCAGTGGTTACTGCTTCTACCAGGTTTTTAAACGCTGGCTGCGTAGCCTCTTGATTACGTCTTGCTCACTATCACAATCGCCGTCAACGTAAGGTTTTTTTTGGTGACGGGCATTTGTACTAATATCATCTCCGGTTGTGTCACTCACTTGTACGGCATCTTTTTATAGCAGCTTTTCCCTCACAGTTTCCCAGGGATAAATCTATATTAATTATTGAGGTGTTTTAACCACCCAACCAACAAAAACGATTGCCTGCTATAGGCTTATTTTATCAAACCTGCTTATCCGCAAATAACAATACCAATAAAACCTGTCGTTATAGTTTCTCAATGGGATGAATAGTAACCGGGCCTAATAAACCCAAAGGTTGCAATGCCCATCCTGAAGCATCAAAAGGCTTGTAGTTAATATTTACGAAATTGATTTCGTTGAATTTACGTCATTCAATTTTTCGCTTATCCATATTAATAATACGGTTGGCCATCAGGTTGGCAACTTCTATCCTAATGGTATTTTGCCCCGGCTTTAGGTACCTTCCAATATTAATTTTAGAAGGTATATACCATACTATGCCCGCTTCTTTTCCATTAATAATAATGCGGGCACTTTCTCGTACATCTCCTACGTTCAATTCGTAATCGTACGCAAGTTTAGCTGGTAGCTTAAAAGTGGTTGAGTATACACACGTACCTGAAAACCTCTTTGCTTCTTCATCATCAACATCTGTCCACGATGCAAGTTTATTGAGTATTTGGTCTTTTGGCAGCGCTGGCCCCCCGGTGGAGTAATGTAGTTTCCATGGGCCATTGATGGCTATTCCATTATCATTGGTTTATGTGTAAACCCATTTATTAGTTGGTGCATTTGTAATGGAAGTTTTAAAAATAGCATCGCCGGCCTCTACCTGCACATGCACTTTAATACCTTGTTCCACTGTTTGAATTTCTGCCAATCCATACCTGCCATTTTGTGGGTCAGGTATGGTGGCTATGGTAGCGGGTGTAGTAAGTGTTAGCCATTCATCAATATTGTGATCGGTATGATTGACCAAATAATAAGATTTGCCATCATCCCTTATTTTACGAATAAACTTCAACCCGGTTTCGGTAATTGTTTCGCCCTGCATTTTGACCAACTGTAACCCTTTCTGCAAATCAGTTGAAACCAATATTTGTCCTTTGCCAACAACTGCTTTCTGTATTTTATCTCCTGCATCTTTTAGGCTTAGACTGCCCACCGCATTTTGTAATTGCGTCCTTCTTTGTTCAAGCTTAAAAAATTCGGGCACATCGGTTGGCAGCTTTTGAAATACCACCGTGCCACCGTCATGGGCAAGCTTCAATATATTTTCAAAAGTGGCTTCGGGCATAAACATTGTTTCAGGTATTACCAGTATCTTATGTGGTAAACCTGTATTACTAATCTTAATTTCGCTTCCGTTTACAATAGGTGCCTCGTGGCGATAGTTATCAGAAACATAGTTAAGTTGGTAGCCTTGTTTCATTAGCTTTTTTACTTCTTTATAAAACATACCGGGCTTAAGCCAGTCAGCAATTTCATTTATCTGCAGCATTTGCAGCACCTTACCCTTGCCGCCAAGCTGGCAAACATCAGCGTATGGCCAATACACAATTAACCCGTTATCTGTTTTACTGGTTTAAAGAATAGATTGCGAACGTGCTATGTAACTATCGAGCCTGCCCAAATGTGGCCAGAAACTATTTGAAGGCGCAAAATTAACAGACGCATAAAAAAGCCATCCCGGCCATGCAGCCTCTTTGGGCAAATAGGTTGACCCATGAAAAAAGATATGGTTGACACCTGCAAGAAAAGCTTGTTGTACTTCAGGCTTGCATTGCGCTAATGGAACTTTGAAATGCTCAACCCATCCAGGTAAATGTTTGGCATGATACCAGCGGTTTATTAAAAACGCCTGCAGCCAAAGCGGCAAATTTTACCAAGGCGGTATCAGGGGCTGCATGTACCGTTTTACCAAGGTAGGTGTGGTACCTAATGCCGGGCACCTCTACCGGAATAATGCCAAACATTTCAGGCCCGGGTATATCAACTGCTGCATAAAGGTCAAGCAGGTTGCCGGGAAAACCGTGGGCCTGGTTGCGGCATACACCATTTTGCTTTTTTACCCACTGGTGCCATGGTTTGGCAAAATTTTCATATACCAGCTCAGCCATCGTTTGCCGGTAATCGGCCCTCACCCTGGTGGTAGTATCAGACTCTACTTTACTTACCAATTGCTTTAAATAATAGCATCAGAACACCTGACCCCTGCGGAATTTAAGATGATACCAGTTGGTAAATAATCTTCAAATCTGTTCCGGGATAAGTGGTATCGGTTTCACTTAATTTTTCACATAGGTATTGTACTACCTTGTCATCTTTACGATAGTTAAGGTTATGCAATTTTACTGTTAGGGATTTATTTGTATAATCTGGTATAATGTCAGCATCGGAAGTATAAATTTTCTGTAATAATTGCCTGCCTTCATC
>JBBRUR010000050.1:0-34692 GCA_038247635.1 Chitinophagales bacterium
ACCCCAAAAATGAATGAAATACTCAAAAGTTTATGTGGCCAAATGAATGAAACAAAAACCATTTATCCACAAACAGATTTAATCATTATTTTCAAAACGGGTTAGCTCTTGTTTGCGCGGGATCAGGAGTTCTGAAAGTAGGGGGTTTAATATATTGAAAAGAATTTACAGAAGGTTGGCCGCGCCAGAAAAGTCTTGACGATCAAATTGTCGTCGGGGCGTTTGGCCTGATCGACATTTTAAAATATGCAGCTAAAATTTGGGAAGCTGTCTAAAAATTGAATTTGTGTAATATTGGCAATGGTGTTCATCTTTACAGTCGTAGAGATTGTTGCCCGTGCAACTGGCACCAGCCGGGCCAAAGGTTAAATAAATAGCTGTTAGTATAAAAAAGCAGTTAAGTAATTGTTGTAAGCTCAACTTTTTTAAAAGCTATCAAAATAAACAACAGGCAACTACCGATTTAACAATGGATCAATTAACCCTGACCAATGCGTTTATAGCTAAATAATAGTTCAGTAAATTAATGATTACGTGCTATTTGAGAAGCTCCATGCTAAATATAAAATCGTAATAAAAAAGGCTGAATAAAATTACCAATGGCAGGTGTGCGACCAGCATGGTCATAGAGGCAGGCTGCAACGACTACTGAAAAAAGCTACAAAGCCCGGTTTCAAAATATTAGCACCAGATTGCGGATAATTTTTAGTAAATTATATTACATTTATTTGATGTTTAATTGAATACGAAAATTCACCAATGTCATTTTACAATTCAATAATTAGCTGGTACGCACCTCCTCCCTACCTGATCGCTGCATTAACCCTAACCTTTTAAAACCATTTTATTTGCTTTAGGGGTTGCATGGTAGTGCTGGTATTGAGCATACCAACAGCAGGCTTTGGTTTGCATTTTTAGTTACTGTAAAATATTTGTATATAAAACGTCATCCGTTCAGGCATACATTTTACCTCCGGGGGGCAACTACTACAATTGCCAAAAAAGAAAAACCAGCAATAAATAAATGCTGCTGGTTTTCTTATCCATCATCCTTATGGCTATCCCTAACCATTAATCAACCTATCCTGGTATCCAATTCCAGTAAGTTTATTTGCTGCTTTTTGTAATGTTTCCTGTTTTTTGGCAAAGCAAAACCTTACCAGTTTATCATCTTTTCCATTTTTATAAAAGGCACTCACGGGTATAGTTACCACACCGTAGTGTTTTATTAGCTGCATAGCAAAATCGGTATCGCTTAGGTTACTTATGTTTTTGTAACTGTAACACTGAAAATAACTTCCATTACTTTGTATCGGCTCAAAGGCAGTTTGTTGCATTAGGGTGGCAAAAAAATCTCTTTTTTGCTGCATAAACGCATTTATTTGCAAATAGGCCTGGCTGTTTTTAAGGTATTCGGCAATGGCTACCTGTGCCGGCGTAAAACAGCTAAAACAATTAAACTGGTGTACTTTTCTAAACTCCTTTGTTGCGCCTGCCGGTGCTACACAGTATCCTAACTTCCACCCCGTGCAGTTGTATGTTTTGCCAAACGAAAAACATACAAAACTCCGTTGCAGTAAATCAGCAAACCTTAGCATGCTTTGGTGTGGCAGGTTGTCAAACACCAAATGCTCGTACACTTCGTCGCTAATAATAAAAATATCTGTGCCTTCAACAACGCTGCGTAACTGCTCAACATCGTGTTGGTTTATAACGCTACCTGTTGGGTTGTGCGGCGAGTTTATAATAATGGCCTTTGTGCGGGCCGTAATCTTACTTTTAACTTCGCCCCACGGAATGCTGAAGCCCGGATATTGCAATTGAACAATTACCGGTACAGCCCCATTCACCTCTATGTTAGGTATATAACTGTCGTACGCCGGTTCAAATACGATTACTTCATCGCCTTTTTGTAAAATACTGGTAAGGGCCGTGTAAATAGCGTACGTACCGCCGGGCGTTACCGTAATATTTTCATCGCCGCTAAACTGCGTTCCATATAAATTAAAGATCTTTTCGGCCAGTTTTTCGCGCAGCAAAGGCAAACCTGCCATGTGCGTGTACTGGTTATGGCCATCGTTCATAGCCTTACAAACCAACTCAACCAGTTGGGGGCTCATGCTATAGTCAGCAAAACCCTGGCCCAGATTAATAGCATTATGTTGTATGGCCAATTGGCTCATTACGGTAAATATAGTGGTGCCAACATCGGGCAACTTACTTTGTATGGCTATGCTCACTGCTTGTTATTTATGCAAATGGGATTGTGGGGTATGGTTTATTTAAACCTAAATACAAGGCTGATTGTGTGTAAACAATTATACCGTTACCTTTTAATCAATTTTATTTACCCTACTCCTTTTTGCCGTTAAAACTGCTAAAATAAGCGGCCTTTACCACAATGCCTGCTTTTACCATATTATGCAATGCAACAAACAATTACCCTGTATAACCATTTCAACCTCCAAAATTTATAAATCGTAACTACCAGCAGTATTTTTACAAACACCAATTTGTTAAGTTGGTGTTTTCGTCCCTGTCTGCATTTTACAAAACCGACATTAATGTACCCTCGGCTACTATGTTTTATTGATGCCGGGTGCGTGTTATTTAACGGGGTCCAGTGTGTTTTGAAGTAGTGCTCCATTATGCATAGTAACCGTTATTGTTTTAGCGACGTGGCTATGTAGGGCTACTGCTATAAAACAAAAAGACTTTACCCGTATAGCGCCGTTTTATAAACCATTGTCAATTATTAATGCTACATAACAACTGTTGCTGTTTAGTTCAAAGGTTATCAACGGTTTTAAGTTGGGATTAAGGGGCTTGAGCAACAACACGTTATTTGCTTTTAAAGGGCTGCCAATGTTTTCGGCAAACGTGCGGTTGGTGGTTTAAACGGCTTTTGGACTTTTCCTGATGAGGCCCACCGGGTTTAACTTTGGTACATGCGTTGCAAAGTAATAATGCAACGCATGTAGCCAGTGAAAGGCTTTTCATTTGTAGGAAATTGGATGGTTCTTAAAAGGATATTTGGATATTGGCCGCCGTTGGATGGATGGTGGTTATATATTAAACGCGGCTTAAAAAAGTTAATTGTATTAACTTTCCAGGTAACCTTTATAGGGTCATTCATTTACCTTTTTGGGTCAATACCTTCCCGTTTTGGAACAGTTCTCAAAAACTGAACAGTTGTAAACATAAAAAACCCCGGGTTGAACCCAGGGTGTACTTTCAGTATCAATCTATTATCATTCTTTTAAATTATTTTCATCTATGTCATACCAAAGAAAATTGGTCGTTTTTATTTATGATCGAATAGATCTCGCTATCGAAAAATTTACCATTATGAAAATGATTCTCCTTAAAATGAGCCTCTTTTTCAAAACCCAGCTTTTCCAATAACATTTTTGAGGCAACATTTCCCGGGTTTACATTGGCTTCCACAGTATGGAAACCAATGGTATTAAATCCATAGTTCACCGTTGCTTTAATTGCTTCGGTAGCCAGTCCTTTTCGCCAAAGGTCGGGGTGTATCATGTACCCTATTTCGCCACGGTAGTGAGGCCGCATAATGCGGTGGTACGACATGGTACCAATAACTTTCGGCTGGTGTTTAAAAGCAATTACCCATGCAATAGCGGTATTACGTTCAATACCTTGTAAAATCAACGAAATCATTTTTTGTATTTCCTCTACCGAACCTGGCCGCGGCATATCAATAAACTCCATGGCAATCTTGTTGGTACGCAGCTCAAAAAATGCCGCCGCGTCGTCCATTTCTATTTGGCGCAAAACCAGGCGTTGGGTTTCAATAACTGGGAAGGGATCAAAATTTAGTTCAAGCATAAAGCTTTTTTTTAATTGATGAAAGGAACTGTTTTTATTGTAGATATGCTAGTATCAGGTTTTTTGTACAGTGCCGCATTTTAGGTTAGAGGTCAATAGCCGGTTGTGATCGATTGCTTAACGCGCCGAGGTTTACTTATTATTTAACACTAACAACTTGCGCTTAATTTAATACCAGTTCAAGATACACCGGGCAATGGTCACTATGCTTTGCATCAGGATAAATTCGGGCATCTTTTATATTGTTTTCCAAATTGCTGGTAACCGAAATATAATCAATACGCCAACCCTTGTTTTCGAGGCGTACACTTGGGCGCATTACGCTCCACCACGTATATTGATGTGGGTCTTTATTAACCTGGCGAAAGGTATCAATATAACCATGATCAAAAAACTTATCGAACCACTGCCTTTCTTCGGGCAAAAAACCCGATGTTTTTTTGTTGCCCTTTGGGTCGTGAAGGTCTATTTCTTTATGGGCAATATTGTAGTCGCCGCAAATTACCAGTTGCGGGCGCAGTACCTTTAAACCATCCACGTATGCCAAAAACTCATTCAGCCACTGGTATTTATAGGTTTGGCGCAACCCACCCGTAGTGCCCGAAGGAAAGTATACGCTAAATACTGACAGGTCGCCAAAATCGGCTCTGATCACCCTACCTTCAAAGTCGCTTTGTTCAAGCTGGCAACCTTTATAAATAGCATCGGGTTTTGTTTTAGAAAGAATAGCCACGCCACTATACCCCTTTTTTTGGGCACAAAACCAACTGGTGTGGTAGCCCAGGGCTTCAAAAGCGGCCACATCAATATCTGCCAAATGGGCCTTTACCTCCTGCAGACAAATTACATCGGCGGGGTCGGTATGTAACCAATCTAATAAACCTCTTTTTATAGCCGCCCGTATACCATTAACGTTGTAAGAAATGATGCGCATGAAGTTGATTTAAATTATTGCAATTTAGCAGAACATTATTTACTAACGAAACCCACCATACCGAGGCAATGCCAATAAATAACAGGGTAATAAACAATAGGTTGGATGAATACCTGGAAGGGCCCAAAAGCCGCAGCCGTGAGTTAAGTTTTGCCTTTAGTGTATTTTTTCAAATAATAAGGGCTGTACGGGAGTTGCATTTTATAGGGCCTTGTATAACTGTATTTGGCTCGGCCAGGTTTAAAGAAGATCACCAGTACTACCAGGCTGCCCGCGAATTTGGAAAACGAATAGCCGACATGGGTTTTACAACCTTAACCGGCGGTGGGCCAGGCATAATGGAAGCTGCCAACCGGGGCGCTTTTGAAAGCGGCGGATATTCGGTGGGCTGTAATATTCAGCTTCCGTTTGAGCAAAAACACAACCCGTATATGCACAAGTGGTTTACGTTTAAACACTTTTTTGTGCGGAAAACCATGCTAATAAAATATAGCTATGCCTTTATAATTATGCCGGGGGGATTTGGCACTATGGACGAGTTTTTTGAAACCCTTACACTAATACAAACTAAAACGGTTACCCAGTTTCCGATGGTGCTTTTTGGCGTGGCTTATTATGAACCATTAATGGACTACATGACCTTTTTAGCGAAAGAAGCTACCATTTCGGAAAACGACCTTAAACTGGTATTGCTGACCGATGACATGGATGAAGCAATGGAACATGTGGCCAAATACATTACCGACAATTATACCATTAAAAAGCGGCCAAAACCCTTTTGGGCCTTGTTTGAAAAAAAGTAAGCCAATTATTGCATGTCACATTTTAGCCAATACATACAGCCATTTAGCCAACAACTGAAACAAATACAAATTCCAGCCCTTTCTATAGCGCAGTATCCAAAAGTATACCTACAATTGCTGCTCCAAAACCAACCCTATTATTTACACATTTATGCACAGGTGTTGGAGCGTTTAATGGAAACATCCTTGTTGGTGAAAGAGGAAATACTTTTGGTAGATTTTGGTGCCGGCAACGGGCTGCTGGGTATGTTTGCCAGGTTCTGTGGCATAAAAAACGTTTACCTGGCCGATGTTAGTCAACCCTTTATGAACGCTGCCCGGCAGGTTGCCCAACAGTTACAAATAGATATACAGGATTTTATTGAAGGTGATATTGAAACGGTGAAACATCATTTTTACATGGAGAACAAGCCAAATGCAATAGTCGGCACCGATGTTATTGAACACATCTACAACCTGGATCATTTTTTTGAAACAATAAAAGAGATAGACCCTGCTATAGTGAGTGTTTTTACCACCGCTTCGGTAACGGCTAACTGGTTTAAAAACCGGCAATTGATGCGGCTGCAACACCACGATGAGCATATTGGAAGTAATGCTGCCCATGCTTTACAGGGTAATGAATTTGCGGGGATGGCTTTTTTTGACATACGAAAGCGGATTATTCATCAACATCACCCAAAACTTTCCTCGGACGCACTTGAAACACTCGCCGCCGCCACCCGGGGAATGAATAAGCAAGACATTTTACTATCATTAGAAAGGTTTATTGAGCATGGCAGTGTCCCCTTTGCCCCCATACATGCTACTAACACCTGCGACCCTATTACCGGTAGCTGGACAGAAAGATTACTGACAGTTGAGGAGTATGACAATATTTATAAGAAAGCAGGTTTCAGCCTTTATTTTACTAATGGTTTTTATAACCAATGGCAGGGTGGCAAAAAATCGATTTTCCTAAAAGCAGCCAACACCCTTATTTCCCTGGCGGGAACCAAGGGGCAAACGATAGCTCCGTTTATTACTTTGACCGGAGCAAAAAAGTAGGTTTTTTACCCTGAAATTTCCTTCCGGCTATAGAAAAACAACATTTTTTCAATCGACTACACAACCAACATTCGCAAACTAATACTTTGTCTGTTTGCATAACCGGCTATTAGTCTTTACCTTAACCATTCGCACCTATTTTCCTTAAACAAATATTTATGTTATGAAGTGGATTTCGTTATTATTTATGTTGCCGGTGTTTTCAATTGCCATTTCGCAACCGCGACTTCCTGAAAATTATTATTGGAAAAAGCTGGATAATGGTTTAGAAATAGTGGTGATAGAAAATGCCAAAGTACCGTTGGTTACCGTTGAAATGGCAGTAAAAAATGGCGCTTATACCGAAGGTCCCGAATACAGCGGGCTCTCTCATTTATTTGAACATATGTTTTTTAAGGCCAATAAAGACTACCCTACACAGGAAAAGTTTTTGAAAAGAACACAGGAATTAGGCGCCATCTGGAATGGAACTACCGGTGAAGAAAGGGTAAACTATTATTTTACCGTTCATAAAGACAGTATGCAGGCGGGCCTCAACTTTATGAACGCCGCTATGCGTTTTCCCATTTACCGAAAAGAAGATATGGAGAAGGAAAGACCTGTGGTGGATGGAGAATTTCAGCGAGCCGAGAGTGACCCCGGTTTTCAATTGTGGTACGAAGGGCAGAAGCGATTGTGGGGAGATCTACTAACCCGAAAAAACCCCATCGGCAATCATGATGTTATCAATACCGCTACCCCCGAAAAAATGATGGTGATAAAAGACAGGTATTATTACCCTGATAATACGCTGCTTATGATTGTGGGAGACGTAAAGCATGAAGACGCTTTTGCCAGGGCCAACCAGGTTTTCGGAAACTGGAAAGCTTCGCGTATAAATATTTTTGAAAAATACCCGATACCAGAATTTAAGCCGCTGGAAAATACCCAGTATTTTGTAAAAGAATCTTCTATAGCCGCCACGCCAAATATTAATATGTGGTGGCAGGGCCCCGACTATCGCAACGACTCTGCTGGTACCATTGCAGCCGATGTATTTTCTACCATATTAGGGTTAAATTCTTCAAAGTGGAAACAGGCGCTGGTCAATTCGGGCCTGTCTACGTCAACTTATGCAGGTTATCAAACATTAAAGCATGTAGGCCCCATCATTGTTTCTGTACTTCCAAACCCAAGTAAGCTAAATGAGTGCTATATGGAATTAATAAAGCAAATAAATATGTGGGGAAGTGATGACTATTTTACCGATGAGCAATTGGAAGATGCCAAAGCGGTATTGGTTAGAACTGCAAAGAGAGGAAAGGAAAAACCATCGTCGCTTGCCAGCACGGTAAGTTTTTGGTGGTGTAGTACATCGCTCGATTATTTTACAGATTACGACACTAATCTTCAAAAAATAACCCGGGCTAATATCAATCGTTTTATAAAAAAGTACATAACAGAAAAACCTTTTGTGGCGGGTATGATCATTAATGCCGATATGAATAAGGAGTATAAGCCGGCCAATTTTTTTAAACCAACCATCTAATTCAAAATCTTTTTTATGAAATACGCAAAAATCGCAAAGCAGTTATGCCTTTTATTTTTTTCGTTTATTATATCGGTTAGCGCATGGTGTCAAAAAAAAGAAGCTTATGAAATGATGGTTGATGGGGTAAAGGTGATTGTACAGCCAACCAACGATGAAATTGTTGAAATAAGAACAATTATAAAAGGAGGCGTTCAAAACTACACCGTTGAAAAACAAGGAATTGAAAGCCTGGCTATTAAAGCATTAATGGAATGTGGAACAGAAAATAATGATAAAAACAGTTTTAAAAATAAACTGGATAAAGTAAGCGCATCCATTGATGGATACTCTAATATGGATTATGCAAGTTTTAACCTTAACTGTATTAAGGGTGACCTGGCCGGTATTTGGCCTTTGTACGCCGATGCGTTAACTAAACCCCTTTTTAATGAAAAGGAATTTGACCGAATTAAGCAAGACCAGGTGAATTTGATCAGGTCTCAATCGTCCAATCCTGATTTTGCGATATACCAAATGGCTCAACAAACCGCTTTCGCAAATAAAGACTATGCTAAGCAACCCCAGGGAACGGAAAGTACGGTGAATGCGATAACTGCACGGGAAGCTAAAAAGTACTTTACCTCTATAGCAAATAAGAACAAAATATTTATGGTTATAGTGGGAGATATTGAAAAAAGTACGGTTGAAAAAATGGCCGGAGATATTATTTCCAAACTGCCCGAGGGAAAACCTTTCCAATTGGCAAAGCAAAATTTTGTAGCTACCAACAATACTTTTACCGCTAAAAAGAAAGATTTTGCCACCAATTATGTGCAAGGGGTTGCAGGAGGGCCGCAGGCAGGTACTAAAGATTTTAATGCTTTTACGTTGGCCATGAATATTATGTATGACCGCCATTTTTTGGAAGTTAGAACCAATAATGGTTTAAGCTACGCCCCCTCCAGTTATTTCAGCGATGGGCTTTCCTCGTATTCAATATTCGGATCGTCCACTACCAATCCCAATAAATACATACAGGTGGTTAATCAATTAATTGCTAAAACCAAGGCCAATGGTTTTACTGATGAAGAAGTAAAAAATCAAAAAACCAGCTATGTTACTGGTTTGTTTTACAACCAGGAAACCAACGCCGCACAGGCAGGCGCATTAGCATCAAACGAAGTACTTCATAATAACTGGCGAAGGGCAATACTGTTAAACGACGAATTAAAACCGATTACTGCCAAAGAGGTGTCGGCAGTATTTAATAAATATATCAGCGGCCTTTCGTGGGTCTACCTCGGCGATCCCACCAAAGTAAATCCGAAGTTGTACACTACTAAACCTGCACAAAAACTACCGCCATCAACTTTTATGAAGAAAAAGGTTGACTAAAGAACGATGTTAAATGTGATTTGATAATTCCTTAAACTTCTTAAATGATTATAAAAGAACAAGATTTTAAAAAAATTATTGTTAAAACTTTGAGTTGGTAGAAAGTCAATTTGAGGACGCAGTAGATATCTATACATCTGAAATGTTGAAACTGAGAATTATTGGGGACAGAAATAGTAAATTGTTTATGGACATTTCCACTCTGCAAGATCCACAAACACCTTCAGCCTGGATTGGTATGGGTGACCTACATTCTTACATGATGGATAAAGACTATTTGGAAGGTTCTGAATTTGGAGAGATTTCCACTTTTTTTCAGAACAACTTCAGAGATATACTTTTTTTACTTAATTCAAATTAAAATACCGTAAGAGAAGCTTTAAAGAAAAAAGGTAACCACCGTGCCGAATTAAAATGGGGAACTATATCTCAAAATAAAGACGATAACGTTGTTGAGAAGCAAAATAATCAACAAAAAAAACCAAAGTGGAAAATATAGGAAAGAACTTATTAAGATAAAAGTATGCTTACTAAAAAGTATGCAATAGCGGGGCTCTACGCTATAAAATGGGTTATATAGTTTTACCGTAGAAACCAGCAACCGTTGGGCGCAAACGTCGGTCTCATTCGTACACCTGCTGCAAGGTGAACGAAATATTTAATTTAGATAACGTAACGATATCTTACCCACTGGTAAATTTTTCGGTTTGCCAGGTGTCATTCTCATCCCTTCAATAACAATTAATAAGCGTAGTATCTGGTTCTACTATCAGGTAATACTGAAGCGAGGGAATTTTTGTATAAGCGATATATTTATCTAGATAATCGTTTACCTGCGAACTAGGTGATACCACTTCAATAATCAAAACCGGCTCACTTTTAATGTACCTGTTATCAATTGTTTTCGGTTCTTTGGTAATAAATACATCAGGATAATAATACTTTTCTTCGCCGAAGGCTTTTACTTTAACATCATTTATATACACAAAAAACCCAAGCCTTTGAGGACAGTCAAAAAATACGAATAGAAAAAGCCTGCTAATTCATTATTTAAGTCCTTTTCTGCTGACATTTCAAATAATTGACCGTTGAAAAATTCAGCGCGCACTTCTGACGATAGTTCGTGTTGGATGTATTCCTCCACAGTATATATTTTATCTGAAGTTGCCTTCCTCATTGTCAAAATCTGTTTAATCAAATTTAATTATTATCTCCCGCAAAACCATCAGATATCATACTCCAACACCGGCCTCAACCAACGCTCTACGTCCTCAATACCCATATGTTTGCGGGTGGCATAGTCTGTTACCTGGTCTTTTTCTATTTTACCAATTCCAAAATATTTGCTGTCAGGGTGGGCAAAATACCAGCCGCAAACCGACGATGCAGGGTACATGGCCAGGTTTTCGGTAAGCGTAATACCTATGGTATTGGTCACATCCAGCAGGTCAAACAACTTGTATTTTTCGGTATGGTCTGGGCAGGCGGGGTAGCCCGGTGCTGGTCTGATCCCCATGTATTGCTCTTTAATTAACTGTTCGTAGGTAAGGTTTTCTTCTTTTACATAACCCCACAGCTCCAGCCTTGTTTTTTTATGCAGCAATTCGGTAAATGCTTCGGCTAACCTATCGGCTAACGCTTGCAACATTATTTTGTTATAATCGTCCAGTTCGGCTTCAAATTTTCTGAGGTGAGGTTCAATTCCATCGATGGTTACAGCAAAAGCTCCCAAATAATCGTCCTTTCCGGTGTCTGATGGTGCAATAAAATCGGCCAACGACATATTGGGCTGTCCAGGGGCTTTTTTTATTTGCTGACGAAGAGATTGCAGTTCAACCTTTTGCTTTTGGCGATCGTTCCAAACCGTAATGGTGTCTTTACCATCGCTGTTGGCAGGCCAAAAACCGAGTACACCTTTAGCCGTCAACCATTTTTCGTTAATAATGGTTTGCAGCAATTGGTTGGCATCGTTGTATAATTTGGTAGCCTCAATGCCTACTATTTCGTCGGTTAAAATTTCTGGAAATTTGCCATGCAGTTCCCATGCTATAAAAAATGGATGCCAGTCAATATATTTGGCTATTTCGGCCAAATCGTGGTTTATATACGATTTAGTACCCGTAAAGGTGGGCTCCACCGCAGTAAAATTATTCCAGTCGATCTTTGTTTTATTTTCCTGTGCTTCTGTCATGCGCAGGTATTGTTTTACCACTTTCTTATTACCAAAATCTTTTTTAAGTTTGGCATATTCGGTTTGCAGGCTTTGCAAAAAGGCTGGCTTATTGTCTTTATTCAACAGGTTGCCTGCTACGGTTACGCTTCGGCTGGCATCCAACACATGCACCACACCCAAATCGTACTCAGGGGCAATACGTACGGCAGTATGCATGCGGCTGGTAGTAGCGCCACCTATCAAAAGGGGCACATTAAAATTGCGGCGCTTCATCTCTTTGGCTATATGCACCATTTCATCCAGCGAGGGAGTGATCAACCCACTTAGTCCGATAATATCAACTTTTTCTTTTTGGGCGGCATCCAGTATTTTATCGGCACTAACCATTACGCCAAGGTCAATAATATCGTAGCCGTTGCAACCCAATACAACCCCCACAATATTTTTACCAATGTCGTGTACATCGCCTTTTACGGTGGCTAATAATATTTTAGCGGCGCCAGCGCCTTCCTCGTTTACTGTACCGGCCGATAAATGCGCTTTTCGCCGTTCTTCCTTTTCGGCTTCGATGAAGGGGGTTAAAACGGCCACGGCTTTTTTCATAACCCTGGCACTTTTTACTACCTGCGGCAAAAACATTTTACCGGCGCCAAACAGGTCGCCTACTATATTCATTCCATCCATAAGCGGTCCTTCAATTACATCCAACGGTTTGGGGTAGGCCTGCCGGGCTTCTTCGGTATCGGCATCAATAAAATCAGTAATACCGTTAATGAGCGAATGGGCTAGTCGTTTTTGGACAGGCTCCCTGCGCCAGCTTTCATCTTTTTCCACCACCATTCCTTTAGCCTTAATGGTTTCGGCGTAGATAATAAGGGCTTCGGTAGCCTCGTTGTTATCGTTGTTACGGTTTAAAATTACATCTTCCAACATTTCGCGCAGCCTGGGCGCTATTTCGCTATACACCTGCAACTGGCCGGCGTTTACAATACCCATATCCATACCGGCTTTAATTGCGTAGAACAGAAATACTGCATGAAAAGCTTCGCGAACATGCTCGTTACCCCTAAAAGAAAACGACACATTGCTTACCCCACCACTTACTTTTGCCAGTGGCATCAGTTGTTTTATTTCGCGGGTGCCTTCAATAAAATCGACCGCGTAATTGTTGTGCTCTTCTATACCGGTGGCTATGGCAAAAATATTAGGGTCGAAAATAATATCCTGCGGATCAAAGCCTACCTGTTCGGTCAATATTTTATAGGCGCGGTGACAAATTTCAACTTTGCGGGCTTTGGTATCGGCCTGGCCTTTTTCGTCAAACGCCATTACGATTACCGAGGCTCCATAGTTTAAACAGGTGTAGGCCTGTTCAATAAACTTCTCCTCGCCTTCCTTCATGCTAATGGAGTTAACGATACACTTGCCTTGTACGCACTTTAGTCCTGCCTCAATAATAGAAAACTTGGAGCTGTCGATCATAATGGGTATGCGGGCAATATCGGGCTCGGCCTGCAACAGGTTCAGAAAGGTGGTCATGGCCTCAACTCCATCCAACAGGGCGTCGTCCATGTTTATGTCCAGCACCTGGGCACCGTTTTCTACCTGTTGGCGGGCTACCGACAAGGCTTCTTCGTATTTTTCCTCGCGTATGAGGCGGGCAAATTTTTTGGAACCAGTCACATTGGTGCGCTCACCAACATTAATAAAGTTGGTTTCGGGGCGAACCACAAGGGGCTCGAGGCCTGAAAGGCGTAGGTAAGGTTTGATAGTCATTTTTTGTTTTTGCCACTAAGGCGCGAAGGCACAAAGAAGCGCTAAGTAAGCACCATTCGTTTTATGCCGTCCCTAATTAGTGGAACCGTAAAATTTATTAAATAGCCTAAATTCTTTTTTGAAAGCCGTAAATAACTCAACAATTGTGCTCCCCACACAGGATGTATATTCTCCTGTGCCTTTAATTCAACGATAACCAAATCATTTACCAAAATATCCAGTCTTAATCCGTCCGGAAATTCAAGGTCATCGTAAAAAATGGGTACTTTTTTCTGGGTTACATATTTTATTCCTCTTTTCTTCAATTCATAACAAAAACACGCCTCATATACTTTTTTAAGAAGGCCCGGCCCGAGGGCTTTGTGCATCTTAAAAGCAATATCCACTATCTGCGAACCCAACCATTCTTTATGCGCTGATATTTCTTTCATTCTTTGCGTTTCTTAGTGTCTTGGCGGCTAAACGGTGGTTTCCAATACCGGCAACTCCCTTGGTTTAAACTTGCGCACTTCGTCGGCTATATGTTTAATATGGTCGGGGGTGGTGCCGCAACAACCGCCTACAATATTTACAAACCCTTCTTTTGCCCACTCTTCTATAATATGTGCCGTTTCATGCGGCTGCTCGTCGTATTCGCCAAAGGCATTTGGCAAGCCCGCGTTAGGGTATGCAGAGGTATAACACTCGGCAACCTGGCTTAGTTCTTCAATATGGCTACGCATTTCGGTGGCGCCTAATGCACAGTTTAGGCCTACACTTAATGGTTTGGCGTGGCGGACCGAATTATAAAATGCTTCCAGGGTTTGCCCACTAAGGGTACGGCCCGAAGCATCGGTAATGGTGCCGCTGATCATAATCGGTAATTCTGGTATTTGTTCGTCCCTAAAAAACTTTTTGATAGCAAATATGGCTGCCTTGGCATTTAGGGTATCAAAAATGGTTTCGATGAGTAACAGGTCAACGCCACCATCAACCAGTCCGCGGATTTGCCCGGTGTAGGCGGCGGCTACTTCGTCAAAGGTGACGGCGCGGTAGCCGGGGTTGTTTACATCGGGGCTTAGGCTAAGGGTTTTGTTAAGGGGACCAATAGCGCCGGCAACATAAGCCGTGGTGCGACCGTCGGCCTGAGGTGTGGCAAAAAATTCGTCAATGGCTTTGCGGACACATTTAGCGGAGGCTACGTTTAGCTCGTAAGCCAGCGACTGCATGTCGTAATCGGCCTGGGCTATATTGGTGCTGCTAAAGGTGTTGGTTTCTATAATGTCGGCACCAGCGGCAAGGTACTGTTTATGAATACCCACAATAATGTCGGGCTGGGTTATGCTCAACAGGTCGTTGTTACCTTTTACGTCGGTATGCCAGTCTTTAAAGCGTTCGCCGCGGTAATCTTCTTCCTCTAGTTTATGGCGCTGTATCATGGTACCCATAGCGCCATCAATAATAAGAATGCGTTTGTTAAGTTCTTGCCTGATGTTCATAGTTGTTTGTTTTTTGGCCGCTATGGCGCGAAGGCACAAAGGGACACTGAGATATTTTTAGCCGGCGCAACACTTTTTTATTAAGTGGCACAACGACTTATTTGCTTGTAGCCGCTTACTTGCTGCGCAACGATATGCAGTACAAGTGAGTGACACAACGATGATGACCAGCGATTTACTGATCGTTACCAAAAAAAATTAACTGAGGTATTAGAACGAGAATCATTCTGTGGAATGAGGCAGAGTGGCTATCGTTTATTAGTTCAGTTAATTAAATTTTTGGGTTGAACAATAAACAAATCCGACCAAAAAAGTAATGCAAATTTAGGTGAAGAAAAGTTACTGACAAAATATGGAGAACTACTGATACTGGCAATTTACGGTTACATCAATGCTGCGTGCCAGCTCTTTGCCCACAATGCTGCCGTTAATGCCAAAATCGGTTACCTGCACGGGAAATTTGCATGTGGCAGTTGGCTTTCCGTTTTTAACAATGACGGACCCTTTGGCGGTAACCGGTTTGGTTACGCCATGCATAGTAAGGGTGCCTTTTACAATGGCTGGGTAGGTACCTTCTTTTTTAAAATTGATAGCCTTAATGTTGGTTATAGTACCACGAAAATCGGCCTTGGGATATTTGTCGCTTTCCAGGTACGATTCGTTAGCATGGTCTTCCATTTCCTGGTTGGGGAACCGGAAACTTTTAATGAGCATGAGGAAACTGACCTGGCCGGTAGTACTAAGCAATTTACTCTCTACAGAGGTACTTTTGGCCTGAATGTCTTCGAGCGGGGTACTGGAAAAGAAGGAAACAACGCCGGAGCGAGTACTGTATAGCTGGGCCTGCACCAAAGTGGTAGAGAATAAAATGACTATTAAGATGAGAAATCGAAGCATAAAAAACTGTTTTTACGGTTTACGTTTAAATGGGTACGGGCCTATGGAACAAGAATGGCTTCGCCAATGCGTACATCGCTAAGCATACCATGGCACACCCCTTTTACTGTAACAGGCGAACCGGGCGTAAGGTTGCCAACGGAGTTTTTTAAAGTGCAAAACACGCCAACAAAAGGATCGTTGGATGAAAGGAGAATGGTGGTTTGGCCAGCCTGGTTTTGCTTTACCTCTGCAATTTTACCAGTGACCTCTATGGGTTTATCGAGGTATTTGGTGTTGGCCGATTCCTCACTTGCCTGGTAGTCGGTTACCAGTTGCGGGGCGGTTAGCAATATACCTTTTTCGTTGGCTACATCGCGGGTTGGCTTGTTCCATTTTTGATAGGCCACAATACTGCCAGCTGTTATAAGTACCAGCAAAATGAGTAGGAAAAATTTGACGCCTTTGGACATGGTAATAGTTATTTTTCTTATTTCTTATCTAAAATCAACAACCCAAAACTGCTATCGATGAAGTTGCGGATGTTCAAAATATTTTTTTCGATAAATTCAAACACTTCTTTGTTTTTGCAATTTCCAATTGTTATTCATATAACCTTTGGAGGAAACCAAAAAGTGTTGATGAGGCGATAAAAATCTTTGTCTTTTTGTGACAATAATGAAATCGTTTTAGAAAGCAAAATTCCAGTTCCAATATTTTCCTGGCAATAGGACAGACAAATTATTATTGAGCAAAAGTTTTAAAAATATAGACTGTGTTTACGATGCAATTTTAAAAAGGCGGTATTCAGCATCTGCTGCTCAGGCCATGCGTGCAAGGATATCGTTGCGGGTTATTATCGAAAAATTTTCCAGAATTTCTTCGATGGTATCAGCAGCGGCAAGGTAGCTTACTACATCATATACGGTCAAGCTACTGTCCCTGATACAAGGTTGGCCACTTCGCTTTGCCTGATTGATGGTTATGTATTTGGTGTAATAGATCATACCATTAAAGTTAACGCAATAATTAAAACACCATTTCTATAGCTATTTCACATACTGTTCCACCGGCAAACGGTTGCTGATGCTGCGGGCAAGGGTCATTTCGTCAGCATACTCCAACTCGCCGCCAAACGCAATACCCCTGGCTATGGTGGTTACTTTGCATAACGGGTTTTGCATTTTTTTTTGAATATAGTAAATGGTGGTGTCGCCCTGTATATTTGGGTTAAGGGCAAAAATGAGTTCTTCGGTCTCCTCCTTTTCTATACGCTGTATAAGGCTATCTATGTTTAGGTTATTTGGCCCTACGCCATCCAACGGACTAATAACACCGCCCAACACATGGTAGGTGCCGCTAAATTGCTGGGTACTTTCAATGGCAATAACGTCGCGAATGTTTTCGACCACGCAAATGAGGCGTTGGTTGCGCATGCTATTGGCGCAAATGGAACAGATATCGGCATCGCTTATATTGGCGCAGCGCTGGCAAAATTTTATTTCGGTGCGCATTTTGGCTATTGTTTCTCCAAAATGTTGCACATCGGCTTCATCCTGCTTTAGCAAATGCAACACCAGCCGCAAGGCAGTTTTTTTACCAATACCCGGCAGTTTACTAAACTGGTCTACAGCATTTTGCAATAATTGCGATGGAAGTTGCATGTGGCAAAGATAAGCTGCTGATTTTAGAGGTACATTAGGTTAAGGGGTGGTTAACGAGTTCACGATGTATTTTTGAACCACCAAAACACCAGGACATTGAGGAACTCGAAAATTTAGCACCAAAATGGTAAAACCGGGTACCTTCTTTTTTACTTTTTACTTTTTAATTAAAACAATCTCCTTTTCATTATCCCAATTAGCCCGAATGTCAATAGAAATACCGAGGTCGTTTACTACTTCGGGTTGGCGGCGAATGCCAAAATAATTACCACGGTCCCATTGGCCGTTTTTATTGATGTCGTATAAAATGCGCACTTCGTAGGTGCCCGGTTTAACCAGTTTGCGTGTCCAGTCGCGTTGGGTAATGGGGGATTGAATAGCAACAACGTTGTTTTCAAGAAGTTGCAGCACGGGGTTTTGGCTGGTATCGAGGTTGTTGAACCTGATTTTTAAACTACCATAATCTTCGTTGCTTTTTGTGGTAAACCCGATAGTATCGGTTTTAGAAAGGGTGATACCGGTACTGTCGGCAAAGGTTTCTTTTTGAAAAATAAGAAAGTATTTGGTAGCTGCCAGCCATTTATGAGCTACAATAAAGCGGCTTTGGTTGGTCGTATCTAACAATACCTTAACGTCGGCAAAAGGTTCATAATCTTTATTTAGCAATGCCACTTTGGAGCTGTCGTAGCTGGTTATGGGTTTGTTGAATGTTAGGGAAAGTGTATCTAAAAAATCGAACTGGCCACCTTGGGCATTGCTTGAAAAACGCAGGTTTTTGTCTTTATTAGCGGTTGCCGCAGGCCGGGATGTTGCTTCCTTTGGAATGGTGTAGGCATATAGCTGAACATCCTGTAGGTTACTATCAAGTTCTATGGGCTGCGGTGCAAAGGCAAAAGGCCGCGTAGTATCGTCGTACCGTAATTGAAATGAGTTGGGTATGGCAAACAGGTTGTATTTGCCCGACGGCAAATTGTTAAACATAAAAAATCCCTTTCCATTGACGCGGGCAATAAACCTGGGTTTTTCTTTGGCTATGGCGCTGTCGTCGGGGTTTTTGTACAATACGGCTATAAGGGTGCTGTCGTATTTTCCCTCGGCTGCCAGGGTTACCCTTCCTGCCAATATATTTTCGTCAATATCAGGCCCCGTAGAAAAAACATAAATAAAGTTTTTGTAGATGTTTCCCTCGTTTACGTCTTTAATGGCATCGCCAAAATTGATGGAATAAGTGGTATTGGGTTCAAGGGTGTCGCGGAGCTTTACCGTTACGTTACGCAATTTAAAGTCGACGACCGGGTTGTTTTTGGGCACCGGCGAAACCAATACGTTTTCCAGTGCGTTTTCTAAGGCAACATATTCGTTAAATGTTAGGGTTATCCGGTTGCCTTTGTAGTTAATTGCGGAATCGGGCGGTGTAGCCTCTATCAGCACCGGCGGTATTGAATCCCGCGGACCACCAGTGGGTGGTATAATGTTGGCACACCCGGTGCCGGTAATAATTAAAAAGTAGAAGATACAACCGCCACAAAGCGTTAAAAAAAGCGAAACAGGTAATTTCATTGACGTTATGTAGTTTGCAAACTTAACCTGTATTGTTTGCATCCATTTTATTTTGGGGCTACTTTAAGTTTTTAGCTATGCCGGGGCCGGCATATTGCAAACTTAACCTGTATTGTTTGCATCCATTTTATTTTGGGGCTACTTTAAGTTTTTAGCTATGCCGGGGCCGGCATACCGATACAATGGATCATCTACCACCAGCACCCAATCGTTTCCCTCACCCGTTGTGGGCGGAATAAATTCCATAGTATCCAATCGTGGTAATAAGCCTATTTTTTTAACTGCTGCGGTTTTGGGATTAAACCACCAGCCTGTCACTTTGGGGCTTTTTATAAAATTTGTATTGATGGTGATGGTTTTACCGAACGGGATATACACCATTGCGTAGCTATTGGCGCTGTCTCTGAAGGCGGTGATGAATTGCCCCTTTTCGCCCTGGCTTTTAACGATAATCGATTGGTCGGGAATGCGGTAAAGCTGTGGCCTTGATTCTATTAATTTTCGCAAGTATCCTACCTGTACGGCGCCCGGCCGGTCCATGGCTTGGGGCCAGTACATTTTGGCGTGGTTAACCATTTCTACTTTTGGGTTATAAAACTGCCAAATGGAATGGTGGCCATAAGTTACACCGCAGGCCCCGGCAAAAACTGACCGATAGGTTTGTTTGCGCACATCGTAGTCGGTAAAATAACCATTGGCCGGGTCCCATCTGGGCCAGGGATTTACGGGGTGGTCTTCGTAGTTGGGTTCGCTGTCGAGCGTGGGTTTAGCAGGTAGCATGATGCGGTCGCGGGTGACCCACTCCCAAACCGGCACATCGTGGCCGCTGCCGTGGCCCGATTGCATCATGTTAATATCGAGCCAGCTTTCGATATGTATTTGTTGCGAGGTTGTTTTTGGTCCACCCGAAATATGATAGCTGAAGATGGCTTTGCCGCCAGTACCCTCGTAAATTCCTTTGGCCATGGCTGCCCAAATGGGGCGGGTGTCCATTGTATCAACTATTGCCGGGCGGTCGCCGCCCAATATCCAGATGATGTTTGGATACGCTGCATACCTTCTACCTAAAAAAAGCCCGTAGCCGTAGGCATTGGCTGTAGTAAAAACCTCTGGGCCCTCACCCCACATTTTTAAAACCTTATCGCCCCAGGTGGGCAGCAGCCCCATGAACATATTTTTTTGCAGCGCCAGTTTCACGGTTGTGTCTACCAAAGTAAAATAAGCATCGTTGGGTTGCAATGGATCGAGGTTTTTCAGCGGAACCTCTCCATATTGGTTGGGCTTGCGCAGGCCATCAAACTCAGCCAATATTACCGCCTGGATTACATTAAATCCCTTTTGCTGACGGTTGGTAAGGTAGCGATTAATTTCTTCGAGCGTAAGACGATGAAAAAGTTCCCAACCTGTATCGCCCAGCCAAAAAAAGGGCGCACCGTCCTGGTACTGCAGGTAATGATGGTTGGGCGAAACCTGCAGGCGTCCAGGAGGCCAGGCTTGGGTAAATGACTGAGTTGAAATAGTAAGCAGGCATAATAACAACAGGATTTTTTGCATGGCGAAGTCGTTTGTATAAACTTATGGAATATGCTGGTAAATCCACCATCCGCTCTATTTTTTAGTTAACTCGCTTTCAGATTTTAATACTTTGTCGCCATCCTGTTGTTCTACCAGGTAGGCGGGTTTTTCTTCGGTGGCATTCCGCTTTATTTTTGAGCCTTTAATAGTGCGGGTGACCGGTTTGGTAAATTTCTCTGTTACCTTTCCTTCGGCGGTGCCTTTGCCCCAGTTCCATTTTACTTTGGTGCCTTTTTTCATGGTATATCTGTTATTGGTTTTGTGTACAGCCATCATTTAAATGGCTTGACTTGTTATAAAAAATGCAAACGATATGTATTCGTTCGCCTTTCAATAATCGAATAACTTTATAAAAAAGTTATACCACGCGCAATGAGTTACTAAAACGAATAACCCTTAACCCGGAGATATGCCATGGTAAGCCAACCCTTAGAAACATGCGCTACCCCGTTGCAATGGTGCTCGATTTACTATCGGCAGAAATAACTTATGCCGAACTAATAGAAGATTACCCTGCATTGAAGAAAGAAGACATTCAGGCATGCCTTTTATATGCCTCCTTGATTTCTGAAACCAAAACAATCTACAAGTTGTAAGCATGATACGATTTATTGTTGATGCGCAACTTCCCTACCGATTGGCTAAAATTTTAAGAGCCAGGCAAATTGATATTATCGATAGGGACGTTTTACCAAATAAAGAATTGACATCGGATAAAAAAATAAGGGAAATAGCAGAAGTTGAAGATTGAATTGTAATTACGAAAGACATTGACTTTTTTGATTCCTATCTGATAAAAAAATCACCTGAAAAATTATTGCTTATCTCAACAGGAAATATTTTCAATAAAGATCTTTTCAAGTTATTTGAATCGTATTTTGATTTATAGTAAAATATTTTGATACCTACTCTTTTCTTGAACTAACTAATAATGACTTGTATGCTCATAAATGAACTTTTTTTAGAAAGATAATTTTATAAAAATCCCTCCCCCATTTCCCCCTCCCTCAAACTTTTCGCGCTACATTGTAGGCAACCTACAATAATATGCCCTACACCCGCCGAACCTTTTTAACCGATATTTCAAAAGCTGCATGCGGCTACCCCGCTATGTTGGCATTGGGCATGCTAAAACCCGCACCAGCCCATGCTTTTACACTGGAAGGCAATGGCAACGGTAAAAAGGTTATTATTTTAGGAGGCGGACTGGCAGGTATGTCAACCGCTTACGAACTGGGCAAACTTGGCTACAACTGCGTTATTTTGGAAGCCCGCAACCGGGCAGGCGGCCGCTGCTGGAGCATTAGCAAAGGTACCACCGCTACCGAAACCGACCAGCCGGTACAAACCGCCCAGTTTGACGGTGGCCTGTACTTTAACGCAGGCCCCAGCCGCATACCACACCATCATGAGCTGACCATGCATTACTGCCGCGAACTGGGGGTACCCATACAGGTGTACAACAATGTAAACGAGGCATCGTATTATTTCGCCGAAGGCAAAGGCCCGCTTAGTAACAAAAAAATACCTGTTCGCGAAATACACAGCGATATGCGGGGCTACATTACCGAACTGCTGGAGAAAGCCATTGACACCCATGGCGTAGATCTGAACCTGACCAAAGAAGATGGTGAAAAAGTAATTGAATACCTGCGGGCAGAAGGCGGGCTGGATATTGATAAATTGTACAAAGCATCGGACCGGCGCGGCTTTATTGAAAACCCCGGCGCAGGCAATAAACCCGGTAAAATAGCCGAGCCGCATAAACTGGCCGACATTATACATTCGGGCCTGCTGGAGCCTGATTTTTACAATGTGTCAGAGTATGTGCACGAGTTACAAATGACCATGTTTCAGGCAGTGGGCGGTATGGATAATATTGCCAAAGCGCTCGAACAAAAAATACCCGGCATAATACAGTTTGGTGCTGAGGTAACCGCTATCAACAATACCGAAAACGGTGTTTCCATCAATTACAAAACAAGTAAAGGAGAACAACAGGTGACCGGCGATTTTTGCGCTTGTACTATTCCACTTTCCGTGCTCAGCAACATTAACCACAACTTTAGCAGCGATGTTAGCCGCGCTGTTGATTATGTACCCTACATCAGCACGTCTAAAATTGGGCTGCAGTTTAACCGCCGCTTTTGGGAAGAAGATGAGCACATTTTTGGCGGCATCACCCATACCAACAACGAGCTTACCCAAATATTTTACCCCAGTAACGATTACCTGGGCAAAAAAGGCACGCTGATTGGCTACTACAATTTTAACGATAAAAGCGATAAAGTAAGCGCCATGAATTATGCACAGCGACAGCAACTGGCGTTAAGCAAAGGCAGCCTCATTCATCCCCAATACGATAAGGAATTTCAGTCGGCCTTTTCGGTAAGCTGGAGCAAAACGCCATACAGTATGGGCGGCTGGGCTTTGTACTCTGCCGAAAACAGGCGAATTTTATACAACGCACTAATTACACCCGAAAAGAACGTATATTTCACAGGCGAACATATGACTTACCTGAATGCATGGATGGCGGGAGCTTTTGAATCAGCAAGAAAAACAGTGACTGATCTTCATGCAAGGGTTACCGGACAACGACTAAAATATCCAACAGCATCTTAACTGCAATTGCCCGCCGTACGAACAATTACGATCATTAACCATCATTGTTCAAACTAAAAAACAACACAATGCCCACACCAATGAACCGCCGTAAATGGCTAAAAGCCACCTCGTTATTAACAGGCGGACTGGCTTTTTTACCATCAAAATGGAACGAGCTGTCTGCCAACCCTATGCCGTTTGCTCCGTACAAAAAACCGATTAGCGATTTTGACCTTATTGAAAACACGCAGCCAACTTTAAAGGCACGCCTTTTTGCCAACGAAAACCCTTTTGGCCCCAGCCCAAAAGCCAAACAGGCCATCATAGATTCGTTAGGCACCAGTTACCAGTATCCTATGCGCAGCATGGGCGAACTGGTTAATAAAATTGCCGGCTTTGAAGATCTTGATAAAAAGATGGTAATGATGGGTGCAGGTTCGTCGCCTATTTTGGCTGCCGTGGCAATGTATTTTGCCAAACCCGGAGGCAACGTTGTTTCCGCCTTTCCCACCTACGAAGACCTGCCGGGCCATATGGAAGAAATGAAGGCAACCTGGAAAAAAGTACCCCTTACAGCCGACTTTAAAATGGACCTCGACGCAATGGAAAAAGCAGTAGATGCCAATACCACACTGGTGTACCTCTGCAACCCCAACAACCCCACCGGCACGCATGTAGAGGGTGATAAGCTAAAGGCATTTTGCGAGCGGGTTTCAAAAAAAGTACCCGTGTTTGTAGATGAGGCCTATATGGACTACCTGCCCAATCCCCAGGTAGTTTCAGTAATTGATTGCGTTAAAAAAGGGCAAAACGTAATTGTTGCCCGCACTTTTTCCAAGCTATACGGATTTGCCGGTTTGCGCATGGGTTATGGAATAATGCAACCCGAGATGATCCAAAAACTGGAGCCGTATTATTATGGAACATGGGCCATATCGCACTCAACTTTACAGGCTGCCCTGGTTAGCTACAACGACCGCGAATTTTTGGACGAAGCGCTAAAAAAGACCTTGGCCAGCCGCGATTACCTATACAAAGTTTTAAAGGAAGAAGGCTATACCTACATACCCAGCAGTGCCAATTTTGTTATGTTCCCTATAAAAATGAAAGGCGAACGCTTTGCAGAAGAAATGATGAAACGCGGTGTAGGCCTGCGCCACTGGGAGTTTAATAACCAGCAATGGTGCCGCATCAGCATAGGGCGAATGGATGAAATGGAAGCGTTTGCTGCGGCGTTCCGGGAAATCTCTTAAATAAGTTGGGAGACGGGAGTTTTTAGTCAGGAGTGAAGGGGCGTCATACCGTCCGCCCCGAACAACCGACATCCTGAGCTCGTCTCAGCATCCCCTGAGCGTGAAAAAGTGACTACCATGGGATACTGAAATAAATGTAGTATGACGGAGCCTGAACCATCGTCATCCTGAGCTCGTCTCAGCATCCCCTGAGCGTGGAAGAGTGACTACCAGGGGATATTGAAATAAATGTAGGATGACGGAGCCTGAACCATCGTCATCCTGAGCTCGTCTCAGCATCCCCTGAGGATTGGAAAAATAAATACCAGGGGATACTGAAATAAATGTAGTATGACGGAGCCTGAACTATCGACATCCTGAGCTCGTTTCAGGATCCCATGGGGATAGGAAAAATAAATACCAGGGGATACTGAAATAAATGTAGTATTACGAGGGCACTATTTTAATACCAACTAAGATTTTCCATAGCATCATCCTTGCGTCGCAATCCGTTCATCTTTTAATTATTAATTTGGCTTTTGTTCTTAGCGCCCCTTAGCGAATTTGTGGCTTTGTGGCTAAAATTTATAACATGAAAAAAATACTCGTTACCCTTTCAATAGCCTTTACGTTTTTACAAGCTTCAGCAGCCGACACTACCAAAGTAAATCCCCGGCCGCTAACCATGGCCGAGTACGATAAGGCCAAAACCTTTACCATTAAAGACCTGGATAAGGATACCTACGCCAAGTTTGAAAGCATTTATATACTTGACAGGTATGAGTTGCGCAAGCCCTACTTCATTACCGGGGACGATGGCCTAAAAAAACGCATCGATCTTTACAAACTCGTAGCCAAAGAGGGTATGCAGGAGCTGGGAACGGTTGTGTATTACACCAACGAAAAAGGCAAACAGTACACAGCCATTCAACCCAACTTTACCGCCGATGGTGCCGTGTGGAACAAGTACTTTGAGGACATACACGTAATAGACAAAGTAGAAAAAAATTTTGTGCTAAAGCTGTCCTATGTTTTATCAAAAGAGATGAGTTTCCAATTGTACAAGGCCATCAACAAAGGCAAAGATATGAAGGCTGAGTCGGGTACCTACGGTAGCGATATCTGCTTTCCCGGCTATCAGCAGGTGGCTATGTTTGACGGTAGTACCAAATTGCTCAGTGAAATAAAAGCGGGCGACAAAGTACTTAGTATAGACCCCACGACCAAACGATCCACCGCAGTGGAAGTAAATAAACTGGTACAACATGAAGCCAAAAATTATGCAATAACAAGGCTGTTATTGGTTGCAGCCACTGAGCAAACTGACGGGCTGGGTGTTAAGGTAAACCTTACCACCAAAGCGGTGCAGGCAACCCCTAACCACCCCATGCAAACAGCTAACACTTATAAACCCATGGGCGAGGTATCCATAGGCGACAAATTACTTTGCCTTGACGAAAAAAACGGAAGCTATAAACCGTACACCGTCGTTAACAAGACAGAAACCGCAGGCGGCCTTCAAAAAGTGTACAATATGGAAGTGAGCGCCGGAACTACTTTTATTATGAACGATGTGATGGTGTTGCAGAAGTAATTTATGCAGCACACGGATGACGCGGATTAGAAAGATCAATCATAACTACGTTTTTAGTCATTTGTTAGCTCCGTGTCACCGCAGTGCTATTAGAAACGCCTCCAGGTATTTGTCAATATAAGCTTGTTTACTTTTTAGTTTATACTGCATTATAAACCGTGGATGGGCTAGTGGCACTATCTTATTAAACAATTGGTGCTGTTGGTTAAACTTGCTCATAAATCTATAATTGGCTCCTTCGCCCATGCAAAAGGCAACATCGGCTTTACCCCATTTTAGTTGGTGGTGCATACAATCTAACGCAAAGGGTTGAATGGTATTTATCAACTCCTTATCATCGTAATAATTCAAATTTTTGCCGTGTTTGGTAAAGCCCAGCGGGCTAAGCGAGGTAATGTAAAACTGTTGGTAAAACTGCTCTACTCCCCCAAAGGCCTCTATCATATCGTACACAAACAGGCTCGATAGTTCCTGCCGGGCAGCCCAAGTGTTGTCGATACCACATTTGGTTTTCAGTCGGATAGGATCAGTAAACGGTACACCAGTTACTCCCCCTCCAAACCTGCCTGGGTTAATGCCAATTATAAAATGCCTCGGTTGTTGATCGTTATAAAATTTGGTGTAGAATTGTTTACAGACATGTCGGGTGTCGTCTTCGGCAAAAGGGTTCATAAACTTTACATCCGTTGGTAAAGGCACGGAAAATTTTACATTAAATAAGAAAGAAAGGATTTGTTGGGCAGTGGTCAAGTTGGTATTTTTTTGGTAGACAAATTATGTGTTGGTCGAACGGAAACTTAATCAACAGTTAGCAATGTTTCGTTTCTAACAGAGGCTGCGCCGTAGGTCACACATCCCAAAATAGCTTCTTTTGTTAACTGGGAATATGCTTCTAAAAGGTCGCTGATGGTTTCACCGACACCAAGTTTTTCTAAAATAAGGTCAACACCAACACCGGTTTCTTTCATTATCGTTTTTCCCTTAAAGATTTGCGGATTTTGTTCAATGTATTTTTCCATAGTTCTATTGTTTAAAGGTTGTAGGGCCGGGCTGCCTTCATTCTTATTGTAACCGACATTATAAACAAAGCCAAACATTTTTCATGATTTTATTCATTAAAAGTAAACCTTTGCCAATGGCAAAATTTGCTTAACCCGAAGTTATCCGCTTTTATAACCACCATTCCATACTTACCCTTAATGTATGGACAAAATAGCTTTCCGCCTTAATAAAACCACTTTTCAAAAACTTAGCTTTGAAGAGGCCAACCGAAAAATAAATGACTTAACGGGTCTGTCGCGGAAGGAAAAAGTTGATCATTTTCATTATCTAATGAGCGTTGCCTGCCAATTTGTTGGTAAACCATGGCCCAAAATGGATGAAACGCATTTTGACATAAGAAGCGGTAAAACAATCGGGTAAAATACCTTTTATTTTACTTAATCCCATCGGGCAAATTTTCCAGATCATTCTTGTCTTTATTTCGCCCGGTCGCTTTTTTCGCTTTAATTAAATGGTTTAGGTGAATCACCCTAACATTCAATTCGTTTACCACTTCAACGGTCTATAACTTATAGGCTTCCCCAAAAGAACTCATTCTTTTTAGCGAAGTCAGGATTTCTATGGCATAGGGTGGCCTTCCAAAAGAGAACACGTCAAAATGCTCCGAAAAGAATTTAGATTGAGGTATGGCAGAAACAGGTAATCCAAATGCTTTAAGCGCCAGTTGATTAAATGAAAGTTTTCGGGCGTTTTATCAACCCAAATATCCATATAACCTGTTGACCGGCTATAACCACGTAAAATAACCGCATAACCACCTACCAAAATATAGCGCACCTTATACCTGTTTGGGAAATCAATAAAGTCAATAAAATCAGGGTTAAATATGCTCATCTGGTTATAGTGCTTACGCGCCGAAAAAATAGTCCTGTCCACTTTCTTCGTAAAAAAATCAGGCTCATTAAAAGCAACTGAGGTCATAACACCGGCGGCATGTAGCCGCTCTTCATTGGTCTTATCAAACCAATAGCGGTAGTCTACATTTCCATCTTTCTCCAAATTACGGCTTTCAAATACCGATGTATCAACATACCTGCGTTTCATATTTGCAAATTACCGATATTTTGCCGTTGCATTTGGTGTTAGCTATTTGGTGGGGTAACCTTTATTTTATGATCGCGGCGGCAAATATTTTACTTCTGCTGGTAACAAAATCCTGCTACTATTTCGGTTACAGGGTAGTATAAACTGGTTGGCCGTCATTGCTAACAACTGATTGCTTTTATGTACCTATTTTAATGATTATCCGCTATTTGGTACATTCAATGATGAATATAAAATCATCATAAAAAAGGCTCAATAAAATTACCAGGTGTAAGATTGCGACCTATTTTTTTCATTAGAGGCAGACTGCAACGGCTAATAAAAACTGCTATAAAGCCCGGTTCCAAAATATCAGTACCAGATTGCGGATAGTCATTCTTATTTAATTATCTGTAAATAAACAAAGCACACCGGGTTATATCAACAATGATATTTTACCTGCAAAATTTTGGAATTAATATTTTTCGGGCTTTGGCATTGGCTGCATACATTACAAAATAGTTATCATTTTTTTTAGTGTCAAATTAAAGTAGTTAACATTTTTTACAGGTGTAATTTGCCCATTTGCTACAACTAACTGTCAGTCATTTTTTAAGTATATCTACATTGCAATGAGGGTTTTAAACCAACGACTTTTATGCCTGGTATTAACGGCTATATTGTTCAATAGTGCCGTTGTTTACGGTCAGTTAACGGCAAATTTTTCGCCCGATAAAACGGGCGGATGTTCGCCGTTGACCATTTTGTTTAATAATACCACCACCGGCGCATCGGCGGCAGCCATCTACCAATGGGACCTGGGCAACGGCAATACCTCTACACTAAAAAATCCCGGTGGCACCTACCGCGACGAAAAAACGTTTACCGTTACCCTTACTGTAAAAGACGGGGCGCTAACCTCGGTAAAAACCCAACAGGTTACCGTTTATAAAAAACCCACAGTAAATTTTAGTCCATCTGTAACAAAAGGTTGTGTGCCGCTGGCAGTAAATTTTACTGCCAATGCGGCCGCCGGCAGTAGAACAGTCGATTCCTACTTTTGGGATTTTGGCGACGGCGTAATCCAATCAACCCCTTCGGCACTGCAGAGCCATTGGTACAGTTTTCCACAAACATCGTCAGTAAGCCTTACCGTTAAAAACAGTTTTGGATGTTACACAACCCTCCAAAAACCACAGTTAATTGAAGCACTGCCAAACATAAATGTGGTGTTTGCAGCCGACAAAACAGTGCTTTGCCAAACAGGCAATGCAATTAAGTTTAGCAACAGCAGCACCAGCCCGGCCGATATTACTTTTGCCTGGGATTTTGGTGATGGCAGTACGTCTATCGAAAAAGAACCGGCACATGTGTACATTAACAAGGGCACCTATACCGTAAAACTGAGTGTAAATAGTGCCTCGGGATGTGCAAAAGCCGAAGAAAAAAAAGCCTACATAAACGTAGCGGATTTTACAACCGACTTTACAGTGCCGGCATTGGTTTGTCAAAATACCAGGGCCACCTTTACACCCACCAGCACACCCACCGCCAACTATGCTACCTGGTATATTGACGGGCAGTTAAACTATAATTTTTTGGGGGCTATTGAATACACATTTTCTACCGATGGGCCACACAAGGTGCGGTTGGTAAATACTTTTGGCAACTGCCAGAATGAGGTAACTAAAGATATTACGGTCCGTTCTGCGCCCAAACTCAGTGGCTTTATTGTTGAAACAAACGGGGTGTGCGGCGCCCCGGTTAACGTTCAGTTTAAGGATACTACTGCTACAGCGGTAAAATGGATGTGGAGTTATTATCCGTACAATACCAGCATTTCAACAGTAAAAGAGCCACTGTTAAACTTTGACAGGGATGGCAGTTTTTACCTGGGCTTAAAAGTTACCGATGCTACCGGATGCAATGCCTCAACCGAAAAATATATTACCATTGCCAGGCCCAACATATATATTAACGGCACAGCACTAAACGGTACTTATACGTGGGGAAGTGGCTGCGAAGGGTTGACAATGAAATTTAACTGCTCGGAAGCCGAAAGTATCAGCGACTACAAATGGAACCTGGGCGATGGAACCACTTCTTCTGAAGCGCAACCCACCCACACGTATGCTAAAGCAGGCAACTACAACGTAAAAGTTTCATATGTTACAAAGGCCGGGTGTAAAGGTGAGGCCTTTTATAGCACCAGCATCGAGGTTTTTAAAAAACCAACGGCCGAATTTACCTCTGCCAACGGAACTACTATTTGTGGCAATACCCCCGTTACTTTTAAGGCCGATAACGAAAATTTTAGTACCGGGTTTGTTTGGTTAATAGACGGAATACCAGCTCCTTTCTGGTACGGTTCATCCCTGATACACCAGTTTAGCAAAGACACCACTTTTACCATTTCGCTTATTGCTAATAACGGAAACTGCAGGGATACAATCACTAAAAAAGATTATATAAAGGTATTGCCTCCGTTTCCAAAAATTGACCAGGTAGTTAATACCTGCAACGATACCCGTGGCCTCGTCACTTTTTCAGAAAAATCGTTTAAAGCCCTTCAATGGAAATGGGATTTTGGCGATGGCAGCCCCGAAGCGGCTTTTACTACCGCTCCGCAAACAGTATCGCACCTTTACACAAAAACCGGCCAATACAAAGTGGTATTGACCACCACAAACGGTCAATGCACCGTTAAGGATTCGGTAACTACTTACGTGTACCTGAAACAAAAACCACTGCTTTCAGCAACCGTAAACGAAATTTGTGCCAGTGCCGCGCTTAACGTTACCATTTCAAATTTTGAAGAAAATCTATTTCCAAACGCGTGGTATTACTACCACAGTATAGCCAGCGTGGAGTACGGAGATGGTACCCTTTTTAGCGGTTCACAAAGGTTTTATCCATTTTGGGAGTCCAGCGTTGCTGGTTCCCTGGAAGCGCTTCAAACTGGCAAAAAGGATATACGGATCATTACCCGGTCGGGTTATTTTGGCTGCGCCGATACTACCAACTATCTACCCCTAAAAATTAAGGGACCTATTGCCGGGTACGAAATTTTAAACAACAACGGCTGTTTTAAAAACCTTGTAATTTTTAAGGATACTTCAAAAGCTACCAATAACACCGCCATAACAAAATGGGAGTGGAATTTTGGTTCCGGTGCCGCGCAAACCGTAACAAATAACAACCCCATCAGTATAAGGTATGCTAACCCGGGATCGTACTATACCCAACTAAAAATAACCGATGCCGAAGGTTGCAGCGTTACAACTTATAATAACTATGTGTATGCTACTGTCAATGGCCCACAGGCAAGTTTTGTTTATAGCCCATCCAACGTGCAGCCGGGTGCTATGGTAAACTTTTACAACAACACCAATACTTTTAATAGCTACAACACACAATACAAGTGGCTTTTTAAAGATGGAACTACTTCTACCGATTATAATACAACTAAGTTTTATCCCGTCACGGGCACCGATACAGTAAGGCTGATTGCTCAAAATATCGGGTCGTTGTGTATAGACACTGTTATAAAAGTTATTACCATTAAAAATGTGTCGGCCTCGTTTACCTATACCAGTTCGTACATCAATAACAATAGTTGCCCCCCGGTTATTATTCGTTTTAATAACACTTCGCAAAACGTTAGTAAAGTATCGTGGAATTTTGGCGATGGCAGCCGCACGGAGAACCAAAACGTTCCCAGTCATACCTATTATAAACCGGGGGTTTATTTGGTAACGCTCTACGCCACAAGTTCTACCGGCATTACCGACTCTATAACCGTAAAGGGGCCGTATGCCATTTTAAAAGCAGACAGGCTAACGGGTTGTGGCTCGCAGGTAATAACCCTTTCGGCCGAAGTAAAAAATGCTACCTCTTATACCTGGGATTTTGCAGATGGCGAACTAAAAACGACCAGTGACACTTTTGCTGTGCATACCTACACCGTACCGGGAATTTATACGCCTTCGTTAATTTTAAAAGATGCAGGCGGCTGCTCTGCAACCTCTGACCTGCCCGATAAAATTGTGATAGATACGCTGAACGTTAGCTTTACAAAAAACCCACTACAGGTGTGCGATTCTGGCTATGTAACCTTTACCCCGGTTATTAAAAGCCTGGCTGCCGATCAGTTGCAGCAACCACTGCAATACCAATGGAACTTTGGCACCGGTAATAGTGCTGATACAGCCAACACCAATGCTCCCTTTTTCTATTTTAATAAAACGGGTAAATACCAGGTAAGCGTAGCGGTATCATCGGCCTACGGCTGTTTTAAACAAACCGTAGATACCCTGTTGGTTGTTAAAAAAACCGGGGCAGCCATCAACGGGGCCACTGAAATTTGCGAGGATAACAATGCCTTGTTTACAGGGTCAGCAACCGTTGGTGGTTCAATAGGCTGGCAATGGAATTTTGGTAATGGCAACAATAGTATGCTTAAAAACCCGGCGGCACAGCTATTCAGCACTGCCGGCACATACCAGGTGCAGTTGATAGCCAACAACAGCGGCTGTTACGACACAGCCATAATCAACCTGGTGGTGCATGCAAAACCAAACATCAACCTGTTACCAAAAAATACAACAATATGCCTTGGTAAATCAATACAGTTAAATGCGAATGGTGGCATTTTGTACCAATGGAGTAACAATGCAGGCCTAAGCAATTATACCATCGCCAGCCCGGTAGCCACGCCAACCGTTTCCACACAGTATTTTGTGGAAGCTACTAACCTATTTGGTTGTAAAAACAACGACACAGCTACCGTAAATGTAGCACGGCCATTTACCCTTAAAGTGCCGCTTGATACCTTTGTATGCCGCGGAAACAGTGCCCAACTGTATGCAACGGGAGCGGCTACTTACCAATGGATCAATAATACCGTAGGGCTAAGCAACCCTGCCGTTGCCAACCCGGTGGCAACACCGTTAACCGCAAGCACTTATACGGTAGTAGGTTACGATGTATATCAATGTTTTACAGACCCTGCAGTAGTAAAAATTGGTGTTCAGCCGTTTCCATTGGTAAGTGCCGGCCCCGATGTACAGGTGCAGACCGGCACGCAAACTCAGCTTAAAGCAACGGGTAGCAGCGATGTAACCAAATGGAAATGGTTGCCGGCCGATTATTTAAGTTGCACCAATTGTGCCGACCCCATAAGTAAACCACGAAGCGCCATTAATTACGTAGTAACCGGCACTACCAAATTTGGCTGTAGTACCAGCGATACCATGCAACTTTCGCTGGTTTGTGCCCAAAGCAATGTTTACATACCAACCGCTTTTACCCCCAACAGAGATTTTAAAAATGATGTGTTTTATATAAAGGGCGGTGGGGTTAAAAAAGTCAATTTTTTTAGGATATACGGCAGAACTGGCGGTGTAGTATTTGAGCGGACCAACTTTTTACTCAACGACCCCTCCGCAGGCTGGAACGGTATGATGGGCAGTTATGAGGCAAACCCAGGCACGTATGTTTATTTTACCGAAATGGTTTGCGATACCGGTGAGGTGTTTTACTTTAAGGGAACAGTAGTGGTTATTAAGTAAGTAGACGGACAGGAATGGGAGAGTTCAATCCTCTACTTAATATAAGGTTCGTTTATCGATTGAATATGCTTGCGTTTTTCAATAAAAACTGTAAAGAATATAGTGGCAGTCTTAGGGTGCGTTTCTCTTAAATTTTTCTGAAAACCATTATCGCCACAGGCTGTTACTGTACATTGCAGCATAAAAGCAAAAGTATTATGATCAGAACCTGGAGTTTATTTATTGCAGTGGTGCTTTTTTCGGCCTCGTGCAAAAAAAAAGAGGAAGTCTGCCCTGTAGTAATGGTGGCCGCACCAGCATCGGAAGTGGCTGCATTAAAAGCCTACCTCGATGCCAATAGCATAACAGCAACTGCCGATACCCGCGGCTTTTATTATATTATTACTAATGCCGGGGCGGCAACAAAACCAACCGTTTGTAAAACCGTTACCGTTGCCTATACTGGCAAACTAACCAGCGGCTCAACTTTCGATAGCAATGCCAATGCCACTTTTCCTTTATCAAACTTAATTATTGGCTGGCAGGAAGGCATTCCGTTGATAGGTACGGGTGGAAGCATTACGCTTTATTTGCCACCATCGCTGGCTTATGGCAGCCAGGGAAGACCTGGCATACCCGCTAATTCAATCCTTATTTTTACTATTGAACTTAAAGCAATTTTGTAGGCCGATAAACTTTTGGGTATTTAGCTGATTGTGCCTGCCTCTTTAATGGGGCAGGCATTTTTTTGCCTCCTCCATTTTTGGTTTTCTTTCACATTTTGGTTGGGTTACAAAACACTGGTTTTCACCATTAAACACGGTAAGCGCTTACCACGGGTCTTATTTCAGAACTCCTGACCCCACCCGTCAAAATCAATGATTTGCGCTTCGTTGTTCGCAAAGAAAAAATGACGAAATTTCCGGTTCAGTCAATGCTTTGCGATGCAACTAAAACTTCCCATCTTCCCTTCAGATACTAAACT
>JBBRUR010000051.1:0-33548 GCA_038247635.1 Chitinophagales bacterium
ACACTGGTTACCGTTCCGTCAACATCGGCAGCATTGGCATTTATGGTAATAGTTGCCGGCTCGGTATACGAAGCATCGTTGACCGGCGATACAATTGTTGCCGATGGAACCGAAGTGGTTACGCCGAGGCAATTGGTACCAACAGTATACGTATGCCTGCTGGCCGATGAGTTGCGTTCGCCTGCCGCAGGTGTATTATAAGTAAAGTAAAAAGTTACGTTTGTGCCATTTTCAAAAGGCAGGCTGTACACAAAATCGGTGCCCGACCTAGTCATGCCTACATTAATATTGGACGGCGCTGAAATATTGATGATGGCATTGTTGCTACCTATAATTGGCATTAAAGGATGAAACCTAAAAGTAACAATACCATTTGCAGTAGATGCGCTGTATTCATAATCGCCGCTAGCGGCTGTACCACAAAATCCGTTTAAATTGGGTGCGTTTACTGTTATGTTTACTGCCGCACTAATGGTGCTAAGGGCCGTATTATCAATAGCCTTAGCAGTCAAAACATATGGACCAGCCGCTACATTATCCCACTGAAAACTGTATGGGCTGGTTTCATCCATACCTAATAATGTAGCTCCGTTGTAAAATTCCACTTTATTAATTGATCCACCGGGGTCGGATGCGGTAGCATTTATTAAAATGTTTGCTGGTGCTACAAAAGAAGCTCCGTCAAGCGGTGAGGTAATGGAAACAAGTGGAGCACCAGGTACGCATACAGTACCCACCACGTAAGTGTGTGGGTTAGCACTGGAGTTACGCTCACCTGCCGGTGGTGTATTATAGGTAAAATAAAAGGTAAGCAAAACGCCATCGGCTATTGGGCGACTGAGTGTAAAATTAGCCCCGGAGGCAGTCATTCCATATCCTCCAAAACCACCAGATCCTTCTTTAATATTAATAATGGACAGGTTACTACCCGCAATTGGCGCAAGTGGTATAAAGGTAAAATAGACCGTGCCGTTTTGAGTGTACACCTCATAACTATAGTCGCCACTAACTGCAGTGCCGGTACATGCCTGCGGTTTTACTGAAACAGCAACTACTGACGAAGTAACAATGTTATTGTCGTTATCCGTGGCTTTTGCTGTTAGGCTGTAATTACCTGCAGGTACATTGTTCCAATCAAAACTATAAGGTGCTGTAATATCGGTGCCTAACAAATCGCTGCCTTTAAAAAACTCCACTTTTGTAATAGTTCCATCGGCATCGGCCGCATTGGCTGTGATAGCTATGTTGGCCGGGGCAGTAAAGTTTGTATTGTTTGCCGGGGCAGTTATTGATACCGTTGGGGCAATGCCAACCACTGTTGACGGAGTTTTATAAAAATAAATATTGTCAAGGTATACTCTTGCACCCTCTGTTGGTGCTATATCAAATTTAAACTGGAAAACTTTGGTGAAATCGATGCCAGGAAAATTAGCCTGGTTAAGTTCAATATCAAAGCTGTTCCAGCCCGAAAGTGTAGGCTGCAGGGTCACCGACTTTTCAACCGGCCCTTCGTTAATAATGAAAAACTTCAGTGCTATTGAATTGGCAGTCCAAATATCCATATGCAGTTTTTCCATGGTACCTGCATTGATGTTGGGCGTAAACTGCACACCCTGGTAATTTAGATTCTCATATTTTTTAGTAACATTTCCTTGTATCGTTGTATCGGTAACAACGGTTGACTGACCCCAGTTTGGAAAAAAATCGGTATTTGGCCTATTGGCATAGGCACCGCTGAACAACGAAATCACATCGCCGGCATTTCTTGCAGGTGGTTCTGGTGCGGCAGTAATTCCATTTGTCCCGCCGGTTGAGCCGGGAATAGCTGTTCTTGAGAAATAAATATCATCGAAATAAAAATCGGCTGCCGTGTTTGTTGGATCACCCGCAAACATAAATGCACCTTTTAGCGACTGTACATCTATATTGTTGCCCACCGATGAATTATTAAAATCAGCCATAGGTATGGTTACCTGCTGCCAGGTGCCATCTCTTTTTACACCAAATTGCTGACCTCCGGCAGGCACATTTACCCAGGCTTCGCCATGGCCGGTTTTTACTCCAAATTTAAACTGGCCACCATAGGTGGTTTTAAAGCGAAACTTCAGAGATCCTGCTCCAAAATCTTTAAGGTTTACGTAGTTATTAGAAATACCCATACCAAACCAATCACCACTATTGGCACGTACCGCCCACAACAAGCTACCCTCAAACGCAACCGGTGCTGGGTTTGTTATTGGTGTAAGGTTATTCCAGTAATACAAGGTGGCATCGCTACCAAAATTTAATTTAGCCGAGAACGGCGTCGTTTCGGTTAATACTCCAAAATTGCCCGAAACCGCAACATTTTCTCCCAATATCAACTCATCACCCGGGTTTTGATACAACTTAATATAGTCCACATACATTTTTGCGGGTAGTGAAGCTGTTATACCGTTGGGATTAAAAATGTTGGTATAGGCCCCTCCTACCGCAAGGTTTAATAATAGAAAATGTGGATTATGGAACTCTGTTTTGTTAGGATCGCTGATAATATCAAAGCTATAGAACTCAACATTGTCAAGATACATTTTGATGTATTGACTGGTCCAAACCATTTTATATAAATGAAAATCTGCCGAAAGGTCGGCTGCTGAAACTGTTGATCCGGTTTGTAATTCGCGACCTCCGGTGGAGTTACTCCAATGGTTTGCAGAGCTAATTTGGTTATTGACCTTATTGGCCGCAATAGCCGCAGCAGCCCCTGCCTCCAAAATATCAATTTCTCCAATGGAAGGCCATGATGGACCAACTGTTCCAAGGGTCCATAATGCCGGCCATAACCCGTTGGCCATATTGGGAAGCTTAATTCGGGCTTCCACAGTCCCATATTTAAAGTGAACGCGGCCCTCTGTCTTTATTCTACCAGAAGTAAAAACACTTCCGTCAAAATTTTCGCGCCGGGCTTCTATAATAAGGTTACCGTTTTCGATTCTTACATTATCCTGGCGGCTGGTGTAATATTCCAGCTCCGAGTTACCCCAGCCGTATCCTGCATCCCGGCCACTGCCGTTTCCAAAATCGTACGTCCAGGCGTTGGGTGCCAGTAGTGTACTATTAAAATTTTCTTCCCAAACAAGGGTTTGAGCCAGCAAATTGTTTGCCGGCCAAATACTGCCAAAAACAGACAGACAGGCCAATAATAATAAAAGGAATCGCTTTGAAGTGATAGGGTAATTTTTTTTCATAATGGCAGTTAGTTGTTGCATACAATTACACATTGTATGTAAATGGTGGTAAGAAAATAATGAAACCCGATAAACTCAGGGCATGTAATTGATGTAAGGAGAGCTTTCAATACTGTAATCCAGCTAAATACTTAAGCAGGACCTATTAAATAATCTGCTTGATAATAATGTAGTTTAGTGTGTCATAAATGTAGGCTTATTGTATTCACAAGCTTATAAATACACTACATCAATCTTACGGCAAGTAGATATTTTAAGGACAAAATTTTAAAATCTAACTACATCACGCCTACATCATTCAATTGTAATACATTCACCTTACATAATTAACAATTGGAACTGCCTGCATGAAAAATTTATTTGCGCTCCTGATATTTCCTATGTTTTGTATTGGGCAAAATACCATTGGCTTACCCGATATTACTAATTACACCCAGGCCGATTATGGCGCAGGGCTGCAAACATGGGATATTCAGCAGGATAAAAACGGCATTGTTTATTTTGCCAATAACGAAGGACTATTAAGTTTTGACGGTCACTACTGGACCATTTACCCGCTTCCTAACAAAACCATTGTGCGGTCGGTGCATATAAGCAACAATGGTCGCATTTACGTGGGCGGGCAAGATGAGATAGGATATTTTGCGCCGGCAAAAGATGGCAAACTTCGTTATACCTCACTCACTGCTTTAATTCCCAAAGAAAAACGACGTTTTGGCGATGTATGGGATATTGCTGTCGTTCAATCCGAGGTTTTTTTTAGATCGGCCTACAGCATATTTCACCTGGCCAACAATCGTTGTACTGTTTATACAGCGCCCGATCAATGGTCGTATTTAAGCCTGGTAAATGACAGGCTCTATGCACACGATCTGGTAACAGGTATTATGTATTTTGATCGTAACACGTGGAAACCGGTACTTGCCAACAATTCGCTTAGTACCAGCGACCCGGTTACAGGTTTGCTTCCGCTACCTGGTGGATCTATTATGGTGACCACCTTAAAAAATGGCGTGTATTCGCTTAGCAGCACCGGGCTTATACCAATGGCCTCACCTAACAATACCGTTTTTGCAACTGAGCGCATTTATTCAGCCATTGCTATTTCCGATGAAACCAAAGCATTTGCCACCAATAATAGCGGCTTATATATTGTAGACAATCAACTTAATGTTATACAAACATTTTCAAAAAAAGAGTTGTTGCAAAATAACAATGTGCTCAGTATTTTTTTAGATGCCCAGCAAAACCTGTGGCTTGGCCTAAATAACGGCATAGACCTGATTACCTACAACAGCGCCATAAAACATATAATGCCTCTGCAGCAAGATGGAAGCGGATACACCAGTTTGGTATACCATAATGCGCTGTACTTAGGCACCTCTAACGGGTTGTATAGTATACCAATTGGCGCTACAACCGATGTAAGTTTTGTAAAGGGTACGTTTGAAAAAATAGCCAACTCCAACGGACAGGCATGGAAGTTAAGTGAGATAAACGACCGGCTGTTGCTGGGCCACCACGAAGGTGCTTTTGAAATAATAAACAACAAAGCTTTACTGATAGCTAAAAACGCAGGTTTTTGGAACTTTGTTTCTATCTCAAACATTTACCCCACTACCAGCCTGCTGGCGGGAAATTATAAAGGACTTTCATTTTTTTCAGCAGATAATAACCAATTCAGACAAATTGAGCAATTAAATGGCTTTGAAGAATCGAGCCGGTTTGTGGCCATTGATCAATTTCAACACATTTGGGTATCTCATCCATTTCATGGAGTTTTTAAATTGGCAAAAAATAACAACGGTCAATATATCACCAATTTATTTACCGATAAAAATGGGCTTCCGTCTATTTTAAACAATCACATTTACAAAGTTAAAAACGAAGTATTAGTGGCCACCGAAAAGGGCATTTATACTTATAATGATGAGCTTGACAGGTTTGCCCCCGATACTTTTTATCAAAAATACCTGGGCAACCAAAGTATAAGGTATATAACTGCCGACGACTATGGCAATATCTGGTTCATTCATCAAAAATCGCTGGGTGTCATCAATATTAACGACCGTCAGCCATCTATTTTATACCTGCCCGAGCTAAACGACAAAATGTTGAGCGGGTTTGAATCAATTTATCATTATAATGAAAGCAATATTTTTTTAGGTGCCGAAAAGGGCTTTTATCATATCAACCTTGCAAAGTATAAAACTATGTTGCCCACGTTACAAGTGGCCATCCGCAGGGTACATATTTCCGACACGCAGGACAGCCTGTTGTTTGGGGGATATTTTAATAATGTAAACGACCCGCAGGTGCAGGCCGGTAGCCTGGTTCCTACCATTGCCAACCGGTTTAAAACCATCAACTTTAGGTTTGCAAGCCCGGTGTATGGTTTTCAAAGCAATCTACAGTATAGTTACCGCCTCATGGGTTTCGAAAACGATTGGTCTAACTGGACTGGCAAAGCAGAAAAAGAATATACCAACCTCCCCTTTGGTAATTATTCGTTTGAAGTAAAGGTGCGCAGCAACCTTGGCAACGGGTCGGCGGTAGCTACTTACCATTTTGAAATATTAGCACCATGGTATCAATCTGTGCCAGCTATCATTTTTTACATCCTGTCGGCGGTAGTATTTGTTTATTGGATATATATGCGCCAACAAAAAAAATTTAAAACACAGCAGCTAATTCATCAAAAGGAGCAACAAAGGCTGGTATATATTTACCAATTGGAGCGAAATAACACCCAAAGCGAGCTGGTAAATGTTCAAAATCAAAAACTAAAGGCAGATATTACCTTTAAAAATACTGAGTTGGCCTCATCGGCTATGCACCTGGTAAAAAAAGGCGAGTTACTTAATAAGTTAAAAGCAGAGCTATCGAATATGATGAAGCGTATTAAGAACGATGAGGCGACCGGCGAACTTAAAAAACTAATCAGATCGTTAAATGAAGATGAAAATATTGATAATGAATGGGAAAACTTTACCCGCCATTTTGACTCGGTTCATAGTGGTTTTGTGGCCAATTTAAAAACCATACACCCGTCAGTAACCGGCAACGAAATAAAGTTATGTGCCTACCTACGTATGAATTTAAGCAGCAAGGAAATAGCCCAATTATTAAATATATCGGCACGGGGAGTAGAAATTGGCAGATACCGGCTGCGCAAAAAACTGGGAATTACAACCGATGTAAGCCTGTTTGAATACCTTATTAATATTGACCATAACGACCCTGCAACCGGCAAGCCATCTGCTTAACTCTTTTTTGGGCATTTTATAATTTCCATTCTCAAAAATACTTGTTGTTCCTTTACCTTTGCAGCCTGAAATTTTCGGAAAATGGTTATCCCTGCCCTATAAACAGGACAGGCGAAAGGTTAGAAGTCTAAATTTTTTCATAATAAAAATGTCAATATGGCTACTGTTGTAAGAGAAAATATTGGTTTATTAAATGATAAATTAACGGTGCAATTGTCAAAAAATGACTACTTGCCCGCATTCGAAAAGTCAATTAAAACCTACGCAAAATCGGCCAACATTCCCGGCTTTCGTAAAGGAATGGTGCCCACCAGTATGGTTAAAAAAATGTACGGAACAAATGTATTTACCGACGAGGTGCTTAAAACTGTTGAAAAGGAATTAAACACCTATATGCAAACGGAACAATTGGACATATTTGCCCAGCCCTTGCCGCTTGAACTTAATAGCCGACAGTTGGACATGAATAACCCTGCCGATTATTCGTTTGCTTTTGAAGTTGGATTGAAGCCAGCCATTGACATTAATGTGGGTAACATTAACGTTACACGCTATGCTGTAGCAGTAACGGAAGAAATGATGCAGGTAGAAATTGATCGTTTAACCGTTCGGTTTGGAAAAATGACAGAGCCGGAGCAGGTAGAAAGCGATGAAAATAATTTGAACGTAACATTTACTGAGTGCGATACCCAGGGCATAGCAGTAGAAGGTGGTATAAGCAAAGGCAATTCGTTGCTGGTTAAATATTTTTCGGAAGGTCTGCGTCCACAACTGATAGGCAAAAAGAAAGACGACCAAATGGTTATTACCCTTAACGAAGCCTTTGATGAAAAGGAAAGATCGTGGATAGGCGGGGACCTTGGTTTGGATATGAGTGACGCAGAAGCAGAAGGCAAGCATTTTATAATGCAAATTACCAAGGTTGGATTAGTTGAAAAACCTGTTTTGGACGAAAACTTTTTTGAACTTGCCTTGCCTGGTAAAGGTATTACCACCGAGGCCGATTTTAAAGGTGCTGTAAAGCAAACCATTCAACAACAATGGTATGCGCAAAGCCGCAATCAATTGCACGATCAGATCTATCATTCGTTGGTTGACAACACCCAACTGGAATTTCCCGAGGAATTTTTAAAGCGCTGGATACAAACCGGTAACGAAGAAAAGAAAACTGCCGAACAGGCAGAAGAAGAATTTCCAAATTTTAAAAACTCGCTTAAGTGGACGTTAATAAGCGGTGAATTATTAAACAGGTATGAAATAAAAATTGAGCCAGCCGAAATGAAAGAGTTTGCCCGCAGGCAAATTTTGGGTTACATGGGTGTGCAAAATTTTGATGAAGCCCCATGGATAGACAGCTATGCCGAAAACATGATGAAGGATAAGAAGTTTGTAGAAAACACCTATTACCAGCTACAAACCGAAAAATTATTTGCCGCAGTTGAAAACGATGTAAATGTAACCGACGAGGCTGTTTCGCCAGAGGATCTTGCAGCCAAACAACACAACCATCAACATTAAATTATATTTGAACTAATAGTAAAAGCCGGTCGTGTACCGGTTTTTTTATTGGTTTGCAGCACTCCGCAAAAATGGATAATCGTGGTAAAAAGCGTAGGCAATTAAAATTTTATAAAAGCAACGCTCCAATGTATGGGCACTGCTTAAACATGGTATGCTATTTTGTCGCATTTTAAATTTTGCATAGTATTTGAACACGCCTCTTGTATTAAGGAACAACCCTTAATTTCACTTTCATAAATTATACCTCATGAATTTTGGAAAAGAATTTGAAAAATATGCTATTAAAGATCGCGGAATTAGCAGTGCCACCCTGCATAATGTAACCCGGCACCAGGTAACCAATCTTACCCCTTATATTATTGAAGAACGTCCAATGAATGTAGCCAGCATGGATGTATTTAGCCGGTTAATGATGGACCGCATTATTTTTATGGGCGAGCAGGTGAACGATTATGTAGCAAACATAGTTACCGCACAGTTGCTTTTTTTAGAAAGTACTGACCGTACCCGCGATATTCAAATGTACATTAACAGCCCCGGCGGTAGCGTGTATGCAGGCCTGGGTATTTACGATACCATGCAATTTATTGGCCCCGATGTTAGCACTATTTGTACTGGCATGGCTGCCAGCATGGGTGCTGTATTAATGTGTGCTGGTGTTACAGGTAAACGTACCGCACTAAAACATAGCCGTATAATGATGCACCAACCTAGTGGCGCTATTGGCGGCCAGGCAAGCGATATTGCTATTACCGTTAAAGAAATAAGAAGGCTGAAAAGTGAACTGTACGAAATTATTGGCCACCACACCGGCAAAACAGCCGAGCAGGTAGCCGAAGATAGCGATCGCGATTTTTGGATGACCGCCGAGGAAGCCAAAGCCTATGGACTGGTTGATGAGGTGTTACTTACCAATCCAAAAAAACTAAATAAAGAAAAATCACTACTTTAAAATTTACGAAAATACTAATACAATGATGACAGCATTATATAACACAACACCTTTTACTATGGATGATGAAGGTGAAGAGGTTAAAAAAATTGAGGTAGAAGTTGAAAAAGGGCCTATAGGAATAATGGCGAAAAAAATGGAGGAGCAGTTTTTTGATAAAAGAGCTGTGTACCTGTGGGGAGTGGTTGACGATAAAAGTGCAAAGGATGTAGTTGGTAAATTGCTTTTGCTGGAGGCCGATAAACCCGGTGAAGAAATTAAATTTTACATTAACAGCCCCGGTGGCATGGTTACCAGCGGAATGGTCATTTACGATACAATACAAATGATTAGCTCACCGGTAAGTACCATTTGTATGGGCCTGGCAGCCAGTATGGGTTCTATTTTATTAAGCGTGGGAGCCAAAGGAAAAAGATATATTTTTCCGCATGGCGAAGTGATGATACATCAACCCAGCCTTGGTGGCTATTTTCAGGGCACCAGTGCCGACCTTGAAATACAAGCCGTACAAACACAAAAAACCAAGGAGCTTGGCGCCCGCATTCTTGCAAAAAACTGCGATAAAACATTTGAGCAGATAATGAAGGATTTTGACCGCGATTATTGGATGAACGCCGACGAAGCTGTTTCATACGGTATCGTAGATGTTATATTAGACAGGCTGTAACGCTTGTTTTGTTAAATAAACAGGCCGTTCCTGATGTACTGTAAATAAAAAAAGTACAATTAGGAACGGTTTTTTTAATTTTGTCGTTATGCTTTTAATAATGGTAGCGTCTTTTACAAAGCAAAAACTATTTAAATTCTACCTTTCTAAATACACAGGGGTATGCCATTGGTGTTTACCTGTTATAAATGATCACTTATATTATGCCTAAACAAAGTCATTTGCATTGTTCGTTTTGTGGACGAAGCCGCGACGAAGTAAAAATACTAATCGCCGGTCAGGACGGTCACATTTGCGAAAACTGCGTGGAGCATGCACAGGAAATTATTGCGCAGGAACTTCTGCTAAAACCCGAGGTGCAACCCGCATCATTTAAACTTACGGTACGCAAGCCCACCGAAATAAAAAAATTTTTAGACGAGTATATCATTGGCCAGGACGATGGCAAAAAGGTGCTGGCCGTAGCTGTGTACAACCACTATAAAAGGCTGCAATACAAGCATGTTGAAGGCGATGTTGAAATTGAAAAAAGCAACATTATAATGGTGGGCGAAACAGGTACGGGTAAAACTTTGCTGGCCAAAACCATAGCCCGGCTGCTTAATGTTCCGTTTGCTATTGTTGATGCTACCGTATTTACCGAAGCCGGATATGTGGGCGAAGATGTGGAAAGCATGCTTACCCGCCTGCTGCAATCGTGCAATTACGATGTAAACGCTGCTGAAAAAGGTATTGTGTATATAGACGAAATTGATAAAATTGCCCGCAAAGGCGATAACCCGTCTATAACCCGCGATGTTAGTGGCGAGGGTGTGCAGCAGGGCCTGCTTAAAATGTTGGAAGGCACCGAGGTTTTGGTACCACCACAAGGCGGCCGTAAGCATCCTGAGCAAAAAATGATAAAAGTAAACACCCAAAATATTTTGTTTATATGCGGAGGCGCCTTTGATGGTATTGATAAGGTAATTGCGCGCAGGGTAAACACCAACGCCATTGGGTTTAATGTAAACAAACAGGCGCAGGAGTATCAAAAGAAAAACCTGCTTCAGTTTATTAACGCACAGGATTTAAAAAGTTTTGGCCTTATTCCCGAACTGTTAGGTCGTTTACCGGTGGTAACGTATCTAAATCCTTTAGATGCAGAAACCTTGCGGGCCATACTTACCGAACCAAAAAACAGCATTATAAAACAATATAATCGTTTGTTTGAATTAGAAGGCATCGCCCTTACTATTGACGACGATGTGTACGATTTTATGGTGGTCAAGGCCATGGAGTATAAACTGGGCGCCCGCGGGCTGCGCAGTATTTGCGAAAGTATTTTAACTGATGCAATGTTTGAAATGCCTACTTCGGGAAAAAAAACCCTGCATGTAACATTGGACTATGCCCAACGGCAATTTGGTAATAGCAAAATAAGCCTCCTAAAGGTGGCATAGTTTTTTTATACAAGTATGATAGTTTATTATCCAATTCTATAAAAGATTGTTAAGCGTCGCGAATTTTTCCCGGCGCTTTTTTTATTACCCTGCCATACATACTGTACATTGCGTTCAAAATAATTAACTATGAACGAGTTGATAAATAAGCTGGTAAACGAAGCAAACCTTACGCCCGAGCAGGCCCAAAAAGCGGTAGAAACTATTGCAGCATATGTAAAAGAAAAATTTCCCATGCTGGGCGGCGCAGTCGACCAAATTTTTTCGGGCGGTGGATTGTAACAACTAATTTTTACTATAAAAAAAGAAAAGCCGGAATGCATAACAGCACCGGCTTTTCTCTTAATATCTCTTTTTTTCACTTCCGCCTACAAACACTTTTTTTACTTTTTAAATCTTAATTCTTAATTCTTAATTCTTAATTTTTTAAAGCCTCCCGTGCTATCACTATCTTCTGAATTTCGCTTGTCCCCTCTCCTATAGTACACAACTTACTGTCGCGATAAAATTTTTCGACGGGAAAATCTTTGGTATAGCCGTAACCGCCAAAAATTTGTACTGCCTCGGTAGCAGTTTTCACAGCTACTTCACTTGCATAATATTTGGCAATGGCTGCCTGCTGTGTCATTTTTTCGCCGCGCATTTTAAGGTCGCAGGCCTGTAGGGTTAGCAGGTTGGCTGCTTCAATTTCGGTAGCCATATCGGCCAGTTTAAAACTAATGCCCTGAAAATAAGCAATAGGCTGGTCAAACTGAAAACGTTCCTTACTGTATTGTTTGGCTGCATCGTACGCCCCGCGGGCAATACCAATACTAAGGGCAGCAATTGAAATGCGGCCGCCATCTAAAATTTTCATCGCCTGGTGAAACCCGTCGCCTATTTCACCCAACCGCTGGCTGTCGTTTATATGGCAATTATCAAAAATCATTTCGGCCGTTTCACTGGCACGCATACCCAGTTTGTTTTCTTTTTTTCCGCCGGCAAACCCTTGCGTTCCACGCTCTACAATAAAAGCCGTACTGTTGTTACTGGTACGCCTGTCGCCGGTGCGGGCTATCACCACCGCCACATCGCCACTAATACCATGGGTAATCCAGTTTTTACTACCATTTAAAATCCATTCATCACCTTCCTGTATAGCAATGGTTTTCATATTGCCAGCGTCGCTGCCGGTGTTAGGCTCGGTTAACCCCCAGGCACCAATAAACTCACCTGTGGCCAGTTTAGGCAGGTACTTACGCTTCTGCTCCTCGTTTCCAAAGGTTAAAATATGGCCCGTGCAAAGCGAGTTATGGGCGGCAACACTTAGCCCTATGGAGCCGCAAACCCTTGCTATTTCCTGCACCGCAATATTGTATTCAAAATAGGTAAGTCCCGACCCGCCATATTCTTCAGGTACCAATATTCCCATTAACCCAATCTTACCTAGTTCTTTTAATACTTCAACAGGAAAGTGCTGGCTCTCATCCCATTCCATTACATGTGGTCTGATGTATTTTTCTGCAAAATCCCGGGCCGATTGTGCTACCTGCGAAGTGATATCGGTTTGTTGAAAATTCATATAAAGCGTTTAGGGCGAAAGTAGTATAATGCCTGCGTTTATTTGTTTTGCGTTTAAAATACGCTGCAATAAAACATGTTGTTTGCAAAAAATTATTAGCTGGTAGTTCCCTTAAAAAGTATAGTCCATTTACTGCAAAAGATGTAAGCGTAATATGACAAAGCATCCTTAGTAATTTTTTGGTAAGCTGCCTACCAAATCATGCATTTAACTACTGTTGTATTATTACAATATCAAAGTATCAGAACTCATTTCTTTTGCAACAATATTATTTAGCGGCCTTGACAAAAATTGATTTTTACGCTGACTGCTGTTTCCCCTAATGGGGAAAAAGTGATAATTGTTAAGTAAATTTCTTATTTCATTTTACTTTGTTAAACAAAATTTGTTGGCATGGGTTTTAAAGTTGCCATTATTAACTACGTTTACCCTTACCAATCAGCCAGTTAGGCTAAAGATCAAAACTAATTTATATGGCAAATAAGGAAGGCAAAAAAGAAGCCCCCGCCGAACGCAAGGCCTTTAAAGGTCAAATGGAAATACTTGAACAGGCCGAAGGGACCGTTTTAACAGAAATGGGCCGACCGGTTAAAGGCCTCGCTCTTTCGGGCATATCTGCCGGCCTGGATCTGGGTTTTTCGGTACTGCTAATGACGGTGGCCATGACCTCCTTTTCGGGTGTGTTTAGCGGGCCGGTGGTAGATTTTATAGTGGCAAACATGTACCCCATCGGATTTATTTTTGTTGTGTTGGGCCGTTCGGAGTTATTTACCGAACACACTACGTTGGCTATTTTGCCTGTGCTTCAGGGCCTGGCTCCCATTAAAAAATTATTCAGGCTTTGGGGTGTTGTATACCTGGCCAATATACTTGGCGGGTTGGTGTTTGCACTTATACTAACTTATTTTACCGGCTCGCTTCATGTTTTAGACAGTGGGGCCCTTAAAAAAATTGCTGATGCAATGTTGAAACACGACATGCTAACCAATTTTTTAACCGCCATGCTTGCCGGTTGGATGATGGGCTTGCTGGTTTGGCTGGTTACAGCAGCCCGAAGCACCGGCAGCCAAATCCTCATTATTTGGATTATTACGGCCTCCATCGGTTTTGCGCATTTGCCACACTGTATTGTGGGCAATATAGAAATATTGACTAGTTTGTTAAGCGGTAAAATATCGTTTGTAGAATACTTGCAATGCCTCATACCGGTTACTATCGGCAATGCCGTAGGCGGTGTTTTATTTGTGGGCATTGTTAAGTTTAGCCATACCAACGATAGTGGTAACGAAAAGGAAGTTGACCTGGAAAAGATTGTGGAAGATGATAAAGTAAAAGACCAAAAATAAAGTACCTGGTGCTTTTATGGGTTTGCCTGCAGGTAAGGGCTAACTTTTTCAAACACATCGTCCGTTACCAGTTCAATGCGTTTAATATCGGCCACCACATTATAGTTGCCATGCTGTTTGCGGTATTGCACAATAGCATTGGCCAGGTTGTAGTTTATGTACGGATGCGCCTTTAGTTGATTGGCATCGGCAGTATTAATATTGATGGTTTGTACCCCATTTGTATTGCAAAGTAACTGGGGTTTTATCTGTTGAAAGGTACTGTCGGGCAGGCCATAGGTTTGCCCCAGTTGCGCCACCGAAGTAAACCCTCCTAACTTATTGCGAAAGGTTATAATGCGGGCGGCAAGTTTACTGCCTATACCTTTTAATTGCTTAAACTGGCTGGTGTCGGCCGTGTTAATATCAATGGCAATAGTGGTTGACTTGCGCGGTACGGCCGATGGTTTCAACTCCTCTGATGTTATTACCGGTGGTTTGCCGGCACTTGCCTCAATGCGTACATAGGGTATTAATCGTTCCGCCAGCGGAGGATAAAAGCCAAATACTTTTTTAAGATCGCCGGGTTGCTTAAACTTAAAGCCCTTGCTTAACAGCTTTTCAATGGTGTTTACTGTTTTTTCCCTCACTCCCAGCTTTAGCCAGCCGCTCCTGTCAATGGTATTTGGGTCAAATGGAAACACTTCACCCTCAAGGCGGCGGCCACCGCGATCATTTTTTGCTGGTTCGTAGTACGACACATATTCGTCGTCGTTGTTATTGTAGCGATTGTACTTTGGGGCACTGCTGTCTATGGATATTTTTAGCTGGGCAATTTCCTTTATCAACATTTCGCTATTATCGGGGCGTGGGGCGGGCTGTAAAAGCATAGGTACAAGAATATAGGCCCCAACAATAATTGTCAACGCCAAAATAATGCCTGTCCTTTCTTTTTTTGAAAAGGAAAAATAAGGCAGTACCGTTTCCTTGATCCACGATTTCATATAACTCAAACGATTGGTAAGCTGTAAAACAAAGGTCAGATGGTAATAGTCAATCCATCGTACGCTAACAAAACCCCCTGCGGCAGGCTATCTGACACTTGTTGGTGCAAACCTAACTGGTGGCTTATATGGGTAAAATACGCCTTTGGTACCTTTAATTCTTCTACTACCTTTAATGCCTCGCTCAACGAAAAATGCGAAATATGCCTTTCGTGTCTGAGCGCATTTAACACCAATACCTCGGATCCATTTATTTTTTGGCGCTCGGTTGCCTGTATTTTGTTTGCGTCAGTAATATAGGTAAATTTTCCAAACCTAAATCCATATACCAGCATTTTGTGGTGCCATACTTCAATAGGCGTAACGGGTATATCGCCAATGGTAAAGGGCTCCAGGTTTATTTCCTGCAGGTCAATGAGGGGTACACCGGGGTATGTTTTTTCTTCAAAGGCATAAGGTATTTCCCTTTGTATACCCGTTAACGACATAGCATTGCCGTACACGCTTGTCGGTTTGCCCTGAAAAAACTGGAAAGGCCTGGTATCGTCTATACCACCAACATGGTCTTTGTGGGGATGGGTAATCAACAACGCATCTATTTTTTTTACTTTATGCTGCAACATTTGCTGCCTGAAGTCGGGCGTAGCATCAACCACTATGGTCGTATTGGCCGACTGCACCATTATGCTGCTTCTAAATCTTTTGTCTTTTTCGTTAACCGAAAAACACACGTGGCATTGGCAGCCAACCATTGGTACGCCACTACTAGTGCCGGTACCTAAAAATGTTATGGATAAGGAGGGGTACGACACTGTACAAACCTACACGAAAATGAGTAACATTGGAGGGGTAAATCAGCAAGTTTGTTTTGACCTTAAGCGTTTCACAGCATATGTCTTTCAATTTAATCTATTGTTACTCTGTTGTCGCTTTAGGTTCAAACACTATTTCGCTCTGTTTCATAACCCCGTCAAATACTTTTTGTGATTCGCGGGTAAGTTTATCATAGGTTATCTGCAACTGAGGTATCAATTCTATCATAGTATTGATGCGTCCCTCTACATTTAAAAACTTATTTAAAACAATCACCTTCCGGTTTTCCAGTATACAATAACCACTTTGAAAATTGCCTCTTTCGTACCTTAGCACATAATCCGACTCCTGCAGTACATTTTCAAACTTTTGAAGCGAGGTAGCATTATATTTCATGATGCAAAGCTAGTTAACCCCGTAATTTTTGGATGTTTAACTATAATTTGTTTTCCACAACAATGGTTTATAAATACCCGTGTGCCAAGGCAATCTATTTGTCTTTACTTGTCATTTTTATTACGGGCACAATCATTTCTTCCAAACTTATACCCCCGTGCTGAAACGTATTTTTGTAATAGTTTACAAAGTGATTATAGTTGTTGGGGTAACATAAAAAGCCATCTTCTTTTGCAAAAATAAACGAGGAGTTAACGTTGGGTACAGGCAGGCCAGCCATACGCGGATCCTTAAATGCCAACACATCCTTGTTATCGTAGTTCAGGTTACGGCCATGCTTGTAGCGTAAGTTTGTGGTAGTTTGTTTATCGCCAATAACCTTGTGGGGCGATTTTACCTTTACCGTTCCATGGTCGGTGGCTAGTACAAGGTTTATTTTTTTGTCGGCAATTTTTTTAAGTGCCTGGTTTAAAGGCGAGTGCTCAAACCAGCTTCGGGTAATGCTGCGGTAACTTATTTCGTCGCCGGCCAACTCCTTCAACACTTCCATTTCGGTACGGGCATGGCTAAGCATATCCACAAAATTGTAAATAATAATGTTCAGGTCGTTGTTCAACAGGTTGTGAATGTTGTTTACCAATTGCTGGCCATCGTGGTTGTTCACAATTTTAGTATAACTGTATTTAATGTCGGTCATTCGCAGGCGCTTTAGTTGCCCTTTAAAAAACGCTTCCTCAAACAGGTTCTTACCCCCCTGCTCGTCGTCGTTTTTCCACTCCACCGGAAACTGCCTTTCAATTTCAATAGGCATTAAACCGGCAAAAATGGCATTGCGGCAGTATTGGGTGGCTGTGGGTAAAATACTGTAAAAAGTATCTTCTTCTAAAATCCTGAAATGCTCAGCAAACAGCGGTTGTATTGCTTTCCATTGGTCAAACCGCAGGTTATCTATCAATAAAAAAAACGTAGGTATTCCTTTTTCAACATGTGGCAACACTTTGTATTGCATTAACGTGTCGCTCATTATGGGCGCCTCGTTGCGGCGGTCCATCCATTTGGTGTAGTTGCGACTTATAAATTTAAAAAACTCTGTATTGGCTTCCTGTTTTTGGCTTTGTAGTATTTCCTGCATTTCGGGGCTGTCGCTTTTTTCCATTTCCAGTTCCCAATACACCAGTTTTTTGTAAATGTCCATCCATTCGTTAAAATCGGGGCTGCTGTTTAATGCCGTAAATAAATGGGTAAACTGTTGTTGATATGCCGAGGTAGTTTTTTCGGCCACCAGGCGTCTATTATCAATAATCTTTTTCAAACTCAACCACACCTGGTTGGGGTTTACGGGCTTAATCAAATAGTCGCTTATTTCGCTTCCTATTGCATCGTCCATTAAATTTTCGGTTTCGTTTTTGGTTATAAGTACCACCGGTATCTGGCTATTGATTTCTTTTATTTTTGCCAATGTTTCCAACCCGGTCAGGCCCGGCATACTTTCGTCCATCAGCACTACATCAACTAAATTGTCCCTAATAAATTCTACTGCATCAAAACCATTGGTTAACGTCTGCACTTCGTACCCTTTATTTTCAAGAAAAAGTTTTTGACTTTGAAGGCTTTCAATTTCATCGTCGACCCATAAAATTTTTGCTGCTGGCATATTCGGTTCAATTTTAAGTATGTTCATAAAAATACCCTTTTCAAAATGGGCAGTGTAGCTTTGCTGCATCCAAAAGTAATTTTAACAAGAAGTTTTACATGCCCGATCAACTGCGAAAAATAATAAACGACCCGGTGTACGGGTTCATAACCGTTAATAGTTTATTAGCGTTTGAAGTAATCAGCCATCGATATTTTCAGCGCCTGCGGCGTATAACTCAAATGGCTATGGCAATGCTGGTGTACCCAGGCGCCGTCCACACCAGGCTGCATCACTCGTTGGGTGCCTACCACCTTATGTGCCAGGCCGTTTTAGAATTGCGCAGTAAGGGTATTGCCATTACTACTGCTGAAGAGGATGCGGTAAAAGCAGCCATTTTGATGCACGATATTGGCCACGGACCCTACAGCCACGCACTGGAAAATACCCTGCTGCCAGGTATAAGCCACGAGGAAATTGGGCTTGAAATAATGCAACTGATGAATACCGAAATGGACGGCCGGCTTACCATGGCCATCGATATTTTTACTAATCGTTACCACAAACAATTTCTTCACCAACTGGTAAGTGGCCAACTGGATATGGACCGGATGGACTACCTGACCCGCGATAGTTTTTTTACCGGTGTAAGCGAGGGTGTTATTGGCTACGATCGCATTTTAAAAATGCTGGTTGTACAAAATGGTCAGTTAATGGTAGAAGAAAAAGGCATTTATTCGATAGAAAAATTTTTAGTTGCCCGACGATTGATGTACTGGCAGGTTTACCTGCATAAAACAGTATTGGTAGCTGAAAAAATGCTTATTAACATAACTACAAGGGTACGGCATTTGCACAGGGAGGGTGACGCAAACCTGCAAACCAATACACCTGTGGACTTTTTTATTACCCAACAATACGTTGGCATATCACCCCAGCTACTTAAAAACTTTTGCCAAATGGACGATTACGACATTGTGCATTGTTTAAAAGTGTGGAGCCGACACAGCGATATAGTGTTAAGTACCCTATGCCACAACCTCTTAAACCGTACCTTATTAAAAATAAAGTTAACCGGCCAACCGGTTAGCGAAGAGCTATTGGAAAGCTACCTGGTTACCGTTGGTAAAAAACTAAATATAACCACCAGCGAAGCTGCTTATTTTGTGTTTGCGGGCGAAACAACGAACACTATGTACAAAACAACCGATGAACGCATTAACATTTTATTTAAAACCGGCGAGGTAAAAGATATTTCACAAGTTGATAACGCCCTTATTCATAAAACCCTTACCAGCGCTGTAAAAAAATTCTATTTTTGTTTTTTTCAATAATTTTTAAAGTCAAAGTTTTATTTAAACGGCATAGAATACCGGCGAAAACCTTTGCGGTTCAAACTAAATTTGTACAATGACATTTACGGCAGACCAAATAGCGGTTTTAATAAATGGAAAAATTGACGGCAGCCCCAACGTGGAGGTAAGCGGTTTTGGCCGTATAGAGGAAGCCGTAGATGGTCAGTTAGCCTTTTTGGCCAACCCACGTTACGAGGAGTTTATTTACAGCACCAATGCCTCTATAGTTATTGTAAATGAGAAACTGGAATTACGGCAATCTATTGTTCCTACCATGATACGCGTTAGCGACCCCTACTCGTCGTTCGCCAGCTTGTTGAACTATTATCAACAGCTAAAAACGCAGCAAATGAAGGGTATACAACAGCCAAGCTATATTTCGGGCACCGCCAGTTATGGCAACAATGTTTTTGTTGGAGCCTTTGCCTATGTGGGCGATGGTTCCAAAATTTGCGATAACGTAAAAATATTTCCCGGTGTTTATATTGGTAACAATGTTGAGATAGGTGAAAACTGTATACTGCACCCCGGCGTAAAAATTTACCACGATTGTATAATTGGTAAAAATGTAACTATACATGCAGGCACCGTTATTGGTGGTGATGGCTTTGGGTTTGCACCACAACCCGATGGCTCGTTTAACAAAGTGCCACAAATAGGCAACGTGGTAATTGAAGACAATGTTGAAATCGGCTCCAACGCCACCATTGACCGCGCAACTATTGGTAGCACTATAGTGCGTTCGGGTGCAAAACTTGATAATCTTATACAAATAGCCCATAATGTAGAGGTTGGCAACAACACGGTAATAGCCGCGCAGGCGGGTGTTAGCGGATCGACCAAAATTGGTAAAAACGTAATGATTGGCGGCCAGGCCGGCGTGGTAGGCCACATACAAATTGCCGATGGCACTAAAATAAATGCGCAAAGCGGCGTTAGTAAATCAATTAAACGTCCAAAATCGGCGGTTACCGGCTCGCCCGCTTACGACTACACAAGTGCACTACGCAGCCAGGCCATTACCCGCAACCTGCCCGATATGGAAAAACGAATTTGCGACCTTGAAAATATTATAAAGCAATTGGTGGAGGAACGACTAAAAGTAGGGGAACTTTAAAAAACCATGCAAAGCCACCTGTTGTAAAGCACGGCTTAGTTTTTAAGCAGGTTTTAAAAGATGTTATTCATTACACCATAGCTCTACCTATTTTTTTGATACAAACATTGCTGTCTTATTTAATGATTGCTGCTATTTGGTACACTCAATGCCGAATATAAAATAATAATAAAAAAGGCTGAATAAAATTACCAGCAGTACAGTGTGCGACCTCTATAGTAATAGAGGCTGGCTGCAACGAGTGATGAAAACATCTATAAAGCCCGGTTCCAAAATATCAGCACCGGATTGCAGATAGTCATTTTCTTTCTTTAATAAATACTGTAACCAGCAACAACGGCTTATAAATTTTTAAAACGCATAAGCCAGCTTTACCAGCTAAAAACTGAACGAATTTTATATCGCTTTTTTGCTTTACAGTACTTTTTGTGCCAATCGTAAATTTTATAACACCAGCAAACAAAGGCCAAATAAAATCAAACTATTCCGGTTTGACAATTACAGTTCGTTGTCATTGACCGTATTTTGCGCCAACCTGCCATTTTAAAGAAATGAGATAGTTTTCTTACTTTCGTGGCCTTTATGTCAGACATGATTCAAAATTGCCAATCGTTTCAACATACGATAGCCAGCCAAATAAGTATTTCGGGTGCGGGTATCCATACCGGCCAAAAAGTTACCATCACCATTAAACCGGCTGCGCCTAACACAGGCATTGTGTTTCAACGCGTTGATATGGAAGGAAAGCCAACTGTAAAAGCAGATGTGGACTTTGTTGTGGAAACCAACCGCAGTACCACGCTTGAACATAATGGTGCCAGGGTAAGCACTATTGAACACCTTATGGCCGCTTTGGTAGGCATGCAAATTGACAATGCGTTGGTTGAGATAAACGGAGAGGAAGTGCCTATTTTAGACGGCAGCTCCAGGCCGTTTGTAGAAGAATTTGAAAAGGCAGGTGTAGAGAAGCAGAAGGAAGAAAAGATTTACTACCATATAGACCACAACATAACTTTTGTTGATGAAGAAAAGAAGGTAGAAATGGTAGCCCTGCCCTACGCCGACTACCGGATAAATACATTAATTGATTTTAACAGCCCTGTGCTTGGCACCCAACATGCTTCATTAAAAAACATCAGCGAGTTTAACCAGCAGGTAGCGGCATGCCGAACGTTTTGCTTTTTTCACGAGCTGGAATGGCTCATAGACAATAACCTCATAAAAGGCGGCGACATTAACAACGCCATTGTGGTGGTTGATAAGCCGGTGACCGACAAACAGGTTGAGCGAATTTCTAAAATATTTAATAAAGAAAATGTACAAATTAGCCACGAGGGTATTTTAAATAACCTTGAGTTACGTTTTCCCAACGAGCCCGCAAGGCACAAGTTACTTGATGTAGTGGGCGACCTTGCATTGGTGGGCTTTCCCTTTAAGGCGCACATTATAGCAAACAGGCCGGGCCATGCAAGCAATGTAAAATTTGCCAAAAAAATAAAGGAACACATTAAAAAAGTAAAAAACAGGTTAGACATACCTAAATATGACCCCAACCAGGTGCCAGTACTAAACATTCAGCAAATTGAAAATATTTTACCTCACCGTTACCCATTTTTGCTGGTTGATAAAATACAGGAACTTACCGAAACTATGGTGGTTGCCATTAAAAATGTAACCTATAACGAGCCTTTTTTTCAGGGGCATTTTCCAAATAACTCGGTTTTTCCGGGCGTTTTACAGGTGGAGGCACTTGCGCAAGCCGGCGGTGTACTTGCCATTCCGCACAATACAGAAGATAAATATGATACTTATTTTTTAAAAATAGAACAATGTAAGTTTAAGCAGATGGTGGTGCCAGGCGATACCATGATTTTAAAAATGGTGTTATTAAATCCAATTCGCAGGGGTATTGTTGAAATGAAAGGAACTATTTATGTAGGAGATAAGTTAGTAACTGAAGCGGTATTAGTTGCTAAAATTGTAAAAAGAACCAAAGAATGAGCACCATAAGCACGCTTGCATATATACATCCCGGAGCCACAATTGGTCAAAACGTTACCGTAGACCCTTTTGCTGTAATTCATGGAGAAGTAACTATTGGCGATGGGTGCCATATTATGTCGCATGCGGTTATAATGAACGGTGCGGTATTGGGTAATAATGTATCAATATTTCCGGGTGCTGTAATTGCTGCCATACCACAGGATCTAAAGTTTGTTGGCGAGCAAACCGTAGTGCAAATAGGTGCTAACACAACCATAAGAGAATGCGTAACCATTAACCGTGGTACGGTTGAAAAATATAAAACAGTCATTGGCACCAACTGCCTTCTTATGGCCTACTCGCATGTGGCGCACGATTGTATTTTGGGTAATAATGTAATATTGGGCAATAGTGTACAATTGGCAGGGCATGTTACTATTGACGACTACGCTATTTTAAGTGGCATGGCTGGGGCGCACCAGTTTGCCCACATTGGTGCGCATACTTACATTGCCGGCCATACCGTTATTCGTAAAGATGTTCCACCATTTATAAAAGCAGCAAGAGAGCCGCTCAGCTATATGGGCGTTAACGTTGTTGGCCTGCAAAGGCGCGGGTTTAGCAAAGAAAGCATTACCGAAATATCGAGCATCTACCACACGCTGTTTGTTGAAAAAAACACTACCTCGGCTGCAGTGGAGCTTATAGGGTCGACCTTTGCGCCAGGCGATATTCGCGATCATATTCTCCAGTTTATAAAAAGCTCTAAAACGGGTATTATTCGTCGCCCATCAAAATCAACCAATGAGGATAACTTTTTCTGACGCCGGCAAACGGTTTAACAGGGATTGGATATTCAGGCACTTTTCGTACAATTTTTTACCTGATACATCGTATGCCATTACCGGCTCAAACGGCAGCGGCAAAAGTACCCTGCTACAGGTAATTGGCGGTAGTATGGCTATTAACGCAGGTAAAGTTCAGTGGTTTTTAAAAGATGAATTACAAAACGACGAAATAATTTATAGAAACACTGCCATTGCAGCCCCATACCTTGAATTGGTGGAAGAAATGACCTCAACTGAATTTTTACATTTCCATAGTAAGTTCAAACCGCTTATTAATACCCTGAGCATTGCCGAAATGCTTGGTTTGATAGGTCTTGAAAAAGCAGCCAATAAACAGATCCGCAATTTTTCGAGCGGCATGAAACAACGATTAAAACTAGGCCAGGCTATTTTTAGCAACGTGCCGTTGTTATTGTTAGATGAGCCATGCACCAACCTCGATGTAGAAGGTATTGCCCTATATCAACATTTAATATGTACTTATTGCCAACAAAAAACAATAATAGTCAGCAGCAACGACCCCGTTGAGTATTCGTTTTGTCAACAGGTTGTGTCGGTAATGGATTATAAGGGGAAGTAAAAAGTAAAAAAAGCAGCCGTTTTGGTGGCTGATCTGTAGCTATAGTTCAGCCAACATAAGATATCTGGCAAATTATTGCCTATTACCATTACTATCTTTTTACAAGGGGGATTATCTATAAAAGTTTAATCAGCTAATAAACTACTTTTATCTATAGCCTCATCCGCCTCCAACTCCCAACTGCTCGCTTACTAAAACTTCCGACTAAATACTAAAAATTCACTACGATGATGGTTTGGCGTTGTGCCGGTATTCTTTGTTCCGTCTGCCGACAACTGAAGCCGATTAAAGATTAAAGGTTTAATGGTTTCTACTCCTGCTTAATTTATAAATTCAAGCCGAGGCTGCCGATGAATAGCGAACTCCTGCTGATCCGCCGCGGCGAACTTCCTGCCGCCATAATGCCAAACCGATTGTTGTGCGTTCGAGCAGGTTACCTTCAAATTTGTTTAGAATTAGATGATTTAATTAAGTAAAGGAAGCTCGGCAGTATCATTAGTCCCACAGCAAGCGGAAGAAACCATGTTCCAAGTCCGTCACCGTTTGTTAGAGATGTTTTGTAGGTCATTAAAACAATTCCACTAAAAATGACAATCACTGCCAACTTAAGTACTCTAATAAGTCTTGTTGCAGATGTATATAAGTGTCTGGCATTATCGACAGTGACCCTTGCTGGATAATTATAAATATGAGGATATCTATTAAGAATTGTCATGCCTGTATATAGAACTGTTGCTACAATTGGAAGAGTAAAAATGCTTATTCTGTCGCTATAATCATCTGCTTGTCCACCGGCATTAAAATGACTGGGTATTAAGTCGGGCAATTTTGAAAAACCAGCTATCGTTCCAGTCCATAAAATAACAAGTATGATAAAGCAGGAAGCTTCAAGCACTTTGTCAACTCTGGTATGTTCAATTATTAATTTAGGCCTTACTTCCATAAATCATTAAAATTTACGCTGTTGAAGTTGCATGACGCACAACTTCCAACTTACTCAAACTCCCAACTAAAGACTCCCTACTCGCAACTTACTCCACCTCCAACTAAAGTGTCCCAACTCCCAACTTACTAAAACTCCCGACTTAAGACTCCCAACTCCCAACTTACTTAAACTTCAAACTTACTAAAACTACCGACTACCGACTAAAGACTTCCAACTTACTACCGTCGGCTGGCTATCAATAAATTTAAATCGGTAAACTTTAAGTCAAAGCGTTGGCTGAGGAAAAAATTGGTGAGGTGGCCTTTATACAAATAAATACCGTGGCGCAAATTAAAGTTGTGCCATACCATTTCTTCAAAGCCACCATTATCGCTAATGGTAAGTAGCAGCGGCATTAATACGTTGCTAATGGCCTGGCTGGCCGTACGGGCAAAACCACTGGCTATATTGGGCACGCAATAATGTATAACATCGTGCAAAATATACGTAGGCTTTTGATGGCTGGTAATACGGCTGGTTTCAAAACAACCACCGCGGTCAATGCTCACATCAATAATTATGCTACCGGGTCTCATGGCGGCTACCATGGCCTCGGTTACCATTACAGGTGTGCGGCCCAAATCGCTGCTCATAGCGCCTACGGCTACCTCGCAGGTTTTTAGTTGCTTGGCAAGTATTTTAGGTTCAAGTACACTTGTCCAAACCCTTACGCCCAAGTTATTTTGCAGGCGTTTTAACCGGTACACGTTATTGTCAAACACCTTAACACTTGCCCCTAAGGCAAGGGCTGTGCGGGTGGCAAACTCGCCTACTACCCCTGCCCCAATAATAATTACCTTGGTTGGCGGTATACCGCTGATACCACCCAGCAATACTCCTTTTCCATTGTTGGCACTACCCAGGTATTGGCCGGCAATAAGCATAATGGCACCTCCGGCAATTTCGCTCATACTACGCACAATAGGAAAGTTGCCGCTGTCGTCTTTAAGGTTTTCAAAACTTAGCCCCGTAATTTTTTTTTCCATCATTTTTTCCAGCAATTCACTTTTCATAGCCGATATGTGAATGGGCGAAATAATGGTTTGGCTGTGCTGCAGCAACGGAATATCTTCCTCAATAATAGGGGCACTTTTTACCAGTATAGGCGCTTTAAACACCTCTTCTTTTTCGTATACCAGTTTAGCACCAGCCTCGCTGTAATCACGATCGCTGTACTTACTTCCCTCGCCTGCGGTATGCTGCATTATTACTTCATGACCATTGTTTACAAGCACGCCAACACTTTCTGGGGTCAGTGCAATACGGTTTTCCTGAAATGCAGTTTCCTTGGGTATACCAATAAACAACTTTGCGCCCTGAGGTTTAATATCCAGCGTTTCCTCCAGTGTTTCGTAGGTAAAAGAGGTGTTGACAATTGGTTTTGATAATGCCATGTAACCGGGGTTTGATAAACAAATTTTTAGCGAATAGCCGCTAAATATGGTAAAAAAAACATAAAGCTAAGCCGAAAATGGCATACTGCAATTGCGTTAAAATTGTGGTCAACAGTACATTACACACGCAACAAAAAACTATCAAATGTTTTTTGGTTAAAACAGCTTTTTTTTAAGGAGATGATAACTGCAGGATAGCCAATTAAACGTACAATCTATACCAGGCAATTAACTATTGGTTTGAATGCTGCGTTGATTTATGTCAGTTACGCTTATGATTATAGCAAAAGCATCGGCATCAAATAACAAAGCAGCTTTTTCGGGCCATTCAACCATGCACAGCGCGCCGCTTTGCAGCGCATCGTCTACACCGGCCTGCATAGCTTCTTCTTCATCTTTAAGCCTAAACAGGTCCATGTGATAAATCTTGACTCCATCAATACCAGTATATTCGTTTATAATAGAATAGGTAGGGCTACTAATGTTTGACGATACCTGCAGTTGCTTACATAGCGCATTAATAAGCGTGGTTTTACCTGCGCCCATCTCACCATAAAAAGCCCAGATCTTTTTATGGGCGGCATGCTCCCAAAGGTTAGCGGCCACCTTGTCAATATCATTTATATCGTAATAAATATGCATGCTGCAACTATTAAAATGAGGGAAACCTTTACTGCATGTAACCAACGTAGTTAGGGCAGGTGTTTTTAGTAACCAATCAGCAAGATACTAACCGACGGCTAAATTTAGACTTATCAAAAAATGTATAAATACAAACATTAGTAGCTATGAAGCAGGCAAGCAATATGCGTTACGTTGCGCATGTCAGTTTACCATTTGAATTAGTAGCAATGGAAGATATTTTTTTAGTTAAAACACACCTCATTTGCAACACAGTTTCCAACATCGTAGCCGCATTAGCGCTAAAACAAATGTTGACCTGGTAACTTTGCAAATGGATTACAAAGCTTATCCTGCCAAAAAAATAATTAAAAACACTATGGCCTGGTTACGCTAAAAACAGACTAATATGGAAAAAGTAAACTGGAAAATAGAGGGCATGACGTGCAGCAATTGCGCCCTTAGTGTAAATAAAGTGCTTACCAAACAAGGCATGCAAAAGGTTAATGTAAATGCTATTTCGGGCGATGTAAGTTTTGAAACCGCCGAAAAGCCCGATGAATTGATTAATGCAAAAAAAAGCATTGAAGGCCTGGGATACCAGGTAGTGCAGGAGGGATTACTATCGGCACCACCAAAAAAGCAATGGCTAAAGACCAACCTGCAAAAAGCCTTGTTTTGCCTGCCTTTTACGCTTGTTTTAATGGCGGGCCACTGGGGTATGGCGCTTGGCCTTCATTTTTTGCACAATGTTTGGATACAACTGTTATTGTGTATACCGGTTTATTTGGTAGGAATGGAATTTTTTGGCAAAAGCGCCTACAATAGCCTTAAAAGTGGCGTGCCCAACATGAATGTGTTAATAGCCCTTGGCGCTACTGCCGCCTTTGTGTACAGCATTATTGGCATGATTGAGGGCGATGCAAACCGCATATTTTTTGAAACAGCCGCCGCCATTTTAAACATTGTATTTTTTGGCAACTGGCTGGAGGATAAATCGATTGAAAAAACCCAGCAGGCTATTAAAGATCTTACTAAAAACGAAAAGGTAATGGCCAACATGATTGCCTACGATAACGACCATACCGAACATGTTTTCCCGGTAGAAAATACCAGTTTAAAAGTGGGCGACCTTTTGCTGATAAAAGCAGGCGAACTGGTGCCCATGGATTGTAAAATATTAAGTGGCGAAGCTGAGATTAATGAGGCTATTATTAGCGGCGAAAGCATGCCGGTAATTAAAAAACAAAACGACCACTTAATTGGTGGAAGCCTACTGGTAAATGGAACCGTTAAGGTGTATGTAACCGCAGTGGGCAGCGACACCGTGTTAAGTGGCATTGTTACCATGATGAAAGATGCACAGGGGCATAAACCTCCTGTACAACAACTGGCCGATAAAATAAGCGCCATTTTTGTGCCGGTAGTAATAACCATTGCCATTTTAACGGTGGCCATAAACTATTGGGCAATTGGCCAAACTTTTCAGGAAAGTTTAATGAGGTCGATAGCGGTGTTGGTAATTAGTTGCCCTTGTGCTATGGGGCTTGCTACACCTGCAGCCATTGCCGTAGGCCTGGGCCGTGCAGCCCGCAACGGCATTTTGTACACCGATACAAAAAGTATGGAGCTATTTAAAAACATTACCCAGATTGTGTTTGATAAAACAGGCACCCTCACTAACGGGCAGTTTGAAATTGGCAGCTTTTATGCAGCAGAAGGCGACGAGGCAGCCTTTAGGCAATTAGTGTATTCAATGGAAAAATATAGCAACCACCCTATTGCTAAAAGCATAACCCACCACTGGAAAGTTGATAAGCCCCTGAAATGGAAAAAAGTAGAAGAAATAAAAGGCATGGGCATGACGGCCAACGATAAAGAAGGCAACACCTATACTATAGGATCGGAAAAATTAACCGACATTAATACTACCGAAAAACATCACCTGTATGTTACCAAAAATGGTAAGCTGTTTGGGTGGATAGACATTGCCGACCAATTACGCCCCGAAGCTTTGGAGGTAATGGAGTACTGCAAAAAAAATAATATCCGCACTGTTTTACTAAGTGGCGATAGCCTTGATAAGTGCAAGCCGTTGGCCGACAAACTGGGCATGGACGCCGTTTTTGCCGGGCAAAGTCCTCAACAAAAATTACAGGTAATTGAAAGCCTTGTGCAACAACAACCCACTGTTATGGTGGGCGATGGTATAAACGATGCACCCGCCCTTGCAAAGGCCACCATCAGCGTTTCGCTTAGCCAGGCCAGCCAGTTAGCTATTAAAAGTGCATCGGTTGTGTTAATGAACAGCGGGTTAAAAAAACTGCCCATGGCCATGAAGCTTGGCCGCCATACGTATGGCACAGTAAAAAGTAATTTATTCTGGGCTTTTTTATATAACATTATTGCTATACCAGTGGCAGCGGTGGGTTTGTTAACCCCAATGGCTGGTGCGTTAATAATGGGATTAAGCGATGTAGTTTTGGCCGCCAACTCGTTATGGCTAAACTGGAAAAAGCTGGACTAAAACCCGGCGTCAGGATTGTAACAAAGGCAATTTAGCGCCATACATTTCTTTTTGTTGTTTTTCCATTGCCGTAATTTCCCTTTTGTAAAATTTTTTTATTGGGCACACCACAACAAGTATTACAGCAATATTGGGGGTACAATGGCTTCAGGCCTTTGCAGACGGAAATTGTTGAATCGATATTGGCAGGCAACGATACCCTGGCACTACTGCCCACAGGTGGGGGAAAGTCCATTTGCTTTCAGGTGCCTGCCCTTTGCAAACCGGGTATTTGCCTGGTAATTAGCCCGCTTATAGCACTTATGAAGGACCAGGTAGGTAACCTTGCCAAACGCAACATCCCGGCACTCAGCATCCACAGCGGCATGTCGTATTACGATGTTCGCGATACGCTGCAAAATGCCGCCTATGGCCAATTCAAATTTTTATACGTATCGCCCGAGCGGCTCGAAACAAAACTGTTTAAAGAGTTTATGGGCGCACTGCCGCTAAACCTAATTGCGGTGGATGAAGCACATTGTATTTCGGCATGGGGGTACGACTTTAGGCCGCCTTACCTGCGTATTGCCAATATAAAAAAATACTTCGATAATATACCCGTACTGGCCCTGACCGCCTCGGCCACACCAATGGTTCAAAAAGATATTTGCGATAAATTACAGTTCAAATCGCCCACTATTTTCAGGCAAAGTTTTGAGCGTCCTAATTTATCCTACAGTGTTTTTAAGGTAGATAGTAAGCTGAATAAATTAATTGAAATATTACAAAAAGTTACCGGCACCGGCATTGTGTATTGCCGCAACCGCAGGCGCACCAGGGAAATTGCCCACCTGCTACAAATCAATAATATTTCGGCCGATTTTTACCATGCGGGTCTTCCTCAAAACGAACGTAACGACAAACAGGAAGCCTTTATAAAAAGTAATATAAGGGTGATGGTTTGCACCAATGCATTTGGCATGGGCATAGATAAACCCGATGTGCGCAGTGTGGTACATGTGGACCTGCCCGACAACCTCGAAAGCTATTACCAGGAAGCAGGCCGTGCCGGCAGGGATGGAAAAAAGTCGTATGCCGTTTTGTTATACAGCAACACCGAAACTGATGACCTCGCTGCTTTGCCCGACCAAAAATTTCCTTCTATAAAAGAAATAAGAAATGTTTACCAGGCCATGGCTAATTTTCTTCAAATTGCAGTGGGCAATGGCGAAGGGTTGTACTACAATTTTAATTTAAATGAGTTTGTAAAAAATTTTAAACTGAATGCCAATACAGTAGTTAACGCATTAAAAGCGATTGAACAAAGCGGGCATTTAACCTTTAACGACCAGGTTTTTATTCCTGCAAAAATTGGATTTACCTGTAGCAAAGAGGTACTGAACGATTTTGAGCTACAACACCCCACGTTTGAAAACCTGGTAAAATACCTGCTGCGCTCCTATGCGGGCATTTTTGACAACATCGTTTCGGTAAACGAAAAAATGCTAAGCAAAATAACAAAGCTTCCATCTGCAGCATTACAAAACCAGCTTACCCAATTAAAGGCATTTGGCATATTGGACTACCAGCCTGTAATAGAAACGCCACAGGTTCACTTTATACAAAACAGGGCGTCAGCCGGGCATCTATTACTTAACCAGGACCAATACCAATTTCGTATAAAACAGTACCAGCAACGGGTGGCCACCATGTTACAATTTGTAAAACTGAAACACCATTGCCGAAGCGTTTTTATTGGCAACTATTTTGGCGACGAACAAATGATACCCTGCGGCATTTGCGATAATTGCCTGAAACAAAAAAAAGTGGTACTAACCGATAGCCAGTTTCAAAACATTTACAAAAAGCTGACTGCGCTGCTGCCAGATACCCTGGTACCCCTGCAAGCTTTTTTTGACCAACTGGCCGGCATACCAACCGACCATGTTTGGAAAGTAATCGACTATCTGCAATCGGAGCATTTAATAGTTGTTGACCATCAGGGACATATAAAAAAGGCTAAGCAAAAGGTCTAAAACCAACTTTTGCTTTTGCTTCTGCTGCTGCGTCCCCCCAACCCTAATGCACCTAAAAGACTACGCGTAATCATAGTAGCTGCGGTACGGCCTGCACTTTTTACCATGGGGTTATCAAAAAAGCTTTCTTCTTTTTTGGCGGGAGATGCTTTTTTATCAGCAACCTGTTGATTAATGGCAGCAGTAATTGTTGCAGCCTGCTCTATTTTTGCATTCAACATTTCGTAGGCACTTTTACTATCTACCAGTTGGTTGTATTTGGCCGCCAGTTTGCTTTTAGCGATTATGTCGGTTATTTCGCCATCGGTCAATACATCCATACGGCTTTGCGGCGGGTTTAGCATTACATGCGCCAGCGGTGTAGGGCTACCCTTTTCGTTTAGCATGGTTACCATAGCCTCGCCAATTCCCATGGCTGTTATTAATTCATCGGTTTTGTAAAAGCTTGTTTCGGGGTAGTTTTCGGCCGTTTGCTTAATTACTTTTCTATCGGCGGCAGTAAAGGCACGCAGTGCGTGCTGCACTTTTAAACCCAACTGGCCCAGCACGCCGGCCGGCACATCCATGGGGTTTTGCGTTACAAAATAAATGCCTATCCCTTTTGATCTTATAAGCTTTATAACCGTTTCTATTTGCTGCAACAGGGCTTTACTGGCCTCCTGAAATATCAAATGCGCCTCATCAATAAACATCACCAGTTTTGGCTTATCAAGGTCGCCTTCCTCCGGGCTTACCGCATATAATTCAGCCAGCAATTGCAACATAAAAGTGCTAAACAGTTTAGGTCTATCCTGCAGCTCGGTTACCCTTAGCACATTAATCATCCCACGGCCATCTTCGCCTATGCGCATAAGGTCTTCTACCTCAAAACTCTTCTCCCCAAAAAAAATATCAGCGCCCTGCTGCTGCAGTTCCACCACTTTGCGCAAAATGGTACCGGTACTGGTGGTAGATATTTTACCATATAGTTTTTCAATCTCCGCCTTGCCTTCATCGCCAATATATTGCAGCACTTTTATAAAATCCTTTAAGTCTAACAGAGGCATTTTATTATCGTCGCAGTACTTAAAAATAATGGCAACAAGGCCTCCCTGGGTGTCGTTCAAACCTAAAATTTTGGTTAACAGCACGGGGCCAAACTCACTTACCGTTGCCCTTAACTTTACGCCCGGCTGGCTGCTAATGGTCATTAATTCAACGGGGTATTTGGTGGCGTTCCAATTAATGCCCACCTTGGCGGCACGCTCGGTAATACGGTCGCTGGTGGTACCCGGCATGGCTATGCCGCTCAGGTCGCCTTTTATATCCATTAGCAAAACAGGCACACTGGCGTCGCTAAGGCATTCACTAATCATTTGCAGGGTTTTGGTTTTACCGGTACCTGTGGCGCCGGCTATGAGGCCATGACGGTTCATGGTTTTAAGGGGTATAAAAATATCGGCCCCTGTTACCACTTCGCCATCCAAAACGGCAGCGCCTATTTTTACTTTCTCGCCCTTAAAAGTGTATCCATCTTTCATAGCCTGCAAAAAGGCGGTAGTATCTGCCATAAAATAAAATTTTGGGTAATGTAGGGTTTACAATCAATTGTAGGCGAGTAAGATAAAACATTTTTAAGAATTTGAAATTACCCTGCATCCACTGCAAATAATATTGGCCCGCCGGTCGTTTGGTAAGCTATTATCTTTAGGGTAATTATTCAATTACAATTGGCATGACAGGCATTTGGTTTTTATCGGCTGTAATTTTAAGTTTAAGCATTTACCGGTTGGTGGTGTACCACAATAAGGTTAAAAAATATTACAAGGCGCCGGGCGTGGTGGTGGGCACCGATATTAAAACAGTGGAAGATGCCCTTATGGGCGATAAATACTTTTATGCAGCCATTGTTGAATACACCGATAAAAACGGCCAGGTTCACCAAATGATTTCGGGCGAAGACAACCCCTCCCGGCCCTTATACCAGCCGGGCGACAAAATGAAATTACTGGTACACCCTACCGACCCCACCAAGTTTTTGGCCGATGACTATGTAGGTGGTTATATCATTCCATTTATTTGGATAACTATTGGTGTGGCCATCATTGCCATTCCTTTAATGTACCCCGATACATTTAAAGAGTAGCAGCAAATGATTTTCCGGGTCAACCTGCTTCTTTTTGTAATTATATTTTCTAACCTGCCGGTTTCCTTCTATTAACCACTAATGGGTGATTTTTAATCTGTCCTTTTTTTAACTTGCACTACAATCCTCCACAATACTTTAGGATATAAGAAGCTGCTTAAAAAAGAAATATTAAGAGACCTTCGTGGTTTTTC
>JBBRUR010000052.1:0-33117 GCA_038247635.1 Chitinophagales bacterium
AAAGACCATGCATAGATATTGTTTCCAACAGGTAAAATCACGTACTTTATAATCACCGAAGTGCCTGTTTACAAGGGTTTGAAACTGTTTGTGTAAAATCAATGCCATTAATTGGGAAAATACATATCGATCCTGTTTCATAACTATTGTATATCAATTAGTTACAAAAATCGGAAATTTTGAAAATTGAAATCGTTTCCAAAGTAAATTCCCCGCAAACCCAATACTGACCATACTTTCAAAGAACTAAATGATTTCTAAACGCAACGCTAGTGAAATTTTATTTCTGCTAAACACCTAATAATCAATAAATAAAAAGACCTGCTGATTTTATGCCGCCAAAAGGGTAACAAGTTTTATTAAATCTGGCACAACATGCTGCGGGAATTGTCCATTCCGGTTCAAAAGACCATATTTTATTAAAGGCTTTTTATTGTTACATACTTTATGCCTTCGCTTCTTTAAAACGTTTGATGCAACAAGGCAGGCATTCGCCACCCCATCAACAACAATTCTCCTTCAGCAAAATCGCTAACCTCATCACCAATAAATTTTACACCATGGCTCTTTGCTACCATCACCAGTTTATACTTTTCCTGATAATATCACGGCTTGTCAAAATAATCGCATTGCCATTTTTTTTATAAGAAATATGAATTGCTGATAAGGAGCAACTTGTGCGGAAGTGGCATTATATGCCGCCATTAATCATATTTACGTATACTTCGTTTTATTTTAAAACGGACTACATTAGGTATGCGGCTTTACTACTGGCATGCAATTGTTGAAAAAGAAAAAAAGTACATTAAAATGCTGGTAAAAAGGTACTTGCCCGCATTATATTTGAGTGTTGAAAGGTGTTTTTTAACATCTGGCAACGGTTACTTAAATTATAATGTTCCTTCAAAAATTAATGATTGCTTATGAAACAATTTATTTTTATACAGGTAATAATTATTGCCACGTTGTTGTTAGTGCAAACAGCCTGTAAAAGTTCCGCATCCAATAGCGATAAGGTAAACCCGGTAGCAACACTCACCAATACCGATACCTTCTTTTTTAATTCGTTTGTTGATTGTAATATGGCCACCGTTTGGGTGCAGGATACGTTTAGAATATTTCCCGGCAAGTATGGCGAAGACCCTTTATGGGGCGAAGCCCATGAATTGAAATTCGCCAGTGGTTTTAGTGTCAACGAGGTATTTGGGCAGCCATCGCCGGCCTTTACACAACCAATAATGCCGGCTAATACCCCGCCGGGTACCGACGGCCTCCATGGTGCGGTTTGGTTCGAAGCCTTGTACAAGAACCCTGACGATAGCACTGGTAATACGCTGTATGCCCTATACCACAACGAAAACTATCCCTCTACACTACCCTACGACAGTGTTAGCGGTGAAGGTTACAAAGATGAGCGTTGGCCACAAGGGTTAAAGGGCCCTGACACCAAAACTGCGGTTGCGCGTATAGGCATCATGAAATCGACCGATGGAGGACATAGCTGGACAAACAAGGGCATCATTTTGCAGGATTATCAGCCACGCCTAATCCTTCGTCCGGACAATAGGGGTATTAACTTTGCCGGTGGTGTAGGCGACCCCTCGGCCGTTGCCAACAACGGTTACCTGTATATTTTTTATGGCGAATACGGCTATCCCGGAACATACGACCCCGCTACCTTTGATACGATTGCCGAATGGAAAGGGCAATGTATAAGCATTGCACGCATACCATTGGCAAACCTTGATAACCCGGCAGGCAAGGCAAAACGGTGGGGTGGAAATGGCTTTACTGTACCGGGAGACGGGGTGGGATTACCTATTGGCCCTATTCAAATTTCAATGGTGGAGGGAGGCGGTCCCTGCAGTTCGCCTACGGCCAAATATTACTGGGGGCCATCGGTCAGTTGGAACAATTATTTAAACTGCTGGGTAATGTTGATGGCCAAAGCCGAAGGCCTGTCGTGGAAAGGCAACAGTATTTATATATCGTACAATACCAGCGCCGACCTGGGTGCTGGCAATAATAGCCAGCAATGGAGTAAACCGGTTAAACTATTGGAACGGCCCGGTCACACCATCTGGTATCCATCGTTGCAACCCGCCGATACCAAACAAGACCTTGCCAACAAATACACATCGGTAAACCTTGGTAAAAAAGCCCGCCTGTTTTTTAAAGACATAGTTGGCGACCGAAGCCCGTATTTGTCGGCACATATGATTGAATTTAATAAGTAAATTGGTTTGGGTCAATAGCAAATTTTGCAGAGGCCGGTAAATAACGATTTTCTCTATCAAACATCTACACCTTGTGCACAAAAGGCTTGTAAATAGCACAGTTATCGGCGTTTAGTTTTAATGCTGTTTACTTGCTTTACTTGCTGGCAGGTGTTAGTATTAGGTTAGTAAAAACAAAAACTACACACACTTTTAGCATTGGCAGGATATTGATGCTATGAAAAACAATTGTTAACAGGAGCGTCGCAACCAAAGCCCCTTTTAGCACCATCGCCGGCTCACAAAAAAGCCTACTGTTTTACCAACTTTAATAAAAACCCACCCCCCGGCGCCATGTGTACAGATACGGGTGTTATGTGATTGATAAAAACTTTTTTATCAATCACATAATCGGCGGCATACCGGTCTGCATTAATACCATCTTTGCAAAGCGTTGCCTCGTATTGACCATCGGGCAAAAAACCGAGCGATAAGGTTATGTCCCGTACGGTCCAGTTGGTCATGCCGCCAAGGTACCAGTCGTTGCCTTTTTTACGGGCTGTCACTATAAATTCACCTACTTGTCCATCTACAATAAGCGTTTCGTCCCAGGTAACCGGCACACTACCCAGCAGTTCCATAAACGCCGGCTCCAGGTAACCCTGGCTGGGGTTGCCTGCAAATATTTGCATGGGGTTATCGTAAACCACAAACATGGCAAGTTGGTGGCTGCGGGTGCCCGGGCTTACCGGCATGCCATTGCCCAACGGCCTGATGGCATTTTGTATTGCGTTTTGCAAAATGCCAGGCTCATAATCCAAGCCGCCTGCCAGCATGCGGGTAAAGGGCAGGGTAACATCGTGTTCGGGGGTTATGCGGTTGCTCCAAATGTTGTACTCTGAGCCCATTAAGCCCTCGCGGCCCATGGCGTTGGGCCATGTGCGGTTAAATCCTTTTGGTGGAAACGCACCATGAAACATAACCATGATTTTATGATCCGCACATGCCCTGGCAATGCGGTGGTAAAAGTTTACCATCAACTGGTCGTCGCGGTCCATAAAATCGGTCATTATAAAATCAACACCCCATTGTTGAAAGCGGCTTAGAGCACTGTCCAATTGCCGGTCAAGGGTCATAGCTAGTGTCCACATGCTTATCTTAACACCTTGCTGGTTGGCATAAACTAAAATGGTGTCAATATTAATGTTGGGGTTAAGTTTAAACAGGTCGGTAGTATTGCTCCAGCCCGCATCCATCATAATGCGGTCAAAGCCAAAGCGCTTGGCAAAGTCGATGTAGTATTTGTATGAAGCAGTATTGAGACCTGCCCTGAACGGTACATTAAACAGGTTAATGTCAACAGTCCATTCGTCAGTCAGCTTTCCGGGTTTTATCCACGAAACATCGGCTATTCGCGGTGGCGAAGCAAGCCGGTACACCAGGTCGTTACCAGGCAGGTCTTTATCGGCAGGGGCAATAAGTAAAGCCCGCCATGGAAAGGTGCGGGTACCAGCGGTATGGGCAATGTAACCCGCCCGTTTGGTTACTACCATAGCCGGATACATGCCCTGCGTAGGTTTCTCTGCCAAAGGGAATCCGGCAAACACCCCTTTAACTGACGCACTGTCGGTACCAACCAAAAACATACCGGGATATTCTTCCAGGTCGCTTTCAGTAATACCTACCTTGGGCAGGGTACCATTGGCTACCAGCAACGGTGAATACGCCATGTCTTTCTGTAAAAGGGTATCCAATTTTCGCAAGGAATATTCTTCTTCAAAGCTGGTATGAAAAATGTCTGCATCGTCCCGTTTGTGCACCAGCGGAAACCATGCTATTGGGTTGCCAGGAAAATTAAACCGGGCCACTTCATTTTTTATAAAAACGCTGTCGGTAAATCGGGTTGAAATGCGATAGGCGACACCATCGTTATAGGCCCTAAACTCTATAGTGTATGGTTTTTTAAAAGTGATGGTCAAAAGGTTATAAGCATCGGGAACCAACTTTCTTTTTTCGGGCACAGGCGCTATGATGGTTTGAGTAACGCTGGTTTTTTTTGACGAGCGCATGCTATTGCCTGCCGATAACGCCCGGCCATCGGTCAACAAAAGGTCAATGGACGATGGGTTTAGCAAAGTGGATCCATTATAGGAAATCGAATAATAAACCTGTTCACCCATCCAAACCTGTACACCAACCTTTAAATCGGGCGATGATACACTGAGTGTATCGCTGGCACTACTTTGCACTGCAGTCAGCAATAATAAGGTGATCATTACCGGGTAGTTTGTTTTGATTATTGGCATCCGTTTGACTTATTAATGAGTGAGCTTTAAAAACAGTTAGTTGCAACTTATGTAACCTACCTAAAATTGGTTGATTAAAAAAGCATCTGTGCCGTGGGAGTTTGCCGTTTGTGGTAACAACGCAACTACCACAATCTGCTAACTTAACAAACCTGCCTGTGAAAAAAATTTTAATAGCCGGGATTTTATAAACCTGCGGAAACCCTGTTTTTTTGTTTTCTACGATAGGCTGTCATAAGCTTATAAATTTACTTCTTTGGTAAATAAAGGCTTTGTTGCATGAATATATTTTGTCGAAAAAAATGGACTTTTTTAGAATAATTTCTAATATGCTTATGGCTTTAAAAATCCCTCTACGGTTACAATGGTCATTATTTATACCTGGTAGAAGTCCTTCTTTTAAAGTTGTTTATTCATGACACAAAGCCGTAAATAAGTATGCTTTTTTAAGACTACTGCTTTACAATAAAATTTTACAAAAAATCAGTAGAAAAGTAGCATTTTATATCTGCCATAATCAATTATTATTCATGCTGGCCACTGGTAGTAATCACCTATTTTTATAATAACAAAATCTTGAATCTTGAATAATTTAGTCGCCTTTTTAAATGGAGAAATGATACCTGCCAACACAGCCGCCATAGGCGTAACCGATCTTGCCGTGCAGCGAGGCTATGGCATATTTGATTATTGTAAAACGATGGAGAAGAAACCGGTGTTTTTAGACGATCATCTTAACCGATTTTATCGGTCGGCCGAAAAAATGAGGCTTGATCCGGGCTATCAAAAAAACGAATTAAGGGAGCTTTTATTTGAATTGAATAAAAGAAATAACATTCCACAGTCGGGTATAAAAATAGTACTTACCGGCGGCTATTCTAACGATGGTTACACCATGCAACAACCAAACATCATTATTACCCAACAGCCTTTAGCGTTGCATTCGTTTAATGAAACAAAGCCGTTGAAACTGGTGAGTTACCCGCACCAGCGGCAGATGGCAGACATTAAAACCATCGATTACCTGATGGCCGTTTGGCTTCAACCATATATAAACGAAAAAGGTGCCGACGATGTTTTGTACCAGTTAAACGAACAGGTGGCCGAATGTCCGCGGGCCAACCTCTTTATTATAAAAAAAGATGGACAAATGGTAACGCCCGCCAACAACATGCTCAAAGGAATTATTCGCACCCGCTTGCTTTGCCATTTTGGTTCGTCAATGGCAATAACAGAAGGGCCGGTTACTTTGCAAAATGTGTACGATGCCGCCGAAGTATTTATTACCAGCTCTTCTAAAAATATTGCCCCGGTGGTAATGGTGGATGATCACACCATTGGTACCGGACAAACAGGAGCCATTACTACCCTGCTGGCCGAAAAATTAAGGCAATTGATGGAGCAGGAAAATAACTGGTAACCCCACATAGCCTGGCGCTACAATCATTAGTTAAGAAACATTGTTTTAATGAAAACGTTGAGCAAAAATGGACCGCCATGCAAAGCCCGGCTCAGTAGCTCCTTGTGAGTGACAGAAAATTTTTAACTTCCCGCACGGCCGAAACGAGGGATACATAAGACTTCATTTAATTAAGGTACCTGTGTGGTAATTATACATTTATAAACGGCAACACCATTAACCATATGCATCAACCATTACTATCGCTACTTAACGTACAAATAAGAAATGGTTTAATGGCCGAAAACGACAGGGTTTCGCTTAAAATATTTGAGGGTGATTGTATTGCGCTAACCGGTGATAACGAAGCATTGAATTCGGGTTTGCTCAATGTGCTGGCCGGCCAAACGACCGTGCAAAGCGGCACAAAAACAATCTACCCAATGTTGCTGCAAAACAAAACTGTTTACGATACCGCAAAAGAGGTTTACCGGCCATTGGCCATGTTGGTTTCGGCCCGTCATCACTTTAAAAATGTAAGTAACACCAGCAACTTCTATTACCAACAACGTTTTAACTCAATGGACGCCAATAATGCGTTAACGGTAGCTGCTTACCTGGCAGTAAGGGCGGCAAACCCCAATGGTACGTTGGCAGTTATTGATGACCTTGTATCCGATCTAAAGCTGGCGTCGCTATTAGATAAGGAGTTGATCAAATTATCGAACGGCGAAACCCGCCGGGTATTAATTGCGGCAGCGTTATTGGCTAGCCCACAGTTGTTATTGCTGCATAACCCGATGGCAGGGTTGGATACCGTGTCACGCCAGCAAATAACTGCACTTATTAGCAAACTGGCCAACCAATCGCTGGCTATTGTACTTACCTGCAGCCCGTTTAAACTACCTGCAGGTGTAACTTCCGTGGGTGTGGCAAATGTGGGCAAGCCCTGGCTTTATACACCAGTACAAAATTTTAACGCGGCCAAACATAAACCGGTACAAATAGCCATCAATCAACCTCTACTTATCTCCCTTTGGAACCAAACCGAAACGCCTTTATTTGACACCATGGTACAAATGAAAAACGTAAACATTCGGTATGGCGACAAGGTGTTGCTTAATAATATTAACTGGACCATTAAGCAAGGCGAACGATGGGCCTTACAAGGACCAAACGGCGCAGGAAAATCAACATTGCTTAGTTTGATTACCGGCGATAATCCACAGGCTTTTGCCAACAACATCACCTTGTTCGACCGTCGAAAAGGCAGCGGCGAAAGCATCTGGGAAATCAAACAAAAAATCGGCTTCTTTTCGCCCGAACTTTACCAGTATTTTCCTCTTCACACTATAGCCGTACATGCGGTGCTATCGGGCATGTATGATACCATTGGACTATCTAAACAGGTAAGTGCCGCCAACCGCAACAACGCATTGCATTGGATGGAAATATTTAATATTGCCGCGGTAAGCCACCTGCCTTTATTTCAATTATCGCCTGTACAACAACGGATGTGCCTGGTGGCCAGGGCCATGATAAAATGTCCGTCAATGCTTATACTGGATGAACCTTGCCATGGCTTTGATCAACCCCAAAAAGAGTGGCTGAAAAAATTGGTCGATACCATTTGTTACAACAGCAAAACAACCCTCATTTTCGTATCGCATTATCCTTACGAAATACCCGGCTGTGTTAATCAATATTTTGTACTAAACCAGGGGCAGCAGGTATAAGGCAGCAATCAAGTCAAGACTTCGCAAACATTAATACACCACTTTTTTTGTTATTATTCCCCACGTGGTAAACACCTTAACTATCAATGCACCCTTTGCAACGTTGCGCAGCGAAATAATTTGTAAAGGTGAACCGATTATACTTTTACTAATCAATAATTTTCCATTGCTATCGTAAAGGGATATAGTTCTGCTGCCCTCTGGTAAGCGTACCGTTAAATTGTCTGAAACGATAGCTAACGTAAGGGTGGATTTTACTGAATACGGAACATGGGCGATAGCCGAATAAAACGGCTGACTGCTAGTGCCTTTTACCTGTAGCCGATACCACGCCGGGCCATTATTTGCTTCCAGCTTTTGCCTGTAGGTTTTTGTGGCATTATTGCCATTGCTTTTTACCGTTTGTACAAGTGCAAAAGGTCCTGCCGGGCTGCTGCCTTTTTCAATCCTGTATTCATCGCCCGCTTCCTGGTTTTGTACCGTCCAGGTAAGTAAATGATTACTGCCAGCGGCAACAGCCATAAAACTCAGAAGCTTAACCGCTAATACCTGAACGGGAACAATCTTAGCCACCGTTCCGTCAATTGATATTGCATATAAGGTGCCGTTGGAGGCTTCTCCAAATCCGGTTATGTTGCTCATCCAGTTTGTTTGCAGGGTTACATTCCACCCGCCGGTTCCATTGGGTTTTACTAGCCAGCCATTGGCCGACACGTAATCGGCACACAGGTAATATCCTTGTAGTACAGGGTACTCGTTGCCACGATACACATACCCGCCGGTAACCGAATATCCACCGTTTAAGGAGTTGTGACCATATTCAAAAATGGGCGTTACCTTATTGCTGACCACGGTACAGCCAACATTATAGGCGTTAGTGCCTTCAAAACAGTTCCAACCGTAATTTTTATTTAGGGTATTGCTATTGGGTAGCCAGTTAATTTCTTCGTAAAGTCCCTGTCCAACATCGGCTATCCACATATCGCCGGTTTCCTTATCAAAGCTCCAGCGCCATGGGTTACGCAGCCCCTGGGCTATTATTTCATTTTTGGTGGTGCCACTGCCTGCAAAGGGATTGGTAGCCGGAATGCTGTAATAAGGCGGGTTGGGGTTGTTAACATCAATCCGTAACATTTTGCCTAACAACGATTGCCCGTTTTGGGCGTTACCATCGGGGTCGCCACCCGAACCGCCATCACCCGTGGCCACATATAAAAAGCCATCGGGTCCAAAATTTATTTTTGCCCCGTTGTGGTTATTAAATCTTTTTTGAATGGTAAAAAGCGTTACGCCACTGCTGGCATCGGCCACATTGGCCGAGGCAGCACTACGCATATAACGGGCAAGCGTAACGGCGCCATTGGCCCTATTGGTATACCATACAAAAAAATACCTGTTAGTGGCATAGTTGGGATGAAAGGCCATGCTTAACAATCCCCGCTCGCCACCCTGGGTTATAACCGACGATAAGTTGGCAAATGGTTGCGGCAAAACCGCATTGCCGCTAATAATTTGAATGGTGCCACCCTGCTCTACAACAAACAGGCGTTTGTCGGGCGTTAACTCTTCCACAATATCTACCGGCGACGACAGGCCGGTAACAATTGGTTCAAAAGTAATGGGTGGCTGACCATTTAATGTGGCGAAAAATAAAAGCAGGCACATGGTTAAATTGACGGAATGTTTCATAGAGTGTGAATTAGAAACATTTTCAAGAAAAAATTGTACCAGATAGGTTACTTTGGCAAAAGTTAAATTATTAATAATGTAGAGTAAAACCGTTTTATATAATTTAATCTTTTTAAAAAACCAGGCGAAATAAAATTTGTCATATTATTACTTCACAATAATTTGTTTTTTAAATTATTACTTTTTTTATTTACAACTAAACGTTATAACATGCTTCGCCGTCACTTTGTAAAACAATCATTTGTAGCCGGGGGGGCCTTAGTCAGTTCCTCCTTTATTAACCGCCTATTTGCCGCTCCCCTGCCGGTTGCCGACAATAAACCTTTCAACTTAAACTATGGTTTTCACGACGGCATGTTTAAAAACAGTGGAGGCGCCAGTTTTATTGACCAGATACAGTTTGCATACGATATGGGTTTTAGATCAATAGAAGACAACGGCATGATGAAACGCAGCGAAGACGAGCAAAAAAAGATAGGCGAAAAACTGGCTAAATTGAGCATGACTATGGGGGTGTTTGTAATAACCACCGAAAACTGGCATTGGAAAACCACCCTAACCACCGGCAAACAGGAGTGGACCGACCTAATGGTTCGCGATTGCAAAACCGCGGTGGAAGTGGCTAAACGATGCAATGCCAAACACATGACCGTAGTGCCCGGCAATTACGACCGCACCTTATCGCCCGAATACCAAACCGCCAACGTAATTGAAGCCTTAAAAAAGGGTAGCGATGTACTGGCGCCAAACGGATTGGTAATGGTTTTGGAAGCCCTGAGCGATAACCCCGATCTGTTTCTTCGCCACAGCGACCAAACGTTTATGATATGCAAAGCAGTTAACAGCCCCGCCTGTAAATTTTTGTTCGATATGTACCATATGCAGCGCAACGAGGGCGACATTATTAAAAACCTCGACCGCACCTGGGACGAGATCGGCTATCTTCAAATTGGCGATAACCCCGGCCGGCACGAACCCACCACCGGCGAAATGAACTACAAAAACATCTTTAAACACATTTACAAAAAAGGTTACAAAGGCGTACTGGGCATGGAGCACGGCAACAGCCAACCCGGCAAAGAAGGGGAGATGGCCCTGATAAAAGCCTACCGCTACTCCGACGATTTTATTTAGTCCGGGGGTGGATGTACACATGCGGTGCAAATCAATCATCGCAATTAATGAAGCCTATTTTTTTAGCCGGACAGTATTTCACTGCCCGGCATTTTGTAGCCCATACTGCAAATGGAATATTGATGTGCCGCGAGGATTTTTTTTTGGTAACGAGCAGTTGTTTTTCAGGTTACATCGTTGCAGCCTGCCTCTATGACCATAGAGGTAGCACACTTATACAGTTCAACTTTTATTGGCCGGTAAAGTATAATATTTTATTACCTATCAAACCCGCACGCCACATGCAACCAAATATTTTAGCCGATCTTGCCAACCTAACCAGTTTAAGTTTATAACAGTTCGTTCATGCGTAGTATAGTGGCAGTAGTAGTAGGGTTTGGCATTAGTATAGGTGTGGCACAAGGGCAATCCGCCGATAGTATAAAGGCATCCCAACCATTTACGGTAATTGTAAAAGCCTACGAGCAAAACCGGCGGTTGCTTGAAGTTGCAGGTTCGGTGGGGGTGCTGGGGCAAACACAGCTAAACCGTTTTGGCAATAACAGCCTGGTACCCGCCATAAACACTTTGCCCGGCGTTCGCATGGAAGAGCGGTCGCCCGGCAGTTTCCGCATTAATATAAGGGGCAGTTCGCTAAGGGCACCCTTTGGCGTACGCAATGTAAAAGTGTATTACAATGGCTTTCCTTTAACCGACCCCGGAGGTAATACTTACTTAAATCAACTAGGTTTTTTTAATGTGCAATCGCTGGAAGTTATTAAGGGCCCCGGCAGCAGCCTGTATGGCTCGGGCACGGGCGGTGTATTGCTTATTAACAGTTTGCCAGCCAACGGGCAAACAGGTTTTGAAGTGGAGCAGTCGGTAGGCAGTTACAACCTTAGCAACACGCATATAGGGGTAACGGTTGGCAACAAAAGCTCCCTCAACTCGGTGCAATACCAACGGGTAAAAAGCAATGGTTACCGCAACCATTCGGCGGTAGACAGGCAGGTGCTTAGCTGGGATGCCAGTGTGCAACACAACAACAATGTGCTAACGGTTAATATGCTGTATAGCGACCTATATTATCAAACCCCCGGAGGCCTTAATTTGGCCGAGTTTACCACCAACCCAAAAGCTGCCCGCCCACGGGTAGGTGCAGCACCCGGCGCCGAACAGGTAAAGGCAGCTATCTATCTTAAAACCTTTGTGGCTGGTGCCAGTTACCAGCAGGTGTTTAGCAGCCGCTGGCAAAATACTATCAGCCTGTACGGAGCATTTGCAGAATTGAAAAACCCTGCCATCCGCAATTATGGGCGCAATGCCGAGCCGCATTTTGGGGCAAGGTCTACGCTGCAGTACACATCGCCCATAAAAAACGAACAGCAAATAACCTGGCAGTTAGGTGGCGAAGTACAACAGGCGTACAATACCGTGCAGGTGTTTAGAAATAAGGCCGGCAACCCCGACTCGCTGCTTACCAACGACGAAATAAACAATAACCAGCACTTTATTTATACCCAGCTATCGTACCAGCTAAAGCAATGGTATTTTACCGCAGGCTTATCGGTTAATAAAAGTGCCGTTACCCTGTTGCGTACCACCAACGTACCTGCACTAAGTTTAAAAAGAAGTTTTAATAACCAACTAACGCCACGCATTTCGGCACTTAATAAGGTTACTGACAACGTATCGGTGTATGGTAGTTTCGCCAAAGGGTTTTCGCCACCTACTATTGGCGAGTTACTGCCCAGCGGCAGCGCCATTAACGCGGATTTAAATGCCGAAACAGGTTACAGTACCGAGGTTGGCACCCGCGGCTCGGCAGTACAAAACCGCCTTGCGTGGGATATAAACTTTTTTTTGTACCGCTTAACTAATACCATTGTACAACGCCGCGATGCGTTGGGAGGCGACTTCTTTATCAACGCCGGTGCCTCGCGGCAGCAAGGGTTAGAAACCTATTTAAGTTACCGGTTGGGAAAGCCAACTATGAATGCCGCCGCCAACGAAACAAAAGTTTGGAGCAGCATTACCTTAAACCGTTTTAGGTACAAAGATTTTAAGCAATTAGACAACGATTTTTCGGGCAAGGCAATGCCGGGCGTGGCCCCACAATATGTTACCCTCGGCGCCGATTGGTTTAGCAGGTACGGATGGTATGTAAACGCCACCTATCAATACAGTAGCCGCATAGCGCTAAACGATGCCAACACCGCCTATACCAATGCCTTTAACCTTTTAGACGTTAAGACAGGCTACCAATGCAAAGCAGGTAAAAAAATACGGTTTGAAGTATATGCAGGGGTTAGTAACCTATTAAACGAAACCTATAGCCTTGGCAACGACATCAATGCCTTTGGCGGACGTTACAACAATGCCGCTGCCGGCCGAAATTATTTTGCAGGTTTGCTGGTGAAGGGGGTTTGGGATACGAAGTGAGAGGGGATGATGGGCAATTGGGAAAATAATATTGAAATGCTACTTGTAAAAAATGTAGCATTAAAAGTCGTCGGCGGTAAACCTATCTATTAAAAACTGCTGCCCGCTGCATTTCCGTACACGCTGTGCGACCTCTATGGTCATAGAGGCAGGCTGCAACAATCTCTACATCCGTAGAGATGAAACACCTCTGCCCGGGCCAAAGCACCCCCCTACTCTTCCATCTCTAACAATAAATTGGCCACCAGCGCCGTCCAGCCGGTTTGGTGGCTGGCGCCAAGGCCCTGCCCGGTATCGCCGTGAAAAAATTCGTAAAACAAATGGTGTTCCTTAAAATGCTCCTTTGACCAGTTGGGGTGTTTGGGATTGTGGTATTGGTACTGGCCATGTTGGTTTACTTCAAATATTTTTAAAATGCGCAGGGTAAGCTCGTTGGCAATTTGCTTAAGGTTTAGCTTGTTGCCCGAGCCTGCCGGAAACTCGTACTGGTACTTATTGCCATAGTAGGCATAGTACTTACGCAGCGATTGAATAATGAGGTAATTGAGGGGCAGCCACACGGGGCCGCGCCAATTGCTATTGCCACCAAACATGGCGCTGCTGCTTTCGCCGGGCTCGTATTGTATGGAGTAATTATGGCCCTGGTACCCAAACTCGTAAGGTTTTTGTTGGTGTATACGCGATAGGGAACGTATACCGTAATCGCTCAAAAACTCAGCTTCGCTCAACAACCGTTTTAGCAGGCTTTCCAGCCGGTCGTCTATCATAATGGCAAACAGGTAACTGCCGTCGGCGTTCTTTTTATCTATATTGCTTATTATGCGGGTAAGGTCGGGGCGGGTAAGTTTTATAACCTCTAACCGGGTATTAAACTGGTGGAGGTTTTTAAATAGTGCGCCGGGTATTATTTCAACCGCCAGCAATGGAATAATCCCAACCATCGACCGGATTTTTAAGCGTTGGCTGCTGCCATTTTCAAACTGTATGGCATCGTAGTAAAAGGCATCCTGCTCGTCCCACAACGAAATATCTTTTTTACCAATGTGGTGCATGGCCCAGCCAATATTTAAAAAGTGGCGGAAAAATTTGGCGGCCGACTCTTCGTAGGCTTTATTATGTTGCGCCAACTCCAAACTCATGTGCAGCATATTAATGGCATACATGGCCATCCAACTTGTTCCATCGGCCTGTTGTAGCTTTTTTATGCCAGGTGGCATTTGGTTCCGGTCAAACACGCCAATATTATCGAGGCCCAAAAATCCGCCTTCAAAAATATCGGTGCCGTTGGCATCTTTTTGGTTTACCCACCACGTAAAATTCATGAGCAGCTTTTGAAAGCAACGCTCTAAAAAATCGTAGTCGGCCACGCCGGTTTTCTTTTTGTCGGCCTGGTATACATACCAAACGCTCCAGGCATGTACGGGTGGGTTTACATCGCTAAAATTCCACTCGTAAGCAGGTATTTGGCCATTGGGGTGCATGTAGTATTCCCTTAAAACCAACAGCAATTGGTTTTTGGCAAACTCGGCATCTACATGCACAAAAGTGGCTGCATGAAAGGCAAGGTCCCACGCAGCAAACCATGGGTACTCCCATTTATCGGGCATGGAAATAATATTGCGGCAGGTAAGGTGCTGCCAGTCGTGGTTGCGTTTAAACCCGCGATGGGGCTGGTTTTCGCCAGGCTCGCCAAACAGCCACTTAAACACATCCAGGTAATAAAACTGTTTGGTCCATAACAAGCCACTAACCGAGCTACGCAGCAAAGCCTGGTGAGAGTCAGTCAGTTTTTTGGTTGACAGCTGGTTAAAAAATACATCGGCGTCGCTTTTGCGTTGTTCAAAAATGGCATCGAACCCGGCCCATGCATCGGCCTTTGGATGGCGGCAAAGGCGTACCCTAAATTGTTTGCTTTGGCCAGGCTCAATGGTGGCCTTAAACCAAATAGCCGCCTTGGTACCTTCCTTTTTAAGGTTAATGGTTGGCTGGCCGTTGATGACATGGTTGTTAATACCATCTTTTACATAAGCAAACTGGCTGGGGCGGTTGTACATGCGCTGGTCGTTGGTCTCGTTATCGCAAAACAACTGCCCGCCACCATCGTGATACAAATAAAAGGTGCCGTTGCGGGCCGAATTGGTGTACAGGCAACCACTATCCATTGCAGTAATTTCAGGCCGGATAAAACGTGGGTTGTGCCGCCAAAAATTACGAAACCACAGGTGTGGCAATACGTGAATATCGGCCGCTTCGGGGCCACGGTTGTGCACGGTCACCATCATTAGCACATCGTTTATATCGTCCTTGGCATATTCAATAAAACAATCAAAGTAACGATTGTCCTTAAAAATACCGGTATCCAGCAGTTCGTACTCGGGGCTGTGTCGGTCGCGGCGGTTGCGCTGCAACAGGTCAAGGTAGGGAAAGGCGGCCTGCGGGTACTTGTATAAAAACTTGCAATACGAATGGGTGGGCGAATTATCGAGGTGAAAATAGAGCTCCTTCACATCTTCGCCATGGTTACCCTCCCCGTTGGTAAGGCCAAACAGCCGTTCTTTTAAAATGGCGTCTTTGCCATTCCAAAAAGCGGGTGCCAGGCAAAGTACCTGGTCGGAATCGCAAAAGCCGCCAATACCTTCCTCGCCCCAGCGGTAGGCATAGCTACGGGCCAGGTCGTGAGTTACATAGTTCCATGCATTACCGTTGTGGCTATAGTCTTCGCGAACGGTACCCCACTGCCGGTCGGACAAGTAAGGCCCCCATCGTTTCCAGTTTTTGTTATTGTTCGATTGGGCAAGCCGGTCGTGCTCTTTGTTGTGCGACATTAGTAAGTGACATTTATGTGGGTTATATAATCGGGCACCGCAAGCCTTAAAAATAAAATTTTTGCAAACGATGGCAGTATTTTTTCGGCTGATAGGAGGGTTGGCGAGGTCAGCAAAAAGCTTTTTATACCAATAGGTAGAACCAATAACGATGTTATGGCAGGTAAATTAATGCCACGCACACTAACAACTTTAAAGTGTGCAATAACGTTTAACCAACAGGATAAGCGAATTTTATAAAACAAACAATTACCTCTGTTATAAATGCCAAAGCATAAACCAAAGCTATTGAGGTGTATCGTGTAAAAGGGTTATTCCTGTAAACGTGCGGTCTTTAAATCCTGGCCAGGTTTTAAGGTTTGGCTGGCTGGTTGCCTTTAAATATTCGCTATAGTTTTTTTGTTGAAGAAAAGTTCCCAAAAAAGCCGTTACATAATGCTGGTTAATGTTATTAAGACGGTAACTGCTCCAGGCAGGTTCGGCATAATGGTAATATTCGTTAAAGGCAATGCCCGGCTGTAGCGTAATGGCTGGCGGAGGGTTAGGTGCAATGTTGTGCCTTGCATTTATATAGGTAAGCAGGTAACGATTGGCGCTAACCGCACCATCGTAAATAGCTTTAGTACCGTCCTCGTAGCCCGATACATCGTCGTGGCTGCCGGCAATAAAAAAGGTAGGCACCGTTAACCCCTTCAGCCCTTCGGCATTCCATGCGCCAAGTCTCATACCCCACGGCGCAAAAGCAACCACTGCTTTAATCCGGCTATCGTGGGTGGATAAAAAAGTACTGTCGCCTGCAATACGCACCTTTACAGCCTTGCTACCACCGGTCATGCTGCCAAAAGCCGCTAACAGGTTAGTGCTGTACCCTGCACCGGCTGCATTTAAAACGCCGTATCCCCCCATTGAGTAACCAATTAAAGCAGTATTATCGGCGTCGGCCAGGCCAGCCAAAAAACTTTTACTGCCTGCCTTTGCCATACCAGCTACTTCATTTAATACAAATAACACATCTTTTGCACGGTTAAGTAAGGTGCTTTGAAAACCGGCCCTGTCGCCATAGGTGGACTCAGTATGATCAATAGCCACCACCACATATCCTTTTGAGGCAAGATTTTCGGTTAGGTAGGTGAGCAGTAACCGGGTGCCGGGGTAACCATGCGAAACAATTACCAGCGGGTACTTTGCAGACTTGTTGGGTGGTGCATTGCGCCCGGCACGGCCCGTAAATGTAAACGGAATAAGGGGCCGGGTGCTGTCGTTTAATAAACCTATGGTGGATTGGTAAGTCACCAATTCTTTTGTACCTTTTTGCAAAAGCGCAGGATACCATACTTCAAGGGTGAGGCGCCTGTTGTATAATACTTCGCTACTTCCTTTCGAACTTAAAATATCAACCTGGTTTAGGTGGGTTACCTCCATTGTTTGAACGCCTACATTGTATGGCCCGCGGGCCGATAACGCCGGCGCATCGGGAAGCGTATCGCCAATAAAAAACTCCGGGGCGTATTGCTGGGCTTTAGCTGAAATACAAAAAACAAACAACAGACAGCCGACAAATATTAATTTAATAGAAAAGCGCATGAAGGTTAAACTTTTATATGGCTAACAAATACAAAAACCGAATATAATTGAAAGATAATAGTTTGAAGCACTCAATTAACGCTTCCAATATTTTAAAAGTTTTTGCCGTTAAGCTGCTTCCCTTTCACTTACCAACGTTTGCTAAAAGTCGGGTGCTTTTCATTTACCTAAAAAACAAATGGAAACTATTGACAAAAGCATACCTGCCAACCTGTCACCGTTTATTAAATTATTGTATTTTTGCGGCTCAAATTTTTTTATAAAGAATGGATACATTGGAACTGACATTAAAAGTACACGATGAAGCCCGGCAGGGCGAGGCCTATGCTGCATTTAGCGACGATCCGAATCCGTTCAATAAAAAATTTTTAATTGAAAGCTATGGCTGTGCAATGAATTTTGCCGATAGCGAAATAGTAGCCTCCATTTTACACAAAGAAGGTTTTGGCGCCACTAAAAATATTGACGAGGCCGACCTGATACTTATCAATACCTGCAGCATTCGCGAAAAAGCGGAACTAACCATACGCAAAAGGCTCACCGAATTTAAAAAAGCCAAACAGGCCAAACCCGGTTTGCTGGTAGGTGTGTTGGGTTGCATGGCCGAGCGCTTAAAAAGCACTTTGCTTGAGCAGGAAAAACTGGTGGATATGGTGGTGGGCCCCGATGCTTACCGCACTTTGCCCTCGCTAATAGAAGAAGCAGGTACCGGCCAAAAAGCAGTAAACGTATTGCTGAGCCGCGACGAAACGTATGCCGACATTGCCCCCATCAGGCTTGATAGTAATGGGTTGACCGCCTTTGTAAGCATTATGCGGGGTTGTAACAATATGTGTAGTTTTTGCGTGGTACCATTTACCCGTGGCCGCGAACGCAGCCGCGATGCGGAAAGTATTGTGGCTGAATGTACTGACCTTTTTAAAAGGGGTTTTAAAGATGTGACCTTGCTGGGCCAGAACGTTGACAGCTACTACGCTGCCCCGCTATTGCCTGCTATCGCGGAACTGGCCGAAAAGGATGCCTCAGTAAATAACGGCAACATTACTTTTGCTATGCTGTTACAAAAAGTTGCTTTAATAAGTGCCGAACTGCGGGTACGCTTTAGCACATCGCACCCAAAGGACATTACAGACGATGTGCTGTTTACCATGGCCAAACACGAAAACATTTGTAAGTACATTCATTTACCCATACAAAGTGGTAGTAACCGGGTATTGCAGTTAATGAACCGTACATATACCCGCGAATGGTACGCAGCTAAAGTAAAACGCATACGCGAAATAATGCCCAACTGCGGCATTACCAGCGATATTATAACTGGCTTTTGTACTGAAACCGAAGAGGACCACCAGCTTACAATGGATAGTATGGAGCATAGCTTGTTTGATATGAGCTATATGTATTACTACAGCGAGCGCCCCGGAACGCTGGCGGCCCGCCGCTACCAGGACGATGTGACACTGGCAATAAAAAAACGCAGACTAACCGAAATTGTGGCTTTGCAAAACCGCTTATCGCAGCACAGTTACAAACTTGACGTTGGTAACACATACAAAGTGTTAATAGAAGGTAACAGCAAACGCAGCGACCTTGACTGGAGCGGTAAAACCAGCCACAGCAAGGTATTGGTATTTGCCAAAAATGGCCACCTATACCAAAAAGGCGATTATGTATGGGTAACAGTTACCAGCACAACCGGCGGCACACTGATTGGCGAAATAGCCATGGAAACAATAGGACAGCAGCGAATTTTTTAAATATTCAGAAAAGCTGAATAATGGTTGATAGCACAAGTGTGCGACGCCACACATGCCCAATAGCACCGCCTGGGCCCGGCCCATAAAAATGTACTTTATAGTTGACCAGCTAAAAAATATTTTGACCAATGGAACTACAAGCAATAAAAAACAGGTTTGGAATTATAGGTAACTCTCCGGGGTTAAACCATGCCTTAAACGTAGCTGTGCAGGTAGCCAATACCGATTTAAGTGTATTGATTGTAGGCGAAAGCGGTGTGGGTAAAGAGGTGTTTTCGCAAATAATCCATGCACTGTCGGCACGTAAACACAACCCGTTTATAGCGGTTAACTGCGGAGCAATACCCGAAGGAACTATAGACAGCGAACTGTTTGGCCACGAAAAAGGATCGTTTACCGGCGCCGTTGACAGCCGTAAAGGTTACTTTGAAACTGTAAATGGAGGAACCATTTTTTTAGATGAAATTGGTGAAATGCCCCTTGGTACCCAAGCCCGCTTGTTGAGGGTTTTGGAGACAGGTGAGTTTATACGCGTTGGCTCGTCAAAAGTGCAAAAAACCGATGTGCGGGTAATTGCAGCTACTAACCGCGAATTATTGGAGTTTACCGAAAAAGGCAAGTTCAGGATTGACCTTTATTACCGTTTAAGTACTGTGCCCATAAGGGTACCATCGCTACGGGACCGTAAGGAAGACATTGGCATTTTATTTAGAAAGTTTGTGGTAGATTTTGCTGAAAGATATAAGACCACGCCCGTGCAATTAGACGATGCCGCCCGCAACTTGTTAGTAAATTACCCCTGGAAGGGTAATGTTAGGGAGCTAAAAAATATAGCCGAACAGATATCGGTATTAAGTACCGAAAAAAATGTTGGCCTAACCGAACTAAGCCGGTTTTTGCCCGAAGCAAGCAACTACAATCGCTTACCTGTTTTGGCCCATCAGCCGGCGCAACAGGGCCTGGGAAGCCCAAACGAATTTGCCAACGAAAGGGAGCTTTTGTACAAATTGTTTTTCGATATGAAAAAGGATGTGACAGAGTTGAAAAAAATGTTTTTGGAAATACTCCAAAACCCTAATAACGCCCATGCCGCGGCAGCTTTTACCCGCGAGGCGTTAATGAACGATGGGCCATTAACTGAGCATGCACCTACCTATCAAAATAATTTGCCACAGCCCCAAACGGCTAATAATAACCAGCCAGTAATATATCACAACGATATTGACGAGCATGAAGAGGTAGACGAATCGTTGAATATTATGGAAAAGGAAAAAGAACTGATTATTAAGGCGTTAAAGAAACATAGGGGCAAACGTAAGGACGCAAGCCTTGACCTTGGCATAAGCGAACGTACCTTGTATAGAAAATTAAAAGAGTACGATATTGACGAATGATTGTATGTACTTATCAAAAGTTGTTTACATGATATTGATTAACACACTTACTGCCCTAAGGGGTAAACATTTACGGGCCGTGTGCATGCTAATGAGTATGATGGTATTTGCCTCGTGCAAAATTTATAGTTTAAACAGTGCCAGCATTCCGCCCGAGGTTAAAACAGTCAAAATTGGCTTTATCGAAAATAAAGCGAGGTATATAAACCCACAATTGAGCGCCCGGCTTACCGATAAACTACAGCAAAAAATTGTAGGTACCACCCGGCTTTCACGTACCAATAGCGACGATGCCCATTACCAAATAAGAGGTTATATATCGGATTATAGCCTGTCGACTGCCGGTATATCGGGCCAGCAGGCGGCTACCAACCGGCTTACCGTAGGCGTGCACCTCATTTTTTTAAATACGCTTACAGCAAAAACCGAGGAATTTGATATAAGCCGAAACTTCGATTTTGCCGCTACCCTTTCGCTGCCACAGGCCGAAGGCGCCCTTACCGACGAAATTGTGCGCAACCTAACAGACGAAATTTTCAACCGTATTTTCTCCAATTGGTAAGCTAATTGTATTTTCGCCACATGAACATTATTTTGGATAAATGTTTGGCCAACCTAACAGGTAAAAATAGCTTTAACGAGATTAGTGTAAATGAACTTGAAACTTTCACAAAAGCATATCCATATTTTGCTATTGGGCATTTGTTATTAAGCAAAAAACTTTTGGCCGAAAATAATCCAGGCTACGAAAAACAGTTGCAAAAAACCGCCTTGTATGTGCCCGATGTACATTGGCTGCATTACCAGCTAACCTCCAAAAACACCGATGCCTTTAAGGCAATTATGCCTGGCGCACCTTTGGTGGCCGCAAATACTACTTTGCCTAACGTAATTGAAGCTCCATTAAAAACAACATCGCAGCTTTTAATAGCCACCCCGCACCAAAATGTATTAAAGAACCATGAGGATGACGGTGAAGTTGAGCGCCAAAAAGAATTGCAGAATACACCCGATGCACCTGATCAAATAGGTACGGCAAATGAGGAAAATACCACCTCAAATGAACTAACCCCCACTGCCGATGAAACCGTTTTAGCCTTAATAAAAGTTGAAACTTACCAGCAATCCACTACCGCAAATAAAGCTGCGGAAACTGTAATTACTGAGGCATTTTCGATAGAAGAAATTGAAGAAGCAGATGAAAATGGTAAGGCCTTGTTTGAGCCCGAAACGCTAAGCATCAATACCGAAAAAGAAAAGGAGGCGACCAATGTGGGCGATGAAGCAGTTTCAGCTATAACCAGCATAGAAACTACCCACCAAGTAGTTGTTGAAGGAAATGCCGTTGAAACAGTGATTACAAAAGAATTTTTGATAGAAGAAATTGAAGAGGCAGACCAAAAGGGTAAGGCCCTGTTAAAGCCGCAACAGCTTACCAGCATTACCGACGGGGAAGAAAAAACAGGAAAAGCCACAGGTGATACCTCAACAGACGATACAGAAAATAAAGACATAACAAACGTTACCTTAACTGAACAGACAGCCCGGGCAAATGATAGCCAAACGGTTGCGCAAAACACAACAAACACCCAATATTCCAAACAGGAAAAATGGAAGGAGGTTAATTTGACTACCGGGGGTACTGTTAGCGAGGGTAAAAACTATGTGAATGGAATTACCCTAACCGAAGAAATCAACCTTGGCGAAAGTGAAGACATTACATCCGAAACAGCTTTAGAAGACAACGTGAATGAAGTGGAAGATAATGGCATAAGGCAAATAATTAATACCTCGGAAAACGAACCACAGGCAACCAGGCCAACCCGTGAAGAAGCAGTGGCAAATGATACAGACTACCTTGCACCGGAACTAGAAACAAGCGAAAAACACGACGAATCAACCGACCAAATGTTGAAAAATATAAAACTGGTACTGGATACTCCCTTACCAGCAGGCCAAAACGCCAATACCGAAACAATTGTACCCATCGATCCTTATTACACAGTAGATTATTTTGCATCGCAGGGCATAAAACTTATTTTAAACGACAATGGCGATCAACTGGCGCGAAACCTAAAAAGTTTTACTCAATGGCTAAAACACATGAAAAAACTGGGACCTGAAGACACGCCCGGCCGTCAGGGCGACAAAATGGAAGAGGATATGGTAATAAGAATAGCTGATTTTAGTAATATTCAACGCGAAGTAATTACCGAAACCATGGCCGACGTGCTGGTAAAACAGGGTAAAATTGAAAAAGCAGTACAAGTATATATTAAATTAAGTTTTTTGCAACCGGACAAAAGCGCTTATTTTGCAAACCAAATTAAAATTTTAAAAGCAATTAAATGATAACCCTGTTTTTTATACTGATAGCTTTGTTTGCGCTGGTGGTAGGTTTTTTAATTTTGATACAAAACCCAAAAGGTGGTGGCCTATCGGGCAATATTGCCGGCTTTAGTAACCAATTTATGGGTGTAAAACAAACCAATGATGTGTTGGAAAAGGGTACCTGGATATTTTCGGGTCTGATTGCTGTGCTATGTTTGTTTTCGTCGTTTTTTATGACAGGTAGTGTACAACAAAAAAGCGTGTTAGATAAAATTAACACAAACCAAAGCGCACCCGCCCCTTCGCAGCAGCCTATGCCCGGTACACCTGTACCCGCTTCGCCTTTAAAATAACATTCTTTCTTAATAATAATAAATTTTGAAACCCTGCCTATGTAAATGGACAGGGTTTTTTTATTTTTAGTGCGCCGGTTGATACTTTTCAATTATGCAATATTATGATTGATTTGCCGCGGACTTTTAAAACCAACATCGTATTTAAAACACATTTGGTGCTTGTATTTTTTAATTTCTGCACACTATGAAAAAATTAATAAGTCTTGTTTTATTATTTTGCCTGTTACTGGCAGCCGTGGGTGCATGGGTAGTGTTCGGTAGCGGTACTACATTTTTACAAAAACAAAAAGTACTGCTTATATACCCCGCCAACACCAATGAAAAGGCCTTAACCCTTCTGCTACAAAAGGAAGAAATCGTTAACAATCTATGGGCATTTAAATTAATTGCCAGCCAGTTGGGTGTTTGGCAAAAAATTATGCCGGGCCGCTATGAAATATTACGGGGCGAAAGCTTATTTACTTTAGCCAAAAAACTTAAAAACAACCAACAAAGCCCGGTAAAATTGGTGATTAATAAATTGAGGTTACCTGCAGACCTTGCCAAAATAGTTGGCCAACAATTTATGGCCGACTCGCTGTCGACCATTCAATTTTTAACCAACCCTGATAGTATTGCCCAATTTAATGTGGATACCAACACCTTAATGACCATGGTAATACCCAACACCTATAACGTATACTGGACCACCCCTGTAAACGAAATACTAACGCGGTTAAACAAGGAAAAAAATACTTTTTGGGATAAGAGTGAGCGCCTGCAAAAGGCAGCAGCCATGTCGCTAACACCAGTGCAGGTGTACACTATTGCCAGTATAGTGGAAGAGGAAACTAATAAAAACGATGAAAAAGGAAACGTAGCCAGTGTGTACATAAACAGGTACAACAAAGGCATGCCGCTGGGCGCCGACCCCACCATAAAATTTGCCCTGAAAGACTTTAAAATGAAGCGGATCTATTTTAAAGACCTCATGGTACAATCGCCATACAATACCTACCGTAACAAGGGTTTGCCACCTGGCCCCATTTGCACCCCCTCGGTAAAAACCATTGATGCAGTGCTGAGTGCCCCGGCAACTGACTACCTGTTTTTTGTGGCCAAAAGCGATTTTAGCGGCTACCACAGTTTTAGCGAAAATTTTGCCGAACATAAAAGGAAGGCAGCCGAATATCAAAAAGCTTTGAACGAAATGATTATAAGAAAACAAAAAGCCAACCAGCCGCTTTGACCAAAATAGAGCGCAAAATATTACAATGGGGCCCTATAGCTTTTTTAATAAAAAGAAGTAAGGAAACCATTTTGCCAGGCTTTTACGGTATTCCATTGTATGATGCGTTGAATTTTTTCGTAAATCAAATTAATAAAATTGGATTGAACCAGCGCGCCAGTGCCATTGCCTTCAACTTTATTATGGCTATACCTGCGGCGTGTATTTGCGTGTTTACGCTGGTGCCCTACCTACCGGTATCCCGCCAGTTTACGAAAGAGTTATTGAGCCTTACCCGCGATATATCGCCCAGCCAAAACGTTTACAATTTTGTAAGCACTTTTTTAGACGATTTTTTAAATACTCAGCGGGGCGGACTACTATCTTTTGGCTTTTTACTGGTAATTTTTTACGCCAGCAATGCCATGCTTACCATTATTAACACCTTTGACAAAAGCATTTACCAACACGACCAAAAAACCAATTTTTTACAAAAAAGATGGAAAGCCATTAAGCTGACCGTAATAGTGCTGGGTCTTTTGATAGGCACTATTCTTATATTGATTGGCGAGGGTTACTTGTCAACTGTTATAATTAACTGGCTGCAATTAAAAGGTACCAATATTTTTCTTTTTAAATCGCTGCGTTGGCTTATTACCCTATTTCTATTTTACTATGGCATTGCTTTGATCTACAAACTCGCTCCGTCAGTAACAAAGCGGTGGAAAACTTTTACCGTAGGAGCGCTGCTGGCTACTTTTTTAACGGTGGCTACCACCTTTATTTTTTCGTATTGGGTAAACAATTTTAGCAGTTACAATAAGGTTTATGGTAGCATAGGCACCGTACTGATTGTAATGTTGCTTATATATATTAACTCGCTTATATTGTTAATAGGCTTTGAGCTAAATGTTAGTATTACCATATTAGGGACAGCATCTGACGAGCGAAAACGAAAAGATATGCTTCATAATCATTCATAAATATAACTGAGCCAAAAGCGATTACGTAAATCATGCCTCATTATTGCAACATATTGGCTATTTCCAACGCAAGCCTTTGCTCAGTTAACTGAAAGTTAAAAAACCGGTAATAATGCTTGGTATTATCAACAAAAACAGATACCGGGATAGCGCCGTTCCATTGCTTGTCGATTGTGGAGGTAATAAAGTTGGTGTCCAAATCTTTTAAATAAACCACCTCACTCCTATAATGGCTTTTTTCAACAAAGTTTTGCAGTGCCTTTGGGTACGACAAAGGAAAATCCATACTTACCAATAATAACTTTACCGGCACACCACAGGCTTTTACCTGCGCCTCCAAATAAGGGATTTCGCGGGTGCATGGCCCACACCACGACGCCCAAAAGTTAACGATGGTTGGCCCCGAACTATCATCAATCAATTTTTTTACCTCGCTTGCCGACACACTTTTAATGGTTAACTGTGTGGACTGGCAGTAAACTGCGTTGGCAACAAACAACCAACTAACAAATAGCCACAGGTATTTAATATTACTCATTAAGCAATACCCGGTCGGCTTCGGAAAATCCCCAATCGTTAAGTAATTGGTTGCGGGTAGAATGGGGTAGTGATGGCTGATTGTACATGCCAGCCTTGTTGCGCTGCCTGAAAGCCTCGTAAATAGTAACCGCACAAGCCACCGAAATATTCAGGCTTTGAATGATGCCTACCTGGGGAATAATAAAATTACCATCGGATAGTGCTATAACTTCTTGGCTTACGCCACTATGCTCGTTACCAAAAACCAGTGCCAGGCTTTGGGTAAAGTCAACATCGTATACATCAATAGCATTATCGGCCAGGTGAGTGGTTAAAATGGTTTGGTAATTTTTGCGGAGTGCTTCAAAACATGCTTCATTATTGTCAAACTGGTAAACGGTCATCCAACGGTTAGCACTACTGCTGCTTTTAAAACCCCATTTTTTGTGTGGACCAATGCGGGTGTTTAATATATACAGGTCTTGTATGCCTATACTATCGCACGACCGCATAACGGCCGATACATTGTGCGGGTCAAAAACATTCTCAAGGAGAACGCAAAGGTTTGCCTGTCGTTTATTTAATACGGTGTAAAGTTTATTTCTTCGTTCGGGTGTCATAACTATGTGAATAAAAGTACAAAGGTTAAAGCAGCCAACAACAATGCGAGGGAAAGCTGCATAGAAAACCACTGTATAAGAGTGCGACGCCACCAAAAGCCGGCCGATATTACGGTAGCTGGGTCCAAAAAACTACTACTTTAATAATTTTAGATCGGGCTGAGCGTATTTGTATACTTTAAAATAGATAGTGGTTTTAGTTTGAAAAACACCTTCGTAAGCGGAAATAGTATTGATAAACTCAATCAAATGGTCGTTATCGCGGCACATTACGTCAACCTCCAGGTCGTACTCACCACTGGTGAGTGCTAAAAAACTAACTTCAGGCAACAGCGCAATTTGTTGGGCAATGGCGTCCTTTAGCGTAGCAGGGCGTACATATACTGCTATGTGAGCGTACGAATTAAAGCCCACCTTTTCGGGGTTAACCCTACCAATTACATTTATGACACCCTCATCAACCAATTTATTAAAACGGGTTCTGATGGTTCCAATGGATACATCCAGCTTTTGCGCCATTACGGTAAATGACATTCTGCCATCCTGCTGAAGACACGATAAAATATCAAAGTCCAAACTATCGAGCGTTATTTTTATTGAGTTACCCATATACTGAATTGCAGAATTATTGGCAATATTTATTTTTTGAATGCATCAAAATGCATAATTTTCATTTTCGGCTTCTTATTTTATCAAATATGTATTAAATAGTTTACAAAATGAAATATGCACCTGTACAAAATTTTATAAATGGCCAGTTTGTTCCATCCGAAACCGGCAAATCTATGCCCGTAATTAGTCCGTTAGATGGTACTCATTTATCAGACGTACCCTTGTCCGATAACAATGACCTTAAAAAAGCAGTGGATTCAGCCCGGACGGCATTTACCATATGGAGTAAAACGCCCATTAAAGAGCGGGTGCAGGTATTATACCGTTATAGAACCCTGCTGGAAAAACATATGCAGGAGTTGGCTGCCCTATGCAGCGAAGAAAATGGCAAGACCTTTGGAGAATCAGTAGCAGAAATTGAAAAATGTATTGAGCTAACTGAATTTGCCACATCGCTACCTCAACTGGTAACCGGCGAAGTTTTAGAAGTAAGCAGGGGCGTTGAGTGCCGTACCGAACATGTGCCGCTTGGCGTGGTGGCATCAATAGTTCCCTTTAATTTTCCGGCTATGGTGCCTAACTGGACCTTACCTAATGCCATAGCACTGGGCAATTGTATGATTTTGAAACCATCGGAAAAAGTGCCTTTATGTTGTGGCCGATTGGCCGGGTTGTTAAAGGAAGCTGGTCTGCCCGATGGCGTTTTAAACATTGTACATGGTGGAATAGACATAGTGGAAGCCATTTGCGATCATCCCGGTATTGAGGCGGTATCGTTTGTTGGCTCTACCAAAGTGGCCAAAATTGTTTACCAACGCTCAACCAGTAATTATAAAAGATGCCTGGCATTGGGTGGTGCTAAAAATCACTTAATGGTAATGCCCGACGCCATCCCCGGTATGACTGCCCAAAACGTAGCGGCCAGTATGAGTGGTTGTGCAGGACAGCGTTGTATGGCAGCCAGCGCCATGGTGGGCGTGGGCAACATCGATCATATTATTGATAAAATTTGCGATGAAGCGAGAAAGATTATTCCGGGGGAAAACCTTGGTGCCGTAATTAATAAAGAAAGCAAGGACAGAATTGAAAAATACATTACCGAAGCCGAAAGCCAGGGAGCTAAAATATTGGTGGATGGCCGCGGCGCAACGGTGGCAGGAAAAGAAAATGGCACCTATGTTGGTCCAACCGTAATTGACCATGTAACCCCCGACATGAGTGTGGCAAAAGAAGAGATATTTGGCCCGGTTATAAGCATTATGCGCACCAATTCCGTTGATGAGGCGTTGGCCATTGAAAACGCCAACCCCTATGGAAATGCGGCTTCGGTATTTACCCAAAATGGTGGCGTAGCCCGCTACATTATTGACCATGCCAGCGCGGGAATGATTGGCGTAAACGTAGGCGTGCCCGTACCCCGCGAACCTTTTAGCTTTGGTGGCTGGAACGAAAGCAAGTTTGGTGTGGGCGATATTACCGGCAAAAGTTCCATTGAGTTTTGGACCAAGTTGAAGAAAAGCACTACCAAATGGAACCCAGAGGCAGGGGTAAATTGGATGAGCTGAGTTTAAGTCAAAATTAAAAAGTCAAAATTAAAAAGGAGAGAATTTGACGGAAAGCGGGTAAGCTACAAGTGAGCTAACTGCGGCACTAAAGATTTTATGTTTCAATTGTGAAGAGTTGAATGTACCAACTTGAGGTCACAATTTGTGACCTCAAGTTGGTACATTCTAAGGTCGAAAATTATGACCTTAGATAAGGAACAACGATTGCCGATTACAAAAAAGTCACAACGTTTGACCATATAAATTCAAAATATTTCGCAATGGCGACTGCAAAAAACCGTGATGAACAATTGATACCCGACGAGGTGGTCATTAATAAAATTTACGTAATTCGCGATACCAAAGTAATGCTGGATAAGGATTTGGCAGCTTTGTATGAGGTAGAAACCAAAAGATTTAACGAGCAGGTAAAGCGAAATACCGAACGATTTCCTGAAGATTTCATGTTTCAATTGACAAGCGTTGAATTTGCCAACTTGAGGTCGCAAATTGCGACCTCAAGTTGGGGCGGGGCAAGATATTCTCCGTTTGCATTTACAGAACAAGGGGTTGCTATGTTAAGCGGCATTATTAATTCGCCGAAAGCAATTGCCATGAACATTGCAATAATGCGGGCTTTTATACAAATAAGAAAAGTGTATGTTGAAAATAAGAAGATAGCTGGGCAACTTAAGACGTTGGAACTGAAATTAGGCGAACACGATGTGCAGCTAAACGGCATTTACGAGGCCATTGAAAACTTGTTGGAGGATAAAGTGGAAAAACAAACTGCCGCAGCCAGAAAAAGAATTGGTTTTAGACCGGACGAACAACTGAATACTAATCACAGGCAAATGGAATGTTCACTTAAATCATAAAATCGATGGCAAAGGCTACAAAACATACATCCGCTAATGCTGCTAATGAAAAAATCACAAGTAGAATTTATTTTGTTCGTGAGCAAAAAGTGATGCTGGACTATGATTTAGCGGAATTATATGAAGTTGAAACCAAAGCCTTAAATCAGGCTGTAAAAAGAAATTCAGATCGTTTTCCTGAAGACTTCATGTTTCGCTTAACGGCCAAAGAATGGATCTTGATGCGGTCACAATTTGTGACCACATCCGACCAACTTATTGATTTACAATTAAATGCAAACATGCGGTCACAAAATGTGACCGCATCGCAACGCAAAAGAAATACTTCGGTAACGCCATACGCCTTTACCGAGCACGGCGTAGCCATGTTGGCAAGTGTGCTTAAAAGTGAACAAGCAATAAAAATGAGCATTGCCGTAGTGCGGGCATTTATTGAACTAAAAAAGACAGCCTCCCAGTTCAAAGAACTTTCAGAACAGCTTGAACTTATCAAACAACATTTGGGTGAACACGATGTACAGCTCAATGGTATTTACGAGGCCATCGAAAACTTATTGGATGATAAAGTGGAAAAGACAAGTGCCGCAGGTAGAAAAAGAATTGGGTTCAGGCCAGATGATTAACTCGTTAATGGCATAATGAGTTGCTATTTTAAATAATAAGAGTGATGGAGAAGGTAATAAACATACATCCACTATTTCTGCTTATGAAGAAATCTTTACCAGCATTTATTTTGTAATGGGACAAAAGGGTTGGGCTGGATAATGATTTTTCGAAATTTCGTGAAGTTGAAACGCTGCGTTTAAATAAAAAGGTAAAAAGAAATGCGAGCAGGTTTCTGAAAGAATTTATGTTTAGACTTACGGAGGAGGAATTGGAGCTTATGTGGTCACAAATTGTGACCTCATCGTAAAGCAAAAGAAATACTTCGGTAACGCCATTTGCCTTTACCGAGCACGGCGTAACCATGTTGGCAAGTGTTTTGAAAAGTGAACGGGCTATAAAAATGAGTATTGCCGTAGTAAGAGTGACCAGGTTTAAAAAAAATCAAGCCGATTTCCGGAATAAGATATGTTTCGGTTAATTGCAAAAGAGTTGCTGACTTAAGAAATGAAATAAAATATGGATTAAAAACTTGAGGAGCCAAATTGGCACCTCAAGACATAAACGAAATCTTGATATCACAAAATGTGACTTCAAATTACGATTGGCCTCGTTTGGAAATCACAAATTGTTGTTTCCAATTAAAACAAATTATCAATGCCAAAGAACCAAAATCAAGTTGTATCAGTATTACCTGATGAAATTATCATCAGTAAAATATACCTCATCAGAGGCCAAAAAGTAATGTTAGACAGGGACTTAGCTGAAATGTATGGTGTAGAGACAAGGACACTGAACCAGGCTGTCAAAAGAAATATTGACCGCTTTCCTAAAGATTTTATGTTTCAATTGACAATTGAAGAGTTTGAAAATTGGAAATCACAAATTGTGATATCCAATTCCGAAAAAATGTCGTTACGCAAGCCACCTTTTGCCTTTACCGAACAAGGTGTTTCCATGCTTTCCGGCGTACTAAACAGTCCAGTTGCGATTCAGGTGCATATACAAATCATCCGGATATTTTCTAAAATGAGGGAGTTACTTCTTACCAATAAAGAAATTCTATTAAAACTGGAAACACTGGAAAACGATGTAAAGGGCAACAAAGCAGACATTGCCGCCATTTTTAGTGCACTCAGGCAGTTAATTGAACAACCCAGTCCTAAAAGAAAAATGATTGGGTTTAAGCCGATAGACTAACCGTTTTTTACTTACAATACAAATAACATTTACTAAATTGAATGCCATGATAGATACCCTTTCGCAAACAGACACCGACGAGATATTGCACAACAATATGAAGTACACACTTTTTAGCTGGAGCAAACAAAAAGGCATCAGCCCTATTGCCGTAAAATATGGCGATGGGGTGTACCTGTACGACTACGACGATAAAAAGATCATTGACTTTAGCAGTGGCCTTATGAACGTGAACATTGGGCATGGCGACCAGCGGGTAACGCAGGCCGTGGTAAAACAAATGCAGGAAATATCGTACGTAACACCGTCGTGTGTAACCAAAGTGCGGGGCGATCTTGGCAAAAAATTGGCGGAGGTTTGTCCGGGTAACCTCAACAAGGCTTTGTTTACCATTTGTGGCGCCACCGCCATGGAAAACGCTATTAAGCTGGCCCGCCTGTATACCGGCAGGCATAAAATACTAAGCCGCTACCAGTCGTACCACGGCTCCAGTTATGGTGCAATGAGTGCCAGTGGCGACCCACGCAGGTTGCCTATGGACAGCCAGCAGGCGCCCAATTTTATCCACTTCGACCTACCTTACAAATACCGGTGGGAGTATGGAAAAGAAAACCTGTTGAAAGATGCAATAACCAGCCTTGAACGGATGATAGCCTACGAAGCACCAGCCAATATAGCCGCCATTATTCTGGAGGGCCAAAGCGGGAGTTCGGGCTGTTTTATGTACCCCGATGGTTACCTGCAGGCAGTACGAAAAATATGCGATAAGCATGGCATATTGCTGATTATGGACGAAGTAATGAGCGGGTTTGGTCGTACCGGCAAATGGTTTGCCTTTGAGCACCACAACATTGTGCCCGATATGATTTGCATGGCAAAAGGTTTAACCTGCGGTTACCTTCCGTTTGGTTGCCTCACGGTCAGCGATACCATTGCTTCCAAATATGATGATAACATGTTAGCCCTTGGCCTTACCTACTCCGCCCACCCGGTAGCTTGCGCTGCGGCATTGGAGGTTTTAAATATTTATGAAGAAGACAATTTGATTGAAAATGCAAAGGCGATGGGTGAATATATGAACGGCCGGATAGAAGAGATGAAGTCAATACATCCATCCATAGGCGACTGGCGAAACCAGGGTTTATTGGGCTGTTTAGAGTTGGTAAAAAACAGGGAAACCAAGGAACCTTTTGCCCCCTTTAATGCAAAACCCGATGAATTGGTGGTAATGAACAAAGTTGCCGCCAAATTAAAAGAACTGGGACTGTACACTTTTGTGCGCTGGGGATTTATTTTTATTGCGCCGCCGCTGATTATTACTAAGAACCAAATTGATGAAGGGCTGGCTATAATTAGTGAGGCATTGAAAATTGCGGATGCGGAAGTGCGGTAGAGCGAAGATTTATTAGGTAGTATTGTTGTCAGGCTGATCCTGATTTGTGAGGCTGATTGGGAATCTGTCAGGCTGAGCTCGTCGAAGCCCGGTTAGGCAGCGAACAAAAGTTGAACTTCACAACCTAGGCCAGGCTGCCCTTCGACAGGCTCAGGGTGACAAAGTAACTGTTTAGTTGCCCTTCGACGAGTTCAGGGTGACAAAGTAACTGTTTAGTTGCCCTTCGACGAGCTCAGGGTGACAACCAAACAGTTGGGCTGCCCTTTGACAAGCTCAGGGTGACAATTAAACAGTTGGGCTGCCCTTCAACAGGCGCAGGGTGACAAAGTAACTGTCAGGCTGATCGGTAATCTGTCAGGCTGAGCTCGTCGAAGCCCGGTTAGGCAGCGAACAAAAGTTGAACTTCACAA
>JBBRUR010000053.1:0-32419 GCA_038247635.1 Chitinophagales bacterium
GCTGATAGATTTCGCCCTGTCAGGGCTTGTAAAATAAATGCTAACCGTATCCGCGGGCTTCACCCGCGGCTGATAGATTTCGCCCTTTCAGGGCTTGTAAAATAAATGCTAACCGTATCGGCCGGTTTAACCCGCGGCTGATAGATTTCGCCTTTACAAGGCTTGTAAAATAAATGCTAACCGTATCCGCCGGTTTAACCGGCGGCTGATAGATTTCGCCCTGTCAGGGCTTGTAAAATAAATGCTAACCGTATCGGCGATTTGACCGGCGGCTGATAGATTTCGCCCTTTCAGGGCTTGTAAAATAAATGCTAATCGTATCGGCGATTTCATCCGCGGCTGATAGATTTCGCCCTTTCAGGGCTTGTAAAATGAGTACTAACCGTATCCGCGGGCTTCACCCGTGGCTGATAGATTTTGGTCTTTCAGGACTGAGTGATAAGAAGAGCAACCCGCGGAAAAAATGTGGCAAAAAGCACTTCAGTAAAAGGGTGCTACCTCTATGGTTATAGAGGCAGGCTGCAACGGCCGAAACAACAAAGCTAAAATGACCGACCCAAAAAAATAAATTAGCTACACTTTAAGTTGCCACAGGTAAGGCGTTCTGAATTTACATGCAGGTAATACCAATGCACCGGGGTGTACGGCATGACACACGCAAACAGCTTCGATAAACAACATTGAGTTAAGGGGGTAGGAGAAGCAATCAACCCTAAACCTGATCGGCTACTTTAAATAACCGGTGTATAGCAACACCAACAACACAATACCAGCCACTATTCGGTAATAGCCAAACATTTTAAAGCCATACTTCTGCAGGTACGATATAAAAAATTTAATGGCCAGCAGGGCCACCACAAATGCAACCACATTGCCCACTGCCAGCAGCATAAGGTTGTTGCTATCGGTAAGTACTTCGGGATTTTGTTTATAAGTTTTTAGCAGTTTGTAGCCGGTAGCTGCGGCCATGGTGGGTACTGCCAGCAAAAACGAAAACTCGGCCGCCAGGTTGCGGGTAAGCTTTTGTTGCATGCCACCAATAATAGTAGCCGCACTGCGGCTTACACCGGGTACCATGGCAATACACTGCCACAGGCCAATTACAAAAGCTTTACCATAGCCCAACTGCTCTTCTTCTTTAATAGTATTGCTTTTAAAAAGCTTATCTACAAACAACAACACAATACCACCCAGCAGTAAACTAATTGCCACCGTAAGCGGGCTATCCAGCAGCTCGTCAATAGCATCGCTTAATATAAACCCAAAAAATAGGGCAGGTATCACGGCCACTACCAGTTTAAGGTAAAACTGCCAGCGGGTAAAGTCGAAAAATTTTTTAGAATATAACACAACTACGCTAATTATAGCGCCTAATTGTATGGCCACAGTAAACAATTGGGTAAACACATCGCTTGTGGGCAGGTGTAACAATCGTTCGGCAATAATCATATGGCCGGTAGATGAGATAGGCAAAAATTCAGTGATGCCTTCAACAATGGCAATAATGATACTTTCAATAAGGTTCATAAAAAATGAAGTAAAATATTTTTGTCAAAAAAAAGGCGATGAATGCTCACCGCCTATAAACAACTTATTTAACCCATTTATTAAGCGTGTTTCGGACGCTTAAAAATGGCAAATATTTCTATGCCCAGGCCAATTAATATTAATAGTGGGGCAAGGGTTATACGGGTAAAACTATACACCTTGTTATAATCAAACTGGTCGGGGTTATCGTTTTTTCCGCCGGCCATTACCAACATACCTATGGCAATTACCACACCGCCAATCATCATCCAACGGTAATTGTCTTTTTCAAACAATGGTAAACTGCTTGCTATGGTTTTATTTATTGTTTTTTTTGTTGGGGTAGCTGTTGCGACGGTCACTTTTTTATCGGCCATTGTGCGGGTATATTTTTTGGGTGAAAATAACAATAATTAGTATAAATCAAATTTTAATACAAGTCGTCAAGGCTCATTTTCAGGTATTTAATTACGCTGCGGTGCGTACTAAACAACGATATGCCAACGCCTACCAGTATCATACCCCCAAACAAAATAAGGGTAAGCTGTGTGTTGCGTATTATAGCCAATTGCGGAAACTGCGTTTCGGCCCACTGTATTAATACAAACAGCAACACAATGGCTATAACAGCACTGGTTAGCCCATTAATAACAGCACGCCAGTTCATAGGCCTGCTAATAAACCCACGCGTAGCGCCTACCATTTGCATGGTTTTAATTAAAAACCGGTTGCTAAACATGGCCAGCCGTATGGTATTATCAATACTTACAATTACTATGGCGCATAAAATAATAGCCACCACCAAAAATACCAGTCCCAGCCTCGATGCCCTTTCGTTAAGGTTATTTACCAGCATTTTAGGATACTGCAATTCGTCTAAATGGTTGCCCCAAACACCTACTATATCCGCCGACATTTTGGCCAGGCTATCCTGGTTTACATATTCGGATTTTGCATAAAAATCAATACTCTCCGGCAGTGGATTATAGTCCAAAATTTTGGCCCAGTCTTCGTTATTGCCCTCGCGGCTCCATATAACTTTTGCCTGGTCTTTGTTTACATAGGTCACATTTTTGGCATATGATTTCTTTTCTATGTATTGCTTTATTTGGTTAATGGTATCAGCATTTAGGGTGCGCAGGTAAGCGCTAATGCGTATATCTTCTTTAAAAGTATTACCTACCTGGTTAAAGTTTAAAAAAATCCAACCCAGTATGCCCATAATAAAAAGTACCAATGCCACGCCTACAATACTGTATACATAACTGGGTTTACTACGCTTACTCGATGCCTTTCCAAATTGAGCCATGGTATTGAGTTAAAGGATTTTTACAATGCGGGCAAATGTAAGGTTTTGGGGTGTAACCATTACATTTGCACACCATATAAGGGTTGCAATGTGCGGGCAAAATATCAGTACCGCTGCACCATGGCAGTTAAAAATATGTTAGGGTTATGGGCCCTGCAAAAGTTCATTGATGTAGCGGTCGTTGCGTCGCACTCTTTTACTGTGGTGCGTGCTTCGGCAGGCAAAAGGTTTTAACTGTTTTTCCTGCCTGCAGCTAATAAACCTTGTAATGGTGATATCTTCTACAAAATAGTAAACCAAAAGGCACTAAACTATCCCAACAGAACTTCAAATAACAATGGAATACGACTTTAGACAGATAGAAAAAAAATGGCAACGCACCTGGAAACAAACCGGTGCATACACGGTAAGCAACGACAACGATAAGCCAAAGTTTTATGTGCTCGACATGTTTCCCTACCCCAGCGGTGCGGGACTGCACGTTGGCCATCCATTGGGGTACATAGCCAGCGATATATTTAGCCGCTACAAACGCCTCAAAGGCTTTAATGTGCTGCACCCCATGGGCTTCGACAGCTTTGGCCTGCCCGCCGAGCAATACGCTATCGAAACTGGTCAGCACCCGTCGGACACTACCGAAAAAAACATTCAACGCTACCACCAGCAGTTAGACAACATTGGCTTTTGCTACGACTGGAGCCGCGAAGTTCGCACCAGCGATCCATCGTACTACAAATGGACGCAATACATATTTCTACAGCTATTTGATAGCTGGTACAACCGCATCCTTCAAAAAGCCGAACGCATAGCCATATTAACCGCCATTTTTGAAAAGGAAGGAAACGTCAACCTCCCCGCACCCGGCAATAAAGACCTTGCCTTTACCGCCAGCGAGTGGACCACCTACAACGAAAAAACCCGCCTCAACACCCTTATGCAATATCGCCTGGCCTACCTGGCCTATGGCGAAGTAAATTGGTGTGAAGCCCTGGGTACTGTACTAGCCAACGACGAAGTAGTAAACGGCGTAAGCGAACGCGGTGGCCACCCCGTAGTAAAAAAGAAACTCCACCAATGGTACCTGCGCATTACCGAATACGGCGACCGCCTGCTACAAGGCCTTGAGCAGGTAGATTTTAGCGATGCAATGAAGGACATGCAACGCAATTGGATAGGTAAAAGCCAGGGAGCGGAGATAAATTTCACCCTCACCCCCCCCTCTCCCCGCAGGGGAGAGGGGCCAGGAAAGCACCCTTACGAGGATGAAAAAACACTCATTTCTGAAATTGAGGCCAAGGAAAAAAGACCTGGGCAGGGCTATGCCGACTACAAGGTTTTTAATGAAATGAGCTTTGAAAACGCAAACGAAAACCGTGCAAACCCTACCGAAGCTGAGCATGTTTTATGGAATGCTTTGAAAAATAAGGGGACAGGGTTTAAATTTAGAAGGCAACATCCAATTGAGAATTATATAGCAGATTTTGTTTGCCTGAATGTTTGGTTAATTGTGGAAATTGATGGTGCTTATCACAATAGGCCGGAACAAAAAGATATTGATCGTAAACGCGATGAAGATCTGCAAAAAATTGGCTTTAAAACTTTGAGGTTTACTAACGACCGGGTTTTGCAGAACATTGATGGAGTACTGGAAGAAATTAGAAAATTGTGTGAAGACCAAAGGTCGAACAGAATTACCAATGATCATACCGGCGAAAATGATGACCAGCGCCAATCCGCTGATGGCCCCTCTCCCCTGCGGGGAGAGGCGGGGGTGAGGGTGTACACCACCCGCCCCGACACCATTTTTGGCGTAGACTTTATGGTACTTGCCCCTGAGCATGAACTGGTAAAACAAATAACCACCGCCGACCAGCAAAAGGAAATTGACGATTACCTTAATTACGTCCAAACACGTAGCGAAAGGGAGCGGTTGGCTGAAGTAAAAAGCATTACCGGTGCCTTTACCGGCGCCTATGTAAGCAATCCATTTGATGGTCGCGAAATCCCTATTTGGATAAGCGAATATGTATTGGCTGGTTATGGTACCGGCGCCATCATGGCCGTACCCTGTGGCGACCAGCGCGACTACAACTTTGCCAAACACTTCAACATTCCTATCACCAATATTATTGGCGACGCATATAACGGAGAGGAAGCCAACCCAACCAAAGATGCCACTTTGCATAACTCAGGTTTTATGAATGGGTTGGTAATGCGGGATGCTATGCCTGTAGCCATCGACAAAATTGAAGAGCTGGGCATAGGCAAACACCAGGTAAACTACCGCATGCGGGATGCCGGTTTTAGCCGCCAGCGCTACTGGGGCGAACCATTTCCTATTGTGTACAAAGAAGGAATACCCTATCCCCTTACTGAAAGCGACTTACCAGTAGAACTGCCTTACGTAGACAGCTACGGTCCCGGCCCCGAAGGCGAAGGCCCATTAGCCAACCTGAAAGATTGGGTTTTACTCCCTTCTCCCGTGCCGGGAGAAGGGCCGGGGATGAGGGAAACCAACACCATGCCCGGCTACGCCGGCTCCTCATGGTACTTTTTGCGCTACATGGACCCCCACAACCAAAAAACCTTTGTTGACCGCAAAGCCGCCGACTACTGGGGCCAGGTAGATTTATACATTGGAGGAACAGAACATGCCGTCGGCCATTTATTATACAGTCGCCTTTGGACAAAAGTGCTATGCGACCTCGGTTATATTGGTTTTGACGAGCCTTATAAAAAGCTGGTGAACCAGGGAATGATACAGGGGAGTAGCCGGTTTGTGTATAAGCTAGTCGTCAAAAAAAGTAATGAAGACCGAGATCAAATTAAACAAAGAGTCATTTCGGAGATTTTTTATTCTTTATCATATTATCTAGAATTCAAACAGGGGCGTTTGAAAGACGATGATTTAATGGTTCTATTAAATCAGGTTTCTGGTGGAAAAGCTTACAACCTGATTCCTCGCAACGAAAACTTTTCAATCGATATAGTACCAATTCATGTTGATGTAAAATATTTTGATGGAGTGGAACTAAATATCGAGGGATTTAGAAAGTCCAAGTCAGAATTTACCGAAGCAATTTTTGTACCTGAAAAAGACGGAAAATATTTAAGTGGAGCAGAGGTTGAAAAAATGTCCAAATCCAAATACAACGTAGTCAGCCCCGACGACATTGTTGAACGCTATGGCGCCGACACTTTCCGCATGTACGAAATGTTTCTTGGCCCCATTGACCAAAGTAAACCATGGGATACCAAAGGCATTGAAGGCGTACACCGTTTTCTGCGCAAGTTTTGGCGGTTGTATGTTGATGAAGTAAAAGGACTGATAGTAACCAACGAAGAACCAACACCTGCTGAACTGAAGGTGCTGCATCGCACCATCAAAAAGATAGAAGACGATACCGGGCGGTTTAGCTTTAATACAGCAGTAAGTGGTTTTATGATTGCCGCAAACGACCTGGCCGACCTAAAATGCCACAAGCGGGCAATTTTGGAACCCCTGCTTATTTTGATCACGCCGTATGCACCGCATATTGCTGAAGAGTTATATCAGATGCTGGTTGTTTCCTCCTCCCTCTCCCCTGGAGAGGGCCGGGGTGAGGTTCCTGAGGGCCGGGGTGAGGTCTCCGTCCTCAACGCCACCTATCCAACATTGGAAGAAAAATACCTGGTGGAAAGCAGCAAGGAGTACCCATTAAGCATTAATGGTAAAGTGCGGTCGAGCCTCACCTTGCCCCTGGATATGCCCCAGCAGGAAGTAGAGGCACAGGTGCTTGAAAACGATGTCGTACAAAAATGGCTTGACGGTAAAGCACCTAAAAAAATCATTTATGTAAAAGGTAAAATGATTAATGTGGTGACCTAAACAACGCAAAACATATTGTTATAAAACACGGCCGGCACTATGCCGGCCGTGTTTTATGTAGCTTTATAAAAATGAGAAGTATGAAAAATAGAAGTGCGAAGAATAAGGTTGCCGACGATCCACAACAGGTGTATGATAGGCTGGACATGCACTATACCCCGGGCAATGCAAAGACTGATGATGAACTGACCCTTCATGAAAAAGTGAGGAAGGCGGTAACGGATGCCGCTGCATCGTACCCAAAATCGTTGTTTAAAAAAACTACCCATCAGGAAAACCATACAAATGGTAACCAATGTTAGTACAACCCTTGGTTCGATTATTTTAGCAGGTTCGTTTATGTTCTTAAACCTAATAAATAACGATTTAAACTAATTTATGAGCAAAAAGATAAATAAACAGGAAATTTTTGATGCCTGCGTTCAAAAACAGGAAAAACTGATTGCCAACTTTGAAGCTCGCAGGTCCGAAATGAAAGATGATACAACCAGGCAAAGCGAATCGGCCAGCCAAACAGAAGACCGTACTGCCGGCAAAATTGAATTAATGGTTACCATGGAAAAAGAACTGGCCTTTGCCCAAATGGAAATGGGCTACCTAAAAGCCATCAACCCCGAACAGGATAATATAATAGTGGAGCCCGGCGCGGTGGTAGTTACCGGCCAGCGCACTTTTTTTATCGCCATCTCAAGCGAAAAAATAGAAGTGAATGGTGAAACCATTTTTGGTCTCTCAACCGGGGCACCAATCTATAGTGTTATGGAAGGTCTTAAAAAAGGAGAGAAGTTTTCGTTCAACCAAACCAATTATATCATTCAGGATTTATATTAATCCCTCGCTATCCTATTTGCCTAAATCGTTAGTCATAGAGTTTTTTTCAATAAATCAATTGCTCTCCTTTGTTTAATTTCGTAAGCATTAAAGGCAATTTATTATGAAGGCAAAATACGTAAAACCTTTTACCGACTTCGGCTTTAAGAAAATTTTTGGGGAAGAAGCAAGTATTCCTTTACTCATCGATTTTCTTAACGCCATGTTGCCTCTCAAAAATAAAATTGTTACGCTGTCTATTAAAAATACTGAGCAACCTGGCCAAACCGACCACGACCGGAAGGCTATTTACAATATTTACTACGAAAATGAAAAAGGTTAAAAATTTATTGTAGAACTACAAAAAGCCAAACAGAACATTTTTAAAGAAAGAACCATTTTCTATTCCACTTTCCCAATTAGGGAGCAAGCCGAAAAAGGCAATTGGAATTATAACCTTAAGGCTGTGTATTGCGTAGGCGTTCTGAATTTTACTTTTGACGATTATGAAAGCGAACCAGAGAAGAGTGAGGTGGTGCATACCATCAAACTAAAAAACCAACCCGGTAAAACGTTTTATGATAAACTAACTTACCTATACCTGGAGATGCCCAATTTTGTAAAGGCTGAAAGCGATATTGTAACAAGACTTGACAAATGGTTATTTTTTATAAAGAACCTTGAGGATTTTAAGGCAATACCTGTAATTTTTAGTGACGAAATATTCGTGAAGGCATTTGAAAAGGCTGAACTGGCAAAAATGGGCGAGGCTGATTTGTACGCCTACGAAATGAATTTAAAAATTTACCGCGATTATAAAAATACGGTTGATTTTGACTTTGATGAATGTAAACTGGAAGGAATACAGGAAGGTATCATGGAATTTAGGGTAGAAATAGCTGGTAATATGAAGCGCAAAGGATTTTTTTATAAAGGATATTGCCTCACTCACCGGCTTATCCGAAGCTGGTATATAAAAGTTATAGAAACATCCTCAGTTTAAAGTCATCCTTAAGAGTAGCCGTGAAGCTTCGTTTCGATTTTTTCAAAACGAAAAGAAGTAAATTTTTGGGGCTTTCGCCAGCATGACATTGGTTAGCTTTTGTTCGGGCTGTGCGTTCCCAAATCCGCCACAGAAGCCAGCGCACAAAGCTTCAGCGTGTTTTCCACTTCCATCCCGCAGCCATTAGGCGGGCAATCATTTAAGGAGCATTTTATTCAACAATACAATTGCCGTAACGTTGCGGGTTATTTTATATCATTATGCCGTTATTAACTTCTTTATTGCAAAAACAAGCTGGCAATTTTGCAGCCGTAGTTCCATTTGACCACACAATCCACCAACTATTGCCATTAGATTTTACCAGTAACAATACCGACCTCACAACTGAAATTATCAACAATACAGACCGGTTTAGCAAATACATCAATCATAAACTGAAAGGCTATACCTATGGCATTGGCGGCTACAACGAGCTACGCACTGTGTATGCCCGCAGCCAGGTATTTGACGATGCCGGGGAACCTCGCCGCCTGCATTTGGGCGTTGACATTTGGGGCCCTGCAGGCACACCGGTTTTTGCACCCCTCGAAGGAATTGTTCATAGTTTTGCCTTTAACGATCACTACGGCGATTATGGAGCCACGCTCATTTTGCAACACACGTTAGAAGGGGTCGTCTTTCACACCCTTTACGGCCACATAAGCCTTTACGATATTGAAGGGTTACATGATGGCGCGGCAATAGCTAAAGGTGCGGAGATAGCCCACTTTGGCCCGCCCGCCGAAAATGGCCATTGGCCTCCGCATCTACATTTTCAGATTATAGAAGATATGCAGGGTAAAATAGGTGATTACCCCGGAGTTTGTAAGGTTTCAGAAAGAGACATGTACCTGGCCAATGTACCCGATGGAGATTTGATATTGAGGATGGTTAAAAAAGCCTAAGGCAGCATTTGCGGCTTAAAGTCTTCGATATCTTTCTGTAAATTTCAATCGTTTATGACCTATGCTTAAAAATATATAGTTGAAACTTACGCTACACTTTTGGGAGGGTAAAGTGATAATGGGAAAATTGAGATTTTTATAAACTTATCTAAAACCATATCAGTAGCAAATATTAAACAAAAGTTATTTTATGACACCTTTGGTTCATTTTCTATAAAAAAATCCGCTACTGATATTGGGAAGGAGATTAAAGTCAAACAATAAAATCGGAAAATCATAAAAGCGTACATTTTTTTCGTCACCTCTTTCATTTAAGAAAAGCCATTATAATTTGTAAATTATTTGCGGTTGTGCGCTGTTGCTTACGGTATTAACAACTTAAACGCATGCCCCCACTGGTTTTTGGTAAAGCCTAAAATGCACCACAGCATCGCTAATGGTTCAATAGCGCGGGCAGCTTCGGCGGTACCCATATCGGCGGTTTCCCAGCCAAAAGCGTATAATATATTTGTAACGGTTTGCTTTGCGTTTTCATTATTACCGCAAATAAACATGGTGGGTTTGCCCTGTGCATAGGCGGGTTTATAAAATTGCGCATTGCCCACACTGTTAAAGGCTTTTACCAGGTGCGCATCGGGCAGCAATTGTTGCACCTGTTCCATAAGCGAGTCACCCGGCCCTGTAAAATAGGGTAACACACCATTTACAGGCGGCGCATCAGCTATAGGGTTGGTGGCATCAATAATCGTTTTTCCTGCAAAATTTTCTTTGCCCGCCTGTTGTATTGCTTCCATTATTGCCGTGCCTTTGATGGCCAAAACAATAATGTTTCCAAAAGCTGTTGCCTCGGCAAAGGTGCCAAGCTTTGCTTCCAATTTATTACCCTGCCATTTTACCAACTCGGCTTTGTCAGGAGTGCGGCTTCCAACCATAACCTGGTAGCCCTCCAGTAAAAAGGCGGTTCCCAATACGCGGGCCACAATGCCCGATCCAATAATACCTATGTTTATATTTGCTGTGCTCATTAGGCTGCTTTATGTTTAAAACAAGTAAAATACTTTATTATCCATAAATGGTCAGTGCATTTTTTGTTTACACATGTAAATTTTTGAAACGTTTTAAAAACACCAGTTTCTTTGTTAATAATGGCCTTAGTGGTTGGTTTTGCAGCAAAGGGCTTTGCATTACTTTATAGCAACGGCAATCTACAGCCTTGCATCGGCAACAAAAGCCTTCAGGGGTAGTGCTTTTTACAATAATAAAAACGAACCAACTACAATGCTTCTAAAAATCTTTATTGCTTAAAACGGATGTAAGTACCTACTGCTCAATTGCCTAATTTTACCGCATGGCCAACCCAAATTTAAATACCGATAAACCCGAATTGAATGCAGCGGAAGTAGAGTTTGAAAACAATATCCGCCCACGGGAAATAGATGATTTTGCCGGTCAGCCACAACTGATTGAAAATCTCTCCATCTTTATAAAAGCTGCCAAAATGCGTGGTGAGGCCCTGGATCATATTCTTTTTCACGGCCCCCCCGGTTTGGGTAAAACTACGCTTAGCCGAATTGTAGCCAACGAACTGGGCGTTAAGATTAAAGAAACCAGCGGCCCGGTGATAGAAAAGCCCGGCGACCTTGCCGGCCTGCTAACCAACCTTGAAGCAAACGATGTATTATTTATTGATGAGATCCATCGTTTAAGCACAGTGGTGGAGGAATATCTCTATGCGGCTATGGAGGATTTTCGCATAGACATAATGATAGACAGCGGCCCCAATGCACGCAGCATTCAACTTACGCTAAACCCGTTTACGCTGGTAGGCGCTACTACCCGTAGTGGGTTGCTTACGGCGCCGTTGTTATCGAGGTTTGGCATAAAGGCAAGGCTGGAATATTACAATGCCGATGTACTAAAAAATATTGTAGAACGCAGTGCCGCCATTTTACACACCGACATAACGAGCGAAGCAGCCTACGAAATTGCCCGCCGCAGCCGTGGCACGCCGCGTATTGCCAATGGGCTGTTGCGCCGTGTACGGGATTTTGCACAGGTATTAAGCGATGGAAAAATAAACCTGGCTATTGCTCAACATGCGCTGAAAGCATTAAATGTTGATGAGCATGGATTAGATGAAATGGACAACCGTATTTTGCTGGCCATCATCGAAAAGTTTAAAGGAGGACCAGTGGGCCTTACAACCATCGCCACTTCCGTAGGCGAGGAACCTGGAACATTAGAAGAGGTTTATGAGCCTTTTTTAATACAGGAAGGTTTTATGCAACGAACACAACGCGGAAGGGAGGTAACGGAAAAAGCCTACATCCATTTGGGTAAAAAAAATAACCGTCCGGGTACTTTATTATTTTAGAAAAAGAGGCAACAGTAGCCGGATAAAAAAATTTTAATTAAACACTTCGTAATATGGTAAGCTTTGATGATTGCTGACCAAAAATTCTATTGCCTATTTTCTCTCTTAAAAATTTTTTGGCTCTTTTCATAAGGTATAAAGTAAGTAGATAGGCTGCGGCAATGCCAGCAAAAGCCCCACCAATTATTCCAAAAATAAATATATTGCCAAAGCTAATGGACAGGTTAAAAACCCAGTTGATGAGCCCTAACAATATAATGCCCATAGATGCGCCGAGTACAGCAGAAATGATGGTTACCACGCGTTTTATCAAAAACATATCAAAAATTTATTTTCAATTTAGTCCAAATTGTGCGCCAGACTTCATTTAACAAAAAAACCCATGCAAAATTGTCATGAGTTTTTTAATTAATTAAGATGTATGCTACGGCGCCACAAGCCTAAAACCGTTTCCGTGAATATTTACAATTTCAATGTTGGTATCGTCCCTAAGGTATTTACGTAATTTGGCAATATACACATCCATACTGCGGCCATTAAAATAGGTATCGCTGCCCCAAATCCTTTTCAACGCCTGTTCGCGTGGCAGCAGGTCGTTTTTATGTTCGGCCAGCATTTTTAGCAGGTCATTTTCTTTTGGCGATAAAGTTTGCATAATTCCATCATGGCTTAACTGGCGAAGCTTTGGATGAAAATGATAACTGCCCAAATCAAATTCAATGTTTTCACTTATCTTATTTTCTTCCTCATTGCGTTTTAAAATCACCTTTATTTTTAAAAGCAATACTTCGCTGTCAAAAGGTTTGGTAATGTAATCGTCCGCGCCAAGTTTATATCCCTGTATAATGTCTTCTTTCATAGTTTTTGCACTTAAAAAAAACAGGGGAATATCGGGGTCAACGTCTCTTATCTCTTCGGCCAACGTAAAGCCATCCATGTTTGGCATCATAACGTCCAAAAGGCATAGGTCAAATTTTTCTCTTTGAAAAGCTGCCAGGCCTAACCTGCCATCTCTTTCCAGTATAACGTCGTAGTCATTTAATTCAAGATAATTTTTTAATACCATGCCAAGGTTCGTGTCATCTTCGCATAACAGTATTTTGTATTTTCTTCCTTCCATAGTTGTGTTATTTATTTAATTGAGTGAATATATAAAAATTAAAGCTATATAACTTGACCAAAAATATTTGTTAAACCATTGAAATTAAACACTGTAGAGTAATTATTTATATACGTTTTAAATAGTCAAAATAATCTGCAAACAGGTGGTGGTGCCACCTTAGGCATTGTTTTAGCAACATTTTTGCCTGTGTTTTGCACCATTAAACTTAATAAAAAATTGTGCCAAATGCAATACCCATAGTATAGTAATAACCGCTTTACCAATGTTTTACAGTGGTATGCACGGTAGCTGTCTTATTTTTGCCCATTCAATTTTTGATAGCATGGTACTAACGCACGATAATAGGTTAAAGAAATTAATTGTAATTGGCGATCGGCTGCTAATAAGGCCATCAAAGGCAAGCAACCGGTCGGGTAGCGGCCTGTACCTGCCTCCCGGCGTACAGGAAAAGGAAAAAATTCAAACGGGATATGTAATTAAAACAGGACCTGGCTATGCAATTCCTATGCCCGTAGAAAGTGAGCCATGGCAAAAAGAAGACGAGCAGGTAAAATACATTCCGTTGCAGGCCCGCGAAGGCGACCTGGCCATTTTTTTATTAAGCGGTGCTATTGAAGTAATGTATGAGGGACAGAAATATTTTATAGTACCCCAAAGTGCCATTTTAATGTTAGAAAGGGAAGATGATTTGTAGTGGTGAGTAAAAATTAAAAATTAGAAATTAAAAATTAAAAAGTTGTACGATAAGGGTTTATGGTGGGTGCACAATTGTTTCAATGGCCAAAATGTTGGAAAGTGCCATGAGCAGACGGCTACAAGGCTCTAAAGTTTTTGGTTGCTCTGTACCATCAACTGCCATCGCTATTAATCGTATTAATAAAATAGTACAACCCTTATCTTTTTTTTGGAGAGATGCCAGAGTGGTTGAATGGGTCAGTCTCGAAAACTGTAGTACGGGTAACTGTACCGAGGGTTCGAATCCTTCTCTCTCCGCCACCACCGTTTTGCTGTTGCAAAGCGGTTTTTTATTTCAGGGCAAATTGCAAAGGTTCTTCCCTTAATCTATAGGTTTTTATGGGTTTGAAGTGGTGTTGATAGGAATTAATAAAGGCTTTTGGCATTTGTGTCGCCCCGGAAAAAGTTGCAGATGGTTAATTTCTGACAATTATACACTATGCCAACCTTATGATTATTGCGCCACTACTCTGGCGTAGTTTTAATAACAACCGCCTGCTGCGCCTCACCCCCGGTTGTGCGCTTCTTTTATAATTTTTGAAATTGCCTTGCCGCTATTTTATGGCGGCATCCTTTTTAGAAAATGTTTTCTAACATTATCGAAACCTGCCAAACACTGAACTTTTGAAGCTAATTTCATTTCATTTAACAGCAAGTATTGTATGCATGAAATAAGCCTGGTAAGAAATATTTTAAGTACCCTTGAAGATGAGTTTCCTGGCAGAGTGCACCAGATAATAAGGATACACCTGAAAGCCGGTATGTTAAGTAATGTACAGCCTGTTTTGATGCAAAATGCTTTTGAAGCAGTTATGGAAGACGAGCCGAAGTATAACAAAATAACATTGGAAGTCGAGGTATTGCCCATTCTTATCCATTGCGAAGATTGTAATTTGACCTCGCAGGTAGAAGCCTACAGGTTTATTTGTGCCTGTGGTAAGCCATCGAAAAATATAGTGCAAGGCGAAGAGTTGATGATAAGCCAGGTAGAATTTGATGATATGATATTGCAGTAAATTATTAATAGAAAAAGACAAGTATGAACGCCGCAAAACCAAAAAGTAACCGCGCCCCTGTTGGATCTGTGCAGTGTGAAAACACTACGCTCAATTTATTGAAGGCAAACGATTTTGTAGCAAAGGCCGTTCGGGAACGGCTGCCTGATATGTTGATTGTAAATGTGTGCTCCTCGCCGGGCAGCGGCAAAACAACCTTGATGCAGGAAACGGGCAAACGCCTTGCGGGCAAAATTAATATGGCCGTACTGGTAGGTGACCCCGAAACGGAAAGGGACGCCATACGTATGAGAGATGTAGGCATAAATGCGTTGCAAATTGTAACGGGGGGAATGTGCCATATTGAGGCGCAAATGATATTGCAGGCCCTCGATCACATTGATTTGAGCAATGTTGATTTATTGTTTATTGAAAACGTCGGTAACCTGGTTTGCCCCGCCGCTTTTGATTTGGGAGAAGATTTACGGGTGACCCTTTTGGCATCTACAGAAGGAGATGACAAGCCCAAAAAATATCCACGAATGTTTTTAACCAGCGAACTGATGGTGGTATCAAAATCAGACCTGCTTCCCTACGTACCATTTTCGGTGGAGGCAGTAACCAAAGATGCCCGTGAAGTAAACCCCGATATTGAAGTGATGACAGTATCTGTACTAAAAGGCGAAGGCATGGAAGAATGGTGTGAATGGCTTGTAGATAAAGTAGCCGAAAAGAAAAAAAGCAGGCAAATGGTAAGTTCCTAAACCCTTTGAGGTGTTTTAGTTTCATTGCTGGTGCCAGTACTTCGCCTGTACTTCTATTTCATTTTTATCGCTAATAATTAATGCTAAACAGCAGTTAAAATAAAAGAGATATCATCGAAACACTATCAACATATCACATCCATTTAACGGGCCTGGTGCAGGGCGTAGGTTTTAGGCCATTTGTGTATCAATTGGCAAAGCAACTACACCTTACTGGCTATGTTATTAATAGTAGTAATGGGGTACATATTTATTGTAATGCAGATGAACCAATAACCGACCATTTTTATAATTTGGTAGTTGAGACAGCGCCTGCCCTGGCAAAAATTACTACGCGTTCCATTAACAAAATACCCTTTCAGCACTATGTTGGTTTTACTATAAATGAAAGTGAAACAGGGGGAGTGGTAAACTTGTTACTCACCCCCGACTATGGTATATGTGCTGCATGTAGCACTGAAATGCATGATCGTAATAACCGGCGCTATCAATATCCATTTATTACCTGCGCCCAATGCGGCCCACGATACTCTATCATCAACCAGTTACCGTACGATAGAAGTAAAACCACCATGCACCCGTTCAATATGTGTGTAGCTTGTAACGAAGAATACCATAACCCCAACAACCGGCGACATTATGCCCAAACAAACTCATGTGAAAGTTGCGGAGTAAAGCTTGCTATGTTTTCCCAAACCGGCGAGCAATTGTTTGGCAACAACAGCACCATCATTAATAAAGCAGTGCAAGCATTGCGGCAGCAACAGATAGTTGCAGTAAAAGGTATTGGTGGTTACCTGTTATTGTGCGATGCCACCAATGAAACTGTAGTAAAAGAACTACGTAAACGAAAGCACCGGCCCCAAAAGCCTTTCGCTCTTTTATACCCCAACATCCAGGCAGTTCTAAATGATTTTGAGCTATCAACCCACGAGGCCGATGCGCTGGTAAGCCAGGCGGCACCAATTGTGCTACTACAAAAAAAAGCTGAAGCCGTAACCAAACTGGCCGATTATGCAATTGCGCCGGGGCTATCGCAATTGGGTGTCATGCTACCTTATGCACCATTATTACAATTGATTGCCGGGACTTTTAAACAGCCGTTAATTGCAACCAGTGCAAATGTTTCTGACAGTCCAATAATATACAACGATAAGGATGCAAAGGAAAAGTTGTCGGCCATTGCCGATTGTATCATTACACACAATCGGGAAATTGCGGCTCCGCAGGATGACAGTGTACTTCGGTTTTCTACCGTTTCCAAACAGCCAATTATCAGCCGTAGGGCAAGAGGGTTAGCACCTTCTTATTTTAGCTACAGACCCAAAACCAATAAAACGATGTTGGCAACCGGGGCGCTGCTAAAAAGCAGTTTCACATTTGTAACCAGCGGTAATACATTCATTAGCCAATATCTTGGAAATACCAATAGCTACGATGCACAACAAACCTACAAGGCTTTGGTACAGCATTATATCAGTTGCTTCCACCAAGGGCCCGAACTGGTTATTGCCGACAAGCATCCCTTGTATTTTTCAACCGAATTTGCTGCATTCATCAGCAAGCACTTTAGTTGTGCTTTGGTACAGGTACAACACCACAAAGCACACGCTGCAGCAGTATTGGCGGAAAACCAATTGCTTCAAAGCGAAATGCCCGTAGCCTGTGTTGTGTGGGACGGAACAGGTATTGGCGATGATGGAAATATTTGGGGCGGCGAGTTTTTTGTATACCAAAACAACAGCCTCGATCGCTGCTTTCACTTTGATTATTTTCCTACAATACTTGCCGATAAAATGGCGAAGGAACCAAGGTTATCGGCAATGGCTATCTGCAGCAAAATTGGTCTTTCCGAAAATATCTTAAAAGAAAAATTTTCTGAAACTGAATGGAAACTGTATCAAAAACTTTTAGCAGTGAAAAACAACCTTCAATGTAGTTCCGTAGGGCGGATTTTTGACGCCGTGGCAAGTCTACTTAATATATGCGATAAACAAAGCTATGAGGGCGAAGCTGCATTGCTTCTGGAAGCGTTGGCTCAGCAATACTTCGAAATAAATGGATATCATTTTACCACAGGTTATTGTATAGAAGATGCACATATTTCAACAATACCAACGGCCGCTATTTTCTCCGGCATCGTCACCGATATTATAAATGGAAAGGCAGCAAATTACGTTGCTGCCAAATTTCATTATTCACTGGTACAGTTGGTAAAAAGTGTTGCCAATACTATGCAGGTAAAGCATATTGCTTTTAGTGGTGGCGTTTTTCAAAATGCAGTGTTGGTGCACTTACTTCATTATTATGTTGAACCGGATTTTCAGTTGTATTTCCATACCAGTCTTTCACCAAACGATGAAAACATTTCGTTTGGGCAAATGGTGTGCTACGACCAGGATATTGATGGAATTCAAACCCTGAATACCATAAGGCAGCAGCCAAAGTATTCCACATCCAACCATGTGCAAACCTTAACAATGAACTATAATAAAGCATAGATAAACGAAAAATTAAACTTATGTGTTTAGCAATTCCAGGAAAAATTCAATCTATTGATATGATGTACGATGGATTGGTTCGTATGGCCAAAGTGTCATTTGGCGGTATTATAAAACAAGCCAGTTTGGAAATGTTGCCTACTGCCGATGTAGGCGATTATGTATTGGTACATGTGGGTGTTGCCATTAGCAAAGTTGATGAAGAAGAAGCGGCAAAAACTTTTGAATACCTAAAAGAAATTGGCGAAATAGACGAACTGATTGAGCACACGCAATTAGATAAATACTAAACATAGGTAATAGAAGTTATGAAGAGGAAAATAAGATACGTGGTTTGTACGGCGGGCATTATGTTTGTTAGCGCCATTTTATGGGCGCATGAGTTTTGGTTACAACCTTCTCAATTTTTTGTACAGCCCGGTAGCGTTATTAAATTGCATTTGTTGGTGGGCGAAAATTTCAACGGCGATAGTTGGGCCAACCGAAGTACCCGGACGGATAAGCTACTGCATTACCAATACCACAAGGTTACTGACATTACTGCAAGCATAAAAAATGACGATACTACCGCATGCAATATCCGGCTTAGCGAAGCAGGTACACACCTGTTGTACCTGCATTCAAACCCATCGTACATAGCGCTGGACGCCGATAAATTCAATGATTATTTAGCTGACGATGGTTTGGATAATATTGTGGCCCTTCGACAGCAAAATAAGGAGCTGAACAAGCCGGCGAGGGAACGGTACGAACGGTTTTCAAAAACCTTTATTCAATGCGGCAATGTGTCATCCCCGTTACCAGCGGCGCAAAATGATGCTATGCTGGATATGCAACTGCTAAATAATCCCTATACAATCAACAGCGATAACACCCTCCAAATACAAGCATTTTTTAACCAGCGGCCACTTACCAATAAAAAGATAGTAGCATGGCACAAAACAAAAGAGGGAGTGTTTCAAAACACACATAACTACCTCACAGGTGCCGATGGAAAAATTAGTTAACACAAAGGAGAAGGGAATTTGGATGATCAGTACGGTACACATGGTACCCGCTGCCGATACCAGCTACGATTATCATAGTTAGTGGGGTTCTATCACCTTTGAGATCAAATAAAGCCATATGAAATATTTATCAGAATACCGGGATGCCGACGCTGTAAATCATTACCTGGAAGAAATAAGAAGGGTAGTGACAAAGCCCTGGATCATTATGGAAGTATGTGGCGGACAAACGCATAGCCTTGTAAAGAACGGCCTACTGAGCCTGCTGCCCGAAAAGGTGCGAATGGTGCATGGCCCCGGCTGCCCGGTATGCGTTACCCCGCTACACCTAATTGATAAAGCTGTTTATCTGGCCGAAGAAAAAAAGGTAATGCTTTGTTCTTTTGGAGATATGCTGCGGGTGCCGGGAAGCAAAAAAAGTTTGCTGGAAGCCAAAGCCGGCGGCGCTGATGTGCGCATTCTTTATTCGCCATTGGAGGCAGTGACACTGGCAAAAGAAAACCCCGATAAAGAGGTGGTATTTTTTGCCGTTGGGTTTGAAACAACTGCGCCTGCCAATGCATTGAGCGTTTTACATGCGCATAGGGCAGGGCTAAAAAACTATTCCATTCTTACCTCCCATGTGTTGGTGCCCCCTGCAATCCAAGCCATCGTACATGACGATAGCAATGTGGTGCAGGGCTTTTTAGCGGCAGGACATGTATGCACCATTATGGGTTTGGAAGAGTATTATCCATTGGTAGAAAAATACAAATTGCCCATTGTAGTAACCGGTTTTGAGCCGGTTGATCTGCTACATGGAATACTAATGCTTTTAAAGCAGTTGGAACAAGGGGTATACAAACTGGAGAACCAATATACCCGTGTGGTAAACGAACACGGTAATCCTGATGCACGGGCAGTAATTGACCAGGTGTTTACCGTGGTAAATAGGGAGTGGAGAGGCATTGGTGAAATACCGGGAAGTGGCTACGAAATAAAGCCGGCGTTTAAAGCCTATGACGCTAATTTAAAATTTAACGTGCAAATAGATAAAGCAGAAGAAAGCAAAGAGTGTATTGCCGGGCAGGTGCTGCGTGGGCTAAAAAAACCATACGACTGTCCGCAGTTCGGCAAAAAATGTAAGCCTTCCAACCCGCTGGGCGCACCTATGGTTAGTAGCGAGGGTGCCTGCGCTGCCTATTATCATTTTAGTAACCAGGAAATGATGGCCATCTAAAACCACGCTGATCATCGTATGCTTTGTTTTTGAAACATTGTGAAGTACGTGCATTGCTGCGCCTTTTTTCATCTTTTAATTAAAACAAAAGACCTATTAAAACGAAAGCAATTAGTATGAATAAAGTTAGAATGGAATTAAGCTGCCCCATGCCAAAATTAGATTTTGAGATCATTACATTGGGCCATGGAAGCGGTGGAACACTCACCAATGAACTGCTGAATAGTGGAGTGTTTTCTATTTTAAGCAATGAGTATTTAGATGAAAGACACGATGGAGCCATACTGACCATGAATGGTAAAATGGCTTTTAGTACTGATAGTTTTGTGATTGCGCCAATATTTTTTCCCGGAGGCAATATTGGTGAACTGGCCGTAAATGGTACGGTGAATGATTTGGCCATGTGTGGCGCCATTCCGCAGTACCTGTCGCTATCGTTTATTATTGAGGAAGGCTTACCGGTAACCGAATTTTGGGAAATACTCAACAGCATTAAACATGCCTGTGTACAAGCTGGTGTAAAAGTGGTAACCGGCGATACCAAAGTAGTAGAAAAGGGTAAGGGTGATAAAATATTCATTAACACGGCCGGTGTTGGCATACTACATGAAAAGGCCGATATAAGTTTTAGAAACATAAAACCCGGCGACAAAATTATTTTGAGCAATCAAATTGCTACCCATGGTATCTCCATCATGAGCGTAAGAGAGGGCCTTACATTTGAAACCGATATGGAAAGTGACACAGTTAATCTAAACCATACGATAAAAAAACTGCTGGATGCCTTTGGCGAAAAAATTCATTTACTTAAAGATCCTACCCGGGGCGGGGTTGCCAGCGTACTAAATGAAATAGCACGGGATGCCGGCACAGGCATCGAACTCTACGACCGATACATTCCGGTTGATGAAAGGGTTTTGGGCGCCTGTGAACTGTTGGGTTTAGACCCATTGTACGTTGCCAACGAAGGGGTATTTATTGCCTTTGTAGATGCATCTGTTGCAGATGAATTGTTGCAAATGCTGCGGCAGGACGACAATGGCTCCTTTGCCAGTTGTATTGGGGAAGTAACAGATGCCCACCCACGACAAGTAATTTTAAACAGCCGTATTGGAGGTAAAAGAGTAGTAAATATGCTGGTAGGAGAGCAGTTGCCAAGAATATGCTAAGCACGCCCAACATAGTATCCAACAGCCGCTATCCTGTTAAAGGCACTTTTATTTTTAAGGGCGAAAAAAACAATCCGTTGCTTGCGCCACGCGGACTTTGCTATCATAACGATATGCTGGTGGTGAGTGATACAGCCCAAAACCGGGTATTTATTTGGTTACATTTATTGGGCAATGAATACCAGCAGGCCGATGTTGTGTTGGGGCAAATAAACAGTGGCGATACCGAAAGAAACAGCGGCGGCCCGGTAAATGATTGCACGCTTTTATATCCATCGGGGGTGTGGACAAACGGACACCTTTTAATGGTAGCCGATGCATGGAACCACCGGGTGTTGATTTGGAATACCATGCCTGCGCACAATGGCCAAAAGGCGGATGTTGTAATTGGTCAGCCCGATTTTTACCACAACCAACCCAACGTTGCAGGCATTGCTAAGCCGCCCTCTGCCAAAAGTTTGTACTGGCCCTACGGTTTGTGCAGCGATGGAGTTCGTTTATGGATTGCAGATACCGGCAACAGAAGGGTGTTGTATTATGAAACTATTCCTGTTACCAATTATCAACCGGCGGACAACGTAATAGGGCAATTAAATTTTGAAGAACGGGACTATGATAATGCCAATGCTATTTGGCCGTACTCGGTAAAAATTAGTACGGACGGAAGGTTGGCCATTGCCGATACCCAGTACTACCGGGCCTTACTTTGGCACCAATGGAAGCAAGCTTTTAGAGCGACTGCCGATGTTATTATTGGACAGCCAGACGCAACAAGCAATGGTCAAAATCAATACCGCCTTACACCCAAAGCCAACACATTAAACTGGTGTTACGATTGTTGTTTTGCAGGGCAACATTTTGTGGTGGCCGATAGTGGCAACAGTCGTATTTTGATGTGGGACGAAGTGCCGGTAATCAACAATACACCGGCTACCCATTTAATTGGGCAGCCACATTTTTCGGTAAACGGGGAAAGTAGTTTAAGTACCAAAACAACACTCCACAACGAAATGTACTGGCCATTTGGATTATCTGCCAACCAAAACAAACTGGCAGTGGCCGATACCGGTAACCATAGAATTATTATATACAATTTATAGATTAACATGTTTTCCTTTCCACTTTTGCTGACGATTTACGCGGGTTTTGCGCATGCTTTTGAAACCGATCATTTATTGGCGGTAAGCAACATTGTATCGCAACGCAACAACACATTTAAATCAATGAAAGATGGAATTTTCTGGGGCCTGGGGCACACGTCTACCATCCTGCTCATTGGTATTTTAATATTGTTATTAAAAGTACATGTCAACGAAAATTATTTTCATTTTCTGGAAGCCGGGGTAGGGGTTATGCTGGTGATCATGGGCTTTTTTCGTTTGTCTAAAATAAAAAGGCATGTAGGTAAAACCCGTAACACGCCGCACCAACATCCGCACAACGTTCCAATGTCGGTTGCTGCAACTGATGCAACCAGTACAGGTATTAAAAAATTACATTTCATTTCGTACGGAGTGGGTGTGGTGCATGGGCTTGCCGGCAGTGGCGAACTGGTATTGTTGGTCATGTTGCAAATGGCCAGCCCTCAGTCAGGATTAATTTATCTGCTCATTTTTGGTATTGGTTCAATTTTAGGTATGTTGATGGCGGCGGCGCTATTCAGTATCCCATTTTCAAAAAAAATAATTAATGCAAGGGCGTTACAGGTAAGTCTCATTTTGTTATCAAGTTTTTTATGTATTGGTTTTGGCGTTGCTATTGTATACAAAAACCTATTGGTAATTTAATAAATTGTAGGGCTGTACATGACACAAATTGAAGTTTTGTTGAATGCGCTGCGTTATTATGATATCCCTGTTAAACTGGTATCAAAAAACAGGGTGGACGTAGTAAAAAACTACAGTATAGAAGTAGAAGTAAATGGATTGTATAAATTGTACGATAACGGAAGTGTAATTGCGCCTTTTGATGATATTGATGAACTGTGCAGGTTTATTTTGATGTAAGCGGGAAATTTATGGAGAAAAAGGAATTGCAAATAATAGCCTTGTCCACCAGCGAGTCATCGCCGGGTAACTTTGTATTGGTATTGGAAGAGATCACGTCAAAGCTTCGGCTTCCCATTACAATTGGTGCATTTGAGTCCCAGGCCATTGCAGTGTATTTTGAACGAATGGAATTGCCGAGGCCGCTCACCTACAACCTTTTTAAAGATACCCTTGATGCACTTGGCGCCACCGTTACCGAAGTGCTTATTTATCAAATTGTAGAAAGTGTTTTTTATGCCTGGTTGATTTTGAAAACCAAAAACGGCGATGAAATAAAAATGGATGCCCGCCCGTCGGATGCCATTGCACTTGGTATACGGTATGACTGTCCGTTGTATGTGTACGATTTTGTACTGGAAGAAGTAGGTATTGCTGAAAGTGAAAAAAAGCTCAACCTCATAAAAGGATCATTAGCCAGCTATACCATTGGCGAACTGGAAGACTTATTGAGCGACATCCTGGCCAAAGAGGATTATGAAAGCGCCTCAAGAATTAGAGATATCATTGAGCGAAGAAATCAGCAGTAAATTGTCGGCTCCATTAGCTCATTCAGTTGGCAAAGAAGCATTTTTCCATAACTTGAACCGATTAAGTAAGCAGCAATAATTGAAGGGGCCAGGAATGAAACCAACCAAACAATATATTTTAGAGCATGCGTTGAAGCAATTTAACGAACATGGCTTTGTAAACGTTCGGTTGCAAAACATTGCCGACTCCGCCTTTGTTAGTGTTGGTCACCTCGCTTACCATTTTAAAAATAAAGATACCCTGGTAGAAACCCTGTATGAGGCCCTTAGGCAACAGCAGGAACAGTTGTTGGCGGAGTTTCGGGTGGTGCCTTTGTTCGAAGACATTCAGCTACAGTTGATTAGTTTGTTTGCACTCCAAAAAAAATATCTGTTCTTTTATCTTGATACGCTTGAAGTAACGAGGGCCTACCTGGTCATAAAGGAAAAACACGCCCAGCATACCCGCTGGAAATTGCAGCAGATACTTTTTATGCTTCAGTTTAATATTTCGCGGGGGTCGTTCGTTCAGCCGTCAAAAATGCAGCAACTCACCGAAACCGCCTGGCTTTTTCATACAGCTATCGATACCTGGATGTACAGCAGAAAAGTGGCAGGCTTTGATTTTTTAGATCAAGGCAATTTTTTACAAACCGTATGGCAACTACTTTTGCCATGGTGTACCGACATGGGCCAAAGAGAATATGATCAATTACAGATTAAACGGTAGGATACTTTAATTCGTAAAACAATCTTTGTAATTTTATTATTAAATTTATTTGAATGTCCCTGAAAATACGGTTTGACGATGGCGCCTATTCCTCTATGCTGGACTGTATAATCACCTTTCATAATACCAATATTGCAGCGGCAAATTTTGACGTTGATTTTATACAAGATGATTATTGGCTGCAAAACACTGCCGTAATTGAAAATATAGAAAGGCGGAAAGGTTGCTGGCAGATTTATTTGGTTTTTGCCCATCATCGCCAACCTTTAAAGTTTATTAAGCGAAGCATTACCAGTAGTTCATGTTATAGCAAAGCCGTGCTGATGGCGCATTACATGCGAAGGCTGGCAGCTAAAGACCAGCGGGGCACACTCGTAATCAATATGTCTGATGTAAATTTTAATTTTAATTGATCATGCTTGATACGAAGCAAAAAATAATTGCTATTGCCGAAAAGCAGTTTTACGAATTTGGCATTGCCAATGTACGCCTGCAACAAATTGCAGACGAAGCCGATATTAGTGTAGGCAACCTTGCTTATCATTTTAAAAATAAAGAAGCTATTGTAAACGCGGTATATGGTGGTTTACTCCAAAAATTTGGCAGTATTTTAAACACGTATATGCAGCAAAACAACCTGCTTGATTTTGATACGCAATTCAGCAACCTTTTCTGTTTTTTCAAAACCAATGTTTATCTTCTCAATAACCTTTGGGAAATAGAACGCGCCTATCCAACTATTAAAGCCGAGTGGGACGATATCAATAACAAAATACTACTTCAGCTAAAAAAACGCATTCAGTTGAATATAAGAAAGGGTATCCTTCAACCCGAAGTATTTAAAGGAAGTGACGAGCAGTTGGCCCAGTCATTACTGCTTACCATCACCTTTTGGATTCCGCAACAACAACTACGTGGAAAGATCGTAAAAGAAGAGCTGTTTAAGAAAGCGTTGTGGCATTTGCTATTTCCTTATTTTACCCCCAAAGGAATGCTGGAGTTTAATCAAATTATTGCGCCGGCCATTTTTTAATGGCCACAATGTTTAAATTTCTAGTTCTTTTCGTCAAAAAACTAAAACACTGAAAAAAATAATTAGAAAATGATTTCTAAACTTAGAAAATTTTTTCTAAGTTTATGATCAAACTTATTCCTCCATCTTAAAAAACAATTGTAAATGGCTAATGTACTATGGCTACAAGGCGGAGCCTGCAGCGGCAATACCATGTCGTTTCTCAATGCTGAAGAACCTACAGTAGTTGAACTGGTTGTCGATTTTGGTGTCAATATTCTTTGGCATCCCTCTATTGGTTTAGAAATAGGCGTACAGGTAGAACACCTGTTAAAAGACATTATTTCCGGAAAGGTGCAAATGGACATCCTCGTGTACGAGGGATCTATTATTGAAGGACCAAAGGGCACCGGTACCATGAACTATTTTTGCGAACGGCCAATGAAAGATTGGGTAATGGAATTATCGCAGGTTGCCGGCTACGTAGTTGCCATTGGCGATTGTGCCACCTGGGGCGGCATTCCGGCGGTGCCACCAAACCCAAGCGGGAGCACAGGCATGCAGTTTTTGAAAAAGGAGAAGGGTGGCTTTCTTGGTAAGGATTATGTATCAAAGGGTGGCTTGCCGGTAATCAATATACCCGGTTGCCCGGCGCACCCTGATTGGATCACACAAATATTGGTAGCCATTTCTACCGGCAGAATAAAAGATGTTTTGATAGATGATTTCCACAGACCAAAAACTTTCTTTACCGATTTTGTACAAACAGGGTGTCCCAATGCCATCAGTTTTTCACAAAAAATAGATGGCGGCTTTGGCAAACGGGGCGGTTGCCTGTTTTATGAGGTTGGCTGCCGTGGGCCAATGACCAGGGCGAGCTGCAACCGTATATTATGGAACCGCACTTCAAGCAAAACAAGGGCCAACCATCCATGTCTTGGCTGCACCGAGCCAGGTTTTCCCCACCACGATTTAATTAAAGGCAGCGTTTTCAAAACAATGAAGCACCTGGGATTTTTACCCAAGGATGTACCCACCGGCGTATCTAAGCTTGGCTACTACACAAGGGCAGGCGTAGAAAAAGTGATGGGCAAACTAGAAAAGACATTTGGCGTAGACCAGGAACATTTTGAAACATCTAAATAGATCCACCCTTAAATTTTTTGATAATGTCAACAATAGTAAAAGAACTTAATATTTCGCCGGTTGGGCGTGTGGAAGGCGACCTTGATGTAAAGGTGTACATGGAAAATGGGGTAGTAACCCGGGCACACACACAAGCCTCTATGTTTAGGGGTTTTGAAAAAATTATGGAGGGTAAAGACCCCCAAAGCGGTTTGATTGTAACCCCGCGTATCTGTGGTATTTGTGGCGGATCGCATTTGTATTGCGCATCGTCTGCACTGGATACCGCATGGAAAACAACGCTACCACCCAATGCCCTGCTGTTAAGAGCCATTGGCCAGGCAGCCGAAACTTTACAAAGTATTCCCCGTTGGTTTTATGCCATTTTTGCTACCGATATGGCGAATAAGAAATTTGCCAATAAGCCTTTATACAACGAGGTGGTAAAACGCTTTGCGGCTTATGTTGGCACGTCGTTTCAAAAAGGAGTAACAGCCAGCGGAAGGCCCGTTGAAGTGTATGCACTTTTTGGTGGTCAATGGCCACATAGCAGCTACATGATACCCGGTGGTGTTATGTGTGCCCCTACATTAAAGGACATAACCAGGGCGCATGCCATTTTGAACCAGTTTAGAAATGACTGGCTCGAAACTATTTGGCTGGGGTGCTCTATCGACCGCTATTTGCAAATAAAAACGTGGGATGATTTAATGGCCTGGGTACACGAAAACCAATCGCAGCACGACAGCGACCTGGGATTGTTTGTGAGGGCGGCCATTGAGTTTGGTTTAGATAAATTTGGACAAGGTGTTGGCAGGTTCATTGCCTTTGGTACCTACCTGCATAAAGACAGGTATAACCACCCCACCATCGACAGCCGTAACCAGGCGCTTATTAGTTCAAGCGGTTTTTTTGATGGTAAAAGTTATCATGAGTTTAATCACCTCGACATAAAAGAACACGTAAAACACACCTGGTTTGAAGACGTGCCGGCGGCGCACCCATGGAACCAACCATTACCTACCCCCGTACAATCGCAAAACCTTGCCAACAGTAATTTCAACGAAAAATATAGCTGGAGTAAGGCCCCGAGATACAACGGCATGGCTGCCGAAGCAGGTCCACTTGCCAGGGTAATTATGAATGCCAATCCGGCTAACCTTGAGCATCAAACTAAAGACCCTTTATTTGGCGACATTATGGATGTAATGGGACCAAGTGTTTTTACAAGAACACTGGCAAGGGTACATGAGTCCGCCCGAATATTTGAACTCCTGAACAAATGGCTGAGCGAAATAGATTTGGATGGCGAATTTTATATTAAGCCCGAAGAAAGGGATGGACAGGGATTTGGCGCCACCGAAGCCGCCCGTGGAGCATTGGCTCACTGGATAGATATTAAGGATGGGGTAATTAAAAATTACCAGGTAATGGCCCCCACTACATGGAACGTAGGCCCTAACGACGACGAAGGCAAATCGGGCCCGATTGAAACTGCATTGGAAGGAACCGAAATTGAAGACAGCAACGACCCTGTGGAAGTTGGTATGGTAGCCCGGTCGTTTGATAGTTGCCTTGTATGTACCGTGCATGCGCACGATGCCAGGTCGGGTGTAGAATTGGCAAGATTTAAGCTTTGATTATTTTATGAAAATGCAGCATAAAAAAATGCCCGTAGTTTTAATTACGGGCATTGTTTTTCAATAGCTTTTTTCACAAACTATTTATGGGAGGCATATTTTAAACTACCTTTTAAAATATGATGGTTAATAAAAAAATGCCTTTCGATATTTTATTAATTTCAGGTAGAAATCAATTTATACCCCAACCGAAATATGATTAAAACCGCCATAATGGGTTTTGGAAACCCCTGCCGCAGCGATGATGCCATAGGCCTTTATGTTGTTGAGGAACTGAAAAAGATTTTTTCAGATAATGAGCAAATCAGCATATTTGATATGGGTACAGGTGCTTTTGAAGTATTGTTTAAATTAAAAGATCATGCTGCTATCATTTTAGTAGATGCAGTCATTAATACAGGCGACGCCCCAGGCACCCTGTACAAAGTGCCTGCCGAAGAAGTATTAAGAGCGCCGATTGATGACCCAATGGTTTTTTTGCATAGCCTGAAATGGGACCAGGCATTGTCGTATGCTAAAAAAATTTTGCAGAACGACTATCCGGCAAACATACAGGTGTACCTGATAGCAGTGGATGATACCAGAATAGAAATAAACCTAAGTGAACCCGTAAGGCTGGCTGGCGATAAAGTTATACACCTGATAAAGAATGAGTTGTGCGAAAAAGTAAACTAAAATATCAATGCCACAGATAGCGCTGGCAAACAGCCACCTGGTTATTGATGCACCCCTTGCCAATGAGTTTTTTGGTGATGCCAGTCATGTAAACCTCGTGTACTATGCCCAGCGCAAAATACTATTGTTAGCATCGGCAGAGGACGAGCTTTTTAAGAGCCTGCATAAAACGGCAATGGTGATGCTTAAATTAAAAAACAGCAGGGGCGATAAGTCAGTAACCATTCAGGAACTGGTCATTGACAATGATATTGACCCGGCAGACAGAGATTTACCATTTCAAGCGGAAAGCGCTATGAAAATAATCACAATATTTTTTTAGCCATATTTACATGTATTCATTACAGGGTATGTACAACGTTTACCAACAAATAAATGCAGATGTCATTTTTACCCAAAGCATTTTGGTGTTGGATTACCGTGAGAAGATCTATAATGCAAGTTTACAATGATTGGTTAAAAGTAAGTATGGGGTTGAATTGGGTTATTAACCTTTGCGGTTGTTGATACGGTTTTATAGAAGCTGTTAAAGTAAGCGAAAGGCATTTAAAAAGGGTGATAGAAAAATACAGAAGAACCTAAAATTAACAGCAGATGATTTCAATATTTGTTTCAACTGAATGGGCAGAAAAAATAAGCCGCTGTATTGCTACCGAATACAGGTTAGATGAATTGATAACCTTGCATACTACACACGACGGTGTTATCAATAGCAATCTGAAAATAGTAATTGCAGAGGACACCATTACTGTAATGCCCGATTGGTGCAACGCCTTGCCTCCTGTATTATTCGATATTAACTTACCCTATAGCGATGATTTGTTGCTTGGGATAATATTTTGCCAGTTGGGTAATTTTGAAAAATCATATCACTACCTGGCAAACTACCCGACTATTTTACAAAGCGTTGACCTGGTTAACCGGCTGGCGAATGGTATTGAAGTAGACGACCTTTTTATAGCCGGTGATACCACTGATTTTACTTCATTGCACAACTATGCTATTGCAGCTTTATATGGCCATTGGGAACAGCCCATACCAGTAGAAAATATACGGCAGATATTTGGTGCAGCGTTAAATGCCATTGCCCCGCACGAACAAAAAGCTTTTACGGTTAAGCATTATAGTACGTTCTTAATAGACAATCACGAGCTGGCAGAAGCCGAAAGATTGCTACATCCACTGCTGCAATCACTTGTTTCTTCTGATGCTATTACAGAAATAAAAGCCTCGTTGTGCAGTATTGGAATGAAACAATTAACTGTGCCGTACAATGAGTACTTACTTGAAAACTTAAAAACAACTTTGTGGGAATGCCTGCAATATTACGAAGCCGCTGAACGCAAGGCTGAAGAGGCGTTGATTTTGATCGATGCATCGCAGGTGGCCAATTTTAGCGATAGTTTTTCTGAGGCGTTGGGGTACATTAACAAAGCAATTGCCATTTTGCAGCAGGAAGACCTAAGCGAATTGAAAGGCACTGCCATACTGCGAAAAGCTACGTTATTGTATACGTGGGCCCAAAGCGGACAACCACAGTTTTATAGAACCGCTATGCAAACTTTTCAGGAGTGCCTGGTAATTTTTGGCCGCGAAGAAGCCCCGCATGTGTTTGCAGACATACATCATCACCTTGGCGTTATCTACTCCGAAATACAGGATGAAGTAAAAAAGAGAGGCGTATGGGCTGCTGTGTCAGTCTCTTCGTTTACCGAAGCGCTTAACTTTTATAACAAGGTCGATTACCCTTACGAGTTCGCCATGATCTGCCACCACTTTGGCAATGCCTACACCAGGTACCCCGCTGCAATACACTCCGATAATTTTGATAAAGCCCTCGCCTGGTACAGGGAGGCACTTGATATTAGAACAGCCATAGCCTTTCCGCTGGAGCGCTGCAATACATTATCTAATTACCTGGAAGCAAGCTGGAATGCAGCCAATCCAAAGGAAGGCTTTAATGCAGAGCGATATAAGGATATGATGCATAAAGCCTCGGAGCTGGAAAGCCTTTCCGACAACGAAAATTTAAAACAAGAGGCCAGCGGGCATATCAGGGCCCTGCAAGCATTGCAAATGCAATTTGTTTAAAGATGTGCTTTTCACCAGTAAATGTAATGATGTGCAAAATTAAAATTTATTGTCATCTATGTTCTTCTCTCAGGCTGGTCCATAATTACTGCCAGCCGGTTTATTATATCAGTTTAGGTCTTGTATACTGGCAGGTATTAGTTTCGCCTTCATATGTTACAAATATCATTGCTAAATAAACCCGGGGAAACATAACGGATTGGCAATGGAGATTGACTTTACAAAATTTGCCGTATGAAAAAGAAAAATTTGAATAAGATATACTTGGCGCTTGTAGTTGCCGTAACAGCCATATTTTCTGTTGACGCACAACAGGCGGTCCGCAGCATGTTTGGCCAACAATTACCAACCAAATGAAGCCTTGGGCCCGTTGGTGATGGATGGGAAATGCAGTAGATAAACGTAACCTTGCGTGGCGATTAAGCCAAATGGATTTTGTGGGTATGGCGAGGTAGAAATAACACCTATTTATGGAGTCGAAAACAATGATACCACTTATATAAATTTTCTTTCGCGCAAATGGATGGAGATGCTCCATTAAACAGTTGACAAAGGCAGGCAACCGGGTATGGGAGTTGATATGAACGTTGGTACGGAGTGGCCTTTTGGTGGGCCTCAAATTATGCCGGATATCGCCGCAGGTCGATTGCTGGTAAAAACTTATGCGGTTGAAGGGGGACAACGATTGACAATAAAAATTACCTCAATTGATAATAGTTCATCCGTTGCAAAATATACAGATAGCATACATGCGTTAACTGCTTATGGAAGCAATAGAGAAATAATTAGTATTGTGGATAAAGTAAGCCCTGATGGACAATTGAATTGGACTGCCCCGGCTGGCCAATGAACGTTATATGCAGGGTTTGCCAGTAACACTAACCAGTTGGTAAAGCGCGCTGCGCCGGGCGGTGAGGGTTTGGTAATGGATCATTTGAATGCCGCAGCTACCTATACCTACCTTGACCGGTTTAATAAGGCGTTTGGTAGTCAACCTACCGGAATCAGCTCCTTTTTTAATGACAGTTATGAAGTGCATCAGGCTTGATTTTATCCCAGGTTTTTTTTTGATGCGTTTAAGCGGCACAGAGGATATGATGCAATTTCAGAACACCTGACCTCGTCAATTTCTAAAAATCATTAAAAATCATTGTACATCCTTATTATCAACGTATTATATCAATTATATTTAGGTTTGTAATTTCCGGACTTCGGATTTTAAAATGATACCAACATGGACCAAA